>NZ_CP152052.1:1151250-1885000 GCF_038637725.1 Psychrobacillus sp. FSL H8-0483
AAGCTTGAAAAGAAGAAAGAACTAACGGAACAAGAGGGATCGACTGAATCGTCTTTAACAGCAGATGAACAAAAAGAATTAGCCTCTTTAGAAGATGTAAATAATACATTGGCGAAAAGTGCTGCTTCTACTCAGACTGCTTTAAGCAAGATGGGTAAATCCCTGCCATATAACGCTAGTGCAGTAGCACAAGGAAACTCGACTAACACCAATAATAATAGTAATAATAAAAGTAATGCAAGCAATACAGGAAAAGGAAACCAACAAGGCTCCAGTCAAAATCAAAGTGCTGGACAAAACAATCAAGGCCAGGGTCAAGGCCAAGGTCAAGGCCAAGGTCAAGGTCAAGGCCAAGGTCAAGGCCAAGGTCAAGGTCAGGGTCAAGGCCAAGGCCAAGGCCAAGGTCAAGGCCAAGGTCAAGGCCAAGGTCAAGGCCAGGGTCAAGGCCAAGGTCAAGGTCAAGGTTCAGGGGCAGGAACCGGCTCTGGTGGAAGAAATCTCCTTTCGATTCCAACAAGAGTTGGTGGAACTTCTGAAACTAGCGTAGATGGAGGAGAGCTTGGAGATGGAACATCTGCAAGTGAGCAACCAGCAGAAGGACCTGTTACTCGTGGTTCTGCAAGACCATATGAAGAAGTTGTTAATGAATATTCAGAATCGTATATAAAGAGTTCAGAGCGTATGCAATTACCGTCTGACCTGCAGCGAATTGTGCAAGATTACTTTTCATCAGTTGAAAATAGCGAATAATGGAGGAAACTAATGACTTTCACAACAGAAGATTATGTAAATATAAGTAAACAGTTAGATGAAGTACGTGCAGAGATTGGGAATTTCATCGTGGGTCAAAAAGAAGCGGTGGAGTTTTCCATTTACTGCGTTTTAGCAGATGGGCATGCACTATTAGAGGGTTTGCCTGGACTTGGTAAAACCATGCTTATTCGAACAGTTTCAGAAGTTTTGGATCTATCTTTTTCGCGAATTCAGTTCACCCCTGATTTAATGCCATCTGATATTACGGGAACAAGTACGATTGAACGTTTAGAAAATGGTAAGCAGCAATTCACCTTTCAAAAAGGACCTATTTTTAGCCAAATGGTTTTAGCGGATGAGATTAACCGAGCAACACCAAAAACACAAAGTGCTCTATTAGAGGCAATGGGAGAAAAAACGGTAACTGTACTAGGTGAAACGAAACAAATGGATAGACCATTCTTTGTACTTGCTACTCAAAACCCCATTGAAATGGAAGGAACATATCCATTACCCGAAGCTCAAATGGACCGTTTTTTGTGCAAAATTTTGGTCTCTTATCCTTCCAAAGAAGAGCTTATGGAAATTACAAAGCGAACAACGGGCGGTCAAACCATTGAGTTAAATAAAATAATGAATGCGGAAGAAATTGTACACGCACAGCAAATGGTGAAAGAAGTTCTAATTGCAGATGAAATGCTGGAGTATGCCGTAGATATTATTGCCGCGACCCATCCAGAGGCGGCAGTAATTCCTGAAATTGCAAAGTACGTTCAGTATGGAAGTGGACCTCGAGGTTTACAAAGTCTTATCAAGCTCGCGAAAGCACGTGCGCTAGTTGCGGGACGTTATCATGTCTCTATTGCAGATATTAAATCAGTTGCTAAGCCTGTACTTAGACATCGTTTATTACTTAATTACGAAGGAGAAGCAGAAGGTAAAACAGCAGATGAACTCTTAGATCTTGTATTACAAACGATTAAGCAAGGACAAACCGTATGAGTACAGATCAATTAGTACCAAAGGATTGGGCAGGTAAACTGAGTCGGCTTTCCATCTCGACAAGATCAAAGTTACGTGGTCAACATAAAGGGTCACATCGTTCCGCACGTTTTGGTGCTTCTCTCGATTTTTCGGATTTCCGAGAATATGCTCCAGGTGATGATGTTCGTCAAATAGATTGGAATGTATATGCTCGAACAGATAAGTATTTTATTAAACGATTTTTAGACGAACAGGAAATGCGAGTTCATATATTGCTAGATTCAACAAAATCAATGGGAGATCCATTGAAATGGACATTTGCCAAACAGCTAGCTGTTTCTCTGGGGATTCTTGTACTACAAAGAGATGATCGTTTAACATTTTCAGCCGTAACAACTGAAAAGAAACCACCATTTCGACGGAAGGGAGCAACTTATCGAAAAGCATTTACACAGACTGTTTCTGATTTAAAGGAACCAACTATGGTACAGTCTTTTGCTGAAAATGCCCCTATTTTTTTACCAAAAGATAGTACTGTATTATTTGTTATTTCAGATTGCTTAGAAAGTCTTGAGTCGTGGGAGAGGTTACTTCAAAAGCTACCAAAGTTTGCTGGTGATATTCGCATTTTGCAGATTGTTACAAGTGACGAGCTTGCACCATCATATACAGGAGATGTCCAACTTGAAGATGTAGAGACATCACATCAGTTAAATGTATCGATGTCTTCTCGCGTACTGGAAACATATGAGCAAGAAAGAAAACTACATCAAAGAGGCCTTGAATTATTATGTAGTAAATTTGGAGCGAAAATGGTTCAAGTAAATGCAGAAGATGGGATTTCACATGTATTATTTCATCAGCTTTTACGTGCAAATTGGGTGCAGTGAGGTGAGAATATTTGGGGTTTAATCAACTATTATTTTTATGGACAGCGATATTTCCAATAGCTGTATTGCTTTATTATTTCTTTCGAAAAAAATATACGAAGCAGTCTGTTTCTTCTACACTTTTTTGGCAGGAAGTGATGAAAGAAACGAAAGCATCCCCTTATTTGCAGCATTTACAGCGCAATGCTTTATTTTATTTACAAATGCTTGCAATGATATTACTTGTTATTGCTTTACTTCAGCCGTTTTGGAAAACGAAAGCGCTTGCTGGGGAACAAGTAATCTTCATCGTAGATACTTCTGCAACAATGGAAGTAAATACAAATGATACTACGCTTTTTGAACAGCATAAAATAGAGATGCTAAGTCTTGTGGATCAATTATCAGGAAAGCCATTAACAGTGATTACTACGGGAAATCAACCAGCTGTTCTTCTGCGCCAAGAAACGAATCTTAATCTTATTAAAAGTGAGATAAATAAATTAGAAGTAAGCTATGAAGACGAAAATATGTCGAAGTCATTAGATTTTGCCCAATCCTTTTTCCAAAAAAAGGCTAGCTCCGTATATGTTTTTACAGATGAGTTAGATAGACAGTCGTTGCCTTTACAATATGAAAATGTTAGTTGGAATGTGGAAGGGCAAACATCGGAAGTAACCAATACGTCTATTAAACGTTTTGGTGCAACGAAAACGAGTAATGGAATTTCAGCTCTCATTCAACTAGAAAATCAGTCGAACAAGGAACAAGTAACCACTCTAAGTCTTTCAAACGAGCAGAAAGAATTAGTGAAAGAAGATGTGACAATACCACCAAATGAAACGGTTACGTTATCCTTCGATGAAATGATAGAATCTTCTTATTTAAAAGCATCTTTAGATGTTCAGGATCAATATGCTTTAGATAATTCGATGACTGTATTTATGCAGGATCAATTATCCAAAGTGTTTGTGGACAGTTCTATGCATGCACTTGTTCGTACTGCATTTCAATCGATGGATATAGAAGTGAGCAGTGTACCAGCTGAACAAGTGGGTTTATTGAAGGAAGAAGGCATAATCGTAACGAATCAATTCGGTTTAATTGAACAATTAGAAAGTGCCTCCTTATTTATTGGTAGAAATGACGTTTCTGCAAAAGAGATAAATGGAGTCGTTCAAACTACTGAACATCCGCTTTTTTCATTTGCTAATTTATCGGATATTTATGTAAGTGCCGTATACCCACCGATCGATGGATATACTACCATTGCGACAGTAGGTGAAGAGCCGTTTATACAGGTATCCCCGCGTGGAGATATTATCATTCTTTCCGATATTCAAATGACAGATTGGCCACTAAGTCCTTCATTTCCCTTATTCATGTGGAGTGTGAAGGAACAACTGTCCGCCGGAAATACGTATATAGGAACTTTTTCACCAAATGAGCGAAAGCCACAGTCACTTGGAAGTGCATTAAATGAATGGGAAATTTACACAATGGATGATTCTTATGAATGTTCCATTGAAAACGGTGGAGCTTTTGTTGCACCGAAGAAGCCAGGGTTATATGTGCTTCGTTCGAACGACATAGAAAAGAACTTTGCAGTTGCTTTATCTCAAAAGGAAAAAGAAATTGCAAAAGGAGCTACTTATCAATTAAGTGGACAACAGATAGATCAGCTAGAAAATTATGATCAGCAATCGTTTGTCCCTTATATTCTAGTACTATTATTGTTATTGTTTGTTATGGAGTGGGAGGTGCAAAGACGACGTGGATTTACGAGTTGACCAACCGCTATGGCTTTTAATACTTATTCCAATTGTTATTTATTTTATGTGGACTTGGAGAAAAGATAAAAAGATTTTTCGAAGAGAAGGAAAAGTAGTATTTTTTCTTCGACTTGTTGCTGTTTTCTGCTTAGTTCTTGGTTTAACAAATCCTTATCTTTTATTACCCATTAAAGAAGAACAAGTTCTCTTTTTAGTGGACCGTTCAGCTTCTGTCCAAGGCACTGAGCAACAAGTGACGGAATGGATTGAAGAGAGTCTATCTTCTCGAAAAAATTCACATGTTGTAGGGGTATATACATTTGCAGAAGATTTTCAATCGGAAGTTGCGTTAACTGCTGAAGAAGTAAATTTACCGGTATTTACACCGATGAAGTCACCTGGAAATACGGATATAGCAAGAGCTTTACAACTATCTACAGGTATAGTAGATCCTAACAAAGCGACAAGAATAGTTCTGTTCACGGATGGATTAGAAACAAGTGGATCCGTGGCAGATGAGTTAGTGAAAGTTGCTGGGGGAAATGTCACAATAGATGTTGTACAGCTAGAAAGAGTAGCTTCGGAAGATGTTGCTGTCACGTCTTTTGAAACTCCGCCAGTTGCTTTTGAAGGAGAACAACAGCAGCTTAATGTTAAATTAGAAGCAACTAAGGATACTAAAGGAGAGCTGCTTCTTTATCAAAATGACCAATTATTGTCACGAGAACAAATTACATTAGAAAAAGGAACTAATAGCTTTACTTTCCGAAATGCTTCTAAAGGTGAAGGACTATTAAAGTATCAAGTTCAGGTGATAGTTCCTGATGATGGCTTAATTGAAAATAATAAATTGACGAGCGTGACGAATGTAGAAAGCTCTCCAAGACTGTTAGTTGTCACAAACGAAGGAAGCCATTCTAATATTCCAACGGTTATTGATCAAGAAGCAATAACAACTGACGTAATAGACGCAATTGCACTACCTTATGATCTATCCAATTATTTAGCCTATGATGCTATTATTTTTGACAATGTCCCTGGGCACGCAGTTGGGGAGCAGAAAATGACAGTTATTGAACAAGCTGTGAAAAATTTCGGTGTTGGCTTTATGATGGTTGGAGGTAAAAATAGCTTTGGCTTAGGGGGATATTTCAAAACTCCAATTGAAAAGCTATTACCGGTTGAAATGGAAATCAAAGGGAAACAACAGTTACCATCTCTAGGGTTAATTATTGTGATGGATCGTTCAGGCAGTATGAGTGGTTCTAAATTAGAATATGCGAAAGAAGCAGCTGCACGTTCTGTAGAGATGCTTCGTGACGAGGATACACTTGGATTTATAGCTTTTGATGATCGTCCTTGGGAAATTATCGAAGCAGAACCCCTTTCCAATAGGGATGCTGCAGTGGAGAGTATTTTATCTGTAGGATCCGGTGGAGGAACGGAAATTTATTCTGGTCTGGCTCTCGCATATGAACGTTTAGCTCCATTAAAGCTTCAAAGAAAGCATATCATTTTACTAACAGACGGTCAGTCTTCTACTAGTAATGACTATCAAACGTTAATCGAAGAGGGAGCTGAGAATTTAATTACGGTGTCGACTGTTGCAGTGGGGCAAGATGCGGATAGAGCACTACTGGAAAGTTTAGCTGAAATGGGTGGAGGTACCTTTTACGAGGTGGAAGATGAATCGACCATTCCTGCTATCATGTCGACGGAAACAGCAATGATTTCTAGAACATATATTGAAGATAATCCTTTCTATCCGATCATTTATGGTGATGCAACTTGGACCAGTTTATTTGCAGACGGGGTACCACAAATGAATGCATATATTGCAACGACTCCTAAGCAAACTGCTACAGTAATTGCCGAAAGTGAGAAGGAAGATCCTGTACTAGCGGAATGGATGTATGGATTAGGAAGAACGATTGCCTTTACCTCTGATTCTACTGGAGAGTGGAGTGGAGATTTCGCTAGATGGAGTAATTGGGGAGACCTTTGGAACACTGCTATTTCAAGACTTCTACCAGCATATAGTGAAGTTCCTTTTACGATTCAAAAGGCTAGTGACGGCAGTTATACAGTAACGGATCCTTCGGGGAAATCTTCTTTTATTGAAATAGCTGCGGTTAATGAAAAAGGAGAAGAGCTACCAGTATTGTCAGAGCCGCTTGCACCAGGCAAATCGAGAGTGACTGTTGATAGTGAACCAGGACTAGTGTTTTTCCGAGTATCAAATGAGCAAGAGGCGGTGTATCAAGCAGGTATTTCCATTCCATATAGCGAAGAATATAAAGTCCAAAAGCCGAACACAGGAAATTTGGAGATGATCGCTAGTCGGACAGGTGGAAAGATGCTTACCGAACCTTCTGAAGCATTCCGAACAATCGATTTAAAAAGTTCTGAAAAACAATCGATTCAGCAGTTCCTTATACTCGCTGCAATAATATTGTTCTTCATGGATATCACGATCAGAAGATTTGGGTTTAGACAATTGCTTGCTCCATTTTCTCAAATGAACCGGAAAAAAGAAATTAGTGCTAACACAGATGTAACAAGCAATGTAGAAAAACTCGTAAAAGGCAAAAAGAATCGTTAAAAAGCTGCTAGTGAGAAGTGAACTGCCCCATAAATGTTAGACACTAACTAACATTTATAGGGCAGTCCAGAAATTCACTAGCAGCTTTTCATGTTATGACACAGCCCAAATCTCCTCGAAAAAGAGAGCGAACAGTTTGGCTTTTACAGGATGCTTGCTCTTTTCTTAAAAGATTAGGATGTAGCTAAAGTCCATTCCAAAGCAATCCGGAAACGTCTGCGAACAGGTATTGCACTTAAAGGGCACTTGCGCTTTTTTAAAAGAATAAGAAAGTATATAATTTTCCGATCCATAAATCCAGTGTTTCAGATATTTTGGAGAAAAAGATCGATTCAATACTACTGTTGATTTCCGTTCCAGGCCTACGCTTTCCGCTGGGTGAGTGATGAGCCATCACCGCCGCTAAAGCGTCCGTTGTGATGTCTCATCTTTCTCACTCATCCCGCTGGAGTCGCCACCTTCCACTACAATCAAGTAAATGTTTTCAAATCAATCATAAAAGAAAGGACAACTAAAAGATAAGGAAGTATATAGTTTTGGAGTGCATAAAGTAAAGTCACTGGTACTTTGACCGATAGGAAAATGCAGTGGATTGTATACAAGGTAAGGTAGAGGATGGACCTGTCAGCTAGCAAGAATCTTTAAGAAGAGCATTTCTGCTAATTTTCTTCTACTGGTAAAAGAGTATATGACCAAAAAATAGTTAGTATCTATTGTATAGAGGAACACTAGAGCACCCGAAATTGTATTTTCGGAGGCCCGCACGATGCGGGTCAGACAGTCGTTGCGAAATGTTCTTTTATTTTGCGACGAGCTTTGCGCAGGAGCACCATTAAGTCGCGAACTTAGACTGTCCTCCTCTGAAGCTTTATGAGTTGGAAAGCATCTTTTCACTCATTATCCAAAAAGATCTTAAACTTATTCGTACTGTTGAAGGAGGGCGACGGACGGACAAACGCCATAAGATTACCGAGAAAAGAGAGGCTGGTCGTGACGTCAGTCAAGACCAGCCTCTCTTAAAAATCAATCGGTAATGATATAGCAATAAGTCTGTCCAAAGACCTCCGAAAACGATACAAAACAGGTATTTCACTTAATGGACGCTATGCTCTATTGTTATTATATAATCGGTTTTTTCTTTTTAATCCAAACAAGCGTTATACCCCAAGAGAATAGTAAAATAATCGAGCCTATAACAAATGGAATGTTAATATTTATATCAAAAAGTATTCCTGCTAATGCTGGCCCAATCATATTTCCTAAACTCATATAGGCATTATTCATACCAGCAGCAAATCCCTGCTCATGCCCAGCTAGCTTGGATACAACCGTGTTTACAGCTGGTCGAATAAGTGTAGTTGCTGTTGAGAAAATAGAAGCTACTACTAATATTAGCCAGTATCCATCTACAACGAAAAATAGCAAGAATGACAACGCTGCAACTACTAAGCTTACCAAGATTACATTCAATTCACCAAACCGTTTAAATAACTTAGAGACGACAAGTGTTTGAATGAGTACTCCAATGAATCCACCGACTGTTAGAACTACTGCGATATCTTGTGGTGTGTAATTGTATTTATGATCCACGTATAAAGAGAAGGTCGTTTGGAAATTGGCGATACCAAATGAGAAAACAAAGATGATGATTAACATCATAAAATAAGGTGTTTTAACTGAGTTTTTCATTTGAATTAATATGTTTTCTCGTTTTTTCTTTTCTAAAGGATTTGCGGAGACAACATTTTTAATATCCGGCAATATGATGAATGAGACAACAGCAGAAATAATTGCTGCTAGAGCAGCCATATAGAATGGGAAAGTTAAGCTAACTTTCGCTAAAAATCCACCTAAAGCGGGTCCAATCATGAATCCAAGTGACATGGAAGCGCCTAATAGTCCCATCCCTTTTCCACGGTCTTCAAATGATGTTATGTCTGCAACAAATGCCATCGTTGCCGGAATTAAAAAAGCTCCCCCAATTCCGCTAACAAAACGTGCAGCATAAAGCATCCATTCATGAGTTGCCAATCCAAACCATAATTGAGAGGCAGAGAAGACTACTAAACCTACTATAATTAATTTTTTACGTCCAAATGAATCGGATAAATCTCCCGCTATAGGAGAAAATAAAAATTGGCCTAAAGCAAAGGAAGCGACAATAAATCCAAGTGCTTGACCCGCTACACCAAACGTTTCTAAATATTGAGGCATAACTGGAACAACTAGCCCAATTCCAGCCATCGCTATAAACATATTAAACATTAATATGTAAAGTGCAAATTGATTTGATTTCTTTGTCATACTTTTCCTACTTTCTATAAAAAAATCTTACATATGTCTATAGATTCTATCACATTCCTAGAAGAATAAAAACTTTCGTATCACGAATTATTATTAATTGTTTATTAAGAGAACACGGCTGTTGATTATCCAATTTTCCCCATTAAAATTTCACAAGAAATGTGCAAGGATTCCATTTTGCCCTTGTACGTTTTTGGTTCGGTTTGGACGAAATGATTACTAGAGGGCTAAACTATTTTCGATTATCCTGTTGTGGAGATTTGTCCGTTACGTACCTACAACGCTCAAAAGAAAACCGAGATAGTTTGGAAAATGTTAATAAGCAAATTACTGGGCACTTTTGGTTAATCAACACGTGTGTTAAGAATAAAAAAATTAGAATCGCCTATAAAAAGACGATTCTAATTATTAGTTTGAGCTCATCTTAAATTCTAAAAATAATTCATTGTACTTACCAAGCATTTCAAGGCCAAGATTATTGTATACCTCTAGGTTGTCCCGTTGTTCCACAGAAGGATAAAAACGCTCATCGGAAGTAACCTCTTCATCCATTAACTCCATCGCAGCTGCATTTGGAATAGAATAACCGACATAATCAGCATTTTGAGCTGAAACTTCTGCATCTAATATGAAATTAATAAATGCATGAGCACCTTCTATATTAGCTGCTGTTTTAGGAATAACCATATTATCAAACCATAAGTTCGATCCTTCTTTAGGAACAGCATAGTCAAGTTCCTCATTTTCCCACATCATATCCGCTGCTTGACCAGACCAGGTGAGTGCTACAGCAGCTTCTTCGTTTATCATGAGCTGAGTTACTTCATCTCCAATGATTGCCTTAATGTTTGGAGAAAGCTTTTTCAGTTTCTCTACTGCTTCATGTAATTCTTTTTCATTTGTTGAGTTTAGCGAGTATCCTAAACTATTTAGTCCCATTCCAATAACTTCACGAGCACCATCAACTAAAAGAACTTGCCCTCTTAAAGAAGGATCCCAAAGTGTTTCCCAGCTTTCAAAAGTTTGTCCATCGAGCAATGTAGGATTAAAAACAATTCCTACTGTTCCCCAGAAATATGGGATCGAATATTTATTTTTGGGGTCAAATGATAAATCTAAAAAGTAAGGGTCAATATTTTTTAAGTTTGGAATCTTTGTATGATCAATCGAAAGAAGTAAATCTTTTTCCTTCATTTTCTCAATTGCGTATTCAGAAGGAATCGCAATATCATACGAAGTACCACCTTGCTCTATTTTCGTCATCATTGCTTCGTTTGAGTCAAATGTTTCATACACAACACGGTAGCCTGATTCTTCTTCAAACTGAGCAATCAAATCTGGATCGATGTATTCTCCCCAGTTAAATATAGTTACCGTATCACTACCAGCCTTACCAGAGCTTTTATCCAAATAATCATTTACTATAAATAAAACGATACAAACGATCAAGATAGCTATCGACGCTCTAAGTATGTCTTTCATTTTCGTACCCCCATTCCGATAGGGTTTTTCCCGCGTTGGCTTATAAAGTAATAACCCACAACGAGAACAAGTGTCACGATAAAGATTATGCCGGATAATGCATTAATCGTT
This sequence comes from Psychrobacillus sp. FSL H8-0483, assembly GCF_038637725.1. NCBI lineage: Bacteria > Bacillati > Bacillota > Bacilli > Caryophanales > Bacillaceae > Psychrobacillus > Psychrobacillus sp. FSL H8-0483. Next base: position 1,162,128 of record NZ_CP152052.1, read on the forward strand.
AGAGTGATGCCTGCACGTGCCATCGAGTATATTTCAACAGAAAGTGTGCTAAAACCATTTCCTGTTACAAAAAAGGTTACAGCAAAATCATCTAAGGAATACGTAAGTGCTAGAAAGAAACCTGCAAAAATTCCCGGTTTGATAAATGGAATAATAACGCGTGTTAATATATCTCTTTTAGTAGCACCTAAATCAGCGGCCGCGTCTATTAATGAGCTATTCATTTCTTGCAGCTTAGGTAATACCATAAGCACAACGATTGGAATACTAAAAGCAATATGTGAAATTAAAACGGATGCAAATCCAAGTTTCACTCCAATCATCGTAAATAAGATTAAGAAAGAAGCACCAATTACAACATCAGGACTTACGATTAATACATTATTTAACGATAATATGGAATTACGTAGCGATTTGTTACGCATGTAAACGATACCGAGCGAACCAAATACTCCAATTATTGTAGATAGTAGTGCCGAAAGAAGCGCTACAATCACCGTATTAATAAGAATCATCATAAGTCGTGTATCCGAAAACACAGCAGCGTAATGTTCTAGCGTGAAAGATTCAAAATCATTCATGCTGCCGCCACTATTGAAAGAGTAAAAGATTAAGTAAAAGATGGGTGCATACAAAATGACAAAAACAAGGACTAAGTACAGTTTTGCTGTTCTACTAGTTTTTTCCATTAGAAGTAGCCCCCTTGTCTCTCTGACCAGTAATAATCATTATAATGACCATAAATATAATTAGGAACACGGCAATTGTTGAACCCATTCCCCAGTTCTGAGTTACTAGAAATTGTTGCTCAATAGCAGTTCCTAGTGTAATTACTTTGTTCCCCGCAATTAATCGCGTAATCATAAATAGCGAAAGGGAAGGAATGAATACCGCTTGAATTCCAGCCTTAACCCCATTTACTGTTAAGGGGAAAATAACCTTTGAAAAGGTTGTCCAACTGGAAGCACCTAAATCTCTACTCGCATCGATTAACGATGGGTTTAATTTATCAAGAGAGTTAAAGATAGGTAAGATCATAAATGGAATAAAAATATAAACAGATACAAAAATAAAACTAAAGTCTGTAAATAATATTTGTGTTTCCTTCATACCAAAAACATTTAAAAATGCATTAACCGGTCCGTACAATCCAAAAATTCCAATGAATGCATACGTTTTTAAAAGTAAGTTAATCCAAGATGGAATGATGATAAGTAATAACCATAACTGTTTATGTCTTGTTTTTGTCAGTAGATAAGCAGTTGGGTATGCCACAAATAATGAAAACAGAGTAATAAGAAATGCATACCAGAAAGAACTAAGAGTTAACTTTAAATAGACAGAAGTAAAGAAGTTTTTATAATTGTCTAATGTGAAATTACCGCTTAAATCGAAAAAAGAATAATAGGTGATCAAAGCAATTGGAGCAATTACAAAAAGAACAATCCAAACAAAATAAGGTATTAAATAAAACCTCTTCGTATTTTTAGTTTGCATAAGCGTCTTCTCCATAAGACTCAAGTCGCTTATCAAATTCTTCTTCTGTTTCATTTAGACGCATAACATGAATAGCTTCTGGGTCAAAGTCTAGCCCGATAAATTCTCCAACTTCTGCTTTTTTCGTAGAATGAACAAGCCATTCATTTCCTTCATCGTCATAAGTAGAGAGTTCGTAGTGAACTCCTCTAAATAACTGTGTATCTACTTTAACCTTCATTTTTCCATTCTCAACTGTAGTAATTTCTAAGTCTTCAGGGCGAATGACAACATCTATTTTTTCATTTGGATTAAGCCCTTGATCGACACATTCGAATTCTTTTCCACCGATATGTATACGGAAGTCAGCTACCATTGTTCCGGAAACGATATTAGATTCTCCAATAAAATCTGCAACAAATCGGTTAATTGGTTCATCGTAAATATCCATTGGAGTTCCACTTTGCTCGATATTACCAGCGTTTAAAACGAAGATTTCATCAGACATAGCCAGTGCTTCTTCTTGGTCATGTGTAACAAAAATAAAAGTCTTGCCAAGTCTTTGTTGAAGCTCGCGAAGCTCATATTGCATTTCAGAACGTAGTTTTAAGTCTAGAGCTGAAAGTGGCTCATCTAGTAAAATGATTTCAGGATCATTTACGATTGCGCGGGCAATTGCTACACGTTGTCTTTGACCACCCGACATTTCGGCAATTTCTCTATTTTCATATCCACTTAAGTTGACAAACTTGAGTGCTTCTAAAACTTTTTGTTCAATCTCTTTTTTTCCTAATTTTTTTATACGAAGTCCAAATGCTATATTTTCAAAAACATTTAAGTGAGGAAATAAGGCATAGTCCTGAAATACTGTATTAACTTGTCTTTCGTTTGCGGGTACATTATTAATTAATTTCCCATTGAAATATATGCTTCCACTAGATGGCTGCATAAAGCCTGCTATTAATCGCAAAATGGTCGTTTTTCCACAACCAGATGGTCCTAGTAAAGTGTAGAATTTACCACGTTCTAACTCAAAGTTAATATTTTTTAAAACAGTAGTTTCTTCGTCATAGTTTTTTGTCACATTCTCGAAACGAATGATGGGTGTCTCTGTCATAATAAACCTCCAATTTTTATTTTAGGGCTCTGTTAAACGATCATGCGTGTAGTTACCTGCCGAAAATCCGGATTTTTGTAGGAACTATTTGCTAAATTCTCTTAGCGGCTAGAGGGACACTTTTTCAGTTCCCTCTAATTTAACAGAGCCTATTTGATAAGTAAGTATCAGCTTTTTACAATTATCTATCCATTCCACAAATCGCCTAACGCTCTTCTTATAAGTAAGAATTTGTAACGACATAAATTACTTGTGCATCTTCATCAGAACCATTTTGTAATAGATGGTGATCGGATGCATCAAAATAGAGAGATTCCCCTTTAGAAGCAAAATAATGTTGTTTACCTAGTGTTAACTCCACTTTTCCTTGTAATACAAATATAAACGTTTGGGATAAGGAGGGCTCGAACTGTTTAAATTGTCCACCTGTTCCTAAAGAAATAAGTACTGGTTCCATTTCATTTTCATTTGATTCAGATATGAGCCAGTGAAGTTTATATTTCTTTTCTACATCTACAAAAATCGTTTGTTCTTCTTTTTCATACACAACCTTTGTTCGAGCCTGTTCGTCATCAAAAAAGTCTTTTGGTTTAGAACCCAGCACATTTAAAATAGAAAAAAGCGTTTCAATGGAAGGTGAGTTAATATCTCTTTCTAATTGAGAAATAAATCCTTTACTTAAATCAGTTCTTTCACCTAATTCTTCTTGGGTTAATCCTTTTTCCAAACGTAATCTTTTAATTTTTTTGCCTATTTGCATAATTATAAGGCTCCTTCTAAATAAGATGCAGAGCTATCTTATAAAATAAAGTTTATTTTAACACAACTTTAAGTTTACTTTAACAACTTATATGAATTATTTTAAAAATATTTTTTCCAATTGGATTTTTAACAGGGGACAGTTATTTGGGTGGTGCATAAACTAAATGTGGACGAAAGGAAAAGGGGAGAAATGAATGCGCTTAAGAGAGGAGTTACCCGAGTTTTCTCGGACTACTCAATGGATGAATGGAAATGTAACAAAGTTGAATTTAATAGGAGAGGTTCCTATTCTAGTTCACTTTTGGTCAGTGAGTTGCCATGTTTGTGAAGGGGCATTTAAAATCATTAATGATTGGAAAAGAATTTATGGTGATAAATTTAAGCTCGTTGGAGTGCATATGCCTAGGTCAAAAGAGGATGTTAATAATCGCCTTATCCAAGCGAAGGCTTTTCAAATGAATATGACCAACCCAATCTGTCTAGATCATAATTTAGAGATTACACAAAAATATCAAAATCGAGTAGTTCCAACTTATTATTTGTTTGATAAGCAAGGATTATTACGACATATCCAAATTGGAGAGCTTGGATTGAAAATGTTAGAAAAACGTTTAGTGCTTCTTATGAATGAATCAAAAAAATATTAGGAAGAACCATTTTTTTGTTCTTAATACTTCTACGGCAACTCTTCGCAGAAAGAACTAGGTTGTGTTAAACTAGGTGCATTGGATTTCTAGGAGGCTAGTGTATGCATAAAGAATTTGTTGTAATTGGATTAGGTCGATTTGGAGGAAGTATTGTAAAAGAATTAGTCGATCAAGGCGCGGATGTAATGGCGATAGACAAAGTGTCTGAACGCGTAGACGCATTTGCTTCCATTGCACGGCAAGCAGTTGTAGCGGATACAACAGATGAATCTGTCTTGAAGTCTCTTGGTATTCGAAATTTTGAGCATGTGATTGTTGCTATTGGAGATGATATTCAATCCAGTATTTTAACTACTTTAATGCTAAAAGAAATTGGCGTGAAGAAAATTACGGTGAAAGCACAAAATGATTATCATGAAAAAGTACTTCGTAAAATTGGTGCAGATAAAGTTGTACATCCCGAACGAGACATGGGGATCCGTATCGCGAATAATATTATATCTAATAATGTACTTGACTACCTGGAACTTTCTGATGAGCATTCAATTATAGAAATAATAGCAAATGAGAAAATTGCAGGACACTCTATTATAAATTTAGATATACGTGCAACGTATGGAATTAATATTGTTGCAGTTAAACGAGGAAATAACATTATTGTCTCTCCACAAGCAGATGAAAAGCTTCAGTTAAACGATGTACTTATTATCATTGGGGCAGATGTAGATATTAATCGTTTCGAAAAGAAAGTGCTCTCCTAAAGAAAAATGCCAGAAGGAACTATATTCCTCTGGCATTTTTTTATTTTTATACTTCCATAATAATAGGTAATATCATCGGGCGACGCTTTGTTTTTTCATATAAATATGGGCTCAAAACATCTGTAATTTCATTTTTCAGCTCAGACCAATCAATTGGTTTATCTTGAAGTGTGAAACGTAGATGTTTATTTAACATTTGCTGTGCTTCATTAATCATTGTACCGGATTCACGCATATAAACGAATCCGCGTGAGATAATATCTGGACCAGAAACTATTTTCTTTCTTTCCATGTCTGCACTCACAACGACAATAACTAGCCCTTCTTCAGATAAAATACGACGATCTCTTAAAACGATATTACCAATATCGCCAATTCCACTTCCATCGATATATACATCTCCAGAAGGAATACGACCTGCTACATGTGCCTCATTGGCACTTAGAGCAAGAACATCTCCATTCTCCATAATAAATGTATTGTCAGGAGCTACATCACAATCAACAGCTAGCTCTGTATGAATTTTTAACATACGGTACTCACCGTGAATTGGCATAAAGAATTTCGGTTTCATCAATCGGAGCATCAGTTTTTGTTCTTCTTGAGAACCATGTCCAGAGGTATGGATATTATTCAAAGAACCATGTATTACTTCTGCTCCTGCACGGAATAGTAAGTTAATCGTACGATTAACGCTTGCTCTATTACCTGGGATTGGAGAAGAAGAAAAGACAACAGTATCTCCTGGTTGAATCTGAATTTGACGATGTGTACCATTTGCAATTCTGGACAGAGCTGCCATTGGTTCACCTTGACTACCTGTACAAAGTATTAATACTTCGTTTGCAGGCAATCGATTTAGAGCACTCACATCAACAAATGTTTCTTTTGGAGCTGTAATATAACCAAGCTCACGTCCAATTGTAATGGCATTATCCATACTTCGACCAAATACAGCAATTTTACGATTGTGTTGTACTGCAGAATCTGTTACTTGTTGTAGTCTATGAATATTAGATGCAAAAGTAGCAAAGATAATACGGCCATTTACTTTACGGAAAATGGAATCCATACTTTCTCCAACTTTGCGTTCAGACATGGTGAAATTAGGAATTTCCGCATTTGTACTATCTGAAAGTAAACATAGAACTCCATCACGACCAATTTCAGCCATTTTAGTTAAATTTGCTGGCTCTCCAACTGGTGTAAAATCAAACTTGAAATCCCCAGTGTGAACAATATTACCTGGTGGTGTTTTAACAACAATCCCATAAGCATCAGGTATACTATGCGTAGTTCTAAAGAAACTCACGGCTGTTTTTCTAAATTTAATCACATCAGCTTCTTCTATTACATGCATTTTCGTTTGTCGAAGTAAGCCATGTTCTTCTAATTTATTTCGTAATAAACCAAGAGCTAGTTTACCACCATAAACGGGTACATTTAGTTGTTTAAGTAAGTATGGTATCCCACCAATATGATCTTCGTGACCATGCGTGATAAATAGCCCTTTAATTTTATCCACGTTTTTCACTAAGTAAGTGTAATCTGGAATAACATAGTCTATTCCTAATAGATCGTCTTCAGGAAATTTGATCCCTGCATCTATTAAAATAATCTCATCTTGAAATTGAACACCATAAGTGTTTTTGCCGATTTCGCCTAGTCCGCCGAGGGCGAAAACCGCAGTTTGATCATTTTTTACAAATTTCATAGGTTATATCTTCTCTACTTTAAAATTCGGGCTTGCTTGTTCGTACTCTAAATGACTACCTTCAAGCAACTGAATTAGTTCGATATTATATTTACGATCTTTTAGCAGAGCACGGACATCACGCTCTGAATCTGCTTCAACGTATAGACTCTTAGTGTTTTCGCGAACTGGTACCTCTAGTGCATTTTCTTGATAATAAACTTTAAAAATCATTTTATACTCTCCTTTTTCACGTTCAAAATAAATCAATTCTCTTTATATTATCACGCTAGTTCTTTAAAATAAAGAAAAGCCCTTCATTTTTTGAAGGGCACTGAATTTAAGCGATTGTTTTTTTTCTGAGTATTCCGCCGAGCCGTCTCAACCATTTTCTTTTAAGGCGTTTCAACATGGCACTTCACTCCTTATTACTTAGTATATACAAAATATTTTATTGTGTAAAGGATTCTTACTGAAAAGTCAAATAATTCGCATTTTAGATAGGGGATTTTTTTATGGTGAATAAAGTGTTATTTTTCGATATTGATGGAACTATTTTAGATAGTAATAAAAACATTCCGATTGGTGTGGAAGAATCTATCGATAAAGCAAGAAGAAATGGCCATGAAGTGGTGATTGCAACCGGTAGGTCACCATTTACCGCACAATCTATTTTAGAACAACTAAAAATAGATTCTTTTATATGTTACAATGGGCAAATTGTCCAGTTTCAAGGGGAGATTATACATAAAGGGATAATCGATAAAAGCGAACTTCAGGATTTAACCGAATTTGCTACTGAACGAGAGCAACCATTAGTGTACATGGACAGTGATGAAATGGTTTCTAATTTACCTGATCATCATGATGTGGTGGAAAGTATTTCAACATTAAAAATAAAGTTTCCACGTAAGGGTGAAAATTTTTTTTTAACGAATGATATTCACCAAGCGCTTATTTTTTGTGATATAGAAGAACAAAAGGTATATGAACAAGCATTTCCGAAGTTAAAGTTCGTCCGTTGGCATCGAGTATCTTGTGACGTACTTCCTAAAGAAGTTTCCAAAGCAACCGGGATTGAAAAACTATTAACACATATACGGAAAACAAAGGAAGACGCGGTAGCATTTGGTGATGGATTAAATGATGTAGAAATGCTTCAATATGTAGGTACTGGAGTAGCAATGGGTAACTCAGTACAGGAATTAAAAGAACATGCTTCCTTTGTTACGGACCATGTATCAGAAAACGGATTAACAAATGCCATGAAGCATTTAAAGCTAATTTAAAGGAGTCTTTTATGAACGAAATGACAAACAAATCTATACTGATCTATGGTGATGCATTTGTAGATTATATAGCAAAGGACCAAAGAAACATGGAATTTACGATGTTTTTAGGTGGAGCTACAGTAAATGTTGCAGCAGGAATTGCTAGACTAGGAGCGGCATCTTCTATTATTACTGTTTTAGGAGATGATGAAACTTCGGAGTTTGTAAAAAATGAGCTCGATTCCGAAGGGGTGGATTTAACATATGCTCAAGTCGTTCCTGAAAAGCGAGTAAGTGGGGTATATGTTCATTTAACGGAGGATAACGACCGAATCTTTCATTCGTATGTGGATGAAACGCCTAATATTCAGGTTGATTTTTCTTCATTGAATAATGATGCATTCCAACAAGCCTCCGTTTTTCATTTTTGCTCAGGGACTTTATTTCACCCATCTGCACTTAAAACTACAAATGTAATTGTGGAGCAATTTAATCAAGCAAATGTTTTTTTGTCGTTTGATGCAAACATTCGACCATTAAGATGGGAAAGTGAAGAAGTTTGTAGAGACACTATTCGTTCATTTCTTCATTCTGTAGATTTATTGAAGCTAACAGATGAAGAACTTTTCTTTTTGACTGAAACAGAGTCATTAGAAGAAGGACTTAAGAAGCTTCGTCCATATCATATTCCGATTATCCTGGTTACTGTAGGAGAAAATGGTACTTTTGCAGTGATTGACGATGAACTTATACATATTAAAGTGGAAAAAGTAGTACCAGTGGACACCACAGGAGCAGGAGATGCCTTTATGGCAGGTATTCTTTCAAGTATGTACTTAAAAGGAAAGCCAAAAACAAAAGAAGAATGGATTGACTACATTTCTTTTGGTAATAGACTTGGAGCAATCTGTGCGACAAAAATTGGAGCACTTTCTGCAATGCCAAGATTATCGGATCTAGATTAAACAAAAACGGAGCCTATTGTTTACAATGGCTCCGTTTTTGTTTATTTTCTATCATAAGGAACTGCATCTGGAATTTCCGCATAAGGATTTACTTTATTGATATGATCGTAAAACATAATCCCATTTAAATGGTCTAATTCATGTTGAAATGCAATAGCTGTTAGACCTTTTAAGCGTTTCTTAAAAGGAGTTCCATCTGGATGAAAGCCGGATGCTGTAATACGTGCATATCTAGGAACATATCCTTCAATTACTTCATCTACTGATAAACAGCCTTCGCCAGCAGAAATATACGTTTTTTCCACGGAGTGACTAATTATTTTGGGGTTTACAGCTACAAAACTAACTTCATTATCATCTTCATCAGTTAAATGAAGTGCGAACATTCTTTTTTCAGCGTTTACCTGTGGAGCAGCAATCCCAATACCAGGGCGTATTTTGTATTTCTCCACCAACTCATCGTCTTGACTATTTATTACATATTCTAATAAGTCATTAGCAAGTTTTTTATCATCTTCCGATAAAGGGAATGTCATTTCATGTGTTTTCTTACGTAGAGTGGGATGGCCATCTCTAATGATATCTTGCATTAAAATCATTCTAATCGTCCTTTCGAATTTCATATTACTATTATAACGAATAATGAACATTTACTAAACAAAAAGAGAAAAATGGTCAGTTGATATTAACAACTAGAACTATTATAGTTGAAATGAATATAGGGGGTTAAGAAATGAAAAAAATCAAATATTTTGTACTCGTATGCGTGGTTTTACTCCTTTCTGCATGTTCTTTAGGGGGAAAAACAGAAGAAAAATTGTCTAACATCCTATCGGAAACCTATGAATTAGAATCTGATTACAGAGATGTACAAAAGCTATTAGCAGAAACAGAATTAAAAGAGCAAGCTAATTTTCAAAGTATGATGGAACTAACTAAAGATCAAAAGGAAGAATTAACTGTTCAGGTGGAGGAAACAGCTAAACTGTTGGAAGAAAGATTAGTATTAGTAGAAAAAGAAAAAGCTGCAATTAATCAAGCATCAGATAAATTGGCAGATATTAAAATACTAATTTCTGAGACAAAAGAAGAATCAGAGAAAGCAAGCGTTGAACAAGTGGAAGAAGCATTAAAAAATAGATATGATGCATATGACAATTTAACAGTGCAATATACTACTCTTGCTGACTTACAAGAAAATTTATATAACATGTTAATAGAAGAAGATGTGGAAATAAGCTCTGTTCAAGAACAAGTGATGGAAGTGAATAAGCAAAATGAAGTAGTGCAACAATCGGTACAAAATTTTAATGATTTGACCGCTAAGCTTAATCAAGTGAAGGAAGAAGTTTTTACTTCTTTGCAAACAGAAAATAAGTAAGCGAAAAGCAGCCCTTTATGGTGCTGCTTTCAGCTTGACGACAAAAGTATTTTTATACATTGTTATGAATAATAATATCGATAAGTATTCCTAAAGAGGTTACTTTATCTAATTAAAAGTAAAGATAGTGGATATCTATAAGAAATTGTTTATAAGGCAAGGACCACCACGAAGACTCTTGTGGGAACAGCTTGAGCTGAAGACCCCGCAGGAACGCTTGAGGAAGGAAGGCTAAGAATGCCGCGTCCTGCGGCAACACCTTCATGACCAACCTCGTGTTGGCCCGAGGCTGAAGCCAAGCCCACGGAAAGCGAAGTGGTAGTCCTTGCCGAATTTAATATAAAACTCTAGCCACAAAAATTGAGTTTGTCTACAGTCTGAAAGCAGCCCCTTTATGGTGCTGCTTTTTTTATGATTCTACTAATCTGATATAGTACAGACATAATTTATCTATAGTACAGAATTTAGTATTTCTAATATTCTTTCAAAAAAAACGTTTATTTCATATGATTGACCATAGATTTATTCTTGAGTATACTAAGAGTGAAATGTTGTTGTATTACTTTATATGTTAAGAAATTTTAATACAGAAGAAAAGGAGAGTTGCTATTATGGCTGCAAAAAAAGTACCGCAGTTGGATCCAATGAAAACGCTTCATGAGATTGAAGAAAAGTTTGAAATGTTCCAGATTTTAAACGAAGAAGGGGAAATTGTTAATGAACAAGCCAACCCTAACTTATCGGATGAAGAACTCGTAGAATTAATGAACCGAATGGTGTATACACGAATTTTAGACCAACGTTCTATTTCTTTAAACCGTCAAGGACGTCTAGGATTTTACGCACCTACGGCAGGTCAAGAAGCATCTCAGCTTGCATCCCAATTTGCTCTAGAAAAAGAAGATTTTATCTTACCAGGTTACCGTGATGTGCCGCAAATCGTTTGGCATGGTTTACCTTTATGGCAAGCATTTTTATTTTCTCGTGGTCATTTCATGGGGAACCAAATTCCAGAAGGTGTAAATGTATTCCCTCCACAAATTATTATTGGTGCACAGTTCATTCAAGCTGCTGGAGTAGCGCTTGGTATGCAAAAGCGTGGTAAGAAGGCGATTGCAATAACGTACACAGGTGATGGAGGATCGTCACAAGGTGATTTCTACGAAGGTATCAACTTTGCAGGTGCTTACCGAGTTCCAGCAGTATTTATAGTACAAAACAATCAATTCGCTATTTCAACACCTCGTGAATTACAAACTGCAGCGAAAACAATTGCTCAAAAAGGTATTGCCGCTGGAATTCCAAGTGTTTTGGTAGATGGAATGGATCCTTTAGCGGTTTACGCTGCTACGAAGGACGCTAGAGATCGTGCAATTAATGGAGAAGGCCCAAGCTTAATCGAAGCACTTTGTTACCGTTATGGTCCACATACGATGGCTGGTGATGATCCAACACGTTACCGTACATCCGAAACAGATTCTGCATGGGAAAAGAAAGACCCATTAGTTCGTTTCCGTAAATACCTAGAAACTAAAGGTATTTGGAATGAAGAAAAAGAAGCTGCGATAATTGAAAAAGCAAAAGAAGAAATTAAAGAAGCAATTAAAAAAGCAGATGCTGCTCCAAAACAAAAAGTAACTGACTTAATTAATATCATGTATGAAGAAAACCCATATAACTTAGATGAGCAATTAGCTTACTATACAGAGAAGGAGTCGAAGTAACCGATGGCACAAATGACGATGATTCAAGCAATTACGGATGCACTCCGTACTGAGCTTAAAAATGATGAAAACGTTCTAGTTTTCGGTGAAGACGTTGGCGTTAACGGCGGTGTATTCCGTGCAACTGAAGGGTTACAAAAAGAATTCGGAGAAGACAGAGTATTCGATACACCTCTAGCTGAATCTGGTATTGGTGGATTAGCTGTTGGTCTATCATTACAAGGTTTCCGTCCAGTTCCTGAAATTCAGTTCTTTGGATTTGTATTTGAAGTAATGGATTCTATTGCTGGTCAACTTGCTCGTATGCGTTTCCGTACAGGTGGAGCATTTAATGCACCAGTAACTATTCGTTCTCCATTTGGTGGAGGCGTTCATACTCCAGAAATGCATGCAGATAGTTTAGAGCTTTTAATGACTTCTACACCTGGTGTAAAAGTGGTTATTCCTTCTACACCTTACGATGCAAAAGGTTTATTAATCTCTGCGATACGAGATAATGACCCAGTAATTTATCTAGAGCATATGAAACTATACCGTTCTTTCCGTGGAGAAGTTCCAGAAGAAGAGTATACAATTCCTCTTGGAAAAGCTGATGTAAAACGTGAAGGATCAGATTTAACCATTATTGCATACGGTGCAATGGTGCATGAGAGTTTGAAAGCAGCAGAAGAGTTAGAAAAAGAAGGTCATTCGGTAGAAGTTGTGGATTTACGTACTATTCAACCGTTAGATATTGAAACGATTATCGCTTCAGTAGAAAAAACAAATCGTGCAATTGTTGTACAAGAAGCGCAAAAACAAGCTGGTATAGCTGCAAACGTAGTAGCAGAGATTACAGAAAGAGCTATATTGAGTTTAGAAGCTCCTGTGCTACGTGTGACTGCTGCTGATACAGTATTCCCATTCTCTCAAGCAGAAACTGTTTGGTTACCTAATTCTAAGGATATAGTAGAAACAGCTAAAAAAGTTTTAACGTTCTAATTTTAAACTCACTATAGAAAGGGTGAAGACTATGTCGTTTGAATTTCGATTACCGGATATCGGTGAGGGTATCCATGAAGGCGAAATCGTTAAATGGTTTGTAAAAGCTGGTGATGAAGTACAAGAAGATGATATATTATGTGAAGTACAAAATGATAAAGCTGTTGTAGAAATTCCTTCTCCCGTAAAAGGAAAAGTAACGGAAGTATTAGTAGGTGAAGGAACAGTAGCAGTAGTGGGAGATATACTGATTAAGTTAGACGCTCCTGGATATGAGGACCTTAAGTTTAAAGGAGATCATAGCGAAGAAGAACAAACAGAAGCACAAGTTCAAGCAACTGCAGAAGCTGGTCAAAAGATCGAAAAAGAAGCTGTGGAAACGCCTAAACAATCCGAAGTTTCTAATGAAGCAGTGAAAAAAGAGTCCAAACAAGAACCTAAAGGGGACACACGTGTCGTAGCGATGCCTTCTGTTCGTAAATTTGCTCGTGAAAACGAGGTAAATATTGCGGATGTAAACGGTTCAGGGAAAAATGGTCGAATTTTAAAAGCAGATATTGAATCATTCTTATCTGGTGGTCAAAAATCTGCCGAAGTTTCTGCTTCAGCAGAGGTTAAAGAAACAACAAACGAAACGAAGATAGAAGAAAAAACATCTGCACCAGTTCCATTAGAAGGTGAATTCCCAGAAACAAGGGAAAAACTATCTCCAATGCGTAAGGCAATTGCAAAAGCAATGGTACATTCCAAACATACTGCACCTCATGTAACACTAATGGATGAAGTAGATGTAACAGAGCTAGTAGCACATCGTAAAAAGTTCAAAGATATTGCTGCTGAGAAAAACATTAAGTTAACATACTTACCTTATGTGGTAAAAGCGCTTGTGAGTGCATTACGAGAGTTCCCGCAATTCAATACATCGTACGACGATGCAACGAATGAAGTAATTCAAAAACACTATTTTAACATTGGTATTGCAGCGGATACAGATAAAGGGCTATTAGTTCCTGTTATTAAAAATGCAGATCGCAAATCTGTGTTTGCTATTTCAGATGAAATTAATGCACTTGCAACTAAAGCACGTGATGGTAAATTATCTTCTGCTGAAATGAAGGGCGCGTCTTGCTCTATAACGAATATTGGTTCAGCTGGAGGGCAATGGTTTACGCCAGTTATCAATCATCCAGAAGTTGCAATTCTAGGAATTGGTCGAATTTCAGAAAAACCAGTAATAAAAAATGGTGAAATTGTAGCGGCTCCTGTGTTAGCATTATCCTTGAGCTTTGATCATCGAATGATCGATGGCGCGACTGCGCAACATGCGTTGAACCATATGAAACGTTTGCTTAGCAGTCCAGAACTATTATTAATGGAGGCGTAAAAAAATGGTAGTAGGAGATTTCCCGATTGAAACAGATACTTTAGTAATAGGTTCAGGTCCCGGAGGATATGTAGCTGCAATTCGTGCTGCACAAACAGGACAAAAAGTTGTAGTAGTTGAAAAAGAACATATAGGTGGAGTGTGCTTAAACGTAGGTTGTATTCCTTCCAAAGCATTGATTTCTGTTGGTCATCGTTTTGAACAAGCAAAGCATGCGGATGAAATGGGTATTACAGCAACTGACGTGAAAATTGACTTTACAAAATCTCAAGCTTTCAAAGATAGTGTTGTAAAAAAATTAACGAGTGGTGTTTCTGGTTTATTAAAAGGAAACAATATAGAGGTCGTTAGTGGAGAAGCTTATTTTGTTGATGCAAATACAGTTCGTGTAATGGACGAAAAGTCTGCACAAACATATACATTTAAACATGCGATTATCGCAACTGGATCACGTCCAGTAGAAATTCCGACGTTTAAATATACAAAGCGTGTAATTAACTCTACAGGTGCCTTAAGTTTATCTGAGATTCCAGAAAACTTGGTAGTTATTGGCGGCGGATACATTGGTACAGAGCTAGGTTCAGCGTTTGCTAACTTAGGTTCTAAAGTAACAATTATCGAAGGTGGCGATGATATTTTAGCTGGTTTCGAAAAACAAATGACGACAATAGTTAAAAAAGGCCTGAAGAAAAAAGGCGTTGAAATTGCTGTTAAAGCATCTGCTAAAGGTGTAGAAGAATCTGATAATGGCGTAGTAGTTACATATGAAGTTGGCGGAGAAGAGAAAAAAGTAGAAGCTGATTACGTATTAGTAACTGTAGGTCGTCGTCCAAATACGGATGAAATCGGATTAGAAGAATTAGGTATTAAATTTGCAGAACGCGGATTAATCGAAGTAGACAAGCAATGTCGCACAAGCATTAACAATATTTTTGCAATCGGTGATGTTGTTGCAGGTCCTCAACTTGCACATAAAGCTTCATATGAAGGTAAAGTAGCTGCTGAAGTAATTGCTGGACAAACTTCTGTTGTAGATTATTTAGCAATTCCTGCAGTTTGTTTCACAGATCCAGAATTAGCGACAGTTGGTTTATCAGAAGCGCAAGCGAAAGAACAAGGTTATGATGTTGCTGCTGGGAAATTCCCATTCGGAGCAAACGGTCGTGCACTTGCACTTAACGCTACAGAAGGTTTTGTGAAACTTGTTTCTCGTAAAGAAGACGGGTTACTTCTTGGAGCGCAAATCGTAGGGCAAGGAGCTTCTGATATGATCGCTGAACTTGGTTTAGCTATTGAAGCTGGTATGACTGTTGAAGATATCGCAATGACTATTCATGCTCACCCAACTTTAGGTGAAATTGCAATGGAAGCTGCGGAAGTAGTAATGGGTCATCCAATTCATATCCTTTCTAAATAATATAAATAAAAAACTACTTGTCGCTGAATACTCTTTCAGCGATCAAGTAGTTTTTTTGTGTCTTCTGTCAAAAATGGAGTGGTCAAGCCAGCAACTAATGAGTCAACACGATCAACTAGGAATTTTGCTAAATCACGATAATTAAAATTTGTTTTGCAAAGAACGATCAATTCTACATAACTTTTTGTTATCCCTTTTACTAACAAAATTAAATCTTTTAAATGCAAGGAGACCTTATCCCCGTAAGAACCGACAAGTAAGTTTTGTAGATGTTCATTTAGTTTCATGTCCATTTGAGTCATAACACTAAATAACTCGCGATTGTCAGGCTTTGTATTTTCTCTAAGTTGCATGAGAATAAAATCAGAGTATTTATCGATTTCTTCAAGTTGTATACATAGGAACATTTGTAACTTTTCCTTTGCAGGTATATTCATTTCAAAAACAGTAGAAATTCTTTCGGATAGTCTTTCTGAAAATAATTCAAATATACTAATTAGAAGACTTTCTTTTGATTTGAAATATATATAAAATGCACCCTTAGAAATTCCACATGCTTCTGTTATTTCTTGTACAGAAGTTGTTTCAAAGCCATTCTTTGCAATTAATTCGACTGCTTTTTCAATAATTAATATTTTTTTGTCAGGCATATTAGGACCTACTTTCTTTTTAGTTGACTTATGACTGACTGGTCATTTACTATTGTAAAGTAAAGTGACCAGCCAGTCAAAATAAATAAACGTGGGGGAAAATAATGAATTCCATAATTAATTTTGTTATGAAGAATAAATTAGCGGTATGGCTATTAACGTTAATCATTACTGTTACTGGTATTTATGCTGGAACACAAATGAAACTAGAAACAATTCCAGATATTACGATTCCAGTAGTTACGGTTACGACAGTTTATCCTGGAGCGACACCGGAACAAGTGGCAAAGGATGTATCTGAGCCATTTGAAAAAGCTGTCAATAATCTAGAAGGTGTGAAAACTGTAAGTTCTACATCCTTTCAAAATGCATCTTCACTCCAAATTGAATTTGCATATGGAATTGATATGAAAGAAGCAGAAGCAGAAGTAAAAGCAGCTTTGGACAATGTAGTAAAGCCTGATAACGTTCAAGATCCATCGATTGCAAGAATTAGTATGAACGCATTCCCAATTATTGCGTTAAGCGTTTCGAATAGCGAAAAAGATCTAGCTACGTTAACAGATGATGTCGAAAATGATATTGTTCCTCAAATAGCAGGAATTGAAGGTGTATCTTCTGTTGCTGTTTCTGGACAACAAGTAGAAGAAGTTAGTTTAGTTTTTGATCAAAAGAAAATGGCTCAAATTGGTTTAGATGAAGCAACTGTTAAAGCTATCATACAAGGTACAAATTTAACGATGCCTTTAGGATTATTCCAATTCTCTGAGGAAGAACAGTCAGTTGTAGTAGATGGGAAAGTTGCAACATTAGCAGATCTAGAAAACCTTCCAATTCCAGTAGTAAGTCCTACAGGAATGTCTTCTGTGACTCTAAAAGAGATAGCTAAAATTGAATTTATTGGTAAAGCAGAATCTATCTCACGTACAAATGGGCAAGAAGCGATTGCTATTCAAATTGTAAAGGCACAAGATGCAAATACAGTAGATGTAGCAAATGCTGTGAAAGACATGATTCCGGATTTAGAGAAAGATTTTGATGGTTTAGATGTTGAGTTAACCTTGGATCAAGGAGAACCTATTGAGGCTTCTGTGGAAACAATGATGAGCAAAGCGTTATTTGGTGCACTATTTGCGGTAATTATCATCTTATTGTTCTTACGTAACTTCAAGTCTACCATCATTTCCATTATTTCCATTCCGTTATCCATTTTAATCGCGTTTATTTTACTAAATCAAATGGACATAACACTGAATATGATGACTCTTGGAGCAATGACGGTAGCTATCGCACGTGTTATTGATGATTCTATAGTCGTTGTGGAAAATATTTATCGAAGAATGAACTTGACGAGTGAAAAATTAACAGGCAAGGACTTAATTCGTGAAGCAACAAAAGAAATGTTTGTTCCAATTTTATCATCTACACTAGTTACTATTGCAGTATTTTTACCTTTAGGATTAGTTAGTGGTATGGTTGGAGAATTATTTTTACCATTCGCATTAACCATGGTATTTGCATTACTTGCATCATTACTTGTAGCGGTTACAATCGTTCCGATGCTTGCTCATTCTTTATTCAAAAAGAATATGGAAAAAGGTCCAGGTTCTCATAAAGAAACGCAAGGAAAACTTGCTGCTGGTTATAAAAAGTCCTTAAATTGGGCGTTAAACCACAAGGCGATTACTTCTATAGCTGCAGTTGTATTGCTAGTCGCAAGTTTGTTTCTGATTCCAATAGTAGGTGTCAGTTTCTTACCAGATGAAGAGCAAAAGTTAATGTATGTAACGTATACACCAGATGCTGGAGAAACATCCGATGATGTTAGTGCGAGTGTCGAACAAGTAGAAAACTACTTCTTAGAAAAAGAGAACGTTGATATTGTTCAAGTATCCATTGGTGGAGCAAATCCAATGGCCCCAGGAGCTTCTAACGGTTCCTTAATGTACATCACATTTGATCCTGAAACGGAAGAATTTACGAAAGTAAAAGAAGATGTGATGAAAGAAATCCAATCATTTGATGTAAAAGGTGAATGGAAATCTCAAGACTTCTCGACAAGTGGTTCAAGTAATGGAGTCAGTTATTTTGTGTATGGAAATAATAAAAAAGAAATTGAACCAATTATAGAAGATATTGCATCTATTTTAGAGGACAATAAAGATATCAAAGATGTGAATACAAGCTTATCTAAATCCTATAAAGAATATACTTTTGTAGTAGACCAAGATAAACTAACACAATACGGTTTAACAACAGCACAAATTGGGATGAAGTTAAATCCAAATGTGCAACGAGAAGTTCTAACGACGATTACGAAAGAAGATCAAACGTTTGATGTATATATTGATAAAAAGATTGAAAAACAAACATCAGTAGAAGATTTATTAAAAGAAACAATAGCAACTCCACTTGGTATAGAAGTTCCAATTTCTGAACTGGTACATGTAGAAGAAGGAACAAGTTCTGATACTGTAAATCGTCGAGAAGGAAAAATCTTTGCGAGTGTTTCTGGTACTTTAACTGCTAAAGATGTAGCAAAAACTTCTAAAGCTATTCAAGCAGAAATCGATAAGTTAGATGTTCCAGCAGGTATAGAAATTAATACTTCTGGTGTAACAGCGGATATTACGGAGGCATTTACGCAACTAGGTTTAGCCATGCTAGCAGCGATTGCGATTGTATATCTAATCCTTGTCATAACGTTTGGCGGAGGACTTGCACCGTTTGCGATTCTATTCTCATTACCGTTCACAGCTATTGGGGCTTTAGTTGGATTAGCGATTGCGGGTGAAACACTAAGTGTATCTTCCATGCTTGGTCTATTAATGTTAATAGGGATTGTTGTCACAAATGCGATTGTATTAATTGATAGAGTAATTCATAAAGAAAAAGAAGGTCACTCAACTCGTGAAGCTATTCTTGAAGCTGGATCGACAAGACTTCGCCCAATCTTAATGACTGCACTTGCTACAATTGGGGCGCTAATACCGCTTGCAATTGGAGCAGAAGGTAGTGGCTTAATATCAAAAGGGTTGGGAATTACTGTAATCGGCGGATTAATAAGTTCAACTTTACTTACATTAATAATCGTGCCAATGGTATATGAATTTTTTGCAAAGTTTAGAAGAAAAAAAGTCTCAAATAACTAAATATACTGAGTGAACCGTGTAGAAATTTTCTACACGGTTTTCTTTTTGACATGTTAGAATAGTTAGGAAAGGACATGGTGATCTAATTGAATCTTACAAAATGGACATTACTTGCTGTAATAATGCTTGTACTTTCAGCATGTGGTGTTACAGAAGAAAAACCAGTTGTACAAACGGAAACGGAAGAAATAATAGAAGTTTCTAGCGAGAATTTGGAAGAAACAGTAGAAGTGATTGAAGAGAAACCCGTAGTGGAAGAGAAGCCGGAGATGCTTTATGAATTAAATGCAGCTAATTGGACATTCCAACCAATTGGGGAAGCTAATCCGAAGGTTGTATTACTTACAATCGATGATGCTCCAGATAAATATGCTCTTGAAATGGCTAAAACATTAAAATCACTAAATGCACCTGCCATCTTCTTTGTAAATGGTCATTTCATTGATACAGAGGACGAAAAAGCGAATTTAAAAGAAATATACGATATGGGCTTTGCCATTGGTAATCATACGCAAACACATATTAATTTAAAAAATAGTTCAGAAGCGCAGCAACAAGAAGAGATACTAAAAGTAAATGAAACAGTAGAGGCTGTGATTGGGGAAAAACCAAAGTTCTTCCGAGCGCCATTCGGTCTAAATACAGATTTTAGCAAAGCACTTGTAAAACAAGAAGGCATGCTTCTGATGAATTGGACGTACGGCTATGATTGGGAGAAACAATATATGGAAGCTAAAAGTTTAGCAGATATTATGGTCAATACGGAATATCTGACAAACGGGGCGAATCTCTTAATGCATGATCGTAAATGGACGGCAGAAGCTTTAACAGACATTGTAGAAGGTCTTCGTGCAAAAGGTTATGACTTTATTGATCCCCAGACAATTAAGGGAATAGAAGAATAAATTGTATTACCCCAAGTAGCTATGGAGAGCGACAGACGAACGACTACCACACGATTATCGGAAAAATGCGGAGGAAGCGACTTTGTCGCATCAAGAAATATCGATAATGGTGTAGAACTCGTTCAGTTCCAAGCACTCCAAAAAGCCCTATACATATAGTGCCTGGTGTGTTATCACCATTTTAGCAAGCAATTATTGGGTACTTTTGGTTAATCAACACGTGTGGTATTACCTCTGTGATAATGCTCTTCACAGAGGTATTTTTTGAGGCGTGGATATCGTAACATATTAAGCGTAGAATGTTCCTGTTACTAGTTTATAGGAGGTGAAAACCTTTAAAAGATTACATTTTTTAAGATTATGTATGGGAAAATATATTCGCATTGCATTTCAAGTTATTATTCTTTATTTATTCTCCCTTGTAGGGTCTTTGATCGTACAAATATTACCTTTTAATTTTCCGGGAAGTATTATGGGTTTATTGATACTTTTAGGTTGTTTATATGCAAAAATAATTCCTGTGAATCTAATTAAAGATGGAGCAGGGTTATTATTAGGACTCCTTGCATTATTTTTTGTTCCTGCAACTGTTGGAGTAATGAATTATCCTGAATTCTTATCTTTCAATGGAATGCTCCTAGTCTTTACAATTATTGTAAGTACTATTTTGGCAATCATTGTATCAGGAAGAGTTTGTCAATATATAGAAGGGAAAGAATCGAAAGAGGAGTCTGTCTCATGAGTGAAGTTACGATGATAGTAGGAACAATCTTTGTCTTTTTCGTTATGAAAAAGGTGTATGCCCGATTTACAACCCCTCTACTTCTTCCAGTGTTAACCACAACAATAACGGTTATTATTTTATTACAAATTTTCGACGTTTCTTATGACTCCTATATGAACGGAGCAAAATGGATTGATGCGATGCTTGGTCCAGCTGTTGTAAGTATGGCATATCCTTTATATGCACAAAGAGAAACAATAATAAAAAATAAGTTTTCTATTATAATCAGTGTCATAGTTGCAATGCTTTCAGGTTTAATCAGTGTGATTGTATTTGCGAAATTATTAAACTTCGATAATGAATTGATCATATCTTTATTACCCAAATCTATTACTACACCAGTAGCCATGCAAATAACCGAATCGATTGGAGGTATTCCATCGTTAACTGCGGTTTTTGTTATATTGGCGGGTTTAACTGGGGCGTTAACTGGGCCTATCATATATAAAATTTGTCGTATTGAAAAAGTGATTAGTAAAGGAGTTTCGATGGGAAGTGCATCTCATGGAATTGGTGTAGCTAAACTATCAGAATATGGAGAGCAAGCATTGTCCATGGGTACTGTTTCCATGACATTAAGTGCGGTAGTAGGATCCTTTATATGTCCTTTATTTGCTTTATTATTTACATGAAAAAAGGAGAGATGGTAACATCTCTTCTTTTATTGAAAGATTAGAAAGTATATAATTTTCCGTTTCAGGCGGACGCTTTCCGCGGGGTTGAGCGATGAGCCATCACCTAAAAAGAGAGAAATGTGATATTCCCACAGAGTGTTTAAAAAGGAACGAAGGCTAAGAGCGCCACCTCATGTGGCAACGCCTTCGTGACCAACATCCTGTTGGCCTCCGCTAGAGTCGCCACCTTCCACTACAATCAAGTAAATGTTTTCAAATCAATCATAAAAAAAGGACAACTAAAAGATAAGGTAGTATATAGTTTTTGAGTGCATAAAGTCACTGGTACTTTGAACGATAGGAATAGAAGGCCCGCACGATGCGGGTCAGACAGTCGTTGCGAAATGTTCTTTTATTTTGCACGAGCTTTGCGCAGGAGCACCATGAAGTCGCGAACTTAGACTGTCCTCCTCTGAAGCTTTATGAGTTGGAAAGCATCTTTTCACTCATTATCCCAAAAGATCTAAACCTTATTCGTACTGTTGAAGGAGGGCGACGGACAGACAAACGCCATAAGATTACCAAGAAAAGAGAGGCTGGTCGTGACGTCAGTCACGACCAGCCTCTCTTAAAAATCAATCGGTAATGATATAGCAATAAGTCTGTCCAAAGACCCCCGAAAACGAGACAAAACAGGTTTTGTCCTTAGAGGGCGCTTGCGCTTTTCTTACTTAATCTTCTTTAATAACATGAATCATTTCTAAAGTATCATCTTCTGGTCCTTGTACAGGTAGACCAGCTTTTATATTCATCTGAATATAATCGATGTTTCCTTGCGTAATTATTTCCCCGGGAATAAAAATAGGAATTCCAGGTGGATATACCATAACGAATTCTGCGGAAATTCGTCCACTAGCATCTGACAAGGGAATTGATTCTGTTGCAGCGTAAAATGCATCACGAGGTGACATTGCAAGTTCTGGAATATCAGGTAAAGTAACGGATGGTTCAACAATTACAGCTTCAGATTCATGAGCTTCAACCATACGAGTAAGTGCGTTTACTAGTAAGTTTGTTTCTTTTTTGGAGTCCCCAAGTGTTATTAAACAAAGAATGTTATATAGATCAGAAAGTTCTACTTCAATATTAGCTTTTTCTCTCAGCCATATTTCTGCTTCATAGCCTGTCATCCCTAAATTTTTCACACTAATTAATAATTTGGTTGGATCCATATCGAATGTTGCGGAAGAATGCAAAATTTCTTCGCCAACACATCGAATATGTGGAATTTCATTTATACGTTTACGCGTATCCTTAGCAAGGTCAATGACATCACCGATTAAATCCTCACCGTGAATGGCTAATTGTCTTCTAGCTGTGTCTAAAGAGGCTAAAAGAGGATACGAGGTAGATGTTGTTGTAAGCATGGATAAAATGGATTGCACACGTTTAGTAGAAACAAGTCCATTCCTAACATTTAGAATAGAACTTTGTGTCATAGAGCCACCTAATTTATGAACGGAAGTTGCAGCCATATCAGCTCCTGCTTCCATCGCTGAAATAGGAAGGGAATTATGAAAATGAATATGCACGCCATGTGCTTCATCCACTACTACTGGAATTCCTCTTTCGTGGGCAATGTCCACAATTTTCTTCAGGTCAGCTGCTAATCCGAAATAAGTAGGATTAATAACTAATAATCCTTTTGCGTCAGGATGTTCATTTAATGCTTTTTCAACCGATTCTACTGAAATACCATGGGAAATACCTAATTCTACATCTACTTCTGGATGAATAAAAACAGGAATTGCCCCTGCAAAAACAATCGCAGACATTATTGATTTATGCACATTTCGTGGAACAAGTATTTTATCACCAGGACCACAAATAGTAAGTATCATTGTCATAATAGCGCCGCTTGTCCCTTGTACAGAGAAAAACGTTTCATCAGCCCCGAATGCTTCGGCAGCCAATTGTTGAGCTTGTTTAATGGCACCTTTAGGGGAATGTAAGTCATCTAAAGGGGCGATATTGATTAAATCTATGGAAAGTACATTATCTCCAACAAACTCTCGAAATGCAGGGTCCATCCCTTTCCCTTTTTTATGCCCAGGAATATGAAACTGGATAGGATGACGGTTTCGATGCTTCAGTAGTGCATCGAACAATGGAGTTTCTAATTGTGACAACGCTCATACCACCTCTAATATTTTTTTTTTAAAACAAATGAAATTATAGCACTTCGTTAATTCTATTACTATAAAAATCTTTGTGAATTGAATCATGATGCTAATTCTTTTACACTTAGAGCTATGGGAGGGATAGGGATGATTTTTCAAACAAGGGTAACTGAATTATTGGGAATAAACTATCCAATTATTCAAGGGGGACTTGCTTATTTAGCATATTCTGAATTATGTGCAGCTGTTTCGAATGCAGGTGGTCTAGGCCAAGTTACAGCCATGAGCTTGAAAACACCAGAAGAATTGCGAGAAGAAATACGTAAAGTCAGAGTACTTACAGATAAACCGTTCGGTGTAAATTTTGCTATAGGGCAAACGGGAAGAGCCTATGAGCATATGTTACAAGTAGCAATAGATGAAAAAGTACCTGTTATTTCCATGACCAGTGGAAATCCAGCACCTATTCTAGAAAAACTCAAAGGTACGCCCGTAAAGAAATTAGTGCTTGTAGCAGCTAAGCGCCAAGCACAAAAAGCGGAACAACTTGGAGCAGATGCTATAATGGTTGTTGGTCAAGAGGGTGGAGGTCATTTAGGTAGAGATGATATTGGAACGATCGTATTAATTCCACAAGTAGTAGATGCAGTATCGATTCCGGTGATTGCATCAGGAGGAATTGCTGACGGGAGAGGCTGGATGGCAGCTCATGCACTTGGAGCCGAAGGAATTGAAATGGGCACTCGATTTATCGCTACAAAAGAATGCGTTCACGCCTCAGAAGCATATAAAAATGCTTTATTGTCTAGCGAAGAAACTGACACTACAGTAATTAAAAGAACCATTGGTGCTCCAGCAAGAGCGATTAAAAACAGCTGGACGGAAACAATTTTACGTATCGAAAAGGAAAAATCAACATATGATACTTTAAAGGATTTTGTTAGTGGTGAAGCAAATAAGCAGTTTATCTATGAGGGGAATATAGATAAAGGATTTGGATGGGCAGGGCAATCTGTCGGTTTAATCAAAGATGTGCCCTCTACAGAAGAGCTTATCAAACGAATGGTTTCTGAAGCGTTAGAAGTTCGAAAAAAATGGCAAGTATAGGAGAGTATAAAAATGGAATACACATATCCTTTTTCTTTAGATTGGTCTACAGATGAAATAGTAGATGTAGTACAATTTTTTGAAGTAATTGAAAATGCGTACGAAAAGGGCGTTAAACGAGAAGAGTTACTAAAAAAATACAGACGCTTTAAAGAAATTGTTCCTTCTATTGCAGAAGAAAAAACATATTTCCGTGAGTTTGAAAAAGAAAGTGGTTACGCTAGCTACCCAATCGTAAAAAAGATGAAGGAACTAGAAGATAGCGCTATTATTAAAGCATAACTAATAAAACCACCTATAACTACAAAGCTATAGGTGGTTTTATTTACTTCCGATTGATCATTGTTTTGTAAATAGGTAGAAGCTGTTCAAAAGTTTCTTCCGCAAGTTTAAAGAATTCATTTTCCGTTAGCTTTACTACTTCTTCTCTGGCCATATGTCGACCTACTAAAAATTCTCCCTTTTTCACATCACGTAATCTTACTAATAATTGCTCCAACTCATCGCCTTTTGCTTGTTTCAGAGGAGTTGCTTCAGGCTTCATATGATCTCCAGATACAATGAAGTCAGCTGGCAATTTTTTAAACAAACTTTTTTTCTTTAATAATCGTTCTGCTATGGCTACTTTATCAGGTGCTTCATAGATGACAGCTACAATGATAAAAAGATGACTTCCCCATAACCCAATTTGAAAATGTGGTAGTGCTTTATATCCTCTTTTATACGGAGCAAAAGCAACCCAACTGTCCTTTGGTGGATTAACGGAGCGTCGTGCATGTTTTGCTACATGTGGAAAGTATTCATCCCCTAGTGCACTTGAAAAATAGAGACTATATTGTTTTCCTAGCTCCTCAAATTTTGGTCTGACATTTTTAATAAGTGCGGTCATCCTGTTTTCTAGACCATCTATTTGAAATACATCAAAATCCTCGTCTTTCCAAAAAAAATTGCTCATATGTAAACTCCTTTCACTTTCTATGTTTATTTTATCGGAAATATGGGTAAAAATCATGTAGGTAGTATTTTTCAGTCAACATAAGTTAGTTGATGGCATAAATTATATAAAACGTTCTGAATATTTAGTTATAATAAAAGGGAAGGGGTGTTAATGATGAGACAGGTTGTGCAAATTATTCGCAAAAATGACGTGGAAAAAGAAAGAATTCAAACATTAAAATTGGAGTTGGATTACCAACTTGCTACTTTATTTGACGCAATGAATAGTCAAAATGAAAAAGAGATAAAGGAATCAAAAATGCAGCTGATAGAAATACACAAACTTCTGGGGGAGCTAAATGCACTCGATTGAAGATTTACCTTCTATAGAACCGTAAAACACCAGCTAATTAGAAAGACAGCGGGTGTTTTTTTCTTTATACTAAAGGTAACGTTTTGGAAAGGATGGTTGAAATGAACATACATACTCTTGATAAATATGCGAAATCATTAATTAAAGAAGCAGCAAATAACATTAAATCTTCTTTCTCATCCACACTAATAATTGAGTCGAAGTCAGAAGCGAATGATTTAGTAACAAATATTGATAAAGAAACCGAACAATATTTTATCAATCATATTAAAAGAGATCTACCGGATCATCGAATATTTGGAGAAGAAGGATTTGGAGACGAGATCCATGATTTAAATGGATATGTATGGATGCTAGACCCAATAGACGGCACGATGAATTTTATTCATCAAAAAAAGAACTTTGCTATTTCTTTAGGAATTTACAAAGATGGTGTAGGGATTCTTGGTTATATTTACAATGTTATGGAAGATGATTTATTAAGTGCAACAATAGGAGAAGGGGCTTTTTCAAACGATATCCGTATTCCTACAGTAGAAATTGCCAGTGTGGAACAATCTATTGTTGGAGTAAATGCTAGCTGGGTCATTCCGAATAAGCATATACAGCATGAAGGTATGATTAAACTTTTACAAACAGTGAGAGGGTCAAGATCTTATGGATCAGCTGCTATTGAGATTTCATATGTTGTTACAGGTCGATTAGATGCATACATGTCGATGAGATTATCACCGTGGGATATTGCCGGAGGCATGGTGATTGCAAAGGAGGTAGGTGCAGTTGTGACTACACTGACTAACGAACCGATTAATTTATTGCAGCAAAACACCTTTATTATTTCAAAACCTGGCTTACACGAGCAATTATTATCCAATTATATCCAATTAAAATAAAGGTCAAATTAGGTTGCTGTTTTTTAGAATGTTTACAATGCCAAAATAAAAAAATTCAGCAAGTGATTACTTGCTGAATGTATACTATAACAATCCTTGTTCACGCATTTTTTTCTTTGTCTTAAAACCAAATCCCATAACGACAAAAAGTAAAGCAAGAAACAGGAAAATTAGAGGAATATTGCGAAGTGCGATTGCGATTCCAATAAGTGCCATCGATAAAATTGCACCAAAAGAATATAGAACAAAAATCCATTTTACATTACCCAAAATGATTACCTCCAAAAAAAATATTGAAAAATATTATTACTTTAGTGCTACTTGTGATATAATAGCACAGTTATGGACTCGAAAAAAGAATATGGAGTGGAAAAATGACAAATTTACGTCAAGATATAAGAAACATTGCAATTATAGCACACGTTGACCATGGGAAAACGACATTAGTTGACCAATTATTAAAACAATCAGGTACTTTCCGTTCAAATGAACACGTTGAAGAACGTGCGATGGACTCGAATGATATCGAGCGTGAACGCGGTATTACGATTTTAGCTAAAAATACAGCAGTAGACTATCATGGTACACGTATCAATATTCTTGATACGCCTGGACATGCTGACTTCGGCGGTGAAGTAGAACGTATTTTAAAAATGGTAGATGGAGTTTTATTAGTAGTAGATGCATATGAAGGTTGTATGCCTCAAACACGTTTCGTATTGAAAAAAGCGTTAGAACAAAAATTAACTCCTATCGTTGTAGTAAACAAAGTAGATAAAGATTCAGCTCGTCCACTAGAAGTAGTAGATGAAGTTTTAGAATTATTCATAGAATTAGGTGCTGATGAAGACCAACTAGAATTCCCAGTTGTTTATGCTTCAGGTGTAAATGGTACTTCTTCACTAGATGCAGATCCTGCTAACCAAGAAGAAAACATGAAATCTCTATTCGAATTGGTTATTAAAGAAATCCCAGCACCAGTTGATAATTCAGAAGATCCATTACAATTCCAAGTAGCATTACTTGACTATAATGATTATGTAGGTCGTATTGGTATTGGTCGTGTATTCCGCGGGACAGTTGAAGTAGGTCAACAGGTTTCTTTGATGAAACTAGATGGTAAAGTTAAAAACTATCGTGTAACAAAATTATTCGGTTTCTTCGGTTTAAAACGTGAAGAAATTCAATCGGCAAAGGCTGGAGATTTAATTGCAATTTCTGGTATGGAGGATATTAACGTAGGTGAAACAATTTGTCCTACAGATCATCCAGATGCTTTAACGCCATTACGTATTGATGAACCAACATTACAAATGACATTCTTAACAAATAACTCACCATTCGCTGGTCGCGAAGGTAAATGGGTTACATCACGTAAAATTGAAGAGCGCCTTCGTTCTCAATTACAAACGGACGTATCTTTACGTGTTGATGATACAGAATCTCCAGATGCATGGGTAGTTTCAGGTCGCGGAGAGCTTCATTTGTCGATTTTAATCGAAAATATGCGTCGTGAAGGTTATGAATTACAAGTATCAAAACCAGAAGTAATTATTCGTGAAATTGAAGGTAAAAAATGTGAGCCAGTTGAACGAGTTCAAATTGATGTACCTGAAGATTGTGTAGGTGCGATCATTGAATCAATGGGTACACGTAAAGGTGAAATGGTTGATATGGTCAACAGTGGAAATGGCCAAGTTCGTTTAATCTTTATGGTACCAGCTCGTGGATTAATTGGTTACTCGACAGAATTCATGTCACTAACAAAAGGTTTTGGTATTATTAACCATACGTTCGATAGCTATCAGCCGGTAGTTGCAGGTCGTGTTGGTGGACGTCACCAAGGTGTACTTGTTTCTATGGAAACTGGTAAATCAACTACTTACGGTATGATGGGGATTGAAGACCGCGGTACATTATTCGTAGAACCAGGTACTGAAATCTACGAAGGTATGATTGTTGGTGAAAATACTCGTGATGCTGATATCACTGTTAACATTACAAAAATGAAACAAAAAACAAACATTCGTTCAGCTAACAAAGACCAAACGAACGTTATTAAAAAACCTCGTATCTTAAGTCTTGAAGAAGCATTAGAGTTCTTAGGTGATGACGAGTACCTAGAAGTAACGCCTGAATCAATTCGCTTACGCAAAAAGA
The DNA here is from genome assembly GCF_038637725.1 of Psychrobacillus sp. FSL H8-0483. NCBI lineage: Bacteria > Bacillati > Bacillota > Bacilli > Caryophanales > Bacillaceae > Psychrobacillus > Psychrobacillus sp. FSL H8-0483. Next base: position 1,191,461 of record NZ_CP152052.1, read on the forward strand.
TTCTAGAGAAGAGTGAACGTGAACGTGTTACAAAGAAAAAGAAAAGTGCAGAACTTGAATAGGAACTGAAAGGGTGAATAACCTTGGAGGAACAGCAATTCGTACTTGATAGAATGTCTAGTATTTCGCGTTTTATTTACGAGACAATGCCATCATTCGATATAGCGGGTTATGTATTATTTTTAGTCATTTTTTTACTATCCTTACTTGTGTACAAGCTTGGATTTGCGAAAAAATTACATTTCAAACAAAACTTAGTCATTTATCTTTTCTTATTATTAGGATGTTTAATGTTGACATTTTTAGCGTTTTTCCTTCCGGTTGTAGAGGGATTAATCGTAGCAGCCTTAATTTTAATTGTTTATAAGATTCGATTACGACTCGAAAAAAGAAACAGCTCCACTACCTTAAGGTAGTGGAGTTGTTTTTTTATATGATTAGAAAGTATATAAAATCGATGTGCCTTGAACTCAGTGTTCATGGTAGTCGGAAGAATAAAAAACTATCATGGATTACATGCAAAACAAAGTTATTAATCTGATAGCAAGAAATATATATTTTAAGCGAAATAAAGTATAGTTGATTCCCGCTATAGGCAGACGCTTTCCGCGGGGGGGGGAGCGAAAAGCCATCACCGCCTGCCGCTACTATCAACGTGATAAATGTTCGTATTTAATGACAAAGTACTATTTATGAAATTAACTCAAAACAGAACATATGACAAAAAATAGTTAGCATACAACTTATATAGTTGCAAAAGAGCTCCCGAAATTGCATCTCGGGAGCTTTCAACATAAGTAAGGATTAATCTATTCTCTCAATTATCCAAAACAGCACTTACCTATTGCCTAAAGTTGCAGGAGGGTAACTTTAGGACGAAAGCCGCAAGATTATAGAAAAGGAGAGTAGAATCGTGATGCTCGTCACGATCCCACCCTCCTAAAAATTACTCGGTAATGATTTGGCTAAAGTCCATTCCAAAGCAATCTGGAAATTCTGCGAACAGGTTTGTACTTAAAGGGCACGATTAGCGCTTTTCTTATAGAATAAGAAAGTATATAATTTTCCGTTCCATTAATCCAGTGTTTCAGATATTTTGGAGAAAAAGAAAGAATCAATACTACTGTTGATTTCCGTTATAGGCGGACGCTTTCCGCGGGGTGAGCGATGAGCCATCACCGTAGCTCACGCGTCCGTTGTGATGTCTCATCTGTCTCAATCATCCCGCTGGAGGCGCCGCCTTCCACTACAATCAAGTAAAATGTTTTCAATTCAATCATAAAAGATAGGACAACTAAAAGATAAGGAAGTATATAGTTTTTGAGTGCATAAAGTCACTGGTACTTTGAACGATAGGAAAATACAGAGGATTATATACAAGGTAAGGTAGACAGGATGGATCTGTTAGCTAGCAAGAATCTTTAAGAAGAGCAATTCTGCTAATTTTCTTCTACTGGTAAAAGAGTATATGACCAAAAAATAGTTAGCATCTATTGTTTAGAAGAGTACTAGAGCACCCGAAATTGCATCTTTGGGTGCTTCCTTTATGAGTTGGAAAGCATCTTTTCACTCATTATCCAAAAAGATTTTAACCTTATTCGTACTGTTGAAGGAGGGCGACGGACAGACAAACGCCATAAGATTACCGAAAAAAGAGAGGCTGGTCGTGACGTCAGTCACGACCAGCCTCTCTTAAAAATCAATCGGTAATGATATAGCAATAGATCTGTCCAAAGACCTCCGAAAGCGAGACAAAACAGGTATTGCACTTAAAGGGCACTTGCGCTTTTCTTATTAAAATTCATTTTCGATTAAACGGGAGCTTTTATAAAAGATAAATTTTCCTGTTGCCAATCGTTTGTTTGTTTTTTCTTCTATACGGTCATGACATTCTTTGCACATATACGTATGAATAGGGCGATTTCTAAGTTTTTTTGCAAGCGGTAAGTCATCAGGAAGTTCGTCAATTCGTTCGCAAATGACACATTGGACTTTCATATAGACATCTCCTATTCTATGCGGAATGCTTTGACAAATTTGATTGGATTATTAATATTTGAACCGTCTTTTTTTAACACATGAACTGGACCATCTTCTTTAAGAGGCTTCCCTTTATGACTAAATTTTAATAATAAAGAATCTAATTCCTCGAATGGAATAGAATGCTCACCCTCGGTTGTTTCAATAATAAGGGAAGTAGCATCCTTTAAGGGTTCAGCGTTAAAAATAAATTGCTTTAAATCTATACCAAATGTACTTGTTAATACTTTTGTACGTTCATATTTCTTTTCAGTTTTTAATGTTGGGGGGGTGGTTGAACCTTCAATAATTTCACGAGACCAGTGAGCGGAAGTAACTTTTGCATATTCTTCTAGTTCATCCTTGTACTCGTATTCACCAGAAAAAAAATCATCTAAATCAATTTTACGATCATCAAAAATCCAAACTGTAGGGTCAAGCGTTATATTAAATTTAACTGCACCTTTAATAGGGATAATAAATTCCAAAGAAATTGCCTCCTCTAAACTATCTATTCAATATTAGTATACCGTTAAAATGAAAAGTTCAAAAGAATATTTCATTATTTCGGTAAGTTGAAAAAGAGAATACTTGCAATTCTTCTAGGCAAAAGATACACTTTAGGGAGATGAAGAACGATAAATAATAATAATGGGGGCGTCCTCATGGATACTAATATACAACTCTCGTATCAAGATAAAGCGCTGGAGCTTTTGAAAAAAGATGCGGAAAAGATTGCACAACTGATAAAAGTGCAAATGGATAACTTAACGATGCCTCAATGTCCTCTTTATGAAGAGGTTTTGGACACTCAAATGTTTGGATTATCGCGTGAAATAGATTTTGCGGTAAAACTTGGGCTTTTGGAGAGAAGTGAGGGGAAAGAAATAATTGCTTCACTTGAACAAGAATTGTCCGTTTTACATGATATCCACACAGAAAAATAAATATTAAACTCAAACAAAGCTAATGTTTGAGTTTTTTTTCTATCTAAAGAAATTGAGGTTTTTACCATGATTACATATTTAAAACGATATTTACGTAATTTTGATTATCCACTATTTTTTGTTTATTTGGCATTGTGCTTGTTTGGATTAGTCATGATTTATAGTGCTAGTATGGGTTGGTCAGTTATAAAGTATGGACGGGAACCTGATTATTTTTTTAATAAGCAAAAATTAAATTTGCTATTGGCTTTTCCAGCTTTCTTTTTGGCTTCTATTTTTCCTTATAAGCATTATAAAAGCAGATTCATGATGCAACTTATGTTATTAGTCATGTTTTCCTTATTATTTCTAGTCCACATTATTGGATCTGGTGGAGAAAGTGGATCTCAAAGTTGGATTTATTTGGGCTTTGGAAATATTCAACCTTCTGAAATTGCTAAAATAATCATAGTGTTATATTTTGCAGGTATATTTACAAAAAAACACGAGAATGGGACGTTAAATAAATTAAACGAGTCAGTTGGACCGCCTTTGGTGGTATTGTTTTTTGTATTTGTTTCCATCATGATGGAAACAGATGTTGGAAATACACTGATTATTAGCTTTGTTGCAATTTCAGTAATAGCATCAAGTGGAATTAAATTTAAATCATTTGCTAAAATAATTGGTTTGATAAGCATAGTAATAACAATGGGCTTGTTTGCTATTTATGTCATGAAAGATGCTTTACTTACACCCCATCGTAGAGGAAGGTTAGAAGCCTTTTTTAATCCATTTGACTATGAACAAGGATATGGATATCAGATTGTAAATGGCTATATCGCGATAGGTTCGGGCGGTCTAAAAGGTTTAGGGTTGGGAAATTCTAATCAAAAATTCGGTTATTTACCTGAACCACATACAGATTTTATAATGGCAATTATTGCAGAAGAACTTGGTATTTTTGGTGTATTATTTGTTTTATGTGGTTTGTTTTTTATTGTGTTTAAAGCGATATCGATTGCTATATCTACGAGAGATCCTCAAGCTCGAATGATTGCCGCTGGTATTGGAAGTATCATTGGTTTTCAGACATTTGTTAATTTAGGTGGAATGTTGGGGATTATTCCACTTACTGGAGTTCCTCTTCCCTTTATTAGTTATGGAGGAACTTCCGTCATCATTTTATCTGCTGCTATTGGAATATTAATGAATGTTTCCATGTTTGTGAAGCACGAGAAAACAAAATGATAAGGGGTGTAATGGGATGAATAATATTAAAAAAATAGTCGTGGCAAACAGAGGGGAAATTGCTATTCGAATTTTTCGTGCTTGTACCGAGTTAAACTTACGTACTGTAGCGATTTATTCAAGAGAAGATAGTGGTTCATTTCATCGTTTCAAATCGGACGAGTCTTACTTAGTTGGAGAAGGTAAAAAGCCGATAGATGCTTATTTAGATATTGAGGATATCATTCGCATTGCCAAAGAAAGTAAGGCTGATGCTATTCATCCTGGTTACGGTTTTTTATCAGAAAATGTTGATTTTGCTAGAAGCTGCGAAGAAGAAGGAATTATTTTTATCGGTCCTACTTCCCAACACTTAGATATGTTTGGTGACAAAGTAAAAGCGCGTGATCAAGCGGTAAAAGCGGGAATTCCTGTCATACCGGGTAGCGACGGCCCAGTAGAAAGTATAGAAGAAGTTCGTAGCTTTGGAGCAGCTCATGGATATCCTTTGATGATTAAAGCTTCTTTAGGTGGCGGAGGCCGAGGAATGCGTGTGGTTCAAACGGAAGATGATTTAGAAAGTGCGTACGAACGTGCTAAATCAGAGGCCAAAGCTGCATTTGGATCGGACGAAGTATATGTGGAGCGATTTATATATCAACCAAAGCATATTGAAGTGCAAATACTAGGAGATATAGAAGGTAATTTAATTCACCTATATGAACGGGATTGTTCGATTCAAAGAAGACATCAAAAGGTTGTAGAAATTGCACCATCCAATTCTTTAAATGCTGAACTTCGAGATAAAATATGTCAAGCTGCTGTTAAATTAATGAAAAATGTTTCATACGTAAATGCTGGTACTGTAGAATTTTTAGTAACAGATCATGAATTTTTCTTTATTGAAGTAAATCCACGTATTCAAGTAGAGCATACGATTACAGAGATGATTACGGGTATTGACATTGTACATGCACAAATTAAAATCGCGGATGGTATAACATTACCAAGTGAAGAAATGGGGATCCCTAGTCAAGAAAATATTCCATTGTTTGGATTTGCTATACAATCACGTGTCACTACCGAAGATCCTTTAAATCATTTTATGCCGGATACAGGAAAGCTGATGGTTTATCGATCAGGTGGAGGATTTGGGGTGCGTCTGGATGCAGGTAACGGATTTCAAGGTGCTGTAATTACACCTTATTATGATTCATTACTCGTAAAGGTTTCAACATGGGGTATGTCATTTAAAGAGGCTGCAGCTAAAATGAATCGAAACTTACAGGAATTTAGAATACGTGGAATTAAAACTAATATTCCTTTTTTAGAAAATGTAGTGAAACATCCAAGTTTCATTTCTGGAAAGTTTAATACAAGTTTTATTGATTCAACACCAGAGTTATTTCTATTTCCAAAAAGGAAAGATAGAGGAACCAAATTATTAAACTATATTGGCAATGTCACTGTTAATGGTTTTCCGGGTATTGAGAAAAAGTCAAAACCAATATTTGGTGCTGCTAGAATGCCGAATTTTGATATATCTCAAGCACCTCCAGTTGGAACAAAACAAATTTTAGAACAACAAGGTGTTGAAGGAGTTATTAAGTGGGTGAAAGAGCAGCAAGGTGTCCTACTAACAGATACAACATTCCGTGATGCCCATCAATCACTATTAGCAACTCGAGTTCGTTCTCATGATATGTTTGAAATTGCCAATCAATCAGCTCAAGGTATGCATAATTTATTCTCTTATGAAATGTGGGGAGGGGCTACCTTTGATGTGGCGTATCGTTTCTTAAAGGAGAATCCTTGGGATCGATTAATAAAAATGCGTGAAATGATTCCAAATGTACTATTCCAAATGTTATTCCGCGGGGCTAACGCAGTAGGATATAAAAACTATCCTGATAATGTTATTCGTGATTTTATTCAAGAATCTGCAGAAGCTGGTATCGATGTTTTCCGAATTTTTGATAGCTTAAACTGGATCAAAGGAATGGAAGTTGCAATTGACGCAACAAGACAATCAGGAAAAATAGCAGAAGCAGCTATTTGTTACACAGGAGACATTTTAGATGATTCTCGCACAAAATATACCGTTCAATACTATAAAGAGATGGCGAAAGAATTAGAGGCTGCAGGTGCGCATATTTTAGCGATTAAAGATATGGCTGGATTATTAAAACCGGAAGCAGCATATCGTTTAGTGAGTGAGCTTAAAAGCACAGTGGATATCCCAATTCATCTGCATACACATGATACAAGTGGTAATGGAATTTTCACTTATGCAAAAGCGATTGAAGCAGGAGTAGATATTGTAGATACTGCATTAGGTTCCATGGCAGGACTAACTTCTCAACCTAGCGCTAGCAGTTTAAGTTATGCAATGAAAGGCTCCAATCGAGAAGTGATTGGGGATGTAAATGCATTTGAAAAAATTTCCTATTACTGGGAGGATGTTCGGAAGTATTATCAAGTTTTCGAAAGTGGCATGATGAGTCCACATACGGAAATATATGTCCATGAAATGCCAGGTGGTCAATATAGTAATCTTCAGCAACAAGCTAAAGCAGTAGGTTTAGGTGAGAGATGGGAAGAAGTAAAAGAAATGTACTCTCGTGTCAATTTACTATTTGGAGATGTTGTGAAAGTTACTCCTTCATCTAAAGTGGTAGGAGATATGGCTTTATTCATGGTACAAAACAACTTGGATGAAATTTCTGTCATTACAAGAGGGAAAACGATTGACTTCCCAGACTCGGTTATAGAATTTTTTGAAGGTTATATTGGTCAGCCGTATGGTGGTTTTCCAGCAGAGCTTCAAAAAGTCATTTTAAAGGATCGCCAAGCTATTATTGTCCGACCAGGTGAGTTATTAGAGCCAGTTGATTTCGAAGCTGTAAAAGAGTTGTTATTTCATAAATTTGAGCGTCCAGTTACTAGCCAAGAAATTCTAGCTTATACACTGTATCCAAAAGTATTTGAAGAATACAGTGAGACAGAAAAGAATTTTGGTGACGTTTCTGTTTTAGACACACCAACTTTCTTATACGGTTTGAGACTTGGAGAAGAGATTGAGGTAGAGATTGAAGTAGGGAAAACATTGATTATTAAATTAGTTTCCATTAGTAATCCAACTCATGATGGAAATAGAATAATTTATTTTGAATTAAATGGACAACCACGTGAAATTTCCATTCTCGATATGAATATTGAAGTAAGTCACATTGCTAAACCAAAAGCGGATGTGACGAATGAACGACATATTGGAGCAACAATGCCAGGAACTGTATTGAAAGTTGCAGTTGCCACTGGAAGTAAGGTAAAAAGAGGGCAACATTTACTTATTACGGAAGCAATGAAAATGGAAACAACGGTACAAGCTCCGTTTAATGGTATTGTGAAAGAAATCTATGTTGTAGCTGGAGAAGCTATTGCAACGGGTGATCTACTAATTGAAATGGATAAGGAATAAAAAAAGGCTGTTTGACAAATCATTGTCAAACAGCCTTTTATTATTTTCTTGTTTTACTACGGGATAATAATAAGATCATATAGCATAATAATCCAAAAAGAAGTGAGATGACTAAGGAGTGTAATAATGCAACAAACAAATTAAGTTTTGTTAACACAACAAACATTCCTGATAAAACTTGAGTAGTTACGAGGACTAAAGAAATAATCCAGCCCCAATAAATGGCGCGTTGGTCTTTGTAATTTCTAATGACATGAATCGTGATAATTAATATCCAGATAAAAATTAAACCTGCAGCTGCTCGATGTCCCATTTGAATCCACTCGTATAAGTTCGTTGGAAGAGAGAACTCGTTATTACGGCATAATGGCCAATCGAGACATACTAAACTAGATTCAGTATGACGAACAAGAGCCCCAGTATAAATAACGAAATAAGAATATAATGTTACACCGATGGTATGAAATCTTAGTGTTTTACCGATATTAATTTTATCTGTATCAAACTTCCGATCAACCTCAAAGATTAATAAGGTTAATAAGAGTACAGCCGCAAATGAAATAAGTGAGATTCCAAAATGAAGTGCGAGAATAAAATCACCTTGTCCCCATTTCACTTGTGCAGCGCCAATAAGAGCTTGTAATACTAAAAAAAAGACAGCCATGAATGCTAAAAATTTTGTCTCACGAACATGTCCTAACGCACGCCAAGCCCAAATAGCTAAAGCGAGTATTAATATACCAACAGCTCCTGTTACAAGGCGATGTGAGAATTCAATTAATACTTCCGCGGTAATTTCATCTGGTATTAGTTGACCATTACAACCTGGCCAATGCCTCCCGCAACCCATGCCACTGTCGGTTTTTGTAACAAGTGCTCCACCTAAGAGGATTAGAAGCATACCAACAGAAGAAGCAATAGCCAACCATTTTAAATATTTATGAATGTGCAATACTCCACCTACTTTATGTATATATTGCTCGTCTATTAAAGACGGTATCTGCTTATAGATAATATCGAAACATGAAAGAAAATACAATGTAAAACGATTGAACACTTGTAGACGATAAGGTCAATTCACAAATTGTTCATAAATTCGTGCTTGAACCTTCACAAATAGAAGCAAGAAATGATTTATTATTGATATGTTCTAACTATTTATAAAAAGTATATAGAACTTATTATTCGGAAATCTTTATTCTCTATAGAAATTTCAAAGTATTTTCGATATAGTATAATGTAGCGGAAAATGCTTACAACTTTGAAAGGAGGGGCAGCATGTCAAATGGTCATTCGATAACCGCAACTAACGAACCGAAAACAGATCCCGTTTCTACATCATTTTATAAGGACTTCTTATCACTTATTAAAATCGGGATAGTTAATTCAAATTTAGTTACGACGTTTACAGGTTTGTGGTTAGCTTTTCAATTTACTAACCGTAATTTTCTAAAGGAATTAGATTTAATATTCTTTACGCTCTTTGGAGCAGCACTTATTATAGCCGGCTCTGCAGCGATGAATAACTATATCGATCGTGATATTGACCCTGTCATGAAAAGTAAAAAGGGCAGACCAACAGTAACTGGAAGATTTACTCCAACAGCCGTGCTGATAACTTCTTTTGCATTATTGATTGTAGGTGAAATCTTTTTGTTTCTGGCTTCGCCTTCTGCGGGAGTTTGGGGACTTGCGGGAATCATTAGTTACGTTGTTTTATACTCTATGTGGTCGAAAAGAAGGCATGTCAGCAATACTATAGTTGGTAGTATTTCTGGTGCAATACCTCCAGTAATTGGATGGGCAGCAGTAGAACCAGGTTTAAGCTTAGGTGCATTGGCATTATTTTTAATAATGTTTGCTTGGCAGCCACCGCATTTTTATGCACTTGCAATGAAGCGCACAGAAGAATATAGAGCAGCTAACATACCAATGTTACCTGTAGTTAAAGGATTTAAACGAACTAAGGTATCGATGCTTCTTTGGATTTTACTATTGTTTCCATTACCATTTTTACTTATGGAACTAGGAGTTGCTTTTGTCGTATTAGGAACGGTGCTGAATATTGGCTGGTTATTACTATCGATCAAAGGTTTCCGAGCAGAAGATGATATAAAATGGGCTACTCGTATGTTTATCTATTCGTTAAACTATATGACCATTCTTTTTGTATCAATGATTATCTTCTCCATTTTTATTTAACTACTGGAATTCTTTCTTTAGTCAACAAGAATTCATATAGAAGAGAACCACAGTCCAATGAACATGAATACAATTATGAAAGAGGGGTTTGATTTAGCTATGATGAAAGGGCTTAAAAAATGGCGACTTTTTTCACTTTTAGCAGCTCTTACGATTTTCTTGTCGGGTTGTGGCGAAGAATATTTATCAACGCTTACACCTGCTGGACAAGTCGGTAGAGATCAATTTAATTTATTACTACTATCATCTGCTATTATGGCTTTAGTTATTATAGTCGTAGTAATTATTTATGTAGTTGCTCTAGTGAAATTCCGTCGAACAAAAGTTGGAGAAAACGTTATTCCTAAACAAGTGGAAGGAAGTCATACACTGGAAGTTATTTGGACAGCTATTCCAATTGTCCTATTATTAATACTTGCAGTTCCAACAGTAATGTATACTTATAAACATGCAGATGTTGCAGCAATGGATCATGTGGATGAAGATGGAAACAAAACTGCTCTTACAATTAATGTAACTGCTAAACTTTATTGGTGGGAGTTTGAATACCCAGATTTAGGTATTGTAACTGCTCAAGAACTTGTTGTTCCTACTGGTGAAAAGGTTTACTTTAATCTAAAAGCAGCTGATGTGAAACATTCATTCTGGATCCCAACAGCTGGTGGTAAGATGGATACGAACGTAGAAAACGTAAACCAATTCTATCTAGAATTTGATAAAGAATCGGCTGGACTGAAAGATGGAGTATTTTACGGGAAATGTGCAGAGCTTTGTGGTCCTTCTCATGCTTTAATGGATTTCAAAGTAAAAACACTTGATCGCAAAGACTTCAATTCTTGGGCAGAAGCAATGAAAACTACTGTACATACTGCAGAAGGTGATCTTGCTACACAAGGTGAAGAAATCTTTAATACAAGCTGTATCGCTTGTCATGCAACTTCTGGTGCTGGTTCTACTGGTGGAGTTGGGCCAAACTTAGCTGCATTCGGTGATCGCAACCGTGTTGCTGGTTTCATGACTCACGATGAAGAAAGTTTGAAAAAATGGATTAATAATCCTCAAGAATATAAACCAGGTAACTTAATGCCTCAGCCTGAAAAAATTAACAATGGCGAAAAATTTAGTGAAGAGCAGTTAGACGCTCTTGCAGAATATCTAATGGGACTTTCTGTTGAAAAATAATTTCGACAGATAATTATGAGGGAGGTTAAAGTTGTGAGTTCTATCGCTAAGAAAAAAGGCTTTGGCGCAACTCTATGGGACTATTTAACGACAGTCGACCATAAAAAAATCGCTATCCTTTACCTTGCTGCCGGTGGTTTATTTTTCGTAATCGGTGGTATCGAGGCAATGCTAATTCGAATTCAATTAGCAAAACCGGATAATGATTTTGTAAGTGCTGGACTATTTAATGAAATTATTACAATGCATGGTACAACCATGATTTTCCTTGCGGCCATGCCAATATTGTTTGGTTATATGAATGCAGTTGTACCTTTACAAATTGGGGCTCGTGACGTTGCGTTCCCATTCTTAAATGCACTTGGTTTTTGGATGTTCCTTTTTGGAGGAATTTTCCTTAACTTATCATGGTTCTTAGGCGGAGCGCCTGATGCAGGATGGACTTCATACGCATCTTTATCTCTTGCATCACCAGGCCATGGGATTGACTTTTATGCACTAGGACTTCAAATATCCGGTGCCGGTACATATATAGCCGGTATTAACTTTCTTGTAACGATTATTAATATGAGAGCTCCTGGTATGACATACATGCGTATGCCATTAATGACATGGACAACATTTGTTGCAAGTGCGTTAATATTATTTGCTTTCCCACCACTTACTATCGGACTTTTCTTCATGATTTTTGACCGTATGTTTGGAGCAAATTTCTTTGATCATACAATGGGTGGAAATACAATTATTTGGGAGCATTTATTCTGGATATTTGGACATCCTGAAGTATATATTTTAATATTACCTGCTTTCGGTATATTCTCTGAGATTTTCTCTATATTCTCACGTAAACGCCTATTTGGATACTCATCCATGGTATTTGCAACTGTATTAATCGGTTTCTTAGGATTCATGGTTTGGGCTCACCATATGTTCACAGTTGGTTTAGGACCAACAGCTAATGCTATTTTCGCAGTTGCAACAATGGCAATTGCTGTTCCTACTGGTATGAAAATATTTAACTGGCTGCTTACGATTTGGGGAGGTAGTATTAAAGTTACGACACCGATGCTATACGCATTAGGGTTCATCCCTTCATTCGTAGCAGGTGGTGTAACTGGAGTTATGCAAGCTGCTGCTCCGCTAGACTACCAATTACATGATTCGTACTTTATCGTTGCCCATTTCCACTACGTAATCGTTGGTGGAGTAGTACTCGCTATTTTAGCAGCACTACACTTGTACTGGCCTTTAATGTTTAACCAAATGCTAAGTGAAAAACTTGGTAAATGGACGTTCTGGTTCTTCTTTATCGGATTCCATATGACGTTCTTTATCCAACATTTCTTAGGATTAATGGGTATGCCTCGTCGCGTATTTACGTTCGGAGCAGATCAAGGTTGGGATCTATTTAACGCAATCAGTTCTTTCGGTGCTATTTTCATGGCAATCGGGGTTATTATTCTGGTTATTAATATTATTATCACTGTTGTTAAGAATGAAAAAGTTGGTAATGACCCTTGGGAAGATGGACGTACATTGGAGTGGGCAATTCCACAACCAGTTCCATTCTATAACTTTAAACAAACGCCACTTGTTCGTGGACTTGACACTTTCTGGATTGAAAAACAAGAAGGTAATAAAGAAGGTATGACATATGCGGAACCACTTTCTGATATTCATATGCCAAATAACTCTTTTATTCCTTTTGTTATGACATTCGGTTTATTCGTAGCTGCTTTCGGTGCACTTTATAATGGCGAAAAAGATTGGGCTATTCCTGTTTTAGTTCTTGGCTTAGCTATTACTTTAGCTTCTATGGCAGTTCGTTCACTAAAAGATGACCATGGATATCATATTCATAAAGAAGATTTAATGGATGATGAAGGGGGTAAAAAATAATGGACTTTAATAAAAAGTACACCCCACAATCTTGGCCAGATCACCCAGAACAGTCTACCCTTGAAGGTAAAAATAAATTTTTAGGTTTCTGGCTGTTTCTAGGTGGAGAAACTGTACTATTTGCGAGTTTGTTTGCAACGTATTTAGCGCTTAAAAACAAAGGTCCAAGTGGAATGGAATTCTCAACTAATACGTTATTTGAATTACCCTTAGTGTTTGTTATGACGATGTTACTATTAACGTCTTCCTTAACAAGTGTATACGCGATGTTCCATATGAAAAATCATAACTTTAAAGGAATGCAAACTTGGTTAGCAATTACTGTAATCTTAGGATTAGCGTTCTTAGGTTTAGAAATTTATGAGTTTAATCACTATGTACATTTAGGTTTCACATATGGACAAAGTGCTTTTTCATCTTCATTCTTTACATTAGTTGGTACGCATGGTCTTCACGTTGTTATTGGTTTAGGCTGGATTATTTTATTAATTGTACGAAATGCAAAACGTGGATTTAGTTTATATAATGCACCAAAATACTATACTGCTTCTTTATACTGGCACTTCATCGATGTTGTGTGGGTATTCATCTTTACAGTAGTATACTTGATGGGAGTTGTTGGTTAACATGTCACACGACGCTCAAGTCTATGTAAAATCACAAACAGAGTTTGAATATCTGAAAAGAAAAAGAAAGCAAGCTATGCGTAGCCAAGTAACAACTTTTGCAATTATGATTTTCTTAACTCTAATTGCATTCTCTGCGGTAGCAGCTGATTTTTCTAAATACTTTATTGTTCCAATTATTTTATTACTTGCTGGCATTCAAGTAGTATTACAACTTTACTACTTCATGCATATGAGTGAAAAAAATCATAGTTTCCCTGCATTTTTCTTATTTTTCGGGGCATTGATTGCATTTACTTTTGTATTAACATTCCTAACAATAGTATGGTGGCAATAATTGAATTGAAATAACGAGGCTAAGTTAAATCTTAGTCTCGTTTTTTTTAAGGAATGAAAGATGATACAGGATATATTTGTCATAGTTCGTTCATTGATGTTCTTCGTAATGACCATTATAATGGAGGTAGCAACCTAAGAAGGAGCGAGGATACGTATGCCTTTAAGTATATTTGGCTTCCAAGCATTGTGGAGCCCTGTTATGATAGGATTAGTAGTTTGCATTGCAATCTTATATTTTTTGATCACAGTAAAATGGAGAAGTGACTTTAAAGTATCAGAACCTTTAAAAAGAAAAGAAGCTGTTTACTTTTTAACAAGTTTAGTTCTTCTATATATAGTAAAAGGCTCTCCTATAGATTTAATGGCTCATATTATGTTTTCTGTACATATGACGCAAATGGCTCTTTTATTATTGTTAGTTCCGCCTCTATTGATGAAGGGGATTCCCTGGTGGGTTTGGAAAGTCGTCCTTGAATTACCGGTAATCCGAAAAGTTTTACCATTTGTAACTAAACCATTACTTGCTTTAATTGTGTTTACAGGCCTTTTCTCTTTCTATCACATTCCGTTAATTTTTGATTATATTAAGATGAATGAGGTTCTTCACGGGACATATACGTTCTTGTTATTTTTATCTGCCATTTTTATGTGGTGGTCTATCGTCGACGTTATCGAATCAGAGAAGAAACTGCATGGTTTAAAGAAAATCGGTTTTATAATTGCGAGTGCGGTTTTAATTACCCCAGCTTGTGCACTTATAATTTTTTCTGGACATGCAATGTATGCGACTTATACGAATGGTGACGTATGGTTGAAGGCTATGGAATTATGTGTACCTGCTAGTACTTTAGCAGGCTTGTCACTCTCAGGACCAGAACTATTTTCAAACATGGCTCCTGTAGAAGATCAGCAACTGGGTGGCATTATTATGAAAGTAATTCAAGAAATTATTTATGCTGCATTTTTATTTTCTATCTTCTTTAAGTGGTTCAAAAATGAGCAAGACAATGCAGATGAAATTACTCAAAAAGCATTGGATGATTTGAAACTTCAAGCTAAGCTTTAATAACTTATATTAATTTATTCGAGGAGAATGAGGATGAGTTTACCTGTACTACCAACAATAAGTACGTTTTTTATCGTATTGAGTGCTGTATTAGTAGCAATTGGATGGGCTTTTGTTAAACAAAGAAAAATTGAAGCTCATAAAAAAACTATGATTGCTGCAGCAATTTCTGCTTTAACTTTTTTCATTATCTATGTTTCTCGCACACTTTTTATCGGGAATACTGCATTCGGTGGACCAGATGATATTAAAGTTTATTATACGCTGTTTTTAATTTTTCATATTACTTTAGCAACTACAGGAGCTGTATTCGGAGTTGTAACATTATATTTAGGCTATAAAGATAATATTAAAAAGCATCGTAAGATAGGTCCCATTACAAGCGTAATTTGGTTCTTTGTCGCAATTACAGGAGTAGCTGTTTACCTATTACTTTATGTATTTTATAAGGGTGGAGAAACAACGTCAGTTATTAAGGCAATTATCGGTGGATAAATAGAAATAAAAACCAACACATTTTTGTGTTGGTTTTTATTTCTATTAAGGAAATTATAAGAGCTATCACTTGTAGATAGAGCTTATGGTCAGAAAAATAGCTAGTCGGGAGCCTTCAACTTGAGTAAGAAAGAATCTATTCTTTCATTATCCAAAACAGCACTAGCCTGTTGCCTAAAGTTGCAGCAGGGCGACGGAAGTACAAAAGCCACAAGATTACAGAAAAAGGAGAGGAGGCTATCCAATAAGCCCATAAATTGAAGCAGGTGTAGAAAAACGAGTCTTATTCTACACCTGTTTTTTGTATACTTTTTATTAAAACTACTATTTTTTGTAGGCAATTGATTGTAGTGGAAGACGGCGACTCCAGCGGGAATAGCAGATGTTTTCTGCACCGAAAGCGAAGCGGCAGGTGCATGAGCTGAAGGCCCCGCAGGAGCGAACAAAGGAACGAAGGCTAAGAACGCCACCTCGTGTGGCAACGCCTTCGTGACCAACATCGTGTTGGCCTGAGGAGACTGAAGCCATGCCCGCGGATAGCGTCCGTCTGGAACGGAAATCAATACATTGGAAAAGGGACCATCTTTCAGTCACTATATGACTTCAAGGACAGCCCCTTATTCTAAAAATCGCGCCGTTATGATGTAGTTAAAGTCC
The DNA here is from genome assembly GCF_038637725.1 of Psychrobacillus sp. FSL H8-0483. NCBI lineage: Bacteria > Bacillati > Bacillota > Bacilli > Caryophanales > Bacillaceae > Psychrobacillus > Psychrobacillus sp. FSL H8-0483. The sequence continues at coordinate 1,207,580 of NZ_CP152052.1, forward strand.
ATTGCAAAGCAATCCGGAAACGTCTGCGAACAGGTATTGCACTTAAAGGGCGCTTGTGCTTTTCTTATTATATTTTAAAGTTTAGTCTAATCATGCCTGCTTCTTTCGCAGTAATGCAAATAATGACGATAAATGGACCTATTATAAAGCCAAGAAAACCAAACAGTTTAGCTCCTATGAACATGGCAATAAGTATAGCAAGTGGTGAAATACCCATTTGAGATCCCATTAATTTAGGCTCCACAGCTCTTCGGATAACTAATAAAATAATTGCTAAAACAGTGAGTTTGGTACCTAAAATGACGTCTCCTGTTAAGTAGTGATAGATAGCCCAAGGTGCTAAAACAGCAATAGATCCTAAAATAGGGATAATGTCAACGATCCAAATGACGATGGACATGATTATGGCATACTTTGGTGTGATAATAAATAATAATCCAATTAGGGAAGCACCTAAAATAATGAAACTAGCTAAAATTTGTGCTTTCATAAATCCAATAACTACCTTTTTAAGGCTAGAAGACATAAAAGTAACTTTTTCAGCTGAATCCTCTGATAGTAAGTAGAAAAACTTTGCTCGTAATTTTTCTAAATCCAGCATAAATAAAAATAGAGCAATAATAAATACAATAAAGCTAATCAAGAAGTTTGGAATATTAGTTAGAAGAGCTGTAATGTTGGAATAACTAAGTAAATCAAGTAAAGCTTCTTTCATGCTTTCTAATGTAGAATCAAACTTACCTTGAATAGATGAGACAACTTCTTTCGGGAGACCTTCGGTATATTTAAATAAATTATTTTGAATATCAATCCATATTCCAGTTAAGTTATTTAAGTGAAATGGAATTACGTTGGACGTATATATTAGCTGACTAATAAGTTTAGTTATAACGAAATATAATAGTCCTGAAAGGATACTTATAAAGAAAATAAAGTTTGCAATAACGGATGGTTTCCGTTTCCATTTAAATGTCTTTTGTGTAAATTTTACTACTGGTTCAATAATAATAGCAGTAAGTAGAGCTAATATAATTGGGACCGAAACAGGGAGAATAAAAATAGCAGTTAATAAAATGAATAGAACAAGCAATGCGTACTTTACATACTCTTTTTTGAACATTTTCAAACCAATTCTTATTCTCCTTTCTAGACCTTTTAAATTAGTATAGACAACATACTGTTTTTTGAACAGAAAAAACGTTAGAGAATATATTCTCTAACGTTTAGGCACTACATTTATCGCGCATTAATTTCAAATGCATTTAAATCTGCTTTAACAGCTGAAAGTGTTTGTTCACATGATTTAAGCAAGTGATTCGGGAATACTTCGTTTTCACCATACTCGACACCGTGTGGAAAGTAGTGTTTACCGATTACTGGTTTTAATAGAGTGATATTTGCCTCGTGTGCCCCAACATCACCATCTTTAGTAAAACCAAATACACGAAGATAAAATGTACCTTCTTTTATTTCATACTTTTTGTCATAAGTTACACGTTCGTAATCCCATTGACCAGCGCGAATCAAACCTTGCTTTTCCATAAGATCATCTAATAGATTAAGATCAATGACAGTGTTTTCTATACCAGTGTTTTCGAAATACATTGAATTGTCCTCCTTCACGTTCAAAATACCTTAGAATACGTTCCTATTAATATTAATTCAAATTTGAAAATGTTGCAATGGCAACATTGTGTAATTGCATAGAAGCTTGTTATACTAGTGAAAAAGAAGTGACAAGTCAGGAGTAAAATGAGATGAAAAATCTATTTCGTATTTTAATTGCTGTTGCTATTGTACTAGTCATATTGATATATTTTGATAACCCGGTTCAAGAGAATGAAATCATCACAGGGCCTAATAACTCTGGACAACTAATACCACAGAAAACACCGGATGTAGTAGAAGTCAATAATATTTTTTCGAAGCCTAAAAAAGGTATTTCTACTTTAATAGGCAAACCATCTCACGAATTAACTAGCTTGTTTGGTAAGCCAAATCGAATTGAACCATCCGCATATGGGTACGATTGGTGGGTATATAATGATTCCTTTTCTTCATATAAGCTTTTTGGAGTAACAGGGGACATTGTAACACAAGCATTTTTGATCGGTAGTGATGTGGACGCTACTCCTTATAAGATTGGACAGTCGTTGGAAGAAATTTATCGTTTTACTATTGTGCAATCAGAAATAACAATGTCTATTGACGAAAACACATATACTTTTTCGTTAAATGAACAAGATATTAACAACCGTATTTTAGTTCAATTCGATGACTTATTCGCGATGCTATATATTGATGAGAAAGATCAGCAGTTAGAGGCAGTTCGATTTACGGATGCTAAAACACTTCTCTTACATAAACCATATGACATTTTATATGAGGGAACAATTATTGAAACAAATGCACCTTCATCTTCATTGCAAGCTGAAATTGATAAAGCGAATGAAAGACAAATCGTAGAAATCACAAATGTATTTCGTTTTCGCCATGGTTTAAAAGTGTTAGAGTCTGATAATACGTTACAAAAAATAGCTATTTCCCATAGTGAAGAAATGGCGAAAAATAATATCGTTACAAATGAGACATTCGAAGTTTCCAAATTTAGTGATATGTTAAAAGAATCGTCAATTGTTTTCGACCGTGCTGGAGGTAATACCGCGGCTTTTTATTTTGATGCGGGAGAGGCAGTAAATGGTTGGTTAAATTCTAAAGATCATCGTGAGACTTTGTTAGGGAAATGGTATACCCATACAGGAGTAGGGGTATACGGTAATTACTACACACAAAATTTCATTGACCGACCTATGATAAAAGAAATTCAGGAATAATTAATGAAATACAATTGTACCTTCTCTATCTTCATATAGGGATCGTATATGCAAAGGAACTTTGTGGAGGGCAGCAAATTTTGCTGCTCTTTTTTGTATTATTTCTACTGGTTCATTTATTTTATTTTGAAGTTCTTCATATGTCATAAAGGGTATTAACTCAACATTTTCATTTGTGAAAGGATCTGAAGTCATAACACCTGGTACATTTTTATAAAATTCAACAACTTTTGCGTTTAAGTAATGCCCATAAACGACAGCAGTTAAATCACTTCCACCTCTACCAAGAGTAGTAAAGGTTTGAGTCTTTTCTGAAACACCTTGAAATCCGGGTACTACGATACAATTAAAATTTTGGAATGCGGTTATGAAGCTACTTGTATTTACTTTTTCTATCTGAGCATTTCCATAAGCTTCATTCGTAATAATACCTGCACTTTTTCCATATAAAATGGTTGCCAAAATTCCTTTACTCTTTAGTTCTGCACATAAAACAGATGCAGAAATAAGTTCACCACATGCAGATAGTAAGTCTGTTTCAACGCCATTGGTCGAATTTGGAATAAGATCTAATAAGGTGTCTGTTGCGTAGTATTGCCCTCTTCTTCCCATGGCTGAAACAACAATTAATACTTTTTGATGAACACTAATTGCTTTTTGAATTCTTGCAATAACTAATTGTCTACTTGGTCGATCCTGCATTGCGATTCCGCCATACTTTTGCACAATCATAATTTATACCACTCTACTCGTGACATTTCAAACACTCCGTTCATACGATACAAGGAATTCAATTTACTGTATGCGATTTTACAAGAATGGTGTAGGGAGTGAGCTACTATTTATCGATTAAAAGAGCTTATGGATGGCTTAGATTATAAGATAATTGGGGATTTAGATGTTTTAACGATAAACAGATTTATTGATCATTCAAAGCAAATAAAAAAAGGAGATGTATTTGTTTCCGAAACAAATAATCGTTCGTTTATAGAAGAAGCAATTCAGCACGAAGCGATAGCGATCCTTACGTCATTTTTTATTCAAGACTGTATTGTTCCTCAGATTATCATACCAGCGGATATGTATCTTATGAAGGATAGAATCGCATATATGACATATGAATTGTATGGTAAACAAATAAAAACAGTTGGAATAACTGGAACAAATGGAAAAACTACGGTTGCTACATTTGTAGGACAATTACTAATGCAACAGAATAAATCGGTATGTGTTATTGGTACGCTAGGTGTATTTGTAAATGGTAAGAAAATAGAACAAAACTTTCGAAATAATACAACTTTACCGTTTTATGATTTTATTCAAGTAGTAAAATACTGTTCTGATCACCATGTAGAATTTATTGTATTAGAGGCCTCTTCTCAAGGTTTATTGGACAATCGATTAGGAAGTTATCCTATTGATATTGGAGTATTTTTAAATATAGGAAAAGACCATCTAGAGTTCCATGGGGGAATGGTTCCTTACAAAAAATCAAAGGAGTTACTTATTTCATTAGCAAAGCAGCTTGTTGTAAATGATAATGATGAGTGGTGTCGAACCGTAGCACAAAAAGCGTATTTACCAGTCATTCGATTTGGAGAAAAACAGACAAATGACGTTATTTATTCAAAAGAAAATTATACGACGGAAATAGTGTCATATGAGCTAATAGTAAGAGGGAAAAAATTACGAGTTAAGATGAGAAACAACGGTCATTACAATGGGATGAACTTAGCTGCAGCTGTAGCTACTTTGTTGGCTTTGGATTTTCCTTGTGAAGAAATACAGCCTGTAAAACTGCCTGCTGGGAGACTAGAACGTATTCCTAATAGCAGGGGAATAGAAGTGCTCATAGACTATGCGCATACCCCTGATGCACTAGAGGCCTGTTTATCTACAATTGTGTCTTATGCGAAAAAGAATGTTTATGTAGTGTTTGGATGTGGAGGCAATCGAGATAAGCAAAAAAGGAAATGGATGGGTGAGGTGGCAACAAGCTATGCAACAATAGCAATCGTAACATCTGACAATCCTAGAAACGAACATCCAGAAGATATCATCGCTGATATTGTGAAAGATTTAGATAGAAGGAAGGTACTTATTGAGACAGATCGTAGAGAAGCGATTAGGCTAGCTTTAAGCATCGGGAAAAACGGGGACGTTGTGTTAATTGCAGGAAAGGGACATGAGCAAGAGCAAATAATGAATGGTCTTGTAGTCCCTTTTTCTGATCATCAGGTAGTTCTTAGTTATTTTGAAGAGCTAGGTGGTTCAATGACAAAAAATGATCCTGTGGCATAAGCAATTTTCTTTCCATCCGGCTGGGTTACAGTACATTCTAAAACTAATGTTTGACGTCCTTTATGTAAATATGAAGCTGTCGCAATCAACGTTTTTTCTGTAGCAGCCTTAACGTAATGAATCGTCATATTTGTTGTAACAGCACCTTTTCCTTCCGGTTGAAGATCTTTGTTTACAAGGAATCCCATTGCGTTATCTGTTAGCGTTGCAATGACTCCACCGTGAGGCATATGAAAGCTATTGTGGATAAGTGGGGTTACAGGTACCGTTACAACACAAATATCTTGTTCATATTGTGTATCCATATGAAAAATGGCATTTAAATAGGTGGGAGCAGCATTTTGTTGTTTATTTTGAATACCTTTCAGGAATTCTTTTAGTAAGCTCATTTCAACCTCTGATGCATTTTCAGTTACTTGAGTAAGCAGTGTTTTTAATTCATTCATAATTTTTCTCCTAACAATAAGATAATAGTTTAGCATTTATTTCTGCATTTCTGTTATGATAAACAGGATTGGAGGTTTCACTTATGATAATGACTAATGAATGGGCCACGATAATGGACCAGTCAGATATGCTATGTACAATGGTTCTTTCCTCTGAACAATTTTACCAATACTTAGAAGCACATTGTGCTATATATACAAATCCGAATTTAGTTCGTGAAATAAATCATTTCACGAAACTGAAAGATCAATATGAAGAGGTTCAGCGATTCGGAAAATATCATCCAGATTATTCGACAGTAATGAAGGATATTCGAGTAACAAAACGAAAACTGGATATGATAGATGAAATAGCAACCTTAAGAGTTGCTGAAAACGAATTACAAGACTTACTAGATGAAGTAAGTTTGTTAATAGGTAAATCTGTTTCAGAAGGTGTTAAAGTACCTGTAAGCAATCCATTTTTTGCATCTAGTAACTCTAGCTGTGGAAGCGGCTGTGGTTCGGGTGGTTCTTGTTCTTGCTCTGCTTAATATGCGAGGAAAATGAAGGATGTGTGCGTAATGCACACATCCTTTTTTAATCGAGTTTTAATGCATCGATTGCTAGGTCTGGTCGATCAGTGATGATACCTTTTGCGCCGTTCTGGATAAGCTTTTTCATCACCACTGGATCATTAATTGTCCAGTAATGAACAGGGATGTTTAGTGATGTTAAGAATTTAATAAAACCTGCAGTATCTAATGGAAAAACATTTGATTTGACTGGAATTTGAAATACATCAGCCTTGGGATGATATAAATGCTTAAATTGACTACTATATGCTGTGTAAGCTTTTTTGACTTCTTTTTCCCCAGCCCCTAATGCAACTGCATTTTGTGCGTATAAGTTAAAACGGTCAATTTGTTCGTCATAAAAGCTCGTGACAACTACACGCTGAAAAGCTTGTTTTTCTTCTAAAAGTCTCCAAAGCTTAGAAGGCATTAAGCTACCTTCGTAAGTTTGAGGAGCATCTTTTATATCCATATTAATAAGCATTTGAGGATACAGTTCAAGAAGGTCACCTAATGTAATAATTTGCTCCCCACAATCTCTATAAGAGTACGAACCTTCTAAATCGGTAAAGTGATATCCTAAGTCTGCTTTTTTTAATTCTGCTAATGAATAATCTGCTACTTTACCATTAAAGTTTGTGACCCTATCTAAATCTTCATCATGAAATACAATAATTTCTTCATCTTTAGTTAACCTTAAATCAATTTCAAATCCATGGACACCTAATTTTGCTGCTTTTTCAAAAGCCGCAAGAGAGCATTCAGGTGCCAGTGCAGATCCACCGCGATGGGCTAGTATGATTGGATGCCCATATTCAAGTGCTTCTTTTGAAGACCGACTTTGTGGTTTAGAAAGTGCTTTTGTACTTGCCCAAGCAGCTCCAGCAGCTGCGGCAATAGCGAGTGCTACATTTGATTTTTTACCCATCTATTTATTTATCCTCCTTTTCATGAAAGCTTTCATTTAATTTATAGGCTCTGTTAAATTAGGTTGTTGTTTTTTAGAAGCACCTATTTTGTGACGAAAACGGCGGAAAGCGAGAGGATTTTCGGCAGGTAACAACATGATCGTTTAACAGAGTCAATTTATAAGAAAGAAACCTACGTAGTAATCGTCAAGTCTCCTAGCCTTGTCCTTTTATTATAGTTAAAGTACTCAAAACTGTCAGCTTGTTGTTGTTGCTATCAATTTCCTCCATATGGTATTCTTGAAATGAAGAAATGAGGGGAAGCGTATGACAGAAAGACAAGGATTAATTGTCTATGTGCATCATTTAAAACAAGCGAAATCTTTAAGAAAATACGGTCATGTCCATTATATTTCGAAAAAACAGAAATATGTTGTGTTATATTGTGATCAAGATCAGATTGAAACTGCTAAGCAAAAGATGAATAAACTTCCATTTGTTAAAGAAATTTTGGAATCCTATCGACCATTTCTTATTACAGAATTTGAAAATAGTAAACCAGACAAAGCAAAAGAATACGATTACAAAATCGGCTTATAGGTTAGTTTAGTCTATTGCAGCGGTGGTACTAAATGATTTAAACGTAATATGCCAATTATATACTGATAATATAATTGAGTATCCACAAAAGTGGAAGAGTGTTTAAGGTCAATTTGGATTGGTTTAATTTGTAACTCATTTAAAGTATCTTTAAATGACGTAAGTCTTTTTGTTTCCGGTTGAGTATTAGCTATTCCTTCTCGACATATATAAATCGGGAAAAAGTTAGCACTATTAACCGGCTTAAGTGCAATTGCAATAGAACAATATTCTTTTTCGCCGTTTTTAGAAGTGAAAATAAATGCATGGTGTATTCGATTTTTATTTACTCGAGCGAGTTCACAAAGTTCAAATATATCTCCGTAGCCTTCACCTAGTTCTATAAAACGTTGTATCAATGAAAACACTTCCTTTCCAATCCATCTTACCACTTTGTTGGAGGACAATTCTATGAAAATTATTCTAAGTTTTTTATCTATGTTACTCATTGTGACTAATAGTGTATTGCTATTATTTCAATATCACGTGTACTCTTCTGGGTTGGAAGATAGTGAGCAATCTTTCTTATATGAACAAGAAATTGAAATAAAATTAAAAAAGGATAAGCTCATGATCAGGCAACATTTTATGAATTTGCCTGAAGAAAAAATAAAGATCACCTGGCCTATTTCAAGTGAAAATAGGAGTTGTTACTTAGATACAAGTGAGAGCTGTAACCGATTGTCCGAAGATCTTATATCTTTTAAGGAAGGAGATACATCCAAACAAAGTATTTCCTATGAAATACCTTTAATAGATGGATTACATGACGGAATCGTTTTATCAGGTTTTTTAGCTAAGCTTGAAAAGGGTGGAGTTTCATATACAACTCTCCACATTACGGATGAATTAAAAAAAGGCGGTATGTGGGTTAGTGGTCTTCCAATAGTTGGAACCACTTCTTTAGATGAAATTGATTATTCACTCTTTTTCGGAGCAGGTAGTTTCACTGATTTGTATTGGCAAGAAGAATTACTACCAGTCAAATTTGAGAACGACAATTTCACTATTCACTCAAAAGAAGAACTCTCAGAAGATCTAAAGACACTTTTGACTGAGATGCAGCTGACAAATAGTGAACATATATCTGTCCTTTTTACGGAAAATAAATACAATATTAAATCTTCTCGAATTGCATTTGTTGAAAACAAGGATCTTGCTTCCATTCAACGAGAGTTAATTATTAAAAATGTACAATTACAATATGGATTAGTTGCTGAAAATTTAATAATGGCTGAGGTTATTAGTAGTTTCTTAACGGATTCTCCTATTGGATCTGAGAAATCGATCTGGATGTATGAAACCTTAACCAATTATTTTACGGAAGATCAGCTTTCTGATTGGAAAAAAGTATTAATGGAAAACAAACAGTTAAGTGCCCAAAAATTGGATGGATTATTATCGGAAGTAATTGAATTGAAAACTTCCTTCTTTACTTTAAATGAACAATTTAAAGCAGATAAATATCCATTGCTCTTTGAGGATAATAGAACAGTGTACATTAATGATCAACAGCAAAAAGACGTAAAAGTACTGTTTAAAGATGGGAAAGTAATGTATGCTGCGGAACCATTGTTAACAGCATTAGGCTATACGTTGAAAGATACGGATAAAGGATTATATGTGCAAAATGCAATGAGAGCGTTTCGTTTTCCTATTAAGGAACCATTTTATGTATTAAACGACAAAAGATATGATGCAATGTCAGAACCATTTGAAAAAATCGGAGCAGATTTTTATTTGGAAGAATCGTGGATGAATCGTTTGTTTTTAGTAGATATTGAAAAACAAGAAAAACGAATAAGTGTTACACAATCCGCTTCATTTTAACTTTATTCAGCAGAAGTCTCCCGTTTCTATAAGTGGTGAAATGTATGCTAATGTTCTTCGATTTTACTGGTGTCTAAACACCTGCTGAATAGAGTAAAGCCTCTGTCGGATGTCACAGATTTTGTAAAGGAGTTCACCTGGCAAGACAGGTGTTGCAAAATTTTGGCGCACGGTTTTCTGCGTCGAGTTTAACGCAGGAGCAGTTGTTTTTCCTGCGGGGCTGAACAAGGTGAAGCGGAAGAAAAACGCCAATGCGAATTTGATAACTAGGAGAAATAGTATGAGAGTTATATCAGGAACAAGAAAAGGGCTACCTTTAAGAGCAGTGACAGGAACAAATACAAGACCTACAACAGATAAAGTGAAGGAATCCATTTTTAATATGATTGGTCCTTATTTTGATGGCGGTCTTGCTGTAGATTTGTTTGCGGGAAGTGGAAGTTTAGGTATTGAGTCATTAAGTAGAGGAATTGATACTTGTATTTTTATAGAAAAAGATCAAAAAGCAATTCAAACAATCAACGAAAATTTAACGAAGTGTCGTTTAGAGGACACAAGTGAAATTTATAAAATTGATGCATCTAGAGCTGTAAAAGCATTTGAAAAAAGAGATTTAAAAATAGACTTATTATTCGTAGATCCTCCATATAGCAAAGTTATCTATTATGACTTAGTTAAAACAATTGTAGAAAAAGGGTGCATGAACGAATCGGGGATGATCGTTTGTGAACATGATAAAATGCTTACTTTAGAAGATGAATTTGGTGCTTTTAAACTCGTAAGAAGAGAGAATTATGGTGGGACGGTCATATCGATTTATCGTAGCCATGTAGAAGAGGGGAATTAAGTTGAGTAAAATAGCAGTCGTACCAGGAAGTTTTGATCCAATTACAAACGGACACTTAGATATTATTATGCGAGGAGCATCTATTTTTGATGAAGTTTTTGTAGTTGTATTAAATAACTCATCTAAAAATCCCCTTTTTTCAGTAGAGGAAAGAATGAAACTTATTAAAGATGTTACTTCTCACCTTCCTAATGTAAAGGTCGACACTTTTTCTGGACTATTAATGGACTATGCTAAGAACGTAGGTGCCAGTGCTATTATCCGTGGATTGCGAGCGGTATCCGATTTTGAATACGAGATGCAAATTACTTCCATGAACCGAGTATTAAATGACGAAATTGAGACATTTTTCATTATGACAAAAAATCAATATTCCTTTTTAAGCTCTAGCATTGTCAAAGAAGTTGCTAAATATGGTGGGAAAATAGAAGAGCTCGTACCACCTCAAGTGGAAGCAGCTCTTAAGTTAAAGTACAATAACGATTAACCTTGCAAATTTTGCAAGGTTTTTTCTTTGTCATAAAGGGGAAAGTTATGTTACAAGATAGTTACAGGTGCCTGGCACCAGTAACACTTTTGACATGTTAGAGGATGAAAAATATTGGTAGGATGAGCATGTTTAGGAAGCGAAATAGGATGTAATGTTTGATCGGAATTCCTGCTTTTTGCGCAAGAACAATAATTTGCATATGAATACTAAGTCCACTAAAAGCTATGATTATCGCTACTACAAAGGGTAATATTGTAGTTCCTGATAAAATTTCTCCTGCCAAACTAATGCCACCGGTCATTTCAAAAAAAGATGCAATTAGCACTAATACGAACGGAGAAATGGATGGTATTACTTCTTTTACGGATTCAAAAACAATAATACTTACTGTTGTGAAAAATATTACAGTTGTTCCAATTAGCAATAGTATTTGCGATGTTTCTCTAATGCTTTCCTGAAATGGTGAGATCGATGCTTTTTTGACGTAATCATTCATTTGAATAGGCTTCGAAAAAATGATGAATACTAAAAGGAATGCCAAATTGACGAGATGGATAATAATTAACAATTTTAAACCCGCAATCTCGGCATTAAAAATTTCGATGCCAACAAAACCAATTACAAACATTGGGCTTGGAGCATGACAAATAGCTAATAACCAACTCGCATTTCGCTCGTTTAAGGTACCTATTTCCTTTAGGGAAGAAATAATAGCAGCTCCACTTGGAAAGCCTCCTAATGCAGTAAGAATGTATATATTCATATACAATTTGAACTTGTTGGTCGTGTTTAAAAAAGTTTTTTGTGATCGAATAAACATTTGGGTAATAACTAGATAAGGCAATAAGTAGGGAAGTAATGCTGTCGTGAATATTCGCATCCCTTCTACTGCACCTTTATGCGCTATACCCGGTTGTAAAAACAATAGTATAATAAGTGCCCAACTACCGATTGTAATAATCATATGCATCCTATTTCATCCCTTATTTCTTGAGGGAAAATTGTAGGTTCCCTCATAGTTAATGTCTAGTCTCTAGTAAAAAGTCTTTCAAGCGCGATTGCCACTTCTGATTACGTGTTAATCGTCACCAAAAAAGTGAGTTTTCCATTTTCCTGTTTATATATTTTGTCAGAAAAAAATGGAAGTGATAAACTAATACTTAATTGTATTTATGAAAGAGAGGGATAACTTATGAAGAAGAGAAAGCCATTAATCCTTCTTTTTGTTGTAGCACTTGTAGCTGCATTAGCCTTTTATCCAATGGAATCTTATATTTCCAAGCCAGGCGGCGCTTACGAACTTACTCCATTCGTAGAAGTCGAAGGCGGAGATGAAGATGACGCCGGAACGATGAGCCTATTAACTATTGCATTAGCAAAAGCAACTCCTCTTACTTATGCATATGCTAAAGTGGTGGATAATCAAAAAATCTATAAAGCAAATCAAATTCGTCAAGAAGATGAAGATGAAAAAGAATATAATGTTCGTCAATTAAAGCTTATGTCTGATTCTCAATTTAATGCTATTACAGTTGCTTTCAATCGAGCAAAAATGCCTTATACTGTGACAAATAACGGAATATTTATTTTTAATGTCGTAGATGGTAGTGCAGCAGATAATGTGTTAGAACCTGGCGATAAGATATTAGAAATGGATAATACAAAAAAATTAACCGAAGAAGCAATCAAAACGTACTTAGCAGACAAGCAAGCAGGTGACGTTATTCAATTAACAATTGAACGAGATGGCAAGGAACTTTCCAAAGAGGTTACACTTAAAGCAATCCCCGGCGTTCAAGGGAAAGCAGGAATCGGTATTTCGTATACGGAGGATAAGTTAGTTGAAACAACTCCTGTAGTCCGTATTAACTCGGAAGAAATAGGAGGACCTTCTGCTGGCCTTATGTTTACATTAGAGATATTAAATCAATTGTTACCTGAAGATATTACAAAAGGATATAATATTGCTGGAACTGGTGAGATGGAACCAGATGGAACAGTAGGGCGAATTGGCGGAATTGATTTAAAAGTAATTGCCGCGGACCGAAAAGGTATGGAAATAATGTTTGCCCCAGATGACGAAATAGACCCAGCCATACTTGCAAATAATCCGGATCTTACTTCGAACTATGAAGAAGCGGTAAAATCCGCAAAAAAAATAGGCACAAAAATGAAAATTGTACCTGTAAAAACTATTGATGATGCTTTAGCTTATTTGGAACAACTAGATCCCAAATAATTTTTATTGAAAAATTGGGATTTTACGAAAATCGCTTCCAACCATGCTTTGCCCGAAATCATTTTGTAAACCCAAATAATATAAATTTGCTGCTTTAATATCTAATTGAAGCAGCTTATTTTCTTTACTTGCGGCTACTCTACTTACAAGAGGGAGCTGCAAGTCTTTTTTTATTGATTGTAAATAAGCTTGCCCCTTTTTATTCATTGCTAGTGGTCTAATATAAGTGGGTAGGTCGATTTCCTGCAGCTGTTCCCATGTAAACTCTGTAAAAATATGCGTTAACATTCTTTGAATTCTCGTCCATGTAAATCGTTTAGACTTAATTTGCAGCATAAATGTATGGAAATTTTCACTTGTCATAGCGGCATTCCAAATGGCATTTTCCATTCCTTCCGTAACCTCTGCAAATTGAGCTAATCGTTCTTTATTATGACGTAAAATTGTAAAGCGCAATAAAGGATAAAATCTATCCCAGCAACCGAATGCTTGGGCTGTGGTTTTCCACTCGTTTAATTCCTCTATACTTGTACGTGGTAGAAAATGTTGAACGGCAGATAGTTCTTTTTCATCGAATAAAACTTTTCGTATTCCAGTTGCACTTGCAATAGTTTCAGAATGCTTAGCTTCGTCATGGTAATTAGCAACGACGCGCTGGATTGTCTCCGGTTTGATTGCCGCGTTTAAATTATAAGCAGCTTCCATATAATGATAACCTAAAATATTATTTGGTTTAGATAAATCGACTAAAGGAACAGAAGCATCCGAAGCTACCACTTTATATGCTTCATTTAATGCTTTTGGATAACTAATTCCTTGTTTCATAAAATTTGAAATAGCTGTATTATAATCCGCTTTTTTTGCCAATAATAATTGATAGGTATGTTGAAATGCTTCTAAAGATCCTTCCTCGCTTCCAAAGCAAAAAGTCTCACATTTTAAAGACTCCAATAAATAGATAGCGCCTTTTGCAAAATCACTGGCCTGGGCAGTTGCAAAAGCATAAGGTAACTCTATTATTAAATCAACACCAGCAGAGAGAGCCATTTTTGCTCGTGTCCATTTATCAACAAGGGCTGGTTCACCACGTTGGAGAAAGTTACCAGACATTACTGCTACAATAATGTCACTATTAGTTTTCACGCTTGATTGTTGTAAGTGATGTAAATGTCCATTATGAAATGGGTTGTATTCTACTACTAATCCAGTGGCTTTCATCTTCGTATCAAATCCTTTCCCTTAATGAAAGTATAATGTTAAAATAATGTAGTGACAAGAAATTATCTTGACATCTAAAAATAGTCATTATATAATCAACTTTGTTGTCTTGAGGTGATAATCGTATGAAATGGGTAATTCATCAGCTAGCTAAATATCGTGAGAACGGGATGACGTTAGATGAATTCGTTGTTCTCGAAAATGTGGAAAAACGAAACCATGACGTTCGAAACATTTCACCCGTTCATGTAAAAGGGCACTGCACGTTTGGTGCAGCGCAAATGACTTGTCATCTACAGCTTTCAGGGACTCTAATATTGCCATGTGCTCGCACATGGGAAGATGTAGAATATCCTTTTGAGATTGAAACTGTTGAAGTATTCAACTGGTCTGAGACTGCATTAGCATTAGCATCCGCACAAACAAATGATAACTTTCATATAGTTGAAGGCGATGTTATTCATGTAGATCCGGTTCTAGAGGAGTTAGTCCTTTTAGAAATTCCAATGCAAGTGTATAAAGAAGGTGCAGACCAATTTAAACATGAAGGTGGAAACGGTTGGAGTTATACAACAGATGAAGATCTTAATGATTTGCAAGAAGATGACCAACCAAAATTGGATCCAAGACTTGCTGAATTAGCTAAGTATTTTGATCAAACAGACGAATAATAGATCTGTAAGGAGGTGCCACCAATGGCAGTACCAGCTAGAAGAACTTCTAAAACTGTAAAAAGAAAACGTCGTACACATTTTAAATTATCCGTACCTGGTATGGTTTCGTGTTCAAATTGTGGTGAAATGAAATTGGCTCACCGTATTTGTAAATCATGCGGACAATACAAAGGGAAAGAAGTAGTAAGCAAATAATTCAGTATTTGTTTCTCAAAAGGCTACCAAAGAGACCATGGCTCTTCGGTAGCCTTTTTCTCTATATACACATTTAACAAGGGGTGGAATACATGGCTTATACTATTGAGAAAAAAGATGAAATAATTATTTTTGAAATAAATAGACCTGCTATTCATAATGCGATAAATGGAGAAGTTTTAGAAGGATTTAGGAAATTCATACATACTGTGAAAACAGATAGAGCGATAAAATTAGCAGTCATTACAGGAGCAGGTGAAAAATCATTTTGTTCGGGAGGGGACTTATCTGTTTTTCATAAATTAAAAACAGCAGTAGAGTCTTTTGAAATGTTAAGTGAAGCTGCAAAAGTTTTATATGATATAGCAACATTAGAAATTCCGACGCTTGCTTTAGTAAATGGAATTGCAATAGGTGGTGGTTGTGAAATTGCTACATTATGCGATTACCGTTTAGTAAAGAAAGAAGCGAAATGTGGTTTCATTCAAGGTAAGTTAGCCATTACATCTGGATGGGGTGGTGGATCCTACTTATTTGAAAAAGGAATGAGACATGACTATGCACTTCAAATGCTTACGGAAGCAGTGCCTTATGATGCTGCTCAGCTTGTATCCTTTGGTTGGGCAACTGACATTTTTGAGGGAGATAAACAAGTTGCATTGCATAAGTTTATCGAAAAAATGATTATTCCTCACTCTACCGTATTAATAGCATATAAAAAGCTGGCTATCCGAAAATGGGAACAGTCGCAATTATACGAGAGAATAATGGATGAAGTTAAGGCATGTTCAATCCTTTGGGAGCAAGATGTACATCATGAAGCAGTCGAATTGTTTTTAGCAAAAAAGAAATAAAATGAGAGTCTATTTAGCCCTACTTTGCATATATTAGTAAAAAAGCAAAGGGTGAACTAAATGAATGTTAAAATGAGAAAAGATAGTTGGACTATAGAAGAAGACAATCTATTAAAAGAGCTAGTTTTGAAAAAGATTGAGCAAGGCCATACCCAAATTTCTGGTTTTCAGGAGGCAAGCATTTTATTAGGACGCTCCAAACAAGCTTGTGCATTCCGCTGGAATAAAAATCTACGTTCTCAAATTTTCCGAAAAGAAGTATCTGCTTTTGAGGCAACATTAAAAGAAGATACATCAAAAGATGATACAACAAAAGAATTGGTAGATTCTACTTCCCTTCAAAACCACTTGCAGTTAGCAATGCAAAGCTATGATGAAATGAGACAATCGTACGATGAAATTTCTAATGCGTATAACTTATTGAAAAAAGATTACGAGGTATTAGTAAACTGGGCAAAGCAGGGCCTTACACACATTGAGCATAACTAAAAAAGAAGTCTCTAGAAATAGAGGCTTCTTTTTTGTTGCAGAAATAGTTGGAAAAATGATTAGTTTAATTAATTTATTTATTAGGCGAATTAACTTCATAATTCCAATTTACATAAATAATATTTGATTCCCGCTATAGGCGTACGCTTTCCGCGGGGTGAGCTATAAGCCATCACCGCCAGCCGCTTCAATCAACAAAGTGAAAAATGTTCGCATTTTAATGACAAAGTACTATTTATGAAATTTACTCAGGCTCTGTGAAACCAGGTTGTTGTTTTTTTAAACAATCATGTAGTTATGGCTGAAAATCCGCTCGCTTTCCGTGGACGAACTACCAAGCCACCTCGAGGAAACAAGGCCCATTCTGCGTCGAAGGGCGTAGGCGACAGATGCAAATCCGTTGCCACTTGGATGTGGTGAATGTAGGATTTGTTCCTTTAAGGCCGCTATTGGGTTTTGTCAGTCCGTTTTTCCGCAGGAGTCTCGCAGAATTTCGACACAAAATATATTCATCAAGAGCCATTTGTTAAAATGTAGATGAAGTGGAGTCACTATTTTGTTAGAAAATTTCATATTTAGTTGAAATCGCTTTCATTTTTCGTATAGACTAATAGAGAAGGGGTTCACTTTTTGTAACAAGGGGGAAAAGAGATGAAAAAGGTATTAATTGCAAACAGAGGAGAAATTGCCCGTCGAATAATTAAAACGTGTAAAAAGTTAAATATCGAGACGGTAGCAATCTATTCCGAGGCAGATCAGGATTTACCTTACGTGAAAGAAGCGGATTTTGCATTCTTAATTGGTCCAAGCCAAGTCCAACTATCGTATTTAAAAGCAGATGACATAATTGCACTTGCAAAAAGAGAACAGGTTGATGCTATTCATCCAGGATACGGTTTTTTATCGGAAAATGCAGATTTTGCTCGAAAGGCGGAAGAAGAAGGTATTAAATTTATTGGTCCTAAGCCAATAACAATAGAGAAAATGGGAGATAAGATAGCTTCTAGACTTTCAATGCTGGAAGCAAATGTTCCGGTAGTTCCTGGAACAGAAGCAGGCTTAACGTCTTTAGAAGCTGCAAAAGAAGCTGCATTCACTATTGGATATCCAGTAATGTTGAAAGCAAGTGCTGGGGGTGGTGGCATAGGGATGATTCGTTGTGATGATGAAGCCACATTAATCAAACACTTTGAATCCACTAAAACACGTGCAAAATCATATTTTGGAAGTGATGTTGTATTTTTAGAGAAATATATTGAAGCATCCCGTCATATCGAAGTACAAATCTTTGGTGACTCTCAAGGAAATATTGTTCATTTGTTCGAAAGAAATTGTTCCGTTCAAAGGAGAAATCAAAAAGTGTTAGAAGAGTCGCCCTCTCCTAATTTTCCAGAGGAAGCTCGAAAAAAACTATTAGAAGCGGCAATAAATGCTGCGAAAGCAGTAGAGTATGTAAATGCAGGTACAGTTGAGTTTATCGTAGATCAAGACCATCAATTTTACTTTTTAGAAATGAATACAAGATTACAAGTAGAGCATCCCGTAACAGAAGCGATAACAGGATTTGACTTAGTAGAATGGCAGCTAAAAGTAGCGGCGGGGGAAGAATTGCCTGTGAAAGACCAACAAGCTATTTCTTCAAAAGGTCATGCCTTTGAGTTTAGAATTTATGCCGAGGATCCAAAAACATTTTTCCCATCACCTGGGACGATAACATCTCAGAATTGGGGAGCATTAGAAGGTGTCCGGATTGATGCTGGATATGAAGAAGGGGATAAAGTAACGCCTTTCTATGATCCTATGATTTCCAAAGTCATCATTCACGCAGAGAACAGAAAATTAGCAATAGAGAAAGCGCAAAAAGTTTTTTCTTCTGCTAAAATAGAAGGTGTGAAAACAAATATTCCGCTTTTCAAACAATTCTTAGAAGCTGAAAGTTTTCTAAGTGGGATATATTCAACATCTGTATTAGGGGAATGGATGGAAAATCAAAGGGAGGAAGACTTAAAATGAAAAATTTAGAATCGACAATGGCTGGAACTGTATTTACAGTAAATGTAGAGGTTGGAGAAGAAGTTGCTGTAGGACAAGTGCTAATAGTGTTAGAATCGATGAAAATGGAGATTCCGATTGAGTCAGAAGTAGCGGGTAAAATTGCTACG
This sequence comes from Psychrobacillus sp. FSL H8-0483, assembly GCF_038637725.1. Classification (NCBI taxonomy): domain Bacteria; kingdom Bacillati; phylum Bacillota; class Bacilli; order Caryophanales; family Bacillaceae; genus Psychrobacillus; species Psychrobacillus sp. FSL H8-0483. The sequence continues at coordinate 1,226,260 of NZ_CP152052.1, forward strand.
ATCAATGCATCAGAAGGTGATTTTGTAAACGAAGGGGATATCCTAGTTACGTTCGAATAACTCAAATTGTTGACAAATGTGTTTTATATTTGCACTCGTTGTAAGCTCATGAACTTAAGTTCTATTCGCGGGCTTACACGATGTGAGTCAGGCAACCGTTTCTTCACGATGTGGCGCATTTAAGTTGCTAACATCTACATGTGCTGGCTCGCCTAGACCAACAAGCGTTTTCAAGACATCTCTATTAACATAGATTTTTCAGGTTCAATTGCTTTAAATAAGGGGGTTATACAAAGTGGGAGAAACTAAAGGTTACAACGAAAGATTAGAAGAAAAGCTTACGTCCATTTTTTCTGGTGGTCATTCAAAATATCACGAAAAAATGAAGGAACAAAAGAAGTTATTTGTTCGTGACCGTTTAGCTTTACTATTTGATAATGGGGATTATATAGAGGATGGTCGTTTCGCAAATGTAGAAGCAGGTGATTTACCTGCGGATGGGGTTGTCACAGCAACCGGGAAAGTAAATGGTCAAACAGTTTGCGTAATGGCGAATGATTCAACTGTTAAAGCTGGTTCATGGGGATCCCGAACAGTTGAAAAAATTATTCGTATTCAAGAAATAGCAGAAAAAAATAGAGTACCAATGTTATATTTAGTAGACTCGGCTGGTGCTCGTATTACAGATCAATTAGATATGTTTCCAAATCGTCGAGGAGCAGGGAAGATATTTCATAACCAAGTAAGACTTTCAGGTTTCATTCCGCAAATTTGTTTGCTTTTTGGTCCCTCAGCAGCAGGTGGAGCCTATATTCCTGCATTTTGTGATGTAGTGATTATGGTGGAAGGCAATGCTTCAATGTATTTGGGGTCGCCTCGTATGGCTGAAAAAGTAATTGGTGAAAAAGTGACACTTGAGGAAATGGGCGGAGCTCGCATGCATTGTACTGTGAGTGGAGTAGGCGATGTACTTGTTACTTCTGAAGAGGAAGCGATATCAGAGGCAAAACGATACTTAAGCTTTTTCCCTGCTAATTATACGGAAAAGCCTAAAGAGATAGAGCCGAAAGAAGTAGTTAAGGGGCGTTCACTCGAAGCTATTATTCCTGAAAATCAAAATGCACCATTCGATATGTATGAAGCCATTGGTCAGATTATTGATGAGGATTCATTTTTTGATATCAAGCACCTGTTTGCACCTGAAATTATTACGGGACTTGCTCGTATAGAAGGTCAGGCTGTCGGAATTATTGCCAATCAGCCAAAAGTAAAAGGTGGCGTTTTATTCGTAGATTCTGCTGACAAAGCCACTAAGTTTATTTCGCTTTGTGACGCATTTTCGATTCCGTTACTATTTTTGGCAGATGTACCAGGATTTATGATTGGAACGAAGGTAGAACGAGCAGGTATTATTCGACACGGAGCGAAGTTAATTGCAGCGATGAGTTCTGCAACCGTACCGAAAATATCGGTTATTGTTCGTAAAGCATACGGAGCAGGATTGTATGCAATGGCTGGACCGGCCTTTGAACCAGACGTATGTATTGCACTTCCTACCGCTCAAATTGCAGTAATGGGTCCTGAAGCTGCCGTAAATGCTGTCTATTCAAATAAAATTGAAGCGATAGAAGATCCAAAAGAACGTGTGAAATTTGTGCAAGAAAAACATGCAGAATATAAAGAAGAAATTAATATTTATAAATTGGCTTCTGAAATGATTATTGACGAAATTGTTGCTCCTAGCAAATTACGTGGGGAGCTTGCGAATCGTCTCCGCTATTATAAAGATAAGGAAATTGCAAGTGCACCTCGAAAACACCCTGTGCTTCCTGTATAATTACAAAAAAAAATAAGGTCTGCCTTCTTGGTAGACCTTTTTATAACTTGAGGTGATTGAGATGAACATTGGTATTGTAGGTGCAGGAGCTATTGGTATGTTATTTGGTGCTTATTTATCGGAAGCAAAGCATGATGTGACCTTTTTAATCCGCAATCGTGAAATGACTGATCAATTATACATAGAAAAAGGCGATACATCTCAACAGCCAATCCATTGCAATCTTGTCTATGACATAGAAAAACTGTATGACATGGATTTAGTTATTATCGCAGTGAAATACCATCACTTGCACCAGCTAAAAAAAGAACTAGATTTAATACCCTCTAAAACTCCTCTTTTATTTTTGCAAAATGGGTTACTCCATTTGCCTTATGTAGAAAATTTAAAACAACATACAATAATTCTTGGTTCTGTTTTGCATGGAGCAACGAAAGTAAATTCTACTACTGTTCAACATTTAGGTGTAGGAATAACCTCTATTGGTCTATATAAAGGAAATTGGAGTAGAATGAAAGAGTTTCTCTGTACTGAAAAAGAAGACTTCCCACTTCAGTTCACCACAAATATAGAGCAGATTCTTTTTAAAAAAGCGATGTTAAATTGTCTCATTAATCCTTTAACAACCATTACAAAAGTCCAAAACGGGGAACTCATAAAGAATGATACATATAAAAAGATATTAAAGAGTGTATACGATGAATTGATCGAAGCGTTTGAAGAATGGAAAGAGCATCTTAGCTGGGAAGAAGTAGTGACACTTTGCAAAAATACCGAATATAATCGTTCCTCTATGTTAAAAGATTATGAAAATGGTCGTGTTATGGAACTCGATACGATAGTTGGGGCAATTATCGAGGAAGCAACTAAAAGAAATAAAGCATTACCAATACTAAATACATTTTATTTATTGTTAATTGAAGCGAATAAGGTAGGTGAAAGAGATCGTTAAGATTCTTTCTTTTTTCATTTTGTTTCCTGTATTAATATATGTAATAGTTTTTAGCATTTCTAAATATATTTTACATAAACGAAAAAAGTCACTTGGAATTGCAGCTGATGTCACAACTCTATTTTTATATTTGTCGGTTTCCCTTGTCTATTCAATTATATTTTCCGAAAATATAGGGTTTATTTTAGTAGTAAGTTCCATATTAATAGCTACCATTATTACTTATTTTGACTGGCGATCAAAAAAAGAAATAGAAGTTATCCCTCTTTTACGAAAAATTTGGAGACTATTTTTTCTTCTACTTTGCGTATTTTATGGATTTCTATGGTTATTCGGAGTTATCCGATATGTTTTACGATATATAAGCTAATTATTTTTACCTATTACTTATGAAGTGATATACTCTTTAAGTATTTATAGTAAAGAGGTGGAAAAATCGTGCGATTAGAGCAATACACACAACCATTCGCTTCCTCATTTTATAAGAAGTATTTAGAGGATACAGCTAGTTTATCTTCATTCTTTCATTATGAGTGGAATCAAAAGGCAATTATTAAAAGACTTCAGGAAACTGACTTTAGCAAACATAAAAGAAATGAACTTGTAAAAGTATTAACAAATTATATGAGTAAGTTTGGTATATCCGAAAAAAGTAGAAAGCATTTAGAAGAATTAGAGGATAATGGTGTGGTTGTAATCGGGGGGCAGCAAGCAGGGATTCTTTCTGGTCCAATGTATTCCATCCACAAAGCAATTTCTGTTATTACATTAGCAAAGCAACAAAGAGATATTTTAGGAGTGCCGGTCATACCTGTTTTCTGGATTGCAGGGGAAGATCACGATATTGATGAGATAAACCATGTTTACATAGAGAGAAGTAGAAAACTTCAAAAACTTGTATATCCTGAAAAATCAAGAATAAAAAAGATGGCATCTGATACAAATTTTGATAAACAATTAATGCAAAATTATTTAGATGAGATTTTTCAAAGTCTGCCGGAAACACTGTATACGAAAGAGCTCTTTTCAAAGGTTATGAATCTTTTAGAGGGAAATAATTATTATCCCGACTTCTTTGCTGCATTAATGAATGATCTTTTTCAAGAAGAAGGCTTACTTCTAATAGATGCAGCATATGGACCATTTCGACAATTGGAAAGTGAGTACTTCCAATTGTTTGTACAACAGTCTTCGGAACTAGCTAGAGTGGTATTTGAACAAGAAGCAGTCTTTGAACAAGCTGGATTTGGAACACCGATTCAAACAAAAGAATCAGCTGCTCACTTATTTTATGTGGAAGATGGAGAACGCTTTTTATTGGAAAGAAAAGATCATATGTTCATCCATGAGGCAAAGGGAATTTCATTTACCAAAGAAGAATTGATGGATATTGCGAAAAATCACCCGGAAAAGCTAAGTAATAATGTAGTAACAAGACCAATTATGCAAGAAATGGTCTTCCCTACTTTAAGTTTTATCGGTGGACCAGGAGAAATTGCATACTGGGCTACATTAAAAACAGCATTTGAATTATTTAATATGAAGATGCCTGTCATTATGCCTCGCTTGAGTGTAACAATTGTGAATTCTAAAACGCAGTCTTTGTTAGAAAAGTTATCGTTTACAATTCAAGATGTGTGGGGCGGATTAGTCGAAGAGGCAAAAGTTCAATACATCAACGATCACCGAAATGAACAAATTCCACAAATGATTGAAAAAATGAGAGAAGAACTTGCGGCTAAGTATGAAGGACTAGAGCAACTTCTGTTAAGTGAAGATTTGAAATTAACTCCATTAGTTCAGAAAAATTTGCGTTATCATGAAAAACAGCTATCATTTTTAGGAAATGCGATAGAAGATACTTTAATTGGGAAACTAGATGCTTCTATTTATCGATACGAACAAATTACGATGGAACTGACTCCTAATGGTGGGCTACAGGAAAGAATATATTCACCACTTCAATTATTAAATGAAGTAGGATTAAGTCTAGTTAATGATCTTTTAGAGGTTAAGTATGAATTTAATGGAAAGCATCATGTAGTATATATATAAACCTGGGTCCCACAATAAAATGTGGGGCTTTTTTATGTTAAATTTTATGTCAAATCCGCACTATTACTGTCTCAATAAGTACTATTTATCCATTTTGTAAAATTATAGTTATATTTTTAAGAAATGAGTGGAGGAAAGTGGGGGGATGTGGTATGTTATTGACATAAAGTGGGGTGAGTAGCATGTTCATGGGCGAATATCAACATAACGTTGATGCGAAAGGTCGGTTAATTATACCTTCCAAATTTCGTGAGCATTTAGAAGATTACTTTGTTTTAACACGTGGTCTTGATAATTGCTTATTTGGTTATCCTATGAATGAATGGCGAAAGCTCGAAGAAAAATTAAAAGAACTTCCTGTCACCAAAAAAGATGCACGTGCTTTTACTCGTTTTTTCTTCTCGGGTGCTACTGAAGTTGAAATTGATAAACAAGGCCGTATTAACATTCCGAATAATCTTCGTTCCTATGCAAAAATGGACAAAGAGTGTATAATCCTTGGCGTTTCAAATCGTCTTGAAATTTGGGCGAAGGAAGCTTGGGAAAATTACTTTGAAGAATCTGAGGATTCCTTCAACGATATTGCGGAAAATATGATCGGTTTTGATATATAAGAATTGGAGGGAAAGAGCTTGTTTCATCACACAACCGTATTACTTAAAGAAACAGTAGATGGACTAGCTATTCGTCCAGATGGTATTTATGTAGACTGTACCCTTGGCGGAGCGGGACATAGTGAATATTTAGTTAAACAATTAAACGAACAGGGCAGGTTAATCTGTTTTGATCAAGACATGACTGCTATCGAGAATGCAAAGATTAAACTTGCAGCCTATTTAGATCAAGTAACATTTGTACATGCTAATTTCCGTTATTTAAAAGAAGAACTATATAAAATAGGGATTGAAAAAGTAGACGGTATTTTATATGACTTAGGTGTTTCATCACCTCAACTAGATACTCCAGAACGTGGTTTTAGTTACAACTACGATGCGCCATTAGATATGCGAATGGATCAAACAAGTGAGTTAACAGCTTTCCATGTAGTGAATGAATGGCCGTATGAAAAACTAGTGAAAATCTTTTTCCGTTATGGAGAAGAGAAATTTTCGAAGCAAGTAGCGCGAAAAATTGAACAAGCAAGAGAAGTCGCTCCGATCGAAACAACATTTCAATTAGTAGAGTTAATAAAAGCAGGAATACCTGCAGCTGCAAGGAGAACTGGTGGACATCCAGCTAAAAGAATTTTCCAAGCAATCCGAATAGCTGTTAATGATGAACTAGGAGCAGCAGAGGATTCCTTAGAAGATGCAATTCGAATGATTAAAGTGGGTGGAAGAGTAAGTGTTATTACATTCCATTCTCTAGAAGATAGATTAACTAAAACAATTTTCAAAGAAGCATCATCGGTACCTAACTTGCCGCCTAACTTGCCAGTAATTCCAGCAGGTCTGGAGCCAATGTTAAAACTAGTAACAAGAAAGCCGATTTTGCCATCGGAAGAAGAATTAGAAGTAAATAATCGTTCTCGTTCTGCTAAGCTGCGAATTGTGGAAAAACTAATTGAAAAGGGAAGTGTTTAAATGGCTTTACGTAATCATCAGTCAAAAACTTACATAACTCAGCCTTCTTCTCCTAAACAACCACAATTGAAGAAGCAAGCAAAACAACAGAGGTATCTAATTACAAAAGGTGAACGAGTTCTGTTTCTTATGTTATTAACTGTCGTAACTATACTTGGTATAATGATTATTCAAACTCAAGCGACTGTTCGTGCAACATCTGCGGACATTTCACTACTTGAACAACAAATAGACACGACTTCAAAAGAAAATACAGACTTGTCCATTCAAGTAAGTGAATTATCTACCTATAAGCGTATTTGGAAAAAGGCGGAAGAGCTCGGTTTGAAACTGAATGAGCAAAACGTAAAGGTAGTACCAGGACAATGAATAAGAAATTTCGTTTTCAATGGGGAGCCTTTCTAATGTTTTTACTTTATGGAGGGCTCTTTTTTCTATTGCTAAGCCGATTTTTATTTATCCAAGTAACTGGTACAGCAGAAGGGCAAGTATTAGCAACAAGAGCAGATTCCAAGTATAGTAGAGAACAAGTTTTACAAGCAAGTAGAGGGAAGATTTTAGATCGTAATGGAGAAGTCATTGTGGAAGATACAATAAGCTATAAAATGATTGCCGTTATTAGATCAGATGCTTCCAAGAATAGTAGTATTCCTCGACATGTAATTGATCCAGCAAAAACGGCTCAAGTATTATCGAAATATATTGATATGACAGAACAGGAAATACTAGATTTACTCAATAAAAATATACAAGCTGAAAAATATCAAGTAGAATTCGGAAAAGCTGGAAGAGACATTAGTCATGAAGAAATGATGGAGATACAAGGGTATCAGCTACCTGGTATTATTTTTATTCAAGATTTGAAAAGGCTATATCCCAATGGGGAGTTTGCTTCCCACCTAATTGGCTTTGCGCTTAAAGAAGAAACAGAAGATGGGGAAGCCCATACAGTAGGAAAAATGGGACTTGAATATATTTATAACAAAGAGTTAACAGGTACTCCTGGAAAAGTAGAATTTAAAAGTGATACAAAGGGATTTTTACTTCCGAATGCTGAGAAAATGGTGACGGAGCCACAAGATGGACAAGATATCTACTTAACCATTGATAAAACCATTCAAAACTTTTTAGAAGATGCACTAAATAAAGCGGAAGAGAAATATAGTCCGGAACGTATGACAGCAATTGTAGCAAACCCAAAAACGGGCGAAATTTTAGCGATGTCTCAAAGGCCAACATTTGAGCCGAACACGAGAGAGGGCTTATCAACCAACTGGTTAAACGAAGCAACCGAACAAACAATTGAACCAGGCTCTACAATGAAAATTTTCACGTTAGCTGCGGCAATTGAAGAAGGTGTATGGGACCCTAATGCAACGTATAAATCAGGTTCGTACAGTGTATATGACCGAACAATTCGAGATCATAACGTGGTAGGTTGGGGAAATATTACCTTTCTAGAAGGGTTTCAACGTTCGTCCAACGTTTCAATGGCTTATTTGCTTCAACGTCTAGGGGAAGATACCTTTCTTGACTATATTCATCGTTTTGGATTTGGTCAGAAAACTGGAATTGACTTGCCAAACGAAGCAAGTGGAATAATAAGTGATCAGTACCCAATCAATAGAGTGACAACCACTTATGGGCAAGGTTCCACAGTTACACCTATTCAGTTAGTGCAAGCCATGACAGCCATTGCGAATAAAGGGAAAATGATGCAGCCGTATGTCATCGACAAAATTGTTAATCCGAATACGGGTGAAATAGTAAGTAACCATGAGCCTACTGAAAAAGAGTCGCCGATTTCAGCAAAGACTGCTGATCAGGTTAAAGAAATACTGGCAAGTACGGTTACATCTGAACATGGTACAGCAAAACGATTTAAGTTAAATGAATATACAACCGCTGGGAAAACAGGGACAGCGCAAATAGCAAAGCCTGATGGAGGATATTATTGGGGGCGTGAATTATTTTTATATTCATTCCTTGGAATGGCACCTGTCGAGGATCCTCAGTTAGTTGTATATGTCACAGTTCATAAACCACATTTAGAAGATACTGAAGTTGGGTCGCAGCCTGTTTCAGATATATTTAATTCCGTGACAGAAAATAGTCTGAAGTATTTAAACATTCAACCTGAAAATCTTGAATTATCTGAACCAATTGAAATGCCAGATGTTGTTGGTAATAATGTTGTGGAAAGCCAAATAGCACTAGAGTCACAAGGATTGAAAACTGTTATAATTGGACAGTCAGAAAATGTAGTGGAGCAATACCCAACAGCGGGAACTTCTATTATTTCCAGTGGGTTGGTATTTATTAAAGGACAAGGGGAAATTCAATTACCAAATTTCTCTGGCTGGTCCAAAAGGAATTTAATGATTTATAAATCATTAGCAAATCTTCCGATAGAAATTATTGGAGAAGGATTCGTAACAAAACAAAGTCTGACAGCAGGTTCTGTAGTTTCAGATAACACACCAATAGTCGTTCAATTAGAGACTCCAGAGGAAACTACAAACGCTCTTTTGGTAGAGGAAACAGAGGAAGGTCTTCCTCAAGACTAAAAGAGAGATAGAATAGTTAGTGCCATTTTTTCATACGCTATCTAAAACGGATAAAAGGGGAAAAGGTAATTTCTAAAATAAAACAAATTATACGTTTGCGGATGATTTGGATTATGACGGTTATATTATTCTTGTTAGTTGCTTCGAAGTTAGTACAACTTCAGTTTTTTCAATTTGATGAACTGACGCTGAAAGCGAAAGAAAGCTGGGATCGAGAATTACCATACGCATCACTTCGAGGTAGTATATTGGATAGAAATGGTGAAGTAATCGTAGGAAATAAGCTTTCACCAACCTTATTTTATATGCCATCTCAAAACGATGAACCAGAAAAAGTTGCGGAGCAAATTGCACCACTTATAGAAATGGAAAAAGAAGCACTATTTGAACAACTTAATAAAAGAGCTTCTATTGTTAAAATTGCCCCAGCAGGAAAAAATATTTCGACCGAACTTGCGATGGAAATTCAAGATAAAAATATAAAAGGCTTGTATGCGGGTGTCGATTATATACGAGACTATCCACATGGGGAGATGCTTTCGAGATTGCTAGGATTCACTGGCTACGATGCTCAAGGACTAGCAGGGATTGAATACCAATATGATTCCATATTAAAAGGAAAGTCATCAGCAATACGTATGTTTACAGATGCAAAAGGGGTACCTCTACCTCATGTGGATGATGGTTGGAAAAGTGGAGATGCTGGGAATCATGTCCAATTAACAATTGATATGAAAATTCAGGAAGTCGTAGAAAGAGAGCTTTCTCAAGCAATGCTGAAGTATGATGCAACGCAAGCAATTGCAATAGCGATGAATCCGAATAATGGAGAGATACTTGCATTAGCTTCCGCACCAAATTTTGATCCCTCAGCGTATCAAGAGGCGGATTCTACTATTTATAATCGTAATTTACCAGTTTGGATGACATTTGAACCTGGCTCGACATTTAAAATAATTACACTAAGTGCTGCATTAGAAGAAAATGTAGTGGATTTAGAAAATGATCATTTTTTTGATCCTGGATACGCAATGGTAGAAGGTGCTAGACTCCGGTGTTGGAAAAGGCAAGGGCATGGAGATGAAACTTTCCTAGAAGTAGTCCAAGATTCCTGTAATCCAGGTTTTGTCGAGCTAGGTAGAAGAGTAGGTCCGGATAAGCTTCAGGATTACATACGTAAATTTGGTTTTGGACAGTCAACAGGATCTGGAATGGCTGGAGAATCAACGGGCATTCTATTTAGTGAAGAAGGTTATGGACCCGTCGAGCATGCCACCACATCATTCGGTCAAGGGATATCGGTAACACCAATACAACAAGTGCAAGCAGTTGCTGCAGCAGTGAACGGCGGTTATTTATATAGACCATATATTGTTAAAAATATCTTAGACGGAGAAACGAATGATATTTTATCGAGTACCGAACCAGAGATGAAAAACCAAGTAATCAGTGAAGAAACTTCTGCAAAAGTTCGAGATGCGCTAGAACATGTTGTAGCGTTAGGCTCAGGAAGGCATGCGTATAGAGATGGTTTGCGAATTGGTGGAAAAACAGGAACTGCCCAAAAGGTAAAAGACGGTAGATATATGGATGGTGAATATATCGTATCTTTTATCGGTTTTGCCCCAGCGGATAATCCAGAAATAGTTGTATACGTTGCAATAGATAATCCCAAAAATTCTTCCGTGTTTGGGTCTGTCATTGCAGCACCAATCGTTGGGCAAATTATTGAAGATTCCCTCGAAATTTCTGACGGTGGTAAACAGATAGAAAAAGAATATAGATGGGGGGATATCCAGCAAGTTCGCGTTCCAAACTTAGTAGGAGTGAAGAAAAACAAAATAACATCCTATATGTATCCATTCTCCATTGTTTGGCACGGGGACGGGGAAGAAATACTAACCCAATTACCAAAAGAAAATAGTCTTATTCCATTGGATGGGACCATACATGTTTACACAAAATAAAATAACTATAGCGTTTATTAATAGCTCATTGTTTTTAAGGAGATTTTTTTATGACATTATCAACAACGATCATTACACTTTTTGTTAGCTTTCTCTTATCTGTTATTCTTGCCCCAATCGTCATCCCTTATTTAAGGAGGATGAAATTTGGGCAAAGCATAAGAGAAGAAGGCCCGGAATCACATCAGAAAAAAGCAGGTACACCAACTATGGGGGGACTTATATTTTTAACTTCCATTATTGTTTCCACACTTGCTATTTCATTATACTTTGGTGAGCTAACGACGCAATCAATTGTCTTGCTTATCATATTAGTTGGATTTGGTCTTATTGGATTTTTAGATGATTTTATTAAAGTAGTATTAAAACGAAATCTTGGCTTAACATCCATTCAAAAATTGATTGGTCAAATTATTATTTCGGTTATCGCGTATTTCTTATTGAAGCTTGGACCATTTGATACATCTCTTGCAATTCCTTTTACAGATATACATTTTTCACTTGGACAATTTTATGTAGCATTTCTCATCTTTTGGTTAGTTGGATTTTCAAATGCAGTAAATCTGTCTGATGGTTTAGATGGATTAGTTTCTGGAACAGCATCGGTCTCCTTTGCAACATTCGCAGTACTTGCACTTGCTTATGAACAAGCGGACATTGCCATCTTTGCTTTTAGTGTAGCCGGAGCACTTTTAGGATTTCTTTTATTCAATAAAAACCCAGCGAAAGTGTTCATGGGTGATACAGGATCTCTTGCATTAGGTGGAGCTCTTGCAATGGTCTCCATTTTGGTAAAACAAGAGGTATTGCTATTACTCGTTGGGATAATATTCGTGATCGAAACGTTATCTGTTATTTTACAAGTGATTAGCTTTAAAACGACAGGTAAGCGAATTTTCAAAATGAGCCCGATCCATCATCATTTTGAGCTTTCTGGTTGGAATGAACGAAAAATCGTAACCGTATTTTGGGCGATTAACTTTATTGCGGCAATGCTGGTAGTAATCATGGAGGTTATGTAAAGTGAAACAATTACCGTTTGTCTATCATAAAAAAATACTTGTACTAGGTTTAGCGAAAAGTGGTACAGCTGCAGCAGAAATTTTGCATGATTTAGGTGCATTTGTAACTGTCAATGATTCTAAGCCATTTGAACAAAATGATAACGCACAGTATTTACTTACAAAAGGGTTAACTGTTATTTGTGGAAGTCACCCCGAGGATCTTTTAGACGAGGGTTTCAGTCTTGTAGTTAAGAATCCAGGAATTCCGTATACTAATGTAGTCATTAAAGAAGCCCAAAAAAGAGGCATTCCAGTTTGGACAGAGGTAGAACTAGCTTATCGAATTAGTGATGCACCAATGATTGGAATAACAGGTTCAAATGGGAAAACGACTACAACTACTTTAATTTTTGAAATGCTAGCAGCAGGCGATAAGCATCCGCTAATTGCCGGAAATATCGGAACTGTTGCAAGTAGCGTTGCGAAAGAAGCTTCGAATGAAAATACGATTGTAACAGAGTTATCATCATTTCAGTTGATGGGTGTAGAGCAGTTAAAACCAAAAATCTCTGTATTGCTGAATTTGTATGAAGCTCATTTAGATTATCATGCTGATTTCCAAGAATACACGGATGCAAAATTTAATATTGCCAAAAAACAAGATGCTACAGACTGGTTTATTTTTAACGGAGAACAAAGGATAGTTAAGGATTATGCTGAGAAAAGCATGGCTTCCAAAGTACCATTCTATGTTAGTAATAAAACAAACGATGGCATAAGTGCCGATGATTTGTATATATATTGGAATGGGGAAAAACTGTTTGAACGTTCGATTATCGCACTTCGTGGTAAACATAATCTAGAAAATGTGTTGGCAGCAACTGCTTCTGCATTACTTATGGATTGCTCTTTGGAAAGTATCCTCCATGTGCTTTCTACATTTCAAGGGGTTAAGCATCGCACTCAATTTGTTAGAGAGTGGAAAGGTCGCAAGTTTTATAATGACTCCAAAGCTACAAATGCTCTTGCTACAAAGAGCGCATTAGAAGGCTTCTCGGAACCAATTATTTTAATCGCTGGCGGAGTGGATCGTGGACACTCATTTGATGAATTAGTCCCTTATTTACATAATGTGAAAGCTTTAATTCACTTTGGGGAAACTGCCGATCGTCTGCAGGAGTTTGGAGAACAACAAGGTATTCCTACTGTCATTCAAGTGAACAACTTAGCAGAAGCAATGCAAGAAGGGGTAAACGTTTCGGTAGAAGGAGATGTTGTTTTATTATCACCGGCTTGTGCGAGCTGGGACCAATACGAAAGCTTTGAGCTTCGTGGGGATGAGTTTATAGAAAAAGTTCTAGCGTTACAAGAGTAATGAAAGGATGAAATAATCGAAAGATATAAGAAAGTTACTTTTCATCTCCTCCGTCCTTTTTCTATCCATTATTGGAATTCTATTTGTACACTCAGCAGGCTCTTATTGGAGCGAAGTACATTATAAAGGACAATTGCCTTTTGCACTGAAGCAAGGGAGTTATTTAATTGTTGGAATTTTAGGAGCCTTTTTAATTCAAAATAATGGCCTTATCCGACTTCCGACATTTTGGCGTGTATTGTATTTAGTATCCATTGCATTGTTAGTTGGTGTATTAATACCGGGTATAGGTGTAGTGCGAAACGGTTCTCAAAGCTGGATTTCACTCGGGTTTATGAATTTCCAGCCGGCTGAGCTAGCTAAAATTGCTGTATTAGGAGTGCTAGCTAGTGCATTAGCAAATGAAAAGAAATCAAAAAGTAAAGTATATATTCAAAGTGCTGTATTACTAATATTGCCAATTGGTCTTATCATGCTGCAGCCTGATTTTGGTTCAGCATTTGTCCTTGTCGTTGGGGTTTTCTTCTTATTATTTGCAGCGGGTCTTCCAATGAAATTTTTTGCAGCTATTGGAATGTCAGGAATTATTGCTTTTGTATTATTAATTGTTTCAGCTCCCTATAGACTTGTTCGAATTCAAGCTTTTTTAGATCCATGGAAGGATCCTTTAGGTTCAGGGTTTCAAGCGATTCAATCTTTGCTAGCTATAGGGCCCGCTGGATTGTTTGGCTTTGGATATGGGAACAGTAGACAAAAGTTTTTATACTTGCCAGAGCCTCAAAATGATTTTATTTTCTCCATTTTGCTTGAAGAAACAGGTTTTATTGGTGGGTTAATCGTCATTACAGCTTTTGTTATGTTTTTTTCGACAAGCTTTACGATGGCTGCAAGAGCAAAAACGAGGGAAGCTCAACTAATGATCATCGGATTTACTTCTTTATTGGTAGTACAAACGTTTTTAAATATGGGAGTGGTAACAGGTTTACTTCCTGTTACTGGAGTTACACTGCCATTCATTAGCTATGGAGGGTCTTCTCTAGTTATGACGTGGGGAATCATTGGCATCATATTAAATTTAGCAAATACATCTTCAAATGAAGGGAGGCGGTAGAATGGAAAAAATCATAGATATTGAGGATCGCATACCTACTTTAAAAGAGCGTAGAAGACGTAGAACAAACAAAAAGTTTTCCATTCTACTTTTTCTCTTTGTCTCTACATTATTGGTAGTCCTCTATTTTCAATCTTCTTATAGCCAAGTCCAAACAATTACATTGGACGGGGCATCACTTGTTCCAAAAGAACAGTACATAGAGCAAATTTCGTTGGAAATTGGTGACTCCATGTGGGGGTTTAGAGAAAAGAATTTAGAGGAATTACTGAAACAAAATAAGTGGGTACAAGCGGTTACTGTGAAACGAAAATGGTTAACTGAAGTGGAAATCCAAATAGAAGAATATAAACAAATTGGATATGTAGAAGATGGAGACTTTCTTCGTATTACCCTAGAAAACGGAGAGATTATGGATACAGATGGACAAGTCTTACCGTTAGAAGGGCCGATATTGTCGGGATTTGATGATGAAAAAATTCGACTGCGTTTAATAAAAGAGTTAAAAAACTTAAATAGCGAAGTTCTATTAACTATTTCACAAATAAATTATACACCGAATGAGAATGACAAACATTCCATACAAGTGTTTATGAATGATGGCAATGAGGTACAAGCGATGATCCCTTCATTCTCTGAGAAAATGAATTTTTATCCATTCATTTTTTCGCAACTTGAACCAACTGTGAAGGGAATTATAGATTTGGAAGTGGGGTCATTTTTCCAACCATATGTAGATGTTTATGGCGAACAGACAGATGAGGAGGCGATGGAGCTTGAAGAAGAGCAGACTCCTTAAAATTCCTTCTAGAGGGTTAGTACTCATTTCCATGGTAAGTTTAGTGCTAGGTTTTATACTCGCCTACTCCTATAGTATTTCTTCCAAAAATGAAAAAGAAACCTCTGGGAGTTCCTATTCATTCGAGGAAATGGAGAAATATAGAGAAGAATTGATTAATCAAAAAGAAAAAAACAAAGATCTCACGGAAGAAATTAATGAAAAACAACAGGAAATTAGAGATTTTGAACAGTCATTTGCAAGTAGTGAAGAAAGTGTAGAAGAGTTAGTAAAAGAAGCAGAAAAGCTAAGGTTATTAATAGGTGATATACCTTCTCAAGGAAAAGGGATTGCGGTTTCTTTACAAGATGGCGCTTATAATCCATCTCAAGAAAATCCAAATGACTATATTGTGCATGAAAGTCATGTTTTTAAAGTGATAAATGAATTAAAAATTTCTGGTGCTGAAGCTATTTCCATTAATGGACAGAGACTTCATGCGAATTCGTTTATACGTTGTACAGGTCCAGTTATTACGGTAGATGGCAAGACATTCCCGGCGCCATTTACAATTGAAGCAGTAGGTGATCCATCCGTATTATTAGCCTCCGTTAATTTGGGTGGAGGAATTGTGGATCAGCTAACAAGCGACAATATTATAGTTACTGTCGAAGAAAGAGAGAAAATAACGATGCCAGCTTTACGAGGCGACAAAAACTAACAAAGGTGAAGGGGGCCGAATAATGAAAAGAACCGTCTATATTCGGTTTACTATAATTTTGTTAATAGTTGGTTTTATGTTATCGGTTCAATATAACACAGTACAAAATCCAGAAACTAGAGATACGAGAGATATTTGGGCAATTCGACAAGAACTGGCGAAAGAAACAGAATTACATTCAGAGTTGTTATCGGAAGTTCGTGTACTTGAACAAACCATTGGTAAATACGAGAATATGGTCAACGAAAGTCCAAAAATTGCTTTAAATGATACGGTGGAACAGTTAGAAAGAGAAATTGGATTAGATGATGTGAATAGTCCAGGGCTTATGATAACTGTAGAACCCTCTTTAGAAAGTATGATTGTAGGACAAGCAATAGAAGAGATTTCACCCGATTTACTTGTCCGTTTAATAAATGAAATTAATCGATTTAAAGCAAAAGCAGTAGAAGTAGACGGGAAACGGATTATATACTCCTCTGCTATAAGAGATGTCAATGGTAAAACAACTGTAAACAACCTTGCGATTAGACGTGCTCCATTTAACATTAAAATAGGAACTTCTACATATGAAGATGCCAAAAAAATGTACAATCAATTGGAGGCTTCAGCAATAGGTGACGACTTTTATATTGATAATTTAAGACTAGTAATTGGAGAGCCACAACATAGCATGAGTATATCTGCATATGACCAAACAGTAAGTAAGCAATTTCTACAAGAAGTTCCAGGAGGAGAGTAATGAAATGTGGTTACCATTATTAGGTCTAATACTTGGAATTTCACTTGGTCTTTTAACAGATATACAAATTCCAAAAATATATGAAAGCTATTTGTCCATAGCCGTTTTAGCTGCATTAGATACTCTGTTCGGAGGAATTCGAGCACAATTGCAGCATGTCTATGATGATAAGGTATTTGTATCTGGATTCTTCTTTAATATTGCGCTAGCCGCTGCGCTAGCCTTCTTAGGAGTTCATCTGGGGGTTGATTTATACTTAGCTGCTATATTTGCATTCGGTGTGCGTTTGTTTCAAAATATTGCTGTGATACGAAGAATTTTATTAACAAAATGGAGTGAGAGAAAAAATGCATAAAGTTTTCATGAATAATTTACTATTTCTTTAGAAAATTTTAGACTTTATACCTTTTTTACAATAGAATAATAAATAAAGAGTTTTTAGGAGGTGCTACGGGTTGAATCAATCTGAATTGTACGTATCATTAGATATCGGGTCGTCTTCCATTAAAGTTTTGATTGGAGAAATGAATGATGACTCGCTGCATGTTATAGGAGTAGGAAATGTAAAATCAAATGGAATCCGTAAAGGCACCATTGTAGATATAGATGCAACAGTTCAGTCTATTAAAAAAGCCATAAGTGAGGCTGAAAGAATGATTGGAATGTCTATTCAAGAAATAGTGTTAGGAATCCCTGCTAACTTAGCAAACATACAAAACGTTAAAGGTGTAGTAGCTGTTAATAGAGAAGATAGAGAAATTACGGATGGAGATTTGGAACGTGTAATCGAATCTGCTCAAGTAATGTCTATTCCTCCTGAGAGAGAGCTAATTAATATTGCGCCTAAGCAGTTTATCGTCGACCACTTGGAAGAAATAAAAGATCCTCGTGGCATGATAGGTACTCGTCTTGAGATGGATGGAATCATGATGACTACATCAAAAACAATTTTACATAACGTGTTAAGATGTGTGGAAAGAGCCGGTCTTCAGGTAAGAGAGATATATTTACAGCCTCTAGCAGGCGGTCATTTTGCTTTAACAGAAGACGAAAAAAATCATGGCACCGCTTATATTGATATTGGTGGCGGATCCACAACAATTGCTATTTTCAATGAAGGTCACTTGATTAATACTTCTGTTATTCCAGTTGGTGGAGATCATATTACAAAAGATTTATCGATCGTTTTGAAAACACCAACAGAACAAGCAGAGATGATTAAATTAAAATATGGACATGCTTTTTATGATGATGCTTCAGATGACGAACTTTTTGAGGTTCCAGTTATTGGTGCAGATATGAAAGAACAATACTCTCAACGATATATTGCGGAGATAATTGGGGTTCGTTTAGAGGAATTGTTTGAATTGATATTGGAAGATTTTTACCGTATTGGTCTCCAAGACTTGCCAGGTGGTGTTGTTATTACCGGGGGAGTATCAAAATTAGAAGGTATTGGTCAACTGGCAAGACATATTTTACAAACAAGAGTGAGATTGTATACACCAGACTATATTGGTGTTCGTGAGCCGCAATACACAACAGCGGTTGGTCTTATAAGATATGCCTATAAAGAAGATCTTTTCTATGGTAAAATTGGGAATAGCCATGCTTTATCTCAGCTTGCGCATAATGAAGTAGTTTCTAGTCCAAAAAAACAAAAACAAACACAAAATTTGACAAGTGAAAACAAAGAGAGTGCGATGACAAAAGCGAAGAAATTCTTCGACAAATTTTTTGAATGACAAACCTTTATCATAGTTGAAAGAATATAGGAGGCAATAGCATGTTAGAATTTGAAACAAACGAAGATCAATTAGCGATTATTAAAGTTATTGGAGTCGGTGGCGGCGGTAACAACGCAGTAAATCGAATGATTGAACACGGAGTTCAAGGTGTTGATTTTATAGCAGTTAATACGGATGCACAAGCTCTAAATATGTCAAAAGCCGAAGTGAAACTTCAAATTGGTGGTAAATTGACGAGAGGATTAGGAGCAGGCGCGAATCCCGAAGTTGGAAAGAAAGCAGCGGAAGAAAGCAAAGAACTAATAGAAGAAGCATTAAGAGGCGCTGATATGGTATTTGTTACTGCTGGAATGGGTGGAGGAACCGGTACTGGAGCAGCTCCTGTAATTGCTCAAATTGCCCGTGATTTAGGAGCTCTAACAGTAGGAGTAGTTACTCGTCCATTTACATTTGAAGGACGTAAACGTTCTACGCAAGCTGTAGGTGGTATCGGGATGATGAAAGAAGCGGTTGATACGCTTATCGTTATTCCAAATGATCGCTTACTTGAAATCGTAGACAAAAATACGCCAATGCTTGAAGCATTTAGAGAAGCAGATAATGTTTTACGTCAAGGGGTTCAGGGTATTTCAGATTTAATCGCTGTTCCAGGATTAATTAACCTAGACTTTGCAGATGTTAAAACGATTATGTCCAATAAAGGGGCAGCACTAATGGGAATTGGTATTTCTGCAGGTGAGAATCGTGCTGCAGAAGCTGCGAAAAAAGCAATCTCAAGTCCTCTTCTTGAAACATCTATTGATGGAGCGACAGGTGTACTTATGAATATTACAGGTGGATCCAATTTAAGTTTATTTGAAGTTCAAGAAGCTGCTGATATTGTTGCTTCTGCTTCGGATGAAGAAGTAAATATGATTTTTGGTTCAGTTATTAATGATAACTTGAAAGATGAAATAGTCGTTACTGTAATTGCAACAGGGTTTAACGAAGAAGTAATTACGCAAAAACAACCTAGAGGTACAGGATTCGGTGCTGCTAGAGCTCAACATGCTGCAACAACACCTAATCGTGAACCACGAAAAGAAGAACAACATACACAACAACCATTACACCAAGAACGTCAAACATCAAGTCATCAACAAGAAGATGCACTAGACATTCCGACGTTTTTGAGAAATCGTCAACGTAGAAACTAATCTTCATATATTAATAGAAAAGCAACCACCTTATCGGTGGTTGCTTTTTTTTGTTCAAGGCTCTGTTTAAAGATTATGTTGTTACCTGCCGAAAATCCGTCGATTTCCGCTGTCGAACTGCCTGCCACATGGATGTGGCGAATGTAGTATTTGTCCCTATAAGCCCGCTATGGGGTCTTGGCAGCCCATTTTCCAGTGGAGTATCGCGGATTTTCGTCTCAAAATAAAATGCAACAGCCTAATTTAACAGAGCCTTTATCAACGAATAATAAAGGTTCTATCCACTTATTAAAGAATAAGAAAGTAGATAATTTTCCGTTCCATAAATCCAGTGTTTTAGATATTTTGGAGAAAAAGATCGATTCAATACTACTGTTGATTTCCGTTACAGGCGGACGCTTTCCGCGGGGTGAGCGATAAGCCATCACCGCCGCTTTCGCGTTCGTTGTGATGGCTCATCTGTCTCACTCATCCCGCTGGAGTCGCCGCCTTCTACTACAATCAAGTAAATATTCAATCATCAAAGAAAGGATAACTAAAAGATAAGAGGGAGTATATACTTTTTGGGTGTATAAAGTCACTAATACTTTGAACGATATGAAAATGCAATGGATTTACACAAGGTAAGGTAGAGCGGATGGACCTGTTAGCTAGTAAGAATCTTTAAGAAGAGCATTTCTGCTAATTTTCTTCTACTGGTAAAAGAGTATATGACAAAAAAATAGTTAGCATCCATGTATAGAGGAGCACTAGAGCACCCGAAATTGTATCTACGGAGGCCCGCACGATGCGGGTCAGACAGTCGTTGCGAAATGTTCTTTTATTTTGCGACGAGCTTTGCGCAGGAGCACCATGAAGTCGCGAACTTAGACTGTCCTCCTCTGAAGCTTTATTAGTTGGAAAGCATCTTTTCCCTCATTATCCAAAAAGATCTTACCCTTATTCGTACCGTTGAAGGAGGGCGACGGACAGACAAATGCCATAAGATTACCGAGAAAAGAGAGGCTGGTCGTGACGTTAGTCACGATCAGCCTCTCTAAAAAATCAATCGGTAGTGATATAGCAATAAGTCTGTCCAAAGACCTCCGAAAACGATACAAAACAGGTTTAGTACTTAGAGGGCGCCTGCGCTTTTCTTAATCAAACAAGCAACATGTCTCCAAAAGTTGGAGGAGAACGACTTACAGAATACTGCCACAAGAATACAGAAAATAGAGTAGAGTGAAGTGAAGTGAAGTCTGTCCAAATTACTCTAGAAACGATTCAGAATAAGCTGCCCCAAAAAACTTCTATTCCAAGTGATATCCCAAAAAAATTAGGGAGGATTGCTTGGCAACTACTGAGGATGAGTAGATTTAGAAATATTATTTTTATTGTATTAATTTTTTGTCGTTTAAAAAAGTGGTTTTGGAACGTTCTTTTGACAAATTTCTTAGATAAGGGATGCTAAGATTTAGACAAAAGGAGGAGAGCCATGTACGCGGAAGTTATGATAGCAACTAATACTTTTTTCAACTATACCGTTTTAGCATTTGCAAACAGAATTGGTTGGATTGAAAATCAAAAAAGATATTTGCTACTTTCTGCTTTTACTGCTGGAGTGATAACAGTAATTTTTTCACATCATGTTATGACATTGTTTTTTACTTTCTTCCTCATGATCGGAATCGCTTTTTGGAAGAAACGTACACAAATTGTCAAAGCAATAACATTGACGTTACTCGCAAGTATTTTTGCTGGTGGTTTATTAACAGCGATTGCCCCAATGTATACAAATAGTAGTAATACATTTATGATCGTAAATTTTGCGTTAATAGCAACGGGCGGATTATATTTGCTAACGAAACATGTTCTGCATCTAAATATTGCACATTCGGATAGAGAATTACTATATTCATCTAATGTCACTTTGTTTGGAAACACAAAAGAGTTAACTCTTTTTATTGACTCCGGAAATGAATGTAAAGAGCCGCTTTCTAATGCTCCAGTCCATTTTGTAGCCGCTGAAGTGCTACAAGGTGTCCTTCCAGAATCTCTGTTTCGAGCAATCAGCAATTGGGAATTTGAAAAAAATGTAGGGTTGGATAAACTTCCAAAAGAATATGCAAGTAAATTACGTTTAATACCTATTTCTACTATACAAAAAGAAAAAGCATGGGTTATTGGTATTAAGTACGAACAATGGATTGTAAACGATCTAGTATTGCCTAAAGGATATATTGTGATGACTAGGGTAAAAGACAAATTTCCACATGGAGCGGATGGAATTTTGCATAGTTCCTCGTACTTTTATTTAAAGAAAAGGAGTGTCAAATAATGTTGTTGAACTTGTTACGCCGAGTGTATTTTTGGTTTCTTTCTCTTAGGAGAAAGGGAGTACATTATATTGGTGGCAATGAATCCCTACCCAAGCCACTCTCAAGAGAAGAAGAACGAGAAATGCTTTTATCCTTTATGGAAGGTAATGAACACGCAAGAGACGTTTTAATTGAGCGGAATTTAAGACTGGTTGTTTATATTGCAAGGAGATTTGATCAAACGAATACAAATATCGAAGATTTGATTAGTATTGGTTCTATTGGACTTATCAAGGCAGTGGAAACCTTTAATCTGGATAAAGGTATTAAGCTTGCAACATATGCATCTAGATGTATTGAGAATGAAATACTTATGCATTTGCGGAAAACAAACCGAATGAAATCGGAAGTTTCCTTTGATGAACCATTAAATTCAGATTCAGATGGAAATGAGCTCCTCTTATCCGATATATTAGGAACTAGTGAAGATTTAATCATTGAGGATGTGGAAAAAAAATTAGAGCGTCAGCATGTATTTGAAGCGATTAATCTGCTTGGAAATCGGGAAAAGTATATTATGCAATGTCGTTTTGGATTAAATGGACAGGAAGAAATGACTCAAAAAGAAGTAGCTGATCATTTAGGAATTTCCCAGTCTTATATATCTCGTTTAGAAAAGAAAATAATTTTAGATTTAAAAGAGCTGTTAAATGAACCGATAGCTTAATGGGTGAAATTGGATGCTGCTAGCTCCGAATAAACTTCAAACTCACGGACAAACTGACTTAGAACAATTAAAAAGTCCGGAGGAAGATCTATGACGAGAACAAAAGTTGAATTATGCGGCATTGATACATCTAAGCTTCCTTTACTTTCCCACGAACAAATGAAAGAAATGTTTATTCGGTTACAAGCAGGAGAAGAATCCGTAAAAGAAGAATTAGTAATGGGTAATCTAAGATTAGTTTTAAGTTTAGTTCAACGGTTTGCTTATCGAGGAGAACAAGCCGATGATTTGTTTCAGGTTGGTTGTATAGGACTTATTAAGTCCATAGAGAATTTTGATTTAAAGCATAACGTACGATTTTCTACGTATGCTGTCCCTATGATCATTGGAGAAATAAAAAGACATTTGCGTGACCATCATTCCGTACGTGTTTCGAGGTCATTAAGAGATATTGCATATAAAGCCATGAAAGCAAAAGAACAATATATAAATGACCATTTAGAAGAGCCTACACTAGAAGACTTATCGAAAATATTAGAAATTCCAGTTGAGGACATATTGCTATCATTAGATGCCATTCAAGACCCTGTTTCTCTTCAAGAACCTATTTTTAGTGATGGGGGAGATGCTATCTATATGATGGACCAATTATGTGACAATGATGTGTCAGAAGATCAATGGGTTACTTATTTTACCGTGAAAGAGAGTTTTCAAAAGTTAGATACAAGGCAAAAGAAAATCTTGACAAAAAGGATTTATTTCGGAGCTACCCAAACCGAAATAGCAATGGATCTAGGGTTATCACAGGCACAAATATCCCGTTTAGAAAAAAGTGCACTTTCCACCATCCAAAATCAATTGAATCCAAAATAATAGCTTGGTCTACGTCAATGGTCAGGCCTACACAAAAAATGCTTTTTCTGCATAGAAAAAGCGTTTTTTTCTTTTTCGTTCATATAATATAGAAAGGGGGTTAAGTATGAAATTTTCAGAGGCACAACAAAAAGAGGTCATAGAAGCAAATAGCGGTCAATTATTAGGATTTATAGTGGATGCAGAAATAGATAAAGATAGCGGACATATTATTTCATTTATTGTAGAAACAAATGGAGCTTATCCATCCATATTTAATAAAAAAAGAGAAACGAAAAAAATTGCTGTTCAAAATATAGCGATAATTGGAAAAGATGTTATTATTGTTTCAAAAAACTTAGAATAGGCATGTTTCATCATTGATAAAACGGCCTTTCATTGTTACAATAAACAAAAACAATTGATGAAAAGTTGGTTTTTAAATGACAAATGTGCAGCAAAATTTAATACTTATTCAACAAAAAATGGAAGATGCTTGTATTCGTGCTAATAGAAAAGCGGAATATGTTACAATTATTGCAGTAACGAAAGAAGTTTCCGTGGATAGAACGAAAGAAGTTATTCTTACTGGTGTAAACCATCTTGGAGAAAACAGACCAGAAGGTTTAAAGAAAAAATTAGATGCCATTTCAGTCGATGTTAAATGGCATTACATAGGGTCTTTACAAACGAGAAAAGTTAAATCGGTTATCAATGAAGTGGATTATTTACATTCATTAGATCGAATTAGTTTAGCAGAAGAAATAGAAAAAAGAGCAACTTCTATAAAAGATTGCTTTGTGCAAGTCAATGTGGCAGAAGAAGAATCAAAACATGGTCTTTCTTTTGAAGAAGTAGAAACCTTTATCGAAGAGTTAAAAAACTTTTCACGTATACGTGTCATTGGTTTGATGACGATGGCTCCAGATACGGACGATGATTCTGTCATTCGAAATGTTTTTCGTAAACTAAAAGAATTACAAGTGAAAATTGCAAATAAGCAATTACCATACGCTCCATGCAATGAGTTATCGATGGGTATGTCTGGAGACTATGAAATAGCTATTGAGGAAGGCGCTACATTTGTTAGAATTGGAACAGCATTAGTCGGCAAAGAGAAGAAGGAGGTTTTATGAGCATGAAAAACTGGGTAAAAAATTTCTTCTATTTAGACGAAGATGAAGACGCAACCGAAGCAGAACAACCAAGATCTCAACAACAAAGACCCGTGGAAAATCAATTAAGACAACAGCCAATTAAATCCTCATCAAAAGAGCGTAAATTTAATACAGCAACCAAAGAAACAAATGCACCAAATCTTGTGAGTATTCAAAATATGCAAAAATCTTCCAAAGTAATCTTAATTGAGCCACGTGTGTATGCAGAAGCTCAAGATATTTCCGAACACTTGAAA
This sequence comes from Psychrobacillus sp. FSL H8-0483, assembly GCF_038637725.1. NCBI lineage: Bacteria > Bacillati > Bacillota > Bacilli > Caryophanales > Bacillaceae > Psychrobacillus > Psychrobacillus sp. FSL H8-0483. The sequence continues at coordinate 1,251,186 of NZ_CP152052.1, forward strand.
AGCAAAAAAGCAGTTATTGTCAATTTACAACGTATTGATAAAGAGCAAGGAATAAGAATAATCGACTTTTTAAGCGGAACAGTGTACGCTTTAGGTGGAGACATACAACGAATAGGGACGGATATTTTCCTTTGTGCACCAGACTCAGTAGAAGTAGCTGGCGCCATATCGGATTATTATTATAACGACCTTGATTGATAGAGGAGTAATTTAACTATGAGCTTTGTATTATATTTGTTAAGTCAAGCAGTAACTTTATATACGTATGCATTAATTGTTTATATATTGATGTCATGGGTACCAAATATACAGCAATCAACGTTTGGTCAATTTTTAGGAAGAATTTGTGAACCTTATTTAGAGCCATTCCGAAAAATCATCCCACCACTTGGAATGATTGATATTTCACCAATTGTTGCAATTTTTGTTTTACAGCTTGCAATGAAAGGTATTTGGTCACTAGCTTCATTCATTTAAACCTTCAAATTGTCGGCTAAGCGCAGACCCACACAATGTGCGAAGGTAGGCTGTAAACCTCTTTTCAACTGACATGTGTTTACAGAGCAGTTTGGAGTGACACCTATGAATGAATGAATGAATGAAGGTTTTGTCTACAGCCTCAAACTCCACTGTTGTGGGGTTTTTTACTATATTTGAGAGGGAATACTTACATGGAACATGTGCTACAGCATTTTAGAAAAGAAGAGCAGCCATTTATTGAACAAGTAGTGAGTTTGATGCGAGAAATTGAAGATCGATATGCTCCTAAGCTAACAGATTTTTTGGATCCGAGACAGCAATTTATCGTCGATTCGATCCGTAGACAATATGATGGTATCGAATCGTCAGCAGAAGGTGCTTTAGATGGTGCAGAAAGAAAAAGAGTACTTTTGTATCCTTCTTATTTTATCCCAGCTAATGATGAATTTGCGCTAACTGTTGTGGAAGTTAATTATCCTAAGAAGTTTGTTACTTTGCGTCATAAAGATGTTCTTGGTTCGATGATGTCACTTGGCATGGATAGAAGTAAATTCGGAGATATTCGTGTAGAGGATGGTGCCATTCAATTTGTCGTTGCTTCTGAAATTTTAGAGTATGTTCGAGCTAACTTTAATGGAATAGGAAAAGTGAAAGTACAAGTAGAAACAGTGGAAGATCCTTTAAACTATTTCCAACAACAGGAGGAATGGACATCGGAAAGTCTTACTGTTAGTTCATTAAGGTTAGACACAGTCATTTCATCCGTTTTTAATATTTCTCGTCAAAAATCAGCTTCACTTATTCAAAGTGGTAAAGTGAAAGTGAATTGGGTAGAGAAAGATCAAACGTCGATGGAATTACAAGAATTAGACTTACTCTCCATTCGTGGGTTAGGAAGAGTTAAATTAATGATGATTGAAGGTAGAACAAAAAAAGATAAAATTCGACTTCAAATAGGTCGATTAGAGCAAAAAAATTAAATTATCTATAATATATTAGAATTTTAGATGTATTCACTCTATGGTAAATGTATAATAGAGGAAAAGAATGATAGTACATTAAAGGAGATGAAATTGATGCCATTAACACCACTTGATATACATAACAAGGAATTCAGTAGAGGATTTAGAGGATACAGTGAAGATGAAGTAAATGAATTCCTCGATCAAATTATGAAGGACCTTGAAATCCTTATTAAAGAGAAAAAGGATCTGGAAACTAGACTGAAATCTTCAAGCGAAAAGGTAGGACATTTCACATCCATTGAAGAGACTTTACATAAGTCTATCGTTGTTGCCCAGGAAGCAGCAGAAGAAGTTAGACGCAATTCTCAAAAAGAGGCAAAACTAATTGTAAAAGAAGCAGAAAAAAATGCAGATCGAATTGTTAACGAAGCACTTACAAAGGCGAGAAGAATTGCACTTGAGATTGAGGATTTGAAGAAGCAATCGAAAGTATTCCGTAATCGCTTTAAAATGCTCATAGAAGCACAATTAGACTTGATCAATACAGACGATTGGAATCATTTAATGGAGTATGATGCAGATACAGCAGCAATAGAACGTATATCTGCAACAGAGGATTAATACATTTCTTGACTGTTTGGCTTAGTTTTCCTATAATTATTGCATATCAAATAAACATGCGAAGATAAAGACGTCTATAATAGATTTCGATTAAGCGACTTGAGGATGGTGAGAGCTCAAGCAATGAATCTTTTTTAGAATATCACTTTGGAGCAAAGACACTGAACTTTATCCTTATTTAATAGTAAGTGTCTTCGGAATATGCCCCGTTATGGCATACTAAGCGGCGATTTTTAATAAAATCGCAAGTAGGGTGGTACCGCGAGCATTAACTTCTCGTCCCTTTTTGGGATGAGGGGTTTTTTTATTTTTTTCAGTAGGGTCAAAACACCTATTGAATAAAATAAATGCCACCGGCGGATGTCACAGATTTCAAGAAGAGTTAAAAAATGTTAGCCCATTTTCGTCGCATCCATGCTACAACGACTAACTGACCTGCATTATGTAGGCAAGAGCACGATTCAAATAAGGAGGAAGAAAGATGGAGTACAAAGACACATTATTAATGCCAAAAACGGATTTCCCAATGCGAGGGAATTTACCAGTAAAAGAATTAGATATTCAAGCACAATGGGCGGAGCAAGATATTTATAAAAAAGTGCAAGAAAGAACAGCAGATCGTCCTTTCTTCGTATTACATGATGGTCCTCCATACGCAAATGGTGATATTCATATTGGTCATGCTTTAAACAAAGTATTAAAGGACATGATTGTTCGTCATAAATCCATGACAGGGTTTCATGCACCTTATGTTCCAGGTTGGGATACACATGGTTTACCAATTGAACAAGCACTAACAAACAAGGGTGTAAAACGTAAAGAAATGACATTAGCAGAATTCAGACAGCTATGTGAGGAATATGCTTATGAACAAATTAATAACCAACGCTCTCAATTTAAACGTCTAGGTGTTCGTGGTGATTGGGAGAACCCTTATGTTACACTTACTCCAGCATTTGAATCTCGTCAAATCGAAGTATTTGGAGCAATGGCTAAAAAAGGATATATCTATAAAGGGTTAAAACCAGTTTATTGGTCACCATCAAGTGAATCTGCCCTTGCAGAAGCGGAAATTGAATACCAAGACAAAAAGTCACCTTCTATTTATGTAAGTTTCGCAGTTACAGAAGGAAAAGGTGTGCTAGAAGAGGGAACGAAATTCATCATCTGGACGACAACTCCTTGGACAATTCCAGCGAACTTAGGAATAGCGCTACATCCTGAAGTAGAGTATGCAGTTGTAAGTGCAAAAGGTTCTAAGTATGTTGTAGCAAAAGAATTAGTGGAATCTGTTTCAACTGAACTTGGTTGGGAAGAATACGCAATTGAACGTACGCTAGAAGGTAAAGAGATGGACCGACTTGTTGCCAAACATCCACTTTATGATCGTGATTCACTAGTAATTCTTGGTGAACACGTAACTACTGAGTCTGGTACAGGATGTGTTCATACTGCTCCAGGGCACGGGGAAGACGATTTCTACGTAGGTAAAGCGTATGGCTTAGATGTTTTATGTCCAGTGGATGATCGTGGTGTATTGACAGCAGAAGCACCAGGATTTGAAGGTTTATTTTATGATACTGCCAATAAAGCTATTACAGAAGCTTTAGAAGAAGCGGGAGCCCTTGAAAAACTAACTTTCTTTACACACTCGTATCCACATGACTGGCGTACAAAAAAACCAGTAATTTACCGTGCAACTGCCCAGTGGTTTGCTTCAATTGAAGCATTTAGAGATGAATTATTACAAGCTATTCGTGATACAAATTTCACACCTGCTTGGGGTGAAACTCGTCTATTCAATATGATTCGTGACCGTGGAGACTGGTGTATTTCTCGTCAACGTGTATGGGGTGTTCCAATTCCTGTGTTTTATGCAGAAGATGGTGAACCAATTCTTACCGAAGAGACAATTTCACATGTATCAAAATTATTCCGTGAACATGGTTCTAATATTTGGTTCCAAAGAGAAGCGAAAGAGTTATTACCAGAAGGATTTACACATCCTAACAGTCCAAATGGTATCTTTACGAAAGAAACAGATATCATGGACGTATGGTTTGACTCAGGTTCTTCACATCAAGGTGTGTTAGAAGAGCGAGATGATTTAGTATTCCCAGCTGATTTATATTTAGAAGGCTCTGACCAATACCGTGGATGGTTTAACTCTTCATTAATTACTAGTACTGCTATGTTTGGTCATGCACCTTACAAAGGACTTTTAAGTCATGGATTTATTTTGGATGGTAATGGCCGTAAAATGAGTAAATCACTAGGGAATGTAATTGTTCCTTCTAAAGTGATGAATCAACTTGGTGCAGACATTCTTCGTTTATGGGTTGCTTCTGTTGATTACACGGCAGATGTACGTGTATCCGATGCTATCATTAAACAAGTAACAGAAGTATATCGTAAAATCCGTAATACTTTCCGTTTCCTACATGGGAATATTAGTGATTTCCATCCAGTAAATGATCGTGTAGAATTTAAAGATCTTCGCGAAGTAGATCAATATATGTACATGAAGCTGCAAGAGGTTATTAAAACAGTAAGAGCTGCTTATGAGCGCTATGATTTTGCGAGTGTTTATCATGCAGTAAATAACTTCGTTGCTGGTGAATTAAGCTCATTCTATTTAGATGTTGCAAAAGATGTTGTGTATATTTATGGAGCAGATCATAAAGATCGTCGTGCAATGCAAACAGTTATGTATGACACACTTCTTGCTTTATTAAAATTAATGACACCTATTTTGCCACATACAACAGATGAGCTTTGGGCTTATCTAGAACATGAAACAGAAGAAAGTGTACAATTAACAGATATGCCGGATGCGATAGAATATCCAGCGTTTGAAGCACTAGCACCAAAGTGGACGAAAATTATCGAATTACGTGATGATGTATTAAAAGCGTTAGAAGAAGCACGTAATGCTAAAACAATCGGTAAATCTCTGGAAGCAAAAGTTACTTTGTATGTAAAAGACGATTATAAATCATTATTTGAAACAGATGCGATTGATTTTGCTCAATTATTCATCGTTTCTAAGTTTGCATTAGGTGGAGCTCAATCGGAAGCACCAGCAAATAGCTTAGTACTGGAGCATAGTTCTGTGTTAGTGGAAAAAGCAGATGGCGAGAAATGTGAACGCTGCTGGACAATTTCTGAAACAGTCGGCTCAGATGAAAAACATGCAACATTATGTACTCGTTGTGCGGATGTTGTAGAAAATAATTATATCTAATAAAGTGAATGGGGCTGTCCAATAAGCCCATAAATTGAAGCAGGTGTAGAAAAACGAGTCTTTTTCTACACCTGTTTTTTGTATACTTTTCATAACCTACTATTTTTTGTAGGGAATTAATAGTAGTGAAAGACGGCGACTCCAGCGGGAATAGCATGAGCTGAAGGCCCCGCAGGAGCGAACAAAGGAACGAAGGCTAAGAACGCCACCTCGTGTGGCAACGCCTTCGTGACCAACATCGTGTTGGCCTGAGGAGACTGAAGTTATGCCCGCGGAAAGCGTCCGTCTGGAACGGAAATCAATACATTGGAAAATGGACCATTTCTCAGTCACTATATGACTTTAGGGACAGCCACATTTTTTTATATACATTTAATCTATATGCTCTTTTACGAATAGCATACTTTTATGGTAAACTAGTTAAGATTCTTTAAATTCATTCAGCAGAAATTTTCCATATCAGTAAAAAGTGGAGAAATTCATTATCGGAGGAATTAATGTGTGGAAATTTTACGGACTTGCAGCGTTTGTCATTGCTTTAGATCAATGGACAAAATGGCTTGTTGTTAAAAATATGACGCTAGGTGAAAATATCATTCTTTTGGATCCTTATTTAGCACTGCTTTCGCATAGAAATCGCGGAGCTGCATGGGGAATGCTACAAGGTCGAATGGGTTTGTTTGCAATCATCACGATTATTGTAATCATTGGGATTATTTATTATTTTCATAAAGAAGCTAATGGTAAACCATTGTTTCAAGTAGGTTTAATGATGCTATTAGGTGGAGCAATAGGGAATTTTATCGATCGACTTTGGAGAAAAGAAGTAGTTGATTTTGTGGATGTTTTAATACCAATTATAAACTATGATTTTCCTATTTTTAATATTGCAGATGCGGCATTAACAATAGGAGTAGTATTCATTATATTATTCATACTACAAGAAGAACGAGCAGAAAAGAAAAAGGTGAAGTAATGGAAGAGTTAACATTTGTAATAGAAAAAGAACAAGAAAAAGAGAGAATTGACAAAGCAATTGCCACATTTGAGACGGAATGGTCACGCACACAAATCCAAAACTTTATAAAAGATGGACATGTGTTAGTGAATAATGAAGCACCAAAAACGAACTATAAAGTGAAAGAAGGAGACGTTATTGTTGTATCTCCTCCTGCAGCAATTCCACTAGACATCGTTGCTGAAAACTTGAATTTAGAAATCGTTTATGAGGACGAGGATGTAGTGGTAGTGTACAAACCACGTGGAATGGTTGTTCATCCTGCACCTGGTCACACGAGCGGGACACTTGTAAATGGGTTAATGTATCAAATAAAAGACTTATCAGGCATAAATGGAGTTTTACGTCCTGGAATCGTTCATCGTATCGATAAAGATACAACCGGACTATTAATGGTCGCAAAAAATGATGTTGCACATGTATCTTTAGTCGATCAACTGGTGAAGAAAACAGTAACTCGTAAATACACTGCACTTGTACATGGGCATATTGCACATGATAAAGGAACAATTGACGCTCCTATTGGTCGGGATAAAAAAGAACGACAAAGCATGGCAGTTGTTGATAATGGAAAACATGCAGTGACTCATTTCCGTGTATTGGAACGATTCGATAAGTTTACGTTAGTGGAGTGTCAGCTTGAAACAGGAAGAACGCATCAAATTCGCGTCCACATGAAGTATATTGGTTATCCTTTAGCTGGAGATCCGAAATACGGTCCGAAGAAAACAATCGACTTTGATGGCCAAGTTCTACATGCGGGAGTATTAGGGTTTATTCAACCGAAAACTGGCGAGTATTTAGAGTTTTCTTCTCCACTTCCAGAGGAATTCACAAATCTGTTACAAGATTTAAAAAAACAATCATTGATTAAAGAAGACTAGTGTATTATAATGATTGAAGAAAAGTAAATCAGCAAACACAATTGAATAGTATCACCTTTAATAACAGTCCAGAGAGGCTGAGAAGGTACATGTGAAAGTGACTCACTATCAATCCGCGGATTTTTAGGGTTCACCCTATTTTATTACACACATACAACCTCTTGGGCATCTCTAGCTCAAGAGGTTTTTTATATTTCCGGAAGGAGGAAGTCAAAATGACGGTAGAAAAAGCAAGTATATTAGACGAACAATCAATAAACCGAGCACTTACTCGAATTGCACATGAGATTATCGAACGAAATAAAGGTATTGATGAGTGTATATTAGTGGGAATTAAAACTAGGGGAGCTTTTTTAGCAAAGAGATTGGCAGATAGAATTGAACGAATTGAAGGAAAAGCAATAAAAACAGGTGAACTCGATATTACATTATACAGAGATGACTTATCCTTAAAAAATGAATCAAATGAGCCGTTAGTTCAGCAAGTAGATATTACACATGATGTAACAGATAAAAAAGTAATCTTGGTAGATGACGTTTTGTATACAGGTAGAACGGTTCGAGCAGCAATGGACGCGGTAATGGATTTAGGAAGACCTGCGCAAATTCAATTGGCAGTATTAATAGATCGAGGACATCGAGAGCTACCTATTCGAGCGGATTATGTTGGAAAAAATATTCCTACATCAAGTAGTGAACGAATTGTAGTAAAAGTTACAGAAACAGATGATATAGATGCTGTAACAATTTTTGAATAATAATCTAGATAAAAAGGTGGGGACCTTCATGTCGAATGCGATATTAGATGTAAATGAAAAGCCAACAGGTGGGCAATTGATCACGTTAAGTTTTCAGCATATGTTCGCGATGTTCGGATCAACGATTTTAGTACCGCAGTTAGTTGGATTAAGCCCTGCGATTGCTTTACTTACGAGTGGAATTGCTACAATAATCTTTTTATTAGTAACGAGATTCCAAGTACCAGCTTATTTAGGTTCATCATTCGCCTTTATTACACCGATTCTTATTGCAACTAATTATGGTGAAAGCCCTGGTAATGCAATGATAGGTGCGATGTTTGTAGGTTTAGTGTATGGTATTGTGTCACTCGTTATTTGGAAAAGTGGTTATAAATGGATCATGAAATTGTTACCTGCTATCGTTGTTGGTCCAGTAATAATGGTTATTGGGTTAGGTCTTTCAGGAGTTGCAGTTGATATGGCGATGAATATTCCAATTGAAGGTACAGATTTAAAAGAATATAGTTTCTTACATTTCTCAGCAGCATTGGTTACATTATTTACAGCAATCTTCTGTACAATCTATTTCAAAAATATTTTAAGCACGATGCCGATCTTAATCGGATTGGTAGTCGGCTATATTTATTCCATGATAATCGGAATTGTTGACTTTACTCCTATCAAAGAAGCAAGCATGTTTGCTTTGCCGGACTTTCTAATTCCCGGTGTACATTATGAATTCGAAGTGACATCTAAAATTCTACTTGTGATGGTGCCAATCGTCATTGTAACGATTTCAGAGCATATTGGTCATCAACTTGTTCTTGGTAAAGTAGTAGACCGCGATTATATTAAAACTCCGGGCTTACACCGCTCATTACTAGGTGATGGTTTAGGAACATTTGTCAGTGCATTCATCGGTGGTCCTCCGAAAACAACATATGGTGAAAACATCGGAGTTCTAGCAATTACACGTGTTTACAGTATCTATGTCATCATGGGTGCAGCAGTGATTGCCATCTTACTATCATTTTTCGGTAAAGCAATGGCTCTTCTTACAACAATTCCAACAGCGGTTCTTGGAGGAGTTTCCATTCTATTATTCGGTATCATTGCTTCAAGCGGTTTACGCATGTTAGTGGAGGCGAAAGTAGACTTTGGAAATAGCCGAAATCTTGTGATCGCATCCGTAATCTTAGTAATTGGAATCGGTGGAGCAAAATTCATCGTGACAGAATCACTAAGTATAGAAGGAATGGCTTTAGCAGCAATCATCGGTGTTGTCTTAAATCTAGTCCTTCCCGGGAGAAAAGAAGCTGAAACTTCCAGTATGGATTCAACTAAATAAATAACCTTTTAAATAGCTGGACAGAGAGTCAGCAAAGGGTTCGGATAGATGAGTAGGGACTTTGTATAAAGTCTTTCTACTGATCTGTACTTAAACGAACCTTCTCGAGTCTTCGAGGAGGTTTTTTTATAAGAAAGAGGGGAATTTCATGAAAAATTTAGTATCAATGAAAGATCTATCTGTTGATCAAATAATGGCTATATTAGAACAAGCTCAAGCGTTTCGTGAAGGCGCCCATTCTACAGTGAAAAACAGTTATACAATGGCTAATCTGTTTTTTGAGCCAAGCACTCGAACAAAAATGAGTTTCGAAATGGCTGAAAGAAACTTACAAGTAGGAGTAATACCTTTTGAAGCAGGTTTTTCGAGTACATTAAAAGGTGAAACTCTTTATGACACAGTGAAGGTGTTAGAAGCGATTGGTTTAGATGCGTTAGTTATAAGACATGAAGAAAATAGTTTCTTTGAGCAATTAGTTGGAAGAGTAAAACCAGCTATTATAAATGGAGGAGATGGAACTGGTAATCATCCAACACAAAGCCTCCTTGATATCTATACAATTTGGCAAGAGTTCGGCACATTACAGGACATAGTAGTTACAATAGTTGGAGATATTGCACATAGTCGAGTAGCAAGATCCAATGCAGATGCATTAACGAGACTTGGTGCAATCGTCCATCTTGTTTGCCCGCCAGAGTGGCAAGGGGAATTTGATACCTTTAATGAATTTGATAAAGTCATTGAATCTAGCGATGTGATCATGATGCTGCGTGTTCAACATGAAAGACATGACAGCAACATGACATTTTCTAAGGAAGACTACCATCAAGCATTTGGCTTAACAGTCGAAAGAGAACGCAAAATGAAAGATAAAGCAATTATCATGCATCCAGCTCCATTTAATCGAGATGTAGAAATTGCTAGTGAATTAGTAGAATGTGACCGGTCAAGAATTTTTAAGCAAATGGAAAATGGCGTTTATATTCGCATGGCAATCATTGAAATAATTTTGAAAGGGAGAGAATAACATGACAAAAATTATTCAAAACGTTCAAATAGTTAACAATGAAGGAGATTTTGAAACTACCTCCGTTTTAATCCAAGAAGGAAAAATAGCTAAAATCGGATCAAGCGTCACTGCTGATAATGCACAAGTAATAGAAGGAAAAGGAATGCTTCTTTCTCCAGGCTTTATCGATGTACATGTCCATTTACGTGAGCCAGGTGGCGAACAAAAAGAAACGATTGAAACGGGAACCAAGTCTGCTGCTAAAGGCGGATACACAACAATCTGTGCCATGCCAAATACAAGACCAGTACCAGATACAGCCGAAAACTTCGCGCACGTATTAGATTTAATAGAGAAAAAAGCACTTGTTCGTGTGTTACCTTATGCTTCGATTACGATTCGCCAGGCTGGAAAAGAAAGAACGGATATTGAAGCATTAAAAAAACTTGGAGCATTTGCTCTAACAGATGACGGAGTTGGTGTTCAAGCTGCTGGAACGATGCTAGAAGCAATGGAGGAAGCAGCGAAATTTAACATTCCAGTTGTCGCACACTGTGAAGACAATACACTTATCTACGGTGGTGTTATGCATAAAGGGAAACGCAACGAAGAGCTTGGCTTAAAAGGAATCCCTTCTGTATCAGAATCAGTACATATAGCAAGGGATATATTACTAGCAGAAGCAGCAGGAGCTCATTATCATGTATGTCATGTGAGCACGAAAGAATCAGTAAGAGTCATTAGAGATGCAAAAAAAGCTGGTGTGCATGTTACTGCGGAGGTAAGTCCACATCATTTATTACTTTGTGAAGACGATATTCCTGCGAATGATGCTGTTTGGAAAATGAATCCTCCTTTAAGAGGGAAGGACGATATGATGGCATTACGCGAAGGTTTATTGGATGGAACATTAGATTTGATTGCAACGGATCATGCGCCACATACGGATGAAGAGAAGGCAAACGGCTTTGAAAAAGCTCCATTCGGGATTGTTGGACTGGAAACTGCATTCCCACTTTTATATACACATTTCGTCAAAAATGGGGAATGGACAATAAAACAACTCCTAGATTATTTAACAAATAAACCAGCGGATGTTTTCGGATTTGAATTTGGAAAGCTTGAAGAAGGTGCTCCAGCGGATTTAGTATTAATCGACTTAGAAAAAGAACAAGCTATTGATAAAGAGGCATTTTTATCTAAAGGAAAAAATACACCATTCAATGGATGGGTTTGCACAGGTTGGCCACAAGTTACTATTTATAACGGAGAAATCGTATGGCAGGAGGAAGAAGCATGAAAACGAGATATTTAATTTTAGAAGACGGTACTGTATTTAAAGGAAATGCATTTGGAAGTGAGGAAGGAACTATCGGTGAAGTAATTTTCACTACTGCAATGACAGGTTACCAAGAATCGATTTCAGATCCTTCGAACTGTGGACAAATATTAACATTTACTTATCCAATGGTTGGAAACTACGGTGTTAATCCAGATGATTTTGAAGCAATTGAAATTGGGCTTTCAGGGGTAGTTATAAGAGAGCTTGCAGAACAACCATCTAATTTTAGAAGTGCAGGTACATTAAGTGAATTTTTAGAAGCAAAAAATGTTCCAGGAATTGAAGGAATCGATACTAGAAAGTTAACGCGTATTATTCGAAAACATGGTTCTTTAAAAGGAAAGCTTACAAATGCTGGGGAAGAAGTGAATGTGGAGCAAGTAGTAAAAGAACTGCAAACTACTGAAATTAAAAGAAATGTAGTCGAACAAGTTTCTATTACTCGTCCATATCCAAGTCCAGGACGTGGGAAAAAAGTTGTGTTAGTAGACTTTGGTATGAAACACGGTATTTTAAGAGAATTAAACAAACGTGACTGCGACATTATTGTCGTTCCTTATAACACATCTGCAAAAGAGATTTTAGGTATGTACCCAGATGGTGTCATGCTATCAAACGGACCTGGGGACCCAACAGACATCCCAGAAGTAATTGAAATGGTAAAAGGAATTATCGGTCAAGTTCCGATATTCGGGGTATGCCTTGGACATCAGCTGATTTCACTTGCGAGTGGCGCAACGTCTTTCAAATTGAAGTTCGGTCACCGCGGTGGAAATCATCCGGTAAAAGACTTAACAACAGGACGAACAGAGCTTACTTCTCAAAATCATGGTTTTGCTATTGATGCAGATTCCATCGCACATACAGATTTAGAAATTACACATGTTGCTTTAAATGACGGTACTGTCGAAGGTGTAAGACATAAAAAATTCCCAGTGTTCTGCGTTCAGTTCCATCCAGAAGGATCATGTGGACCAGAAGATTCTACACACTTATTTGACCAATTTATCGAATTAATGAATGCTGAAAGCAAAAAGGAGAGTTCACATGCCTAAACGTAAAGATATAGAAACAATATTAGTAATCGGATCTGGCCCAATCGTAATTGGACAAGCAGCTGAGTTTGACTATGCTGGTACACAAGCTTGTATTTCATTAAGAGAAGAAGGCTACCGTGTAATTCTTGTGAACTCGAACCCAGCGACAATCATGACTGACACAGAAATAGCAGATAAAGTATATATCGAACCAATCACATTACCATTCGTAAGCAAAATCATTCGTAAAGAACGTCCAGATGCGATTCTCCCTACATTAGGTGGACAAACAGGATTGAACATGGCGATTGAACTAGATAAATCAGGAATTTTAGATGAACTTGGAATCGAAATCTTAGGTACGAAGCTAGAAGCAATTCATAAAGCAGAAGACCGTGATTTATTCCGTACATTGATGAATGAATTAAATGAACCAGTTCCAGAAAGTGATATTATCCATAACTTAGATGAAGCAAAAGCATTTGTAGAGAAAATCGGTTACCCAGTTATCGTACGCCCAGCTTTCACACTAGGTGGAACTGGTGGCGGTATTTGTCACAATGATGCAGACTTGCTTGAAATCGTAACAAGTGGATTGAAGTACAGCCCAGTAACACAATGTCTCCTAGAAAAATCGATTGCTGGTTACAAAGAAATTGAGTATGAAGTAATGCGTGACTCTGCTGACAACGCAATCGTCGTATGTAATATGGAAAACGTAGATGCAGTGGGAATTCATACTGGAGATTCCATCGTAGTTGCTCCAACGCAAACATTATCGGACCGTGAAAACCAAATGCTTCGTAATGTATCCTTGAAAATTATTCGTGCGCTAAAAATTGAAGGTGGATGTAACGTACAATTAGCACTTGATCCACATAGCTTCAATTACTATATTATCGAAGTAAACCCACGCGTAAGTCGCTCATCAGCACTTGCATCAAAAGCAACTGGTTACCCAATTGCGAAACTTGCTGCGAAAATTGCTGTAGGATTAACTTTGGACGAAATGATGAACCCGGTAACAGAGAAAACTTACGCATGCTTTGAACCAGCACTAGACTATATTGTTGCAAAAATTCCAAGATGGCCATTTGATAAATTTGAATCTGCTAAACGTAATCTTGGCACACAAATGAAAGCAACTGGTGAGGTAATGTCTCTAGGACGTACATTTGAAGAAGCGATTCTAAAATCAGTTCGTTCACTAGAAACAGGACACTTCCATATCGAAATGAAAAATAATGAATCGATAACAGACGAGTGGATGGAAAAACGTATCCGCCGTGCAGGTGATGAGCGTTTATTCTTCATTGGTGAAGCACTTCGTAGAGGTGTGTCTGTAGAGCAAATCCATGAGTGGAGTCAAATTGATGTATTTTTCTTAAATAAACTTCAAAACATCGTGAACTACGAGGAAGTAATTCAAGCCAATCCTTTTGACAAAGAAGTATTATACAAAGCAAAACGAATGGGCTTCGCAGATAAAACAATCGCGAAATATTGGAATGTAAAAGAAATCGAAGTGTATAACTATAAAAAAGAACATGGCATTGTACCAGTATACAAAATGGTCGATACTTGTGCAGGAGAGTTCGAATCAGAAACTCCATACTTCTATGGAACGTATGAAGAAGAAAACGAATCCATTCGTACAGACAAAGAAAGTGTTATTGTGCTAGGTTCTGGCCCGATCCGTATTGGACAAGGGGTAGAATTTGACTATGCAACCGTACATTCTGTATGGGCAATCAAAGAAGCAGGATATGAAGCGATTATTATCAATAATAACCCTGAAACAGTTTCAACGGATTTCTCCATTTCAGATAAACTTTACTTTGAGCCACTAACACTCGAAGATGTGATGCATATTGTAGACTTGGAGCAGCCAAAGGGAGTAGTTGTACAATTCGGAGGACAAACGGCAATTAATCTTGCTGCAGGACTCGAAGAAAGAGGCGTAAAAATTCTAGGTACCACACTAGAAGATATCGACCGTGCAGAAAATCGTAACAAATTCGAAGCTGCATTACATGAAATCGATATTCCTCAGCCACTTGGAAAAACAGCAGTATCTGTTGATGAAGCAGTTGTTATTGCTAATGAAATCGGTTATCCAGTATTAGTAAGACCATCTTACGTACTTGGTGGTCGTGCAATGCAAATCGTCTATAACGAAGATGAGATTAAACATTATATGGAGAATGCTGTTGAAGCAAGTCCGGAAAAACCAGTGTTAATCGATCGTTATTTAACAGGAACAGAAATTGAAGTAGATGCAATTTGTGACGGTGAAAATGTATTGATTCCTGGAATTATGGAACATATCGAACGCGCTGGAGTTCACTCTGGTGACTCAATTGCTGTGTATCCACCACAAAAATTAGCACAGAAACATATTGATACACTTGTGGATTACACTACTCGCCTTGCAAAAGGATTGAAAATTGTAGGATTAATGAACATTCAATACGTTATCTCTAAAGATGAAGTATTTGTAATTGAAGTAAATCCACGTTCAAGCCGTACAGTACCATTTTTAAGTAAAATTACATCGATTCCAATGGCGAACATTGCTACAAAAGCAATTCTAGGACAATCGATTGTAGAGCAAGGGTACACGCCAGGACTTGCTCCAAATAGTCCGGGAGTTTACGTAAAAGTTCCCGTATTCAGTTTTGCGAAACTTCGCCGAGTGGACATTACGCTTGGACCAGAGATGAAGTCAACTGGGGAAGTAATGGGGAAAGACATTACTTTAGAAAAAGCATTATATAAAGGCTTAGTTGCTGCAGGTATGGAAATTAAAGACCATGGATCTGTCTTAATGACGATTTCTGATAAAGATAAAGAAGAAGCAACGGAGATTGCGAAACGTTTTAATAATATTGGCTTCCGTATTATTGCTACACAAGGAACAGCTCAAGCAATTCAAAAAGCAGGTATCCCAGTGGATATCGTAGACAAAATCGGTTCAAAAGGAACGACATTGTTAGATGTTATTCAAAAAGGGGATGCACAATTTGTTATTAATACTTTAACAAAAGGAATGCAGCCAGAAAGCGATGGCTTCCGTATTCGAAGAGAATCAGTTGAAAATGGTATACCATGTTTAACTTCTCTAGATACAGCAGAAGCAATGCTCCGAGTAATTGAGTCCATGACTTTCTCAACAGAAACAATGAAACATCAGGAGGTTCGTGCATGATTCGACAAGAGCAAATGAGCGTCGTAAAACAAAAACAAATTGCGACGAACATTTTTGAATTAACATTGATAGGGCAGCTCGTAAAAGACATGAAACAGCCAGGCCAATTTGTTCATTTACGTGTGTCTGACCAAATGGAACCACTCTTAAGAAGACCTATTAGTATTGCATCTATAGATAAAGAAACATTAGAATTCACAATGATTTACCGTGCAGAAGGAAGAGGAACAACGCTTCTTTCTCAAAAAAAACAAGGGGACCAAGTAGATGTACTTGGACCTCTTGGGAACGGTTTTCCAATCGATAAAGTGGAAGCAGGACAAAAAGCTTTACTAGTTGGTGGAGGAATTGGTGTACCTCCACTTTACGAACTTTCCAAAAGACTTGTGGAAAAAGGTGTACAGCCAATTCATGTACTTGGATTTCAGTCCGAAGATGTTGTTTTTTACGAAAAACAATTTCAAGAGCTAGGCGAAACGTATATCGTAACAGCAGACGGAAGCTATGGACATAAAGGTTTTGTCACGAATGTGCTAGAAACATTAGCGGATGATTTCGCAGTATATTATAGCTGTGGTCCAACACCGATGCTTTCTGCACTTGAAAAAATGTATCCTGAAAAAGAAGGATATTTATCGTTTGAACAACGAATGGGCTGTGGAATAGGTGCTTGCTTTGCGTGCGTATGTGAAACAACAGAAAAAACAGATGCTGATTATGTGAAAGTATGTTCAGATGGACCAGTGTTCCAGTCAGGAGTGATTCGAGTATGAATAGATTAGCGGTCGAATTACCAGGCCTTTCATTGAAAAACCCGATTATGCCAGCTTCTGGTTGCTTTGGATTTGGGAAAGAATATGCCCAACTATATGATTTATCCAAGCTTGGCGCAATTATGATTAAAGCAACAACTCCTGAAACGAGACTTGGAAACCCAACTCCACGTGTAGCAGAAACGCCTGCTGGGATGTTAAATGCAATTGGATTACAAAATCCAGGCTTAACAAAAGTGATGGAAAATGAGCTTCCATGGCTCGAGCAATTTGATGTACCAATTATCGCAAATGTAGCGGGTTATATTACAGAAGATTATGTAGCTGTTGCAGAAGCTATTTCAAAAGCACCAAATGTACATGCACTAGAGTTGAATATCTCTTGTCCAAATGTGAAACAAGGTGGTATCACGTTTGGAACAGATCCCCTCGTAGCAGAAGAATTAACAAGAGCTGTGAAAGCAGTATCCTCTGTTCCTGTCTATGTAAAGTTATCTCCTAATGTGACAGATGTAGGAGAAATTGCAAGAGCAGTAGAAGCAGGTGGAGCAGACGGGATTACGATGATTAATACACTACTTGGTATGCGATTAGATACGAAAACTGGACGACCAGTTATCGCAAACGTAACTGGTGGATTATCAGGTCCAGCTATTAAACCAGTGGCACTGCGCATGGTGTATGATGTCGCGAAACAAGTGTCCATTCCGATTATCGGAATGGGTGGTATCTCTACAATGGATGATGTGATCGATTTCTTATCAGCAGGTGCAAGTGCAGTTGCAGTAGGAACGGCAAATTTTGTCGATCCATTTGTATGTCCAAACTTGATTGATCAACTTCCAGAAAAATTGGATGAACTAGGCTTTGAAACGATCACTGAATTAGTTGGAAGGAGTCATCGATTATGAAAAACAGTCCAATTATTGCATTAGACTTTGCTTCAGCAGAAGATGCATATCAATTTTTAACTCCTTTTGAGCAATCCCTATTTGTAAAAGTAGGAATGGAGCTTTATTTACAAGAAGGCCCTTCAATCGTATATAAGTTGAAAGAAATGGGACATGACGTATTTCTTGATTTAAAGCTTCATGATATTCCGAATACAGTTGGACAAGCAATGAAAGGGTTAGCTCGACTTGGAGCCGACTTAGTTAATGTTCATGCTGCTGGCGGTGAGGCTATGATGATTGCAGCGCGTGAAGGACTAGAAGCAGGAACAACTGCTGGGAATAAAAGACCTTCCATCATCGCAGTAACTCAGTTAACGTCAACTTCTGAAAAGCAAATGCAAGTAGAACAATTAATTCAAACGACGATTGATGAATCAGTCGTTCACTATGCAAAACTAGCAAAACAAGCAAGCTTAGACGGTGTAGTTTGTTCCGTTCTTGAAGCAAAAAAAATTGTAGAAGCATGTGGAGTTGAATTCTTACGTGTAACACCAGGAATTCGTTTAGCTGAAGGAGAAGCACATGATCAAGTACGTGTTGCTACTCCAGCAAATGCGAGAATCCTAGGCTCATCTCATATTGTTGTGGGACGTGCGATTACAAAAGCTGAAAACCCGGTACAAGCATATGACACTATATTAAAAATGTGGGAGGAAAACGCATGACTTTAGAAAATAAAATTGCAAAAGCATTGCTTCAAGTAGGAGCAGTGGAGTTAAAACCAAACGATCTTTTCACATGGGCTTCCGGAATTAAATCTCCAATCTATTGTGATAACCGAATTACGATGTCATCTCCTGCCATTCGCAAAGAAATTGCAAAAGGATTAGCAGAAGCAATCCAACAAAACTTTCCAGGAACAGAGGCAGTAGCAGGAACTGCAACTGCGGGTATACCACATGCTGCATGGGTAAGTGATGTACTAGAACTTCCAATGATGTATGTTCGTTCGAAAGCAAAAGAGCATGGTCGTGGCAATCAAATTGAAGGTAAAGTAGTTGCTGGACAAAAAGTAGTGGTTATTGAAGATTTAATCTCTACTGGAGGGAGCAGCTTAGTTGCAGTAGAAGCGCTTCAAAAAGAAGGTTTAGAAGTTCTTGGAGTTGTAAGTATTTTTACATACGGTTTACCAAAAGCGGAACAAGCATTTAAAGAAGCTGGAATCTCATTTGTGAGTTTAACTAATTATGACGCACTTACAAACGCTGCTCGTGAAGCGGGTACAATAGCAGAAACAGATTTACCAATGCTTTCAAAATGGCATGCTGATTTAAAACAAGGCTTACTAAAATAAACAGAAAAGACGCTTTCCAATCAGTTGGAAAGCGTCTTTTTGAATGGCTCTTGTTATTTTGCAATTCTCTTTGTACAAAAAGTGCTAGATACCATTCTGAATATGTACAAAATTACTTGGAAAATGTAAAGCATATCCTAGAAGATATAGTTTCACAGATAAATGTTGCCTTTCATTTGTTTGAGAGTGAAAGGCCTATCTATGGGTAAACTGAATCAATTTCATAATTCCAATTTACTTAAAAAAACACAAACAATACTAAAGGAAACTAAAGAAAATATATATTTTACACGGAATAAAGTATAGTTGATTTCCGCTATAGGCGGACGCTTTCCGCGGGGTGAGCGATAAGCCATCATCGCCGCTCACGCGTCGTTTGTGATGTCTTATCTGTCTCACTCATCCCACTGGAGTCGCCGCCTGGCGCTACAATCAACAAGCAATAAATGTTCGTATTTTAATGACAAAGTACTATTTATGTAATTAACTCAACTAATAGAGAGTAAAAGTAATTGTTAGATTGATAGAGGAAGAACCCGTAGGACACTCTCGGTACGTTCTTCCTATTTTTTTATTCGTGGATAATAGGAGAGGGCTATACTATGGAAGTTCATGCTTGTTTGAATTATGGTAATACGTTATTTTTATCTTGGAAACAATTAGTTTTCATTGCTGTCAGTTACTCCATTACTTTAAACCATAATTCTGACCTATCTTTGGGGTCACCATTATAATTTATTGTTAATTCTTCACCTGCCAATATATCTTCAATTGCATAAAAGTCGATTGATAAATTATCTTTATTATTATCAAAATTTACATTAGGAGAGTAGGAATGATTAAATAGGGCTCCATATCCAAGTGCGATGGCTGTATCGTTACGTTTCCCCCAATAAAAGCAGTAATTAAAAAGTATAGTCTTTTTCAAATACTTCCATTCTTTTTTAGGTGATATTATTACAGGTGACACCTCAATCAGTTCATCCTTTTTAATATCTCGTGTAGCAAATAACCCTCTACCATACTTACCAGTTTCTTTAATACATATGGGACCCAAAGCATAAACTCCTTTCCGCTATTTAAGTAGCCAAGGCTATTAACAAGCTATTATTTAGTCAAAATTCCTTAATTGCTCTTTTATATATTCATTGCGATTTCGAATGAATTGAAAGATTAATTCTGGTTCATCATCAAAAATATCAATCTTCTTTTTTTTGTAGGGATCGAGAAGAATGTGAGGACGTACTATTTGATGTAGGGAAAATACTTTATCCTCTAAATATTTTACAGTAAATTTGGTTTCCAGGATTTCTTCCAACATTTCTTTGTAACGCTTTCGGAATTCTGGAATTTGAAAGAGAAGATTTAAAAGGTGATTTCCTTTTTTTCCTTCAATAGGGACGTAAGTATGCTCCATGATACCACCACTAACTTTTCTTCCCCAAGTTGCATCATAATCCCAAGGAAGCTTTTCGAATAAGCCAGTATCACTATTGCGATACAGGGCATAGTTGTGAGTAAACCCATCATTATTCATTGTACAAACTGCGCCAACTAACCAAAGCAAATATTTCTCCATATTAAGAAGTTGGGAGATTTCATCAAAGAAATTAGATTGAGCGGTAGTATTAATGGTAGTAATCAATTCATGAAGAAAGGTATCGTCGGATGGTTCTCCAGATGCTTGGAAATAGCCGTCCATTAACGATTCTTTTGGCTTCTCGTATCTCGTAAAAGAAAAGTTTGCATCATTGTTGGTGGCATAATAAATGGGACCAACAGGAAGCCCCCTTTTTTCCAAAAACAAATCATCTACAGACTCTAATTGTAAATATACACCTTTGAAAGTATCGTTTCGGAAAAAATTTATATGTTGACTATCGGGTGATAGAACACCGAGATCTTGAAAGAAGTCAAGAGAAAGTTTGTTACGAATAAGTGAGGGGTCTCTATACTCCGCATTGAGATGAATCTTACGAACTCCAAATAACTTTTCAGGATCATCAAAATCAATCACATAGGATCTTTTTCGAAACTTTCGTGTATAAGCACCACGATAGGCAATTTGAATATCCTGGATAATGTCTTCTACTTTTAATTTGCTTGGAACAGATTCATCACTATTTAAATTCTTTCTTAAATGATTTAGGTCTTCTTCCTCGATCATTAAGAAATAAGATGGAATTTGATATGACATATATTCACCACCTTGATATTATTTTATAGGTTTATATATTTATATATTAGAACTATAGCTGACAACTAACATAGCCTTAGTACATGGCTATTGAACAACGGCTATGTTAGTAGCCAGTTAAGGGATTAAGTATCAGTATGCAAATAACAAATCTATTAAGCTTTAAAAGCCTCCTTTAACCAATCGAGTATTAGTTAAAGGAAAGCTCTCGAATTTATCATTTCTTTTACACGCTTGTTTCTAGTAGACTTATTTTAGGTAGACGAACTACCAGTAGACGAGCTCCTAGTAGATGTACTTCCGGTAGACTTTGATCCAGTAGATGAGCTACCAGAAGATGAATTACCTTTTTTACCTTTTTTTCCATTCGAGCTACTAGAAGATGAGCTCTTAGAAGACGAGCTTCTAGTAGATGTACTTCCGGTAGACGTTGATCCAGTAGACGAGCTTCCAGTAGATGAGCTCCTAGAAGACGAGCTTCTAGAAGATGTACTTCCGGTAGACTTTGATCCAGTAGATGAGCTACCAGAAGATGAATTACCTTTTTTACCTTTTTTTCCATTCGAGCTACTAGAAGATGAGCTTCCAGTAGATGAGCTCTTAGAAGATGAGCTTCTAGTAGATGTATTGCTTGTAGACGAACTACCAGTAGATGTTGATCCAGTAGATGTACTTCCGGTAGACTTTGATCCAGTAGATGAGCTACCAGAAGATGAATTACCTTTTTTACCTTTTTTTCCATTCGAGCTACTAGAAGATGAGCTTCCAGTAGATGAGCTCTTAGAAGACGAGCTTCTAGTAGATTTACTGCTTGTAGACGAACTACCAGTAGATGTTGATCCAGTAGATGTACATCCGGTAGACGTTGATCCAGTAGATGTAGTTCCTGTAGAAGTTGATCCAGTAGATGTACTTCCAGAAGATGAACTACCTCTTTTACCTTTTTTACCTTTTTTTCCTTTCGACCTACTAGAAGACGAACTTCTAGAAGATGTACTTCCTGTAGATGAGGTACTAGAAGACGAGCTTCTAGTAGATGTACTGTTTGTAGATGTGCTTCCAGTAGACGAGCTACTAGAGGATGAACTTCCTTCCATTTCTTTCATAACAGGCACCTCCTTAATAACAGATTTAGGTTTATATTACGCAAAGGATTTATTATGGTGTGGACAATTGCCTTATTAAGCAAGAAACTAAAGCTTGAATTTTTTATAATAAGTAAAAAGCTCTAATATGGTCTAGATTGAAAGGCAGAAAGTTTAATGGGATAGGTTGCTGAATTTTTAATTCCCTAGACTCTTTGAAATTATGTAAGGTAATGGGGGGTCTTTCAAGTGTCCACTCTGCAGCGTCCATATTCATCCTCAAGTAATTAATGGAAAAATGCATGTTGAAATAAGAAGGAAAAACGGCTACCAGGATATCGGTAGCCGTTTTGTTTATACATATGCATTTTCAACTGATTCATTGTGCATTAAATAGTTTAGACTGAAGTATATCTAGAGCGCGATCAATTTCTTGTAAATCTTCTTTTGAAGCATTTTGGATTCGATTTAGAAAACGTAATTCTATGGATGCAAAGGCTTCGTTCATCATGATTTCTCCTTCTTTGGAAAGACAAACAAATTGTTTTCTTCGATCTTCGGTATCAGTTAATTTTTCAATTAAATTTTTCTCAATTAATTTTTTTAACTCACGACTTGTATTTGGCATAGATATGTGTTGACAATCACTAATTTCACTAGGAGTAACAGGTTGGCTAACAGTTATATATTCAAGAATTTTATATTGAACAGGTGTGATTGAATCTGATTTAGCGCTTTGTGTTAATTCGTGTGTCACCTGATGAACAGAAGTTAAAAATGTAATACATTTGTTAAAAAGAGCATTTTTGTCCATAATCATCACCTCGTACGAATAACATATCAAAAAAGTTATCATAAAACAATTATCAATTGACAACTAAAAGCATATAGTGCTATTATTTACTTATCATTTGATAAGTAAAAGGGGTGCAGGATGAATACGTTAGTCATTTACACTTATCCAAATCATAAAAGTTTAAATTATGCATTTTTACAAAAAGTAATTGAGGGAAGTAATGAAAACCCTCATATAAAGGAGTTACAGGTTGTAGATTTATATGAAGAGGACTTTAACCCGATTTTAGTATTTAATGAGCATAAACGAAGGCGTGACATGTATCGAGAACCAAAACTAGAAAAGTATAGAAAGCAAATTACTTGGGCTGATAAAATAATATTTGTTTATCCAATTTGGTGGGGAAGACCTCCCGCCATGCTATTGGGATACATTGATCAATTATTTGCAGCAAATTTTGCCTACAAGGATAAGAAAGGGTTATTGCCAGATGGTCTATTAAAAGGGAAGTCAGTTGTGTGTATTTCTACCATGAAGGGACCAACCAATTATCTGTTTTTCTGGTTAAATAATGCGCATAAAGTTTTAATGAAAAGAGCTTTATTTAGTTTTGTAGGAATTAAGAAAGTGAAGTTTTTTGAATTTGGTAATATGGAAAACTCCAAAGGGAAACAAACAAAAAAACTAGACAAAGTTTATCGATATTTTAAAGAAATAAACTGCTAAGAGAATCAATTTCATCATTCTAATTTACACAAAAAACACGAACAATACTAAAGAAATATATATTTTACACGGAATAAAGTATAGGTGATTTCCGCTATAGGCGGCGCTTTCCGCAGGGGGGCGATAAGCCATCACCACTGCTCACGCGTGGTGATGGCTTATCTGTCTCACACATGAGGGCACTGAAAAACTCTATTACAGAATTTTTTATGATAAATATTTGATGTGACGATACTGTGTACTATAGGATTTAGCACGGCGGCGTGAGACTCCTGTGGGAAAGCGAGACAGCCGAGACCCCGCACGAAGCGTAGCGTAGGAGGAGGCTCGGCGCTCGCCCACGGAAAGCGAACAGAGCCGTGCTAAATCCAATTAGCGGATATTTATTACGAATTTTATTAGAATACCACTTTTTCAGTGCCCTCTCACACATCCCGCTGGAGTCGCCGCCAGCCGCTTCAATCATTTATGAAATGAAATCAAGAAATTAAAAATTTAATAGAAAAGACGTTCACTGTCTATAAGTGAACGTCTTTTTGCATTACTTTGTATAGTTATCAAAATAACCTTGGATGAAGACAATAGGTGTTCCTTTATCGCCGCTTCCTGATGTTAAATCGGATAGAGAACCGATAAGATCAGTAAGTCTTCTAGGGGTAGTTCCTTGTGCTTCCATCGCGCCTACAAGATTTGAGCCTTTATTTGTAATATATTGAGAGATAGCTTGTTGAAGCTCTTCTCCTCTTAAATCAGCAAAATTATTATCCGCAAGATATTTTAGTTTAATTTCGTTAGGTGTTCCATCAAGGCCAGCTGTGTAAGCAGGAGATACTACTGGATCGGCAAGTTCCCATATCTTACCTACTGGATCTTTGAATGCTCCATCTCCGTATATCATAACTTCCACATCTTTGCCTGTCTTTTCTTTCATCTTTTGTTGAATGTTATCAACTATAGGCTGGCAATTACGTGGGAATAGCTTAACAGAATCCTCTGTTGATTTATTTGAACCTAACAAACCATATGCTTCATTACATCCACTGCCATCAATAGACTCTGATAATATGTTATCCAGGCTAAAGATTTTTTCTCCGCCGTTTGCTCTTAATATTTTCTTTGTTCTAAATCTTGTATGAATATCACAAGTAAGAACATTTTTTGTATATTCTAAAATGGTCTTTGGATTATTAGAGAAGATAACTTCACATTCCACACCATACTCTTCAATTAAAGACTTATAATAATCAATATAATCAACACCGGTAAAAGGATGCTTATTGTATCCAAAATGGTCACGGAATTGTTTTTCTGTTAAAACGTCAGTCCAAGGATTAACACCTTTTTCATCAAGCATATCTAAATCTACTAAGTGATTTCCAACTTCATCAGATGGGTAGCTAAGCATTAATACAATTTTTTTAGATCCTTTCGCAATACCTCGTAGACAGATTGCAAAACGATTACGACTCAAGATAGGGAATATTACTCCTACTGTATCATCTCCAAATTTTGAGCTAACATCTTTAGCAATATGATCGATCGTAGCATAGTTCCCTTGAGCGCGTGCAACGATTGATTCTGTAACGGTAATAATGTCTTTATCGTTAATGTTAAAACCTTCTGTTTCAGAAGCTTTTAGTACGCTATCTACAACAATTTCCTCAATATTATCGCCTTGATTGATGATTGGGCATCGAAGACCTCTAACAACTGTTCCAACTACTCTTTCCAAAATAATCGCTCCTTATAGCAATAATAGTTATATATGTAATGTTTCCTCTTGTACTATACCTCAATTTAATGGTATAAGTGAAATTAATATATGTAATATCAGGTATAAGGAGAAATTATATGATAAGCAAATTAGACTTATATAAAGTATTTTGTAAGGTAGCGAATAGCAAAAGCTTTTCAAAGGCGGCAAAGGATCTATTCATGACACAACCAGCTGTTAGTCAAGCAATCATGCAATTAGAAAGAGAATTAGAAATACGTCTATTTAATAGAACATCGAGAGGGGTAACATTAACAAATGAAGGAACTCTACTCTTTGAATATGCCAATTCTGCGCTTAACCTTATTCTCGCTGGAGAAGAAAAAATATTAGAGCATAAGAATTTAACTACGGGGAAACTAAAGATAGGTGTAGGTGATACGATTTCAAGGTATTTTTTACTTCCGTATTTAGAAGCCTTTCACAATGAATATCCCAACATTAAATTTAACATTGTTAATGGTACAACATTAGAAATTTGTTCCATTTTAAAATCGGGAGGAGTCGATATTGCCATTTGTAACTTTCCGATTGAAGATCCTACTTTAGTGGTAAGACCGTGTATTGATATCCAGGACATTTTTGTTTGTGGGGAGAAATATATGAATAGGTTATCTAAACCAACAAGCCTAGAGGAGTTAGTGGAATTGCCTTTAATATTACTAGAACGAAAATCAAATTCCAGAAAGTATGTAGAAAATTATATCCGTACCAAAGGCATTGCGATTTCACCAGAATTTGAACTTGGCTCACATGATTTATTATTAGAATTTGCTAAAATAAATTTAGGAATAGCCTGTGTGACAAAAGAATTTTCACAGGACTATATAAATAAAGGCTTACTATACGAAGTAAATCTAATGGAAAATATACCGAAGCGAAGCATAGGAGTATGTTATTTAAAAAGTGTACCTCTATCACCAGCTTCCACAAAGTTTGTGGAGATAATAGAAGAAAGGTAAGTTAAAATAAGCCCGATAATATTTAGTAATTATCAGGCTTAAATATATTGTTTATCTTAGTTTAAACTCACAATATTCAAATCTTGTCCTTGCAAATATTCAATAATTCTTGGTAATGCGTCTATTACAGCTTGTGATTCATGTAGTAAGATAATAGATCCAGATGCTTTAGTATTAACAACTTTCTTAAAAATTTCATTCGCATTATTACTTTTCCAATCTTCGGTATCCGAATTCCAAAGAACCATCTTACTATTTGTTAAATTCATTAAATCTATTGTTGTTTCATTTTTGATACCATAAGGAGGTCTAAAGAGAGTAATTTTCTCCTGAATTAATTCTTCAATTAAGCGATTTGTATGTAAGATTTCGTACTCTTGTTTAACGGAAGGTAATTTTGCAAAATTAGGGTGGCTCATTGAATGGTTGCCAATTGAGTAACCATTAGCTTGTACATACTGAACGGAATCAGGATGCTTTTCTACATTATTTCCGATAAAAAAGAATGTGCCACCGACTTCATATGTCTTTAATATATCCGTGATTTCTTTTGTGAATTTGGACGGCCCGTCATCGAATGTAAGTGCTACATTACCTTCCTGGATATTAAAGTTAATTACCTCGTTTAATTCTTCTATTGGAATTGCAGATTCATTTACTGAAGTAGTTGATTTATTAGAAGGCTTGGTTTTCTCAACACTACTTGATTTTATAGTTTCTGTCTCTTCTACATTTATAATGTTCTCTTTACGTATACTTTCTGACTTTACATTTGTAATTCCTTTTATTTCTACCTTATGTAAAAAACTGTTGTCTATACTAATGATTGTCAGTACACACATTAGTGCTAGAGATATCCAAGCAAACTTCCTGTTAAACTTTTTAGGAGCTACTACTTCTGTTTCCAATAAATCAATTGATGAAGGGGTCTCAGATAAAGGTGTTACAATACTAATCTGAGTAATGTGTTCGTTGTATTTAATAGCTTTTAATCCATTGACGTAAGCTTCGGAGCAAGGGAAATAAATTTTTTCACTTTGATCTTTATAAGTTTTCGTTAAGAAGCTTATATAGTGATTTTTATTGGAATCCCATGAACTATGGAAAGATAATCTGTACTTGTATTGTTCACCTAGTACAGTTAATTCCTTTAGATGCTCCGCTGTATATTGGTCGATTTCCCAAAGTAGTTCCACATCGTGCTCAGTTGATAATCTTACTCTCAAAACAGATTGATTAATTTCTATATCGAGTGATAATAATTCAAGTATTTTTACTAAATAGACTGACATAGTTGTCTCCTCTCTCTACTTGTGAATGGAGAGTCTACTTTAGATTATTCTTTGTTAATATTAGTTTTAGAGGTGAAAGAGAAAGACATTCGCTCTGTAAAATCATTAATTGTTCTCATTAATTCCTCTTTTTCATCAAGAATTTTTATGTATTGCTCTGAAGATTTTTGATTTTCTACTTCTAGGTTTCTAATTTTTTCTTCTAATTCTCTAATAGCTAACATATTTTGATATTGAATATTAGAAGATTCTTCTCTTAGCAAATTGTATTTATTAATTTCTTTCTCCAGCTGACTGGAGATCTTTTCAAAATCGTTACTAGAATTACTTTGATATTCTTTATAATCTTCTAGCAGTTGGTCATAACCCATCTGTTTATTTGTAAGATTACCTTCTAATGTACGAATTTCTTTATTCTTATCCTGAACAAGCTGTTCTTTCATTAATAAATCATGCTTTAAACGGCTAATCGTCTCATTTGCTGTATGTAACTGGCCTTCGAGTCCTTCGTTTTTATATAGCATCAATTGTCGATCATTTAGTACATTTTCTAAAGAAACGATTAAATCCAAAGATAATTTATCCTGATTATCCTTTGATAGTGTATATATTTTTGTTGAGTTTGCTGGAGGAATAAAATCTTCCATATTACTAAACTCCTCAATTAGTTCAATTGAAACTTCTTTGGTTTCATTTTCTATTTGAGGATTGGAAAGAACGCCTTTAAACCAACCCATGGACTTATTTTTATTATCCTTAGTCATAAGTTCATCTCCTGTAATTTAATATTTTCCATTAATTGAAGCCAATTAACAAAATAAACTAGGATAGTAAGTAGAATAAATTAATTGGTAATACTCCGATAAACTACGAATGTCCTAATTATATTGTATGATTACTTCAAATATTGTCAACATAATATGAAGAAATTGTAAGATGTTATCGAAAAAAGTCATTTTATTATCTATTATAAAGATATATAGTCTTTCTGGAATAATTGGATTTATTATGGTTGGCGCAATTATTTATTAAAACAGGTAACATTTATCCATTGATTATTTATCTTTTTTACTTGCACTGGATAGACTATTAAGGTAGCATTACTAATAATTTCATAATATATAGGCGTATATATTAATAGAATATAAAGCATTATTGCTTGTAAGTTGTAATCTAGAAGGTGAGTGGTTTAAGTATGAAAACAATAACAGTAGAAGATATTGTTCGGAAATATTCCTTTGAAGTGTTAACGGGTCACGATCAATTGCATCGGCTGTTAAAACAATCGAAAGTACGACGTCCAGGTCTTGAGTTTATGGATAAATTCGATTTCATTGCTACTGAGCATGTCCAAATTTTAGGGAAGAATGAAATAAATTATTTACATACACTGACAGATGAAGAATGTAAACTACGCATTGGAAATATCGTTCAATACGATCCTCCGTGCATTATCATTACATCCGATCAAGAAGAACCGCTGGGATTAATTCATTACTGTGTGGGAAAGGAAATACCAGTTTTACGTACACATGACTCGACGAGTGAGGTAAGTGCGAAACTGGACGCATTTGTCGTGAAAGCAATGGCACCGGAAATTGCAATTCACGGTGTATGTGTGAATGTCTCCGGAATTGGTATTCTATTACGAGGCAAGTCGGGTGTTGGAAAAAGTGAAACAGCCCACACATTGATAGGACGTGGCCATAGACTAGTGGCAGATGATGTAATCGTGTTGAAGAAGTTAAGTCCACAAACCCTTCTTGGATCACATAATGAAAAGAACAAGGAATTTCTGGCGTTAAGAAGTATCGGATTATTGAATGTCGTACGTCTTTATGGAAGAGCAGCATTTCAGGAAGAAACACGAATAGCACTTGATATCGAATTGACCAAGTGGGAGCAAAATACCCTGAATAACGACTTGGAGTTGCAAACGAAATTTACCGAATATATGGGTGTTCAAATTCCGCATATTCAAATTCAACTACAACCAGGTCGTGATGTTGCTGGTTTAATAGAAGCAGCGGCTAATAATTGGTATTTAAAACAACAAGGTTATAGTGCTGCAGAGGAATTTGTGAAACGACTCGAGGAAGACTTCGAATAGTCCAAACCAAAATAGTAATAACCATCCTTATCTCTACATTCCTTTTGTAGTGATAGGGATGGTTTTGTTTAAACGAAAGAAAAAAGACACCCTCTGTTTTGGAGGATGCCCCTTGAAGTTCTCAGTCAACCGTAATGGAAATTTCTTTCAAAAGGACAGATGGTGCACCAAAACCACCCGGGCTAAAGTATAAATCTGATGCAATTTCTTCGATATCCTTCATAAAATCGAAGAAGTTACCTGCTATTGTCATCTGTTTTACAGGGGAGGCAATTTTACCATCTTTAATATAAAAGCCCGTTGCTGCAACGGAAAAATCTCCAGAAACCGTACTCGTACCGGAATGAAGACCAGCCAAGTCCGAAATAAGGACACCTTCAGTTAGAGAAGAAATCAATTCTTCCTTCGTTCTTACTCCTGGTGCAATATACATATTCAGTGGTGCAATGGAAAGTGTACTTTTATAAGAAGATTTATGTGCATGGGCTGTTGTTTGGATACCTTCTATTTTTGCTGTTTTTCTGTTATGAAGAAGCGTTTCTAATATACCATTTGATATGATTGTCTGTTTTTTTGTTGCTACACCTTCTCCATCAAAATTTGATCCCGCAACTGCATCCGGATGAAATGGATCATCAAGCAGGGTAAAGGAATCAGATGCAATTTTTTCTCCAACCTTCCCTTTTAATAGGGACAGACCCTTTTGTGTATTTTCAGCTGAAAAGATGGGCGTAAACGTAGCAAGAAGGGATGCTGCCGCATTATGTCGCATAATAATTGGATATTTTCCTGTTGGAATTGATTTCTCCCCAAGATTCGAAAGAGCTTCTTCTGCCACTTCTTTTGCAATTTCATCCGCATCGAAAGAACCAAAATTACGTGTTACTTTATAGGTGCCACCTGTCTTCATTTCTTCTCCATCTTTCACGACTGCGGAAATGAAGATGATTAGGCCGTTCTTTTTTTCTTTTAATGAAAGGCCTTTACTGTTTGCCATCACACGATCTCCAGAAAAACTTTGCAGTGCGCAATAGTTGAGCGAGACAATCCGTGGATCATATGAAAGGACTTTCTTTTCAATGGATTTAATTAGTTCAATTTTTTCAGGGATTTGTACATTTGCAAGCTCTTCACTGTAAAAATCATAACCCACATATTCTCTGCTTCCTTCGAAAATATCGGTCCCATCATCTTCGTCAAGCACGTCTGCATTCGCTTTAGCTCGATCGATTAAAAATGATATGGAATCTTCATCCATTTTTTCTGTATAGGCGTAACCCATTTTCCCGTTATACAGACCTCGTAAACCAAGACCTCCATCTTCAGAAGTTTCGTAGCTGTCAATTTCCCCTTCAAAAATCATACATTGGAATGATTCAGTACGTTCGTAATAGACTTCAGCTTCTTTAAACCCTGCATCCATCGCCTTGTTTAGTAACTCTTCCTGGAAGTCAGTAATATTCATCTTTTATTCCCCCTTTGTTCCACCGACGGTTATTTCACTAATACGAATCATTGGCTGACCTACATTTACTGGGAGGCTTCCACTTAACGAACCGCACATTCCAGCACCGTGTGCGAGATTATTGCCGACACGGTCTACAAGTTGCAATGTTTTCGCGCCATTTCCGATAAGTGTTGCACCTCGAACCGGACGTTTAATCTTGCCATCTTTCACGAGATAGGCCTCCATAACTGCGAAGTTGTAATCGCCTGTTGCTGGATTTACGGAGCCTCCCCCCATGTATTTTGCATAAATGCCGTTTTCCGTAGAAGCGATAATTTCTTCCGGTGTAGAAGTGCCAGGTGCGATATACGTATTGGTCATACGAGAGGTAGGGTTGAAACGATACGACTGGCGACGCGAAGATCCAGTCGCTTCTGCATTCATGCGACGAGCATTAAATTTATCAATGAGATAACCTTTTAGAATTCCATTTTCAATCAAGATATTTTTACGAGTTTTCTCTCCTTCATCATCAATAGAAAGGGAGCCCCATTCGTTCGGGAGTGTACCATCATCGATATAGGTCACGATATCAGGTGCGACCTTTTCACCAATCCGATTCGCGAAAACAGAATTATTTTTAGCAATAGAAGTCGCTTCCAACCCGTGTCCACATGCTTCATGGAAAATAACACCACCGAATTCATTATCGATAATGACTGGAAACTTCCCACTAGGACATTCATCCGCACCAAGCATTGTTACAGCAATACGCGCCGCTTCACCTGCATAATGTTCGAGATCTAGTTTTTCGATAAATTCAAACCCTGCATGTGCACCTGGCCCGTAGAAACCTGTTTGCATTTCGACGCCATCGGAAGCGGTCGCTTGAATGGAAAGTCTACTATGGACACGTGTGTCTGTGATGAATTTACCTTCGGAATTTGCAATCAGTACATTTTGTTCTTCGTCAAAATAGCGGAGAGCGACCTGCCGTATACGCTCATCATAATTTCTCGCAATCTCATTTGCCTTTCTCATGATGGCAACTTTTCTAGCATTTTCGACATTTTGTGGCATTTGAACAATTTGGTGTATAGGATTTAATGTTTCTTTTTGAAGTGGATGAATGATTCCTTGTGCTCCACTATTAATTGCAAGTGCTGCGCGTTTTGCTGCTACTAGCAAACCTTCTTCGGAAAAATCAGTCGTATAGGTATAGATGCTTTGGAGACCCGAAAAAATACGAATACCAATGCCAAAATCACGACCAGATATACTTTTCTCTATTTTTCCACTTTGCAATTCTATTGTGTTCACATATTTATCTTCAATGAACACTTCTGAGAAATCGCCGCCTGTTGAGAGAGCGGCTTCTAGTACGTTTTCAATTATTGATTGTTTGATCATTTTCTCTTCCCCCTTACTTTGGATTATATCTCAACTTATTGTTAGAACACACTTATTATATTGATAATTTAGTATTTTTAGTATTTTTAATTTACATCTTTCTTTATTTAAAGGATTTAAATGAAAAGTGGAGAATAATTATAAATGAATCAATTTCATAATCCTAATTTACATAAAAAAAACACGAACAATACTAAAGGAAACTAAAGGAATATATATTTTACATGTAATAAAGTATAGTTGATTTCCGCTATAGGCGGACGCTTTCAGCGGGGTGAGCGATAAGCCATCACCACAGCTCACGCGTCGTTAGTGATGTCTTATCTGTCTCACTCATCCCGCTGGAGTCGCCGCCTGCCGCTTCAATCAACAAAGTGATAAATGTTTGTATTTTAATGACAAAGTACTATTTATAAAATTAACTCAAATAGGAAAATATTAACTTAATTGAGCTTGAAGGGATAAATGAATTTAGGATTTGTTCTATAAGCTCGTCTGGGTCTTGGGAATCCGTTTTTCCGTAGGAGCCTCGTGGATTTTCGAAACAATATATATGCTTCTAAAAAACAATAGACTAATTAACAGAGCCTAGTGTTATGGCAGGGGAGAGGTTACGTCTAACTCCAATTATCGAAAAGAAGGTGAAGAATTGAGATTAATATTACCAAAAGAATATACTAAATTTTTCTGGGCTGTATTCCCATTCGTTCTACCACTGGTTGCCATATATTATTTTTTTTATGATTGGAAATTTCATTTGTATTACTTTAATGAATTAGAAGATTTTGGGTCACTTTTGTTTGCTCTAATTATTAGCATACTTCAGAGTGCCTTATATACGTTCTTTTTCTGGTTAATTTTTAAGGTAGTACAAAAAGTTACGATGCCTATAAAGAAGTAAGAAACCGTGGGGAAAAAGCGATGAAGCTAGTAAAGGTTTATCATTATGGTGCATTTAGTAAAGAACCCAATAGTGGGAATCCTGCAGGAATCACACGTGATTAACCAAAAATTACCCAGTAATTTGCTTATTAATAAGCGGAGAGTCACCATATTCAATGGTCATACGAAGGATATACAGGTCCTGACTATTGGGGTGAATTGGATCCATCCTTTACGGACGTGAGGTATTAGTGAAAGGTATCATGTTCATACAATCTACTGAATAGTTTTAGAGCTTGTTACAAAATATGATACCTAGTTGTCGGTGGTTGTTATGTCAGTTTTGCAAAAATAATAAAAGGGCATCGTTCTAATGGAACGATGCTCTTTTATCCATTTATTCGATATCGCATCAAAGTTGTTCTTTACCTATCAAATCACTCTCGTGATAAGGCTATGGCTCTATGATTCCAATCGATTGTTACTTATTTATTTCGATCAATCGCCTTTTTTCATAATAAAACTAAGATGTCTTCCGCTTTGTTTGTCTTGACGATAGGAGAACCCATCTGGGCTTAAATACGTACAGGTTGGATCAATGGTAATTTGCTCAGTCGAGATGCCTGCCAACTCACATTGCTTTTTCACGGTTTGCTGGTTGTCGATGTGATACTTGTTGGTTTGGTTATTGTAATACATAAAATCATCCGCATAGCCAAGGTTTTTAAATTTTACATACACATCTTCATCTACTTCAAACTTTTCCTGACTTAGCGCAGCACCAATTTGGACACGTAAATCACTCGGGTTACAATTTTCCACTTGTTTTAGATGTTCAAAAAGTTTCAAGGTAATTTCTTTGACTGTACCTTGCCATCCGGAATGTATAACGCCAATGAGGCCATTCACTTCATTGTAAAAAATCACCGGGACACAATCGGCGGTAAAGCTACATAATAAAAGATTTGGCTCATACGTATATAGGGCGTCTGTATCCGCAATTGCGGTATCCAAACGATCAGCGCCACGCCCTTTGTCAGCAAGCGTTACGCGTTGGAAATTCGAGCTATGTGTTTGATTGGCACAAACGAAATTATCCAGCTCACAATGCAAGGTAGCAGCTAATTTTTTGCGATTTTTCCTTACATTGTCAGGGTTTTCACAGATGTGGAGAGCCATATTGTTGATTTCAAGTTCGGCTTCATCTTTTACGGTCATCCCTGCTATAAAATTCTCATTATTTAAGTAAATAGTTGTTTTCATATCATCACCTTGCTTTAATATATACGAATCTATTGTTGATGTATAGGTCAGTATACCAATAGTCTATCGAAACTATAATTATTAAGTGTCATTAGTAAATTAAATTATCATCTCATAATATTCTCTTCTTTAGGCAAACGGGTATCAAAGACTCGAGGAAAGGTGATAACATGCATAGCTATGTTAAACTGGAATATTTTTCTTAAAGAGAAAAGAGTTAAGTTTTAAATTATTACTTTTTTCTTAGTTTCCAATTAAACAAGTTATTAAGATTATTTCGCTCTAGTATGCAATCAAAAGTTAAAGAAAAAAGACCTCAACATAATTGTTGAGGTCTTCAATAATTTAGTCTTTCTTATATAAAATAAAACACTGCGGAAATAAATATCCCTGTTATTAGCATTATGATCAATCCATACCCCATAATATCTTTTGCTTTTAACCCTGCAATTGCCAAAGCTGGCAGTGCATAAAACGGTTGAATCATATTCGTCCATGCATCTCCCCAAGCAAACCCCCGGAAAGCGTCCGCCTATAGCGGAAATCAACTATACTTTAGGGAAAAAGCGTTATTTCACTTCCACAAGTTCGGGTAAAACTGTAAAACTTGCTTCTGTTTTCTCTTTCACTTCATCTATTGTCACGCCTTCTGTTGTTTCAATAAGTACCATTCCGTTTTCTGTGAAGTCAAACACTGCTAAATCTGTAATTAGTCGATGAACAACTCCTTTACCTGTAAGAGGTAACGTACATTCTTTTTTAATTTTTGATTCACCGTTTTTATTTACATGTTCCATCACGACAACAACCCGTTTTGCGCCATTGACGAGATCCATTGCTCCACCCATTCCTTTGACCATTTTCCCTGGAATCATCCAATTGGCTAGATCGCCATATTCAGATACTTCCATACCACCAAGAATCGCAAGGTCGATATGTCCACCACGGATCATTGCAAATGACTCGGCGCTGTCAAAAAATGAAGACCCAGGAACTGTTGTAATTGTTTCTTTACCTGCATTAATTAAATCTGGATCCTCTTCACCTTCTAATGGGTAAGGACCAATGCCAAGTAACCCGTTTTCTGATTGTAATAAAACGTTAAAATCAGTCGGAATCTCATTGGCGACAAGCGTTGGAATCCCAATTCCTAAATTTACATTCATACCGTCTTTTATTTCGTGTACAGCTCGTTTCACTATTGATAAACGTGTATTCCTCATCATAATTCGCTCCTTTTTACGCCTTGACAACTGTTCTGCGTTCAATTCGTTTTTGATAATCTTTTCCAACTAAAAGTCGCTGCACATAAATACCTGGTGTGTGTATTTCATCGGGATTCAGTTCACCTGGTTCGACAATTTCTTCTACCTCTGCAATAGTTATTTTCCCAGCCATTGCCGCAAGGGGATTAAAGTTGCGAGACGTTTTCCGGTATATGAGGTTGCCTAGTGTATCTGCTTTCCACGCTTTTACTAATGCAAAATCGGCCACAATACCTTCTTCAAGTAAATATGTTTTTCCATTAAATTCTTTCGTTTCTTTGCCTTCTGCAATTAATGTACCTACACCCGTCGCGGTATAAAAACCTGGAATACCAGCTCCACCAGCTCTCATTCGTTCGGCAAGCGTGCCTTGTGGTGTCAGTTCTACTTCTAGTTCCCCACTTAAATATTGCTGTTCGAAAATTTTATTTTCACCGACATAAGAGGAGATCATCTTCTTAATTT
Source organism: Psychrobacillus sp. FSL H8-0483 (assembly GCF_038637725.1). Classification (NCBI taxonomy): domain Bacteria; kingdom Bacillati; phylum Bacillota; class Bacilli; order Caryophanales; family Bacillaceae; genus Psychrobacillus; species Psychrobacillus sp. FSL H8-0483. The sequence goes on from NZ_CP152052.1 coordinate 1,287,776, forward strand.
GTTTATTCGCTAACAATAGCCCTAGACCCCAATCATCGACACCGCAGTTGTTACTATAGATAGTAAGATTCTTCGTACCTTGTTCGCGAAGTGCTTGAATTGTTATCTCTGGTATACCACAAAGCCCAAAACCACCAACAATAAGTGATGAGCCGTCTTGAATATCTGAAACCGCTTCCAAAATTGAATTCATTACCTTACTCATATAACTACCTCCTAATTCTTCCTCATAAGAGAAAGTTTACAACTAGTCGGAATATAAGTAAAATTCATAAATAGAATAGAATTTATTCCAAAAGAGAATAAAAGAGGGGGGTATAGGAATGGAGCTGCGTGACATCAAGTCTTTTATAGAAGTAGCTAATCACCGTAGCTTTACGAAGGCCACAGAATACTCGTATCTCTCTCAACCTTCATTGAGCAAGGCGGTCAAAAAGTTGGAAGAAGAATTACATGTGAAACTTTTCGATCGTTCAACACGCCATCTTGAATTGACTGATGCTGGAAAAATTGTATATAGACAAGGGCAACAGGCACTTAATTTGCTAAATGAGTTACCGAATTTACTAAATGAGTTAATCGAAATCGATACCGGCGAGATTAAAATAGGAATCCCACCACTTATCGGCACCCTATTCTTTCCATACATTGCTCGTACTTTCCACGACCAATACCCTAATGTGAAGCTAGAACTCGTGGAACTTGGGGCAAAGTTAATTGAACAGCTTGTGGAGGAGGGTAAGATCGACCTGGGATTAATTGTTCTGCCAATTGATGAATTGGTATTCAATGTTTATCCTTTTATTAATGACGAATTTGTTCTGTATATTAATCAAGATCACCCGCTTGCTAAACATACATCTATAGCTCTATCGGAACTAAAAGACGAGCAATTTATTATTTTTACGAAAGACTTTGCTTTGCATGATTTTATTATAAATACATGTAAAGAAGCAGGATTTACCCCTACTATTTCATATAAGAGCTCACAATGGGATTTGATTTTGGAATTGGTTGCTTCCAATCTGGGGATTACTTTATTACCAAAATCAATTTTTGAAAAACAAAACAATCCAATAATCAAAACCATTTCATTGCAAAAACCATCTCTTCTTTGGCAACTAGCCATTGTTACGAAAAAAGACGCATATCAATCTTTTGCGTTGAGAAAGTTTCTGAAAATGTTTACGAAAGACAGAAAATTCATTTGATGTTATTAGTTAAATTCGTTTACATAGGATAAGGTTTTATAAAGGCTGTCAAATTGGTTTATTTAAAGTTTCGCATTAATCATTTTTTCACATGATTCCGCTGCAAATTCTCCGAAACATATTGTGAAATAAAAAAATGACTCCCTCTCCAGTGACGAAGGGGGAGTCATTGCTCATTTTTCTATTTCAAACATATGAAACTTCAATCCATATGGATCATCAAACATCACGCTCTTTTTTGCGTATTCCTTTGTAATGACGCACCCATGTTTTAATAAGACATCCAAAGCAGTTTCAAAATCCTCTACTGCAAATTCAAAGAATGTATTGTTTTCCGAGCTTTCTTCAAGGAAGAAGTTGGTGCCACTCATGGAAAACTTTGTTCCCTTTTCCGAGATCTGTACTTTTTTCATTCCTAAAACATGCTCATAAAATTCAAGCGCATTAGGATAATCCGTAACACCTACTGCAATATTATTTGTTAATTGGAAGGGAGAGCGATTGTTTAATTTCTGTTTGGCAACGACATCATTTGAACCGGATGGAAGTAAATCGAACAATGGCCAAGTCACACAAAAATCATCGCCTGGCCCAAGAGGTGACTGTGCAATTTGATAAATATTTCCCTCGTTATCCTTACGGAATGTGGACACGCCAGGAAGGTGATGCTTCCCATTTTGGAAGCCCATATCCTTCGTAAAAGTACTACCTTGAGTGGAAACCATAGGAAATTGCCATTTACGACTTGCAGCAAAGTCCTCTTGCACTTCTGGTGTGTCTGGTGAAGCAATAACAAAACCTGCTTTGGCGTTTAAATGATGAAACACACCATTAAAACCATCCGCCCACATCGTGCAATACGAACAACCTTTACCCATATTATGAATAACAATTAATTCATTCTTGTTACCAAACAACTCACCTAAGGTAGTTTGTTGATGAAAGGATGTTGTAAATTCGTAGTTTTGAACAAGGATTTCAGGCACTGACATTTTTAGCTCAGTTAGTTGTCTTTTCTTTTCAAGAATTTCATTTTGAAGCACTTCAATTTGAGATAATAAATGGGAAGTTGACATATGATTTCAGCTCCTTTTCGAATACTTTATTCATTCAACAACACAGCACCTTTTTCCTTCACAACTTCATATTATCTATTCATTCTTAAGCCTCTTAAACTGTATTAGAAACTAGTACTTTTTAAGCTTTAACATCTATAATCAATTTAAGTTGAGATTTGCTCACGGGTAAATTAGGCTAAACGTGCACCAATCCGATTATCCGTTTCTAATCATGCAGATTATGCGAAAGTAAAGAGCGTTTTTTAACGACTTTAACCATGCAGATCAATCGACAACAAAACGGTATATCGGTATCACTGACGAAGAAGAGGCCAACACACTGAATGACTTCCGACTATTTTAATAAAACAATTCGAGGACGGTTGCGATAAGAATGCTGCCATTCAAGATTGATCTTGAATTTTAATTGAAATCAGCTGTATCCAATGGGGGTTGCTGGTTTTAAAAATATTTAGAAAATCCAGTTGACATTCCATCTACTACGTGTTACGGTCTACCTGTAGTAAGTCACACTGGATATCGACACCACTTAATAGTGGAGTTGCAAAAGTATTTTCAAGGAAAATAGTTGACATCTCTGCTACTCGGTGTTACGATATACTTGTAATAAGTAATACTGAATAGCTGTTTCCCAAAAGCTATTCAGTAAAAATTTCCGTCAGTACTAAGTTATACTGAATACAAGTCAGACAAAATAGAGGAGGCTCTGAACATGGAAAATTTAACTGAAATGCTGAAGGGTTCGCTGGAAGGTTGCGTGCTGGAAATCATCAGCCGCCATGAAACCTATGGCTACGAGATTACCCGCCGCCTGAACGAGCTTGGGTTTACTGAAGTCGTGGATGGGACGGTCTACACCATCCTCGTGCGATTAGAAAAGAAAAAACTGGTGAACATAGAAAAGAAACCGTCAGATATGGGGCCGCCCCGCAAGTTTTACTCACTTAATGAGGCTGGCCGCCAGGAACTTGAATTGTTTTGGAAAAAATGGGATTTTGTATCATCAAAAATCAACGTCTTAAAGTCAATCTAGCTTCATAAGATATTCCGTACGATATTTTTGGAGTGTCTTGTTTAGCCTATTAAAAAAGGAGGAAAAATAACATGATGGAAATGTTCAAAAAAATAATTGGTGATAAAAAAGAATACAAGATGATGATGGCACGAGTTGAAGCCCTGCCAGAGGACTATCAGTTTGTATTTAAGAAAATTCAAAACTACATGTGGAATTTCTCAGCGGGCAGCGGGATGGATATGCTGCACATGCAGTATGAATTAATCGAGTTGTTCGAAGTCGGTGCGGCGGAAGGCAGACAAGTGCTGGAAATCACTGGGGACGACGTGGCGTCCTTTGCCGACGAACTAGTGGCAAACGCTAAAACCTATATTGCCAAGTATCGTGAAGATTTGAATCAGAGTATCATGACGCGATTGGAAAAAAATAAATTCAATAGATAATACCGACTGAATAGCTGGTTACAAGTATGAATTATCACCTTCGCTATTCAGTTATATTTTCACCCGGTAGTAAGTTGTACAGATTATCAGTCAGACTAAATAGAAGAGTATAGGCAATCTAGCCGTCAGATATGGGGCCGCCCCGCAAGTTTTACTCACTTAATAAGGATGGCCGCCAGGAACTTGAATTGTTTTGGAAAAAATGGGATTTTGTATCATCAAAAATCAACGTCTTAAAGTCAATCTAGCTTCATAAGAAACTCCGTACGATATTTTTGGAGTATCTTGTTCAGCTTAATAAAAAAGGAGGAAAAATAACATGATGGAAATGTTCAAAAAAATGATTGGTGATAAAAAAGAATACAAGATGATGATGGCACGGGTTGAAGCCCTACCAGAGGACTACCGGTTTGTATTTAAGAAAATTCAAAACTACATGTGGAATTTCTCAGCGGGCAGCGGGATGGATATGCTGCACATGCAGTATGAATTAATCGAGTTGTTCGAAGTCGGTGCGGCTGAAGGCCGACAAGTGCTGGAAATCACTGGGGACGACGTGGCGTCCTTTGCCGACGAACTAGTGGCACACGCTAAAACCTATGTCGCCAAGTATCGTGAAGATTTGAATCAGAGTATCATGAAGCGATTGGGAAAAAATAAATTCAATAGATAATACCGACTGAATAGCTGGTAACAAACATGAATTACCAACTTCGCTATTCAGTTATATTTTCACCCAGTAATAAGTCATACAGATTATCAGTCAGACTAAATAGAAGAGTATAGGCAATCTAGCTCCGCAAGGCGCTTATTATAAGGAGGAAAAAAGTATGAGCAATGCAGCGATTTCTGTAAAAGGGTTAAAAAAATCCTTTAAAGACAAGGAAGTTTTAAAGGGGGTGGATTTTGAGGTGCGGCGTGGCGAAATTTTCGCACTGCTGGGCTCAAATGGAGCAGGCAAGACGACGATAGTCAACATCCTCTCGACACTGATGAAGGCTGATGGCGGCGAAGTAGGTATTTGCGGCTTTGACGTCCAGCGTCAACCGGATCGTGTTCGCCAGAGCATCAGCCTGACAGGGCAGTTCGCAGCTTTAGACGGCATGCTCACCGGGCGGGAAAACCTGATGATGATCGCCAAGTTGTGGGGAGTTTCCAATCCCGCTCAAGTCGCCGACAATCTGCTTGCAAGATTCAGCCTGACCGATGCGGCCAAACGCCGGGCAGACAAATATTCCGGCGGGATGAAGCGCCGGCTTGACATCGCCATGAGCCTGATCGGGACGCCAGCAGTTATTTTTCTCGACGAACCGACGACAGGGCTTGACCCCGAAGCGCGGATTGAAGTCTGGGATACCGTCAAGGAGCTTGCCGGCGGCGGCACGACCATCTTGCTGACGACCCAGTACTTGGAGGAAGCCGAACAACTGGCGGACCGTATCGCCATCCTGCATGGCGGAAAAATCATCACGACTGGTACTCTTACCGAACTCAAGGAGATGTTCCCGCCAGCGAAAGTGGAGTACATCGAGAAGCAGCCGACATTGGAGGAAATTTTCCTCGCGATCATCGGCAAAAAGGAGGAGATGTAAATGAAAAGCAAAACAGGGGTATTACTAGGGCGTTTAATGCGGAACATCATACGCAGCCCGGATACGATTATCACGGTGGCGATTACGCCGATTATGATGCTGCTACTGTTTGTCTACGTATTTGGCGGCGCCATAGAGACAGGCACGGACAACTACGTCAATTATTTATTGCCGGGAATCTTGCTGATGGCTATCGCATCCGGCGTCGCTTACACTTCCGTGCGGCTGTTTACGGATGTAAAGAGCGGGCTGATGGCGCGTTTCATTACCATGCCCATCAAGCGCTCATCGGTATTGTGGGCTCACGTGTTGACCTCGCTTGTTTCCAATGCGCTTACGATCGTGGTGGTTATCCTCGTCGCGCTCTTGATGGGCTTCCGTTCCAGCGCTGATATCCTGGATTGGCTCGCGGTTGCTGGGATACTCGGGCTGTTTACGCTGGCGCTGACATGGCTGGCGGTCATTCCCGGATTGACAGCGGGGTCTATGGAAGGGGCGACAGCCTACTCGTACCCGCTGATTTTCCTGCCGTTTATCAGTTCGGCCTTTGTCCCCACCGAAACCATGCCTAAAATTGTCCGTGCGTTCGCTGAGAACCAGCCCGTGACTTCAATCGTGAATGCGATTCGTGCCCTCTTGTATGAAGGGTCTGTAGGCAACGATATCTGGATCGCGCTTGCCTGGTGCGTCGGCATCATGGTCATCGCTTACTTCTTCGCCATTAAAGTATTTAAACGCCAGTTAGGGTAAGTACACCATTATGGGATTAGCCATATCAATAGTCAGCCACTGCGATGAATGCATTTGCTATCACATGGAAGGCTGCGTTAAGTTGAAAGAGAAAATCCATTTTTAATAAAAATGGGTTTTTTTTTATCCGTTAATTGTCCCTATTGACAAGAGGGGATTATCACCAAAGGAAAAGTGTGATGAAAAATGAAATAAGGAAATGGGGGGCAACCTGTAATACGGAGAACCGTATCAGAAGTAAATGAGGTTTTTTTAGAAAAATAAAAAGCCAAAAATGAACAAGGTATAAATAGAACCTTGATTATTTTTGGCGTTTATAAGGAAAATCAGCATCCGTTACATTAATAAAGCCTTTCTAATTAAAAATGAAAGGAAAAGTAAATATAACGAAAGCCGCCCAAAGTCCGTAGACTGGTAAATACTTAGTAACCGCATCTTGGATTGGTGAAGGTCCGGTCTTGTTTTGTAGAAAACGCATATAAGAGACCATAATCCAAATAAGATTTCCCCAGATAAGTATGTTTACACCTAAAACAGCAAGTCTGTTTGGTGTAATCCCATAAGAAGAAAGTCTGAACACTATGGCTGACAAAGCCACACTGTCAATGATAAGAGCAAGAACAATTAGGGCAAAATTTATATAATCAGAAATGTTCTTTTTCTCGTCTGAGTCGCTTTCGGTAATTGAAAATATGGTAACGGCCAATACACCAAGGAGTATTCCGTTGAAGGCTATCAGGAAATTGCGGTCCAAGAATGGATTTTTTCCTACCCATATAACTGTTATAAGATAGACCAACAATGTGACCAGGACAAGAGGACTAAAAATTTTAGCTATATATGGTGTAATATTCTTAGCAAGTTTAAGATTCATTGATACCAGGTATGCAGCCACAATAGCGAGAGCGGCAGCACCAAATAAAACGATATTACTAAAATAGAATTCTTCTATATCCAAGCCAACAAAGCTAAATAACTGCATGGTTAATGCCGCTAGCACCATTCCGCTAACTGCCATGCTGGCGTAGAGAATACAAAATTCCAAATTAAATTTAATATAGGCTAATCTTGTACTGCCTTTTGAATATTCATTTCCTGTAAATGCAAGCCCTACCAATACCCATAAGAATATGGGAAGGTGTAAATAAGCAAGGATAATACTGTCTTTATAATTTAATGGTAGCGTATTAAGATAAAACCCGGAAATTAGAAACAACGCTGCAAGGGAATAAATAACACTTTTTTTCGGAGTATTATTGTAAACAAAATAGGCAGCAATAAAGGGAATAATACCAAAAGCCAGGTTAATTGGAGCAATTGCTTCCTGTTCGACAAAATGAAAAATGATTCTGGTACTTATCCCGGCCAGAATGGCTAAAATGCCCATGAATAAGAAACCTTTTTGAAGAAAGGAAGCTTTTTCTGAATGTGAAGTTTCCTTGAAATGCAATCTTTCATACCAAATGCCAAGAACCTGAGAATCAGGATTTTGTTCCCATGCGTCTGAGAATGACTTTTTAAAGGCATGGGGGTCATTTCTAAACATTCTTTCTAGCTCATGGGGATTAGAAATATTTTCAATAATTAAATTTTTGCTGTCCATGATTATACCTCCCTAATAATTGTCAAATTATCTTTAAATGTCTTCATCACTTTTGTATTCTAAAACATCCCCAGGCTGACATTCTAATGCCTTACAAATCGCATCTAGAGTTGATAATCGAATCGCTTTTGCCTTTCCATTTTTCAATATAGAAAGATTCGCCATCGTGATTCCAACCTTTTCAGAAAGTTCTGTTACGCTCATTTTCCTTTTCGCCAACATCACATCAATATTGATAATAATTGCCATTGGTTTCACCTCATATCGTTAAATCATTTTCGGATTTTATATCGATGGCATTTTTTAATAGCATTTGAAGAACAGCAGCAAAGACTGCAATCACTATTGAAGCAAAAGGAACAATCAATCCAACAAAGATGACACCTGGGGCATCGTCTTTCTCCGCAAAGAGATAAAAGAGCGGCAAGAGTAGCACATGCAAACTACTGATTGTGATGGCACAGAATTTGATATTTCTCAAAGCATTTACAGATAATTGTGAGAAAGCTTTATTTTTGTCAATATAGCGTAAAAGTTTAAACGCCTGATACAAAGCAAAGTAAAAAGGAATCGCCGATGCATCAAAGACAATAGAAACGAGGTATTTAATCAAATCAAACTCTGGAAGCAATTTTGCTGCAATATTACCTAACTCAGGTACCAAAAAGATACATAAAGCAAGAACTGGAAAGCCCATAAGAACAACAGCTATCTTTAAAAATAGTGTTTCTGGTTTCATGAAAAGCACCTCTCTTAAGTATTGTTTATTAGATATTAACATGTTATTTATCGATAAACAATTAGTTTTTATTGATTATTATAATATTTTTGTTGTTAAAAAGTTAATTTGAACAAAAATATAAAGCATTCCTCTTTAAAAAGAAATGTTCTAAATGGTGTATCTCATGAGCCTCAATTGAATTACTGTTAGTCCACTAATAAAAAAAACTTTATGTATAAAAAAATGAGGCGCAAATGAGCCAAATATAAATGGAAGCACCTCATTTAGATGTGTCACGGTGAACCGTATCGTAAGAAAATGAGGTTCTAACACGGGGGATTTATGCAAGTATGGAGCCAGCGTGCAATTTCAAAATCTATATAAACAGCCATGACGAAACAAACATATATATATAATAAGAGGTAGTTCCTACAAGTGTATTTGTAATAAGGGACTGCCTTTTTTGTATCAGCATTAGTTAACGTATTTGCAAGGTATATAGATCGATTTTGCTGGAAAGGAGGATATTCTTATGAAGAATAAAAGCGAAATCATGGAGATCATTCAGCAATTGGATCATCATATTGCAGATGATTTTGAGGCACAGGACCTAGACTTTAAACAATGGAATTTTAGTGCTGTGGAGGAAAACGTCAATAAAATGATTAAATACGCTGTTTGTATGGCAAATGGCGGCGGGGGCAGCGTTGTTTTCGGCGTGGCCGACAAAATGCAGGGAATAGACAATGTTTTAATAGGGATTCCATTTGATGTAGACATAGAAGAATTACAAAAAAGGATATTTGAAAATACGGATCCACACATAACCCCTTCATTTGATGAAATATTTTATAAAGATCATTCAATCCGGCTCTTGGTTATGAACGTTTTGCCGGAAACACCGCCTTATACAACAACGAAGGGTACAGCAACCATTAGGCAAGGAAAAGAGTGTCTGCCGTACATGGAGACGAATCGAATAATTTAATTCCTTTTGAAATTTCGAATATAAAAAGAAGTATCAAAGAACAACTAAACGTCCTTGATACTTCTTTTTTTCAATTTTATATAAAGGGATTACTGTTATATCATTAATGATGGCATGGAAAGATTTTGGTTCTTCTGGAGATACCATAGGAAGCATGCCGAGCGATTGTTGCTTCCCTTTTATGCTGATTTCTTTTGTTTTTGATCTAAACGATGGCTAAAGAAAGTTAGCAGACTTGCGCAGACTGTAACTATCCCACCGACCCATGTTACATTCATTAAATTCCCTTGATGGTATACAATTCCGCCTAATGCAGAACCGAAAGCGATACCTACGTTGCTTGCCACTGGCATAAGTGAAGCAGCAAGACCTGTTGCTTTTGGCTGATAAATTCCGGCAAGGTCTATTAAATAAAGCTGAGTAGATGTTGTTAAGAGGATGCCCATTAACGACATCAAGCCAAGGTTAGCAAGTCCTAAAATAAAATGATTTGTCGTCCAAAATAAACTTGTCAGAACAACAGCCTGCACGAGAAAAACAAACCGAAGTCGCCCGATTGCATTGTGGCTCGCAATTTTTCCGGCGAGGATGTTACTGAAAATCGAGATAAATCCGTAACCAAATAAGATTAAACTAATTGAATGATTTGGTACTTCCATTCCCTTCAAGATAGGAACAAGGTACGTAAAGACAGTATAAGTTGCGCCAAATCCGAGAGCAGGAATGAAAAAAGCCATCAAAATTCTTGGATTGGTCATTAAAGAAAACTGATCCCGTATCGAACTGCGTATTTGGCTGAGTCTAGTAGGCAAGACGAAAAAGGATGCCAAAAACGCCAATCCTCCTAGGAAAGTAGTTAACATGAAAGTGGCATTCCAGCCGTACGAATCGGCAATGACAACACCAATTGGCACTCCAACGACATTTGCAAGTGTGAAACCACCGAAAACGAATGATATAGCAATTCCGCGTTTATTAATCGGCATGGTTTCACTTGCAACTATCATGGCTAGAGAGATTAATACTCCTGTTACAATCGCTGTCATAATCCGAAGTGCAAGGAGCATGATGTAGCTCGTCGAGATTACACACAAAGCATTCAGGACGATGAAAGTTCCTATCAAAAACAACATCCATTTTCGCTTTGGAAAATGACTTGTTGATGACATCACTAGTGGTGTGGCGATGGCAAACGTAATTGCAAACGCAGAAACGAGTGTGCCTGCTTTTGCATTTGTTATATGAAGGCTTGAGGAAATATCGGTTAAGATTCCGACAATAACAAATTCGCTTGTCCCGAGAACAAATGTTAATAATGTAAGTGTTGAGATGAGCAACCAATGTCGCTTGGATAATTTTGTGGAGTGCATAAATACCTCTTTTCTTAGATGAATGTAAATGTGTCACATAGTAGAAAAACGACCTAAACATCATACCATAAAATATTTTTGCAAGAAAAACCCTTTCTTATCAAATAGAGGTCAAGAGATTACCAGGATCGACAATGCAACGGGAGTTAGCAGAAAACTATTTAAGAAAACACATTTCTGTTGATAATGCTATTGGTGACTCATTTAGTTACAATATGGTGAACCGTATCATAAGTAAATAAGTTTTTTGTGAGAAAAAAGGTCTATCCCACCGTGTGCTAAAGTTTTAACTTACTGGGGGTCATCTTGGCTTTTACCTTTGTTATCGAAATTATCTGCTAAAATGACACCCAAAGTATATTAGGCTATAATTAGAGCTATTGTAATCACCCTTCAACTACTAGAAAGGGGTTTTTTTATGATTAAATTACATAATGTCGGTAAAAGTTTTTCACAGTTTCAGGCCATTAAATCCTTGTCTTTAACGATCAATAAAGGAGAAATTCACGGAATTATAGGAGCTAGTGGAGCAGGTAAATCAACCTTGCTGCGGCTAATGAATTTGTTGGAGATCCCTGACGAAGGTGAAGTGGAAGTGAATGGTCAAAAGTTAACCGATTTGAGCAGCAAAGAACTTCGACAAGCACGGAAATCAATAGGGATGATTTTTCAACATTTTAATCTTGTGGCGAATAAAACGGTTTACGATAATGTAGCCGTATCGTTAGAGTTGGCAAACTTTCCAAGGAAAGAACGACGGAGCCGCGTGGTGGAGTGTCTTCAATTTGTTGGGTTGGAGAGTTTCATGAAAAAATATCCTGCACAATTAAGTGGCGGACAAAAGCAGCGCGTTGCAATTGCAAGAGCATTAGCGAATAATCCGCAAGTTTTGTTATGTGATGAACCGACCTCTTCCCTTGATCCTAATACAACTGCTGAAATATTAGAGGTATTAGAAAATATAAATAAAAGACTCGGTGTTACTATTGTCATTGTAAGTCATGAGATGGAAGTAATTAAAAGTATCTGTAATCGAGTAACTGTAATGGAAGCTGGAGAAATCTATGACACCGTATTAATTGAACCAAAAAAGATTCAACATATAGACGGTAGCCCAAGATACTTTGTAGAACAATTAACAAAGGATGGTGAGATGGACCATGCCTGATATATTAGTTCAATATGAAGCTGAAATTTGGGCGTCTATTGGAGAGACCTTTGTAATGGTGGGTGTTTCTATTTTAGCTGCAATCCTTCTAGGCCTCCCAGTTGGGACGTTACTTTACCTTTGCAAGAAGGGACAAGTACTTGAGAACCGTTTTGTTTTTTTTACTTTAAATTTATTGGTAAATATTACTCGTTCTTTTCCTTTTTTATTATTAGTAGTTTTTCTAATTCCATTTACACGATTAATCATTGGGACAGCCATTGGTACAGCGGCCGCAACTGTTCCATTATCAATAATCGCTATTGCTCATTATTCGCGATTAGTCGAGCAGTCTTTATTAGACGTACCAAGAGGTGTAATGGAAGCAGCCATTTCAATGGGTGCTTCTGTTAAGGAAGTTATTTTTAAATTTCTTTATGTTGAGGCCCGTTCTGGACTTGTTCTCGGATTAACAACATCGATTATTAGTTTTATTTCCTATTCGACAATTATGGGAGTAGTCGGAGGCGGTGGTATAGGAGACTTTGCCATTCGGTACGGATATCAACAATTTAAAACAGAATTAATGATGTACATGATTATTATTATGATCATACTGGTACAGATCATCCAATTTACTGGAACAACTGTATCAAGAATGATTGATAAAAGATAGGAGAAAAAAATGAAAAAAATACTTATTTTTATTACGATGTCACTATTGATTTTAGCTGGTTGTAGCCAGAAAAATGAGGCAAATGATAAGGGGAATGTGCAAAGTAATGAGCAGGAAGAAGTGACATTGAAAGTAGCTTCTTTAATTCCTCCAATGACGGAAATGCTGGAGCTTGTTAAACCAAAACTAGCAGAGGAAGGGATTAATCTCGAAATTGTTGTATTAAGTGATAATGTTCAGCCTAACAGCGCGCTTGCACAGGAGAAGTAGATGCAAACTTCTTCCAACATGTACCTTATATGGAGGAATTCAATAGAAACAATGATGCAGAACTAGTTCCAATTGTACCGATCTATTTTGCGAATTATGGCGTATATTCTAAACAATACAATTCGATGGACGAATTACCGGAGGGTGCAGTAATCGCTATTGCGAATGACGTTTCCAATATAGATCGTTCATTGGCATTGTTAGCTCAACACGATGTCATTACTTTACAAGAAAAAACGGGACCATATTATACGAAAGCTGATATTGTTGACAACCCAAAAAACTATAAGTTTGAAGAAGTAGATTTGTTAATGTTAGCGAGAATGTATGATGATGCAGATGCAGTATTCTTGTACCCTGCATACGCTGCACCTCTTGGATTGACACCAAAAAGTGATGCTATCCTTACTGAAGGAATTGAAAATGACTTTGCGATTACTCTAGTAGCGCGCAAAGATAATGCTGAATCAGAGTCGATTCAAAAGCTAGCTGAAGCTATGACGAGTCCAGAAGTACGCAAGTTTTTAGAAGAAAATTATGATGAAACTGCTATTCCGGCATTCTAATACAGATATAAAAAAAGGACTATTCTAGTTGTTTTTACAACAGAGAATGGCCCTTTTTTATTTAAAACTAAGTAACATCGAAATGATCCCCACAACATTTTGAACGATATTTCCAGGTAGTAGAAGCCACCGGTATAATCCAACTACCATATAGAACCCTTTCACAAATATCACTTATGTTATTACCAATTGCTAATTAGCAATACTATGCATGCACTACTAAATAAAAAGCGCAAACCCGTGTAGTTCAATGGTTTGCGCTTTTTGACTTGTGTTAGTGCCTAGCACTTCTATTTAAAGAGATTAATTGTTGTAATAATAATTGGCATACCGAAAACGTCAATTAAGAAGGCTCCTACGATCGGTACGATTAGGAATGCTTTACGTGATGGGCCAAATTTTGAAACAACTGCAGACATATTTGCCATTGCGTTGGGCGTTGCACCAAGACCATGACCAAGGAAACCCGATACCATAATCGCTGCATCGTAGTTTTTACCGAGTAAGCGGAAAAGAACGAACACTGCGAATAATACGATGAAGAGTACTTGAGCTAAGATGATGATGAATAATGGTAAGGCTAAGTCTGCGACTTCCCATAGTTTAATGCTCATCAATGCCATTGATAAGAAAATACCAAGGGAAATATCACCGATTAAGTTGATTTCTTTCATGTTGATTAATTCAGGTTTGAAGCGATCAACGATATTACGAACGATTACTGCTATGAACATGGCACCTACATAACCCGGTAATACAAATCCTGTCAGTGTAGAGAACCATTCTCCAGCATATGTACCAGCAGCCATACAGAATGTGATTAAGAAAACTTGCAGCATGAATGATTTTTCTGTAATCGGATGTTGTGATTTTTCAACGTATGCTTCTGTTTCTTCAGAAGATGGCTTTAAGTTAAATTTGCGAATTAAGTATTGAATCACAGGACCACCAACAAGTCCACCAGCTACTAATCCACATGTAGCTGCAGCCATCCCAATTGTTAGGGCAGAAGGTACACCTAAGCCTTCAATTGTTTCCCCAAAAGCGGCAGCAGCACCATGTCCTCCTTCCATCGATACGGCTCCAGCCATTACGCCGATTAATGGATGAATACCCATTACTTTTGCTAAAGAAACGCCAATCACATTTTGCATTAAGGCTAAGAAACCACAAGCTAACCAATAGATTACTAGCAGTTTGCCGCCTAATTTAACAAGTTTGAAACTTGCACCGAGTCCAATCGTTGTAAAAAATGTGATCATGAAGATGGATTGTAGTGAGGTGTCTAAAGTAATTTCGAGAATGTCGAACCCTTTTAAAATCGTTGCTAAAATAGCGAACAGCAAGCCCCCCACAACAGGTGCCGGAATACAAAATCGATTTAAAAAACCAACCCTTTTAACTAAAAATGATCCGATTAAAAATAATGTTACTGCTAGGCATAGTGTTGTAATTTGATTTAAAGCCATATACATCCCCCTTTGTTTATTCGAAACTGTTCATAATTACTTCGTTGATAAAGTAAGCCCCCAATTTTGCGGTTTGATTATTTACATCAAGTGAAGGGTTTACTTCACAAATGCTGAAACTTACAGTGTTTTTGTGCGAAACCATTTGGCGCAAAATGTCCCGTACCTTTAAAGCGGATAAACCGAATGGTGATGGTGCACTGACACCCGGAGCTTCAGCAGCATTTATAACATCCATACAAAGAGTAACAAGTAAAACATCATGTGCATTCATGAAGTCATGTAAATCTTTAGTGAACTGAGATGAATCCAATTGTTCATCTAAAAAGTATTGCACATCATATTGAGCGGCTGTATCGAATAATGCAGTCGTGTTCCCATATTGTTGGATGCCACATACGAAATAATGTGCATTTGGATCCTCGTCTAAAATTTGTTTAAACATTGTACCTGACGAGGTTTGTTTATCATACGAACGCATATCAAAGTGTGCATCAATATTAAGCAAACCAATGGAAGAGTCCGGACCCACTGCTTTACGAACCCCTAAATATTGTCCGTATAATGTTTCATGACCGCCACCAAGTACAATAGCCTTTCCGTTTGTTAAAATGTCAGAAACTTTATCCCCTAGTTCTCGTTGTGCCTGCTCTAATTCATGACCTTCACAAATGATATCCCCCAAATCAATTAGAGAATTTACATGAACATCATTACGCCATGGCAACGTTGATAACTGCTTACGTAACGCAAGTGGAGCATCTTTTGCACCAACACGACCATTGTTACGGCGGACGCCTTCATCGCAAACAAAGCCTATTAATCCAACCATTCCTGGCATTGTTTTAGTTGCCAATTGAACAGTTTGATGATAACGGAAGTAAGAGTGATCCGTATCATGATCGATGCGACCTTGCCAAACTTTTGAATCTGTTTTTTTATACAATACGTTCACCTCCTTAAAGACTGAAAAAACATATTTTTATTATATTTATAAATATTTATAATAACAAATATCATTTTTTTATATTATAATAGTTTAAAACTATAAATGAGGTGCGAAATGGATTTACGGAAGATGTATTATTTCAATGCAACCGTAAAATATCAAAGTTTTTCAAGGGCCGCAAAAGCCTTACATATTTCACAGCCTTCATTAAGCAATGCGATAAAAACTCTGGAACTAGAAATCAATGCATCGCTAATAGAACGTACAACCAAACAATTTCAATTAACGGAATTAGGACAGCAATTTTATGAACGTTCGAAAAGTTTAATTGCTCAATTTGAAGTAATGGATACCGAGTTAAAAGAGTTAGCAAAAGGGGAGCAGTTAGAAATTCGATTAGGCATGATTGAATCAGCAAATTACTGGTTTTCACAAGTAATTATTGCATATCAAAAACGATACCCACAAAATCAAATTACTCTAATTGATACATTGTATAATCAAACTGTGCGCCAAGCTTTATTAGATTTAAATGTGCATGGAGTAATTACGAACCAACATATTGTTGATCATGAAATAAAAAGTGAATTATTGTATACCGAACCGTATGTCGTGGTAACAAAAAAAGATCATCCATTTGCTGCGAAAGAGAAAATAACGCTAGTAGACTTTACCAAAGAAGCCTTGATAATAGGTATGCCAGCATTTCAAACGAGTGCACAAATATTAAAAGCGTTTGAACAGGAAGATGTCACACCGAATATTCAATATAAAATAGAACGATTTGAAATGATAAAAGTATTGGTAGAAGAAGGGTTAGGAATTGCCATCTTACCTCAACACTATGTCAAACATCATTTATCAGAATGCTTACTAACAAGCCCAGTGCACAGTGAGTTTCTAAATCGCAATGTATACTTAAGCACCATGAAGGACCGTACATTCCCAAAGAGTATATTAGAGCTATTTGAGCTCATAAAGACAATGCATTAAATAGGTACTAGGCACAACTGTAATATTCTAAATACATCCGTTATAGTAAGGGGGCCTCCTTTTCGGATTTCCTTCAGACGTGAAAAATGACCTGGAATTGTTAGATTCTAGGTCATTTAGTCTGCAGTCTTTGATATTTTAATAGCGCACATTAATCAAAAATTTTGTAAGGATTCATAAGCAAAAAAACATGGTGAGGAACTGTCAACGATACCATAATTAATTGAGGTTTTTGTATCAACATGACACTTCATTAGTAAAGAAGTTCAGTCGTACAGACTCCTCATTTATTTGATGGAAAGCGGATTGTAACTGTTGTCCCTTCATCAATTGTACTTTGGAAATCAATTCTACCATTAAATTTTTCAACGATATGATAGCAAATCATTAAACCTAAACCTGTCCCGTTACTTTTTAAAGAGTAGAAAGGAGTACCGAGAGACTCAACTTCCGCTTTTGACATTCCACAACCAGTATCGATGACTTTCATTTCAACGAAATGATTCTTTCTATTCACCTGAACAATAACGGAGTCACCACTTTTGGAGGCCTCAATTGCATTTTTGATAATATTGATCATTAATTGTTTATACTCTATCGCGTTAGCGTAGATATAGCAATCTTCATCCACATTTAATTCAATCGTATTATCACGTACAAGCCCATATGATTTAAGTAAATCAGTTACACTTTGAAGAACAGCCTGAACGTTTACTATTTCCATTTTTTTCTCTTTATCTGGCTTTGCTATGCATAAAAATTGAGAAATTACTTGTTCTGCCGTATTTAATTCATCAATCATCAAAGTAAAATGATCTTTTACATCCTTACTAGATAGAGTGTCCTTTTCGCTGTAAAACTGCAAAAAACCTTTAACAGCTGTCAAAGGATTTCTAATTTCATGTGCAACTGCAGCTGCTAGTTGTCCAGTAGTCTTTAATCGTTCGGAGTGTTGTAATTGTTCATAATATAATTGCTGTTTCTTTATACGTAACTGGTATAAATGATAAATACAATATATTATCACTTGACTTCCTATAAAGTTACTAACATTTCCTATTAAATCTGATTTCATATGAGCGTATCTATTTTCTTGATCCATTAGCATGATATAGCTATATGTAACTGTTATTAATAGTCCGTTTAAAATTAAAGAAAAATAAAACAGCTTTGAATCAAAAAATAAAATAGAAATTGCAGGAATAAAGCAGAGAAGTATAAAGGTAGACCAAGTGTCTGGATATAAAAAGAAAATAGTATAGAGATAAGCGGATCCAACGATAATAATGATAATTCTGGATTGATAATTCCGATACCTAGGATAAAGCAATAAACATGCAACGAGAGCTAATATAAGAACACTATGTAAAATGTAACCTATCTTAAGTTCACCAAAACGTGGATTATCTAATAACAAACCCATCATCATTAGTGTCGTCATGATGATCACTAACGTATAATATACTTTGTTATTGATATGCGTATAAAATTCCTTCATATGTACTCCTTTCGTTGTTTTAAGTTTTGAGTCAATAATTTTTCAATGTATGCTTGAAACTACAAATGGTGTGATTTAACCATAATAACATAAATGATGAAAATTATTAGAGAGGATTTCTAATATACAGCTAGTAATACATAGAGAGGCATGGATGGTAAAGGTACTGATGCTAATGAAAAGATCATCCGTTGGTCAAAATGGAAGAGTTCCGTTTTCTTTATAATAAAAGAGTATATAGATATAAAAAAGGGGCTGTCCAATAAGCCCATAAATTGAAGCGGTGTAGAAAAACGAGTCTTTGATCTGACCCAAAAAAGTTAGACATATATAGTTAAGCAACTTCTAAGACCTTAGTTCGGTACTCCACCGGGCTTAGGTCTTTTAATTTTTCCTTCATTCGTTTGTGATTGTAATAGTGAATATAGTCTTTGAGTTCCTGTTCAAAATGTGCCATGGATTCAAACTCTTGTAGATACAGGAGTTCAGATTTTAATAAGCCAAAGAAATTTTCAATGACTGCGTTGTCCAAACAATTGCCCTTACGGGACATACTCTGCATTATCCCATGTTGTTTTAATGTTTGTCGATACTTTTTCATTTGATAGTGCCAACCTTGATCCGAATGAAGAATGACTTGATCACTTGATTGAAGGCGCTCCAATGCTTGTTCTAGCATATCATGGACTAGTTTGTACACTGGACGACTCATTACTGTGTATGCAATGATTTCGCCATTGCATAAATCAAGGACGGGTGATAAATAGCGTTTCTCACCAAATAGATGGAACTCTGTCACGTCTGTTACCCATTTCTCGTTCATTTTTTTCGCTGTAAAATCGCGTTGCAACATGTTTGGGGCAATTTTTCCGACGTTTCCTTTATACGAACGGTATTTCTTCATGCGGACTTCACATTTTATGCCAATGGCATTCATCAAATAATTAATCGTTTTAGGATCATAATGAAAGCCGTATTTTTTCAGTTCTTTGGCAATCCTACGATAACCATAACGTCCCTTATGTTCAAGATAAATGGACTGAATTGCGACTTTCACTTCAGCGTATTTATCAGTACGATTCAAACGCTTTTCCCAGTAATAATACGTACTACGTGGAATATCAGCGACTTTGATTAATTCCACTACTTCATAGATTTCCTTTAGTTCATAAATTACTTGCGCTTTGATTTGATTGGTAATTTTTCTTGCATTTGAACTAAAGTATTCAACTTTTTTAAGTACGCATTCTCCATTTCTAATTGTTTAATACGTACCTCTAATGCCTCAACAGATCCTTCAATTGGTGTTGGTTTCGTTGTTCTTTTTGTTTCTTTTTTCATGGATGGACGCCCCTTTTTCTTAGAAACAAGGGCATCATAACCACCAACCTCAAACTTCATTTTCCAATTCCGAATCATGCCAGGAGATGAAATATTAAATAATGCAGCTGTATTAATCGAAGATGTACCTGTCTCGTTCATATAATTAAGTACATTCATTTTATAGTCAGCTGAATATTTTGTATAGGACTTTAAGAAAGTCTCTACACCATTTTTTTGATAACGGCGAACCCATTCATTTACAACCCGATCTGTCACTCCGATATCTTTTGCGATTTCAATCATAGATTCATTTCCATATAAGTATCGTTGAACTGCTTGAATACGTTGTTCAGCCCTTACTTTTGCCATAAAAAACCCCCGTAAAAGTTAGATTGGTGTCTAACTTTTACGGGGCAGTTCACTTTTTCTACACCTGTTTTTTTTATATTTTTATTAATCTACTATTTTTTGTAGGCAATTGATTGTAGTGGAAGACGGCGACTCCAGCGGGAATAGCAGATGTTTTCTGCACCGAAAGCGAAGCTCCCAGTCACTATATGCTTTAGAGACAGCCCCATCCTTTTGATTTTTTTCGGTATTATTTTATTTTTTATATAAAGCAACACGATATGGAAAGAGTTGAGCTTCCATAATTCCTTCTTTTACAGCAGGATCATTGTTCATCAGTTCCATTGCTTCTTCCTCGGTATTAACTTCTAAAATGACAATTCCCATTGGGTCTGTATTCAAAGTTCTACCCGCTAAGATGAGCTTTCCTTCTTCCTGCAGTTTTTGTAACACCTCGAAATGATGTTGGACGATTGCATTTTCTTTACTAGTCCAGTTATCTTCATCTAATAGAGATGGAATGAGTTGGAGTTGATATAAAAACTGTAATTTTTCCATTATGAAGCCTCCTTAGTGTTGTGATGCTTTGTTCGAAGCAATTCGGAATTGTATCAGAATTGTTTGTGACAAGGGGAAATGGTTATACTTATTTAATCTTTTATTCTTCCATATAGTTTGAAGTGATCTATTTCGACGATTTAAAAAATACAACGACGGCTATCGTAGTAAAAAGTGTCGAGGAGTATGTACATTATTATAACAATATTGTATATAAATAAAATAAAATATCAGTCAACGATATTAACATTGATCGTTTGATGTACAAATATCAGACTGTTTTTTTTAGTATAGGAATACCCTTAGCAGAAGACATTGTGCACTTAACCTGCATTACAAATGAGCAAGTTAAGAATGCTGCGCCATTAACATTTCATACTGTTTTCCTGTCAAATTTTCTACTATCCCCTAAACAAACAGAGCCAAGAATTAAAAACATGTCACCGCAATTTGCAGTGACATGTTAGATGATTATTGCAGAATATTTGGTGTTGATGCATTTTTGTTTGAGGTTGATGCATTTATTGCAGCTACATTTGATAAATTAGCATTATTAGCGGCACCGTCCATTTTTGTTTTTGTTGCACCTGCTTTTGGCATGTTGTTACCATTTGTGGAAGCAGCTTGCTTACCATTTGAGGTTCCGTTTGCGGCATTCTTCGTGTTAGCGTTTCCGTTCGCCGTTGCATTCGTGTTTGTTGCTCCACTCGTTGCAGACGCTTGCTTCCCACCATTATTCGTTCCAGCAGCATTTTGTGATCCGGTCATGCTCGCCACGTCATTCATCATTTGCCCAACTTGTGGGGCTACTGTTTGAGCAATGTTACCAATTGATTGAGCAGCAGTACCACTCGTCAATTGTTGGGCTACATTCCCAATCGTCTGAGCAAGGTTGCTACCTGCAGCATTTTGTCCAGCTCCGCCACTCTTGTTTTGTGTACCACTCGCACTTTGAGAACTAGCCGTACTTTGAGATGGATTTCCTCCAGCTAATTTTTGTGCAATATTCCCTACCATCTGCATAATACTTCCACCCATTTGACCAGCGTTGCTACTAGAAGCACTTTGACCGGACTGAGTTGCGCTATTCATCGCTGCTCCAGCACTAGCTAATGAACCTTGTGAAGCGTTTGCACTCATCAATTTTTGCTCCAACAGTGAATTCATCGCTTTTCTTGGACAAAACCTTGTTGCGCCTTCCGCTGCTTTCATTGAACCAAACAAGACAAGCATTCGACCGCTTCTGCTTTTAGGATCACGCATAAGTCGTGTCGTACCATATGCAGTCATCACTGAGCCCAACACGAAACGAGAGTATGCATCACTCGTACTGATATTTTGTTGATTATTTGTCATCTGTGTGGAACCTCCTATCTGAATTTGGAAAAAGAGCCGAAATCCTCTATTATTTCTATCTTACCGGGGCTTTGCTACTAGGAGTTACAAATACAACGAAAGGAAAATGGATGACGTGGAATTGCTGGTTTGGAAAATAGGGGGAATCGAGGCTCGAAAAAAGTCAAGGATGGAAAGGGGGCATCGCATCGGACTATTTTTACAAACACCACGAATAAGCACGGAAGTTGCAAGGTAACATTTGGATTTCTGGTGATCGTATAGTTTAGGCAAGAATGGAAATTCCTAAAGAATGGAAGGCGCAGAAACAGTAAATGAAAGCTTACAGGTAATTACTCCAGGCTATTATTTTCTAACCACATGGTCATCCATTTCAACTTTATAATCCCCAAATATTCGTTAATTATGCGAACTAAATTGAGACGACTACTATCCTATCAGATTCCAAAATGGTAACGTTTGCTGGAAAAGGCGGAGAGATTATTTCTTTTTGAATGTACAATAGTAGCCACTGATCCATCCGAATATTGGGATCAGCGGCTATTTCATTTCCTCATCATTTGCTCTTGAGCCATTTTTATCATTTCTTTAACCATATTACCGCCAATAGGTCCGCCTATTTTCCCGGCCTGTTCAGATGTAAGCTTACCATTATAACCTTTATTCAATGGAATATTTAGTTCATCGGCAATTTCGTATTTTACATCATTTGGATTGTTGATATCTACGTTATAACCTTGTTCTTTCATAACTCGAGCCTTGAGTTTGTCTAATTCATCCCGAGCAGAGGGTACTAATATTTTATTTCTATTAGCCATTTTTCTTCACTCCTTCATCCATTAGTGTTTCCCAAAAATGAAACTTCACTCCTCTTAATGAGAAAATGTAACGGAATTTATTTTCGTTCGTGTCTAATTAGGCGAGAACTAGAAAAGAAGGAAGGGAGATTTCAGTTATTGCATTCTAAATTAGGTGCTGATTGGTTCAAGTATTCTTCGTAGAGTAATTTCATAGCATCTATAATCTTCTCATCGGAGGATTGATAATTAGATCGATTAGGTAAATTTTTCGCACCCAAAACGTATAATAATGGGTTATGATTTAAATCTCCTAATATACCAATATCAATTACAACATTATCTAAGCCACCAGACATATGATTTAAAAAATGAGTAGGTATTCCATCTATATCGCCTCTTTGTCTAACCAATCCATTTATTATTGGAGCCCATAAATCAGGACTTAATCGATATCCTTCAAAGATCAATAGCAGTAATTCGAACACTTGACTTAAGTTACCACTGTTTTCTAAATTACGTGGATTTTGAGTAATATTTATATTTTGAAAGTAAGCCTTAATTTTATTATTTACTTTTTCCCATCCTCCACACTTTTGCACTATACTATTTGCCACTAAACTATCATGACAGGCAATCATAACTTCTACAGCCTCTCGTAGTGATAGCGTACTCCTTTGTTGAAAGTGAGGATATAATTCTTTGCTATCTTCATTTGGATTAAAGTTAACATCTTCTACAATGTCATTCCATGTATATAATTTATCTTCTACACATTTAGCAATGCTAAACCCAACCGCTACTTTTGCTGCTGAAGCAAGTGGGAATGACATTTCACAATTATACTCAGAAACTATTTTTTGCTTTTCACTGGAATAAATTATGATCCCAATGGTTCCAGACTCTATTTCCTTTAATTTTTCAATTACGTTCTGCATTTTAAACCTCCCAATTTACTTTTTTGTATTTAATAGTAAATTCTGATATTTCAAGATTACCATACGAAGAGCGGAAGATGTTGAGATTTATATTATTTTAAAGGTTTACCACTAGAAATAAAGTAATTGAATGGATCTTATTTTTGAAGGGATAAACAGGAGTAATATAGAATTAATAGAAGCTAAGAAGTTTTGGTAATTTGATGAGAACGATCGGTATCTCAGAGCTAAAAAATAGAATAGATGATGTTACTATAATAGCAATGGAAGGTGTTACGCACATGCTACAGTGGGATGAAACGGGTCGAACAGCTTATGAAATGAAGAAATGGATAAAGCATAAAGAATAGCGAAATGTACAAGGTTCATAGTCTTTATGGAGTAGCAAAATATATTCAAATACCTATGAAGGAGATCGAATTATGACAAAAACTACTTTTGCATTAATTGGAACAGGGATTGTTGGGGAGCGTATCATTAATCAAATTTTGGCTCATCCTAACTGCGAAATTGTGTCTGTTTTCGATGAAAATAAAACAAGGCTTATGGAAATTTCGACAAAATATTAACTTCCGGTTGCTGGGACGTTAGAAGAGCTCTTGGAATCAAAACCAAATTGGGTGTATATCGGAACTCCTCCTGTAAGTCATGCTCCTCTGGCAGAACAAATAGCTGCACATGGCTTAAATATACTTTCAGAAAAGCCACTAGCACATGATACGCAAGATGGCATGATAATGGTAAGAGCAGCAACTGAAGCAAATGTTCAAACAGCAATGCATTTTCCGTTAATGTATAGTCCAGTTGTACATAGACTTCAACATGCAATACAAACAGCTTCACTCGGAGACGTTGTTCGCATTGAATTACATACCTATTTCCCACATTGGCCAAGAAAATGGCAGCAAAATCCATGGATTGGTACAAGAGAGCAAGGTGGATTTATAAGAGAGGTATTTCCACATTATCTGCAACTTATCTATCATCTATTCGGTCATTTTACGATTTCTTCACACGAGACAACTTATCCAGTAAATGAAAATCTATGCGAAACAGGTGTGTCAGCTTTGGCTAAAACAGAAAGTGGGATACCAATTGTTCTAAATGGTTTGTCAGGAATTGGGCAGGAAGAGTGTCTAGAATTTAAAGTGTTTGGAACAGATAAAGTGATGACGATTCGAAATTGGTCAGAGCTTTGGATAAGCGAAGTGGATCAGGTGGCTGTTCATGTAATTCCGGACAATAAGCCAATGAGTCTTATGGATGCTTGTCATGGAGCGGTAACGGGTAAGGAGTCATTGATTGTATCGTTTGAAGAAGGCATGAAGGTGCAAGAGTGGATTGATCAGTTGTTAAAATAGGGAAGAGGTTTCCTTTTTCAGATCGAACTGAGTTGTATTTCTCTAGATATTTTACTTCCATACAACGTTAGTGGATATTGTCGTAAGGTAAAAGAATATTGGTATAACACAGAAATTTTATGGCATCCTATTGATGAATAGGAGGAGATTCAGTTGGCTAATTCTGAAGACAAAGAAAAGAAATTTATGGATCCATACGGGTACGTTACTGAAAAAAGCGGAAATCCAACAGCGACAGAAGCGAAATTAAAAGGACAAAATTTTGATCCAGCAGAACCCCATCAAAGTAAGGAAAGTGCTAGCGGTTCTAACAGGAAAGACACTGCTGATGAAGGTTTCGAATATCTCGAATAAATAAAGAAACTATAAAGAAACAGTGAGTTCTCCAGAATAAAAAGGAGAGCTCATTTTCTTTGTAATATACCTCAAAGTTAAAATCTCTACTAAACGGACTGGAAATCCTCCATTAAGCTAAGTACTCTAAATTCATTGTTTAGTTTTTATTACTAGATTTGCTTGGATGACTTAATTAAGGGCATCAAACAATCGATCTACAAAAACTTGTAAGTAAGTTTAAATTATAAAATATAAACCGCCTGACTTAATCAAAATATATGATT
This sequence comes from Psychrobacillus sp. FSL H8-0483, assembly GCF_038637725.1. Taxonomy (NCBI): domain Bacteria; kingdom Bacillati; phylum Bacillota; class Bacilli; order Caryophanales; family Bacillaceae; genus Psychrobacillus; species Psychrobacillus sp. FSL H8-0483. Next base: position 1,313,417 of record NZ_CP152052.1, read on the forward strand.
AAAGACAGGCGGTTTTATTTAAGTAGGCAAAAAATATTGATCCGACAGATGGACAAGCTTTCCTCTGAACCTTTACCACTAGTGAAAATACCCGTTGCTTTAATCAGTAGTACTAAGATAAAAATGATAAAGATAACTGACCGCCATACCCTCCAAGAATATTCCAAACACTTGTAATGGTTGCATAAGTAAGTTTTAGAACAGTTATTATCAGCAGTATAAACTGGTAAAGAAATGGGCAAAATATCCAAGGATTCATTTGGGCCAATTGATAAATAAAAATTGGAAATGAGTACATTCTTTAGAGTTTAGAACTCAAAAGATATAAGGAGGTGTTATTCATGACAGTAGTTAACGATATTAAGACTGTTCTAGCAGGATTGAAGACTGCTCAAGCTAGCTTTGAAACATTTGCTTTAAGTACAGATAATCAACAAGCGAAGGCGCTTTATCAAGATGCTGCTATCAAAACCCAAGCTATTGTAGACAGTGTTGAACCACGTCTTCAAGAAATTCAACAAGAAGAACCTCAGTACAGACAGGAATAATTAAAAAGGAGACAAAGGTTGGTTGAATTAACCAACCTTTATTTCTAACAATAATGATAAAACACAGGGGTGAAATCATGATATCCAAAATAAAAAATTTGAAAGTTGGTCTTTTAATATTAATGGTTATCGGATTATGCACAGGTTGTAATGGAAATCAGGATCAGAATACTGATTCCAATGAGGATTTGAATGTTTCGCAGGTGAAAATAAGTAAGCCAATCAGTCAATCCGTTGCCAATCAAGCAACTGAAAATGTCAGCATGGAAGATGAAATTTCGGATGTAATGGCTGTGAATACAGATAAAGAGCTATTAGTAGCCATAAAAGTAAAACAATTTGATCGTTTTCAATTAAAAAAAGTTGAGAAGAACATAAAATCAAATCTGGAAAAACTGTATCCTAATTATAAAATTTTAGTTTCGGCAGATCAAAAAATGTATGTTGAACTTGTCAAGCTGCAAGGAAAACTCCAAAAGAATACCTTGAGTATGAAAGATTTAGAAAAAGATATTAAAAAAATCAAAAGTCTCATGAAAGAACAATCATAGAGAAAGAGAGGCTTGCTAAATGTCGAATAATAAAAAGAAACAATTAACACCAGTGCAACAGGAATACCAAGAACTTCAAAAAAAACACGAAACAAAAAGACCAGTAGTTAAAAATTGCATAAAAGCTTTTTTAGTCGGTGGTCTTATCTGTCTAATCGGTCAGCTAATTTCAACATTTTATATTTATTATTTTGATTTTACAGATCAAACGGTAGGTAATCCAACGGTGGGAACTTTAGTTTTTATTGCAATGCTTCTTACGGGATTTGGTGTTTATGATAGAATCGCCCAATTTGGAGGGGCGGGGACTGCTGTTCCAGTTACTGGATTTGGAAATGCTATTATATCTGCCGCAATTGAACACAGAACAGAAGGATTTGTGTTAGGGGTAGGTGGTAACATGTTTAAACTTGCCGGTTCCGTGATTTTATTTGGCGTATTTTCCGCATTTATCATATCTTTGATCAAAACAATTTTTATACAGTGGGGTGGTTTGTAATGTTAGCAGGTCATCGTACTTGGATTTTTGATCAAAAACCTGTGATTATATCCACTGGAACAGTTGGAGGGCCATTTGAAGCAGATGGAGCTATAGCAGATGATTTTGATCTCCTGCATTCCGATTTATGGCTCGCGCAAGATTCCTATGAAAAAGCACATAAAATTCTTTTTGAGGAAGCTTGTCAAAAAGCACTCGAAAAAGGAGAAATCCAAAAGGAACAAGTTCAATTTCTTCTAGCAGGTGACCTGATTAACCAGATTACCCCTACAAGTTTCGCAAGTCGAACCATTGGAGCTCCCTATTTCGGTTTGTTTGGTGCCTGTTCAACATCTATGGAAGGATTGGCTCTAGGGGCCTATATTATTAACACAAATGGGGCCAAATATTTATTAACAGGAGCTTCAAGCCATAACACTGCCGTTGAAAAACAGTTTCGCTATCCAACTGAATATGGTGGACAAAAACCACCGACTGCACAATGGACAGTGACAGGTGCTGGTGCGGCTTTGTTAAGTAAAACCGGAGAAGGACCACGTGTAACTTCTGCCACGATAGGTCGCGTCATTGATATGGGGTTAACTGATCCTTTTAATATGGGAGGGGCTATGGCACCAGCTGCGGTTGATACCATCGAGGCGCATTTAAAGGAACGAAACGTTGATCCCTCTTATTACGATTTAATTGTAACAGGTGACCTCGGCAAAATAGGACATGAAGCTTCATTGGATATATTCAAAAAGCATGGAATCCCTATCACGGAAGAACAATACCAAGATTGTGGACTCATGATTTATCGGGAAGGACAACCGGTATTAGCAGGAGCTAGCGGTGCGGGGTGCTCAGCAACGGTAGTATATGGTCATTTATTAAATCGTATGAAAAAAGGTGAATTTAAGAGAATGTTAGTAGTAGCTACGGGAGCTTTATTATCACCCCTAACTTTCCAGCAACAAGAAACAATTCCTTGTATTGCACATGCGGTATCGATTGAATACGGGGGTGAAGAATAGATATGATCTTTTTTTGGGCTTTTGTTGTTGGTGGCTTGATTTGTGTAATTGGTCAAATTATGTTTGATGTGTTTAAACTTACACCAGCACATACGTTAAGTACCCTTGTAGTAGTTGGTGCCATTTTAGATGGGGTAGGTTTATATGAACCATTGATTGATTTTGCTGGTGCAGGAGCTACAGTGCCTATTACAAGCTTTGGTAATTCACTGGTACATGGGGCGATGGCAGAAGCTGATAAACACGGCTTAGTTGGTATCCTTACAGGGATGTTCGAAGTAACAAGTTCGGGTATTTCATCTGCCATTGTTTTTGGCATGATAGGTGCTTTGATATTCAAACCTAAGGGATGAGGAGGATGGAAGATGACGGTAGTTTCGGATGTCAAACAATGTCTAGCTAGTCTCAAAGGAGTAGAAGGTAGCCTATCCAATTTAGCAGAACGGACACAAGATAATGAATCTAAACAAATCCTACATGAAACAATGATGGTAGTGAGCGAAATAGTAGCAGATTTGAAAAAAAGGGTTGGAGAATTGGAAAATGAAGAATATCAATATAAAGGATATTAAGTAAAAAGGAGGTCTTTTAATCATGCCTGAATGGCTAGATGTCGTGGTTCGATCAGTATTGTTTGTCACTTTTCTTTTTTTCGTTACCAAGGCACTAGGTAAAAAACAAATAGCTCAACTTTCTCTCTTTGAATATATAACCGGAATAACCATTGGAAGCATAGCAGGAGAAAGTATTATGGGATTAGATGGAGACATATATTTAGGGTTGTTAGGGATTGGAATAGTTGCATTTATCCCATTTTTAGGTGGTCTCATTTCTTTGAAAAGTAAAAATTTTCGCGATTTTACAGAAGGCAAGGGGACTATATTCATCAAAGACGGAAAAGTTATGGAAGATAATTTGAAGAAGGAAAGATATACAGTGGACGAAATGTTAGCATTACTTCGAGATAAGGATGTCTTTCAGGTGTCTGATGTGGAATATGCGGTTTTAGAAGCAACAGGTAATTTATCTGTCATGCTGAAAAAAGAAAATCAACCTTTAACACCAAAGGATTTAAACATGAAAGTAGCTTCAATAAAGGAGCCTCAGACTGTCATTATGGATGGCAAGATTTTAGATGAGCCTCTTTCAACCATAGGGTATAGTCGAGGATGGTTAAAGACAGAAATAGAAAAACTAGGGGTTACAATTGAAAACGTATTTATTGGACAAGTAAACTCTTATGGGGAATTAACGGTTGATGTTTTTGATGATAAGCTTCAAGTTCCATCTCCGCAGGAAAGGCCATTAATGCTTTCGACGATGAAAAAATGCCAAGCGGACTTAGAATTATTTGCTCTTGCAACTGAAAATAAAGATGCTAAGCAACTATATGCAAAAAATAGTGAAAAACTACAAAATGCTATTGATAAAGTTACCCATATATTAAAAAGTTAATTGTATCGGATAATGTCACTCCTTGTTTAGTAATTCCTACTCACAACCTATTCTATATGTATTAGTTGTAATTAATGGTGAGACACTATCCAAAAAAGCAACGCTTCATTCATTAAAAACCTTGAGTTTTGAAATGCTTTGTACCCAAATTTACAGTTTATATAAATGCAAAATAGCAGCCGAAATTGTATCTCCAGCTGCTTACTTTATGAGATGAATCTCTCACATTTTAAATAATAGGATTCTCCACAGTTACAACATCTCTTTCAGAAATATAGGGTGATTTAACAAAAAGGGCCTTAAAATTACTATCTGATGTGTTTATCAAATAGTGTGTATCTTTTGGCGCGCACTGTATCATATCTCCAGGTTTTACTTTTACTCTTTCATTATTAATATAGAAGTCAATTTCGCCTTCCAGAATATAAAAGATTTCTTCACAGGTAGTATGGTAGTGATTTTGGAAGTCTTGCCCAGGCTTTAAAACGACGATTCCAATATCTACGTTAGGGCCTCTAGTTAGATATTTCGGACCATGGTCTTTAAAACGATATTCAAAATCGTTTTCATGCACTTTTTTCATTGAAAACACTTCCTCTCAAATAGTTATACCTGGAGCTTTCCACATATGCTCGGTTATTTTTCTATCTGCCAATTTTAACTGCTCGATATACACGCTACGCCAAGTTTTGTAAAGTTCCTGATATATTTGGTGGTGTTCCATATTTGGTTCATATTTCTTTTCAAATTTGACAACCTTTCGAACTACATCAGAAATGTTATCAAATATACATGCGCCCACACCGGCATATAATGCTGTTCCAAGAGCAGCTGCTTCCTTGATTTCTGGAACTTTCACGGGCACGCCTAACATATCTGCGAGAATTTGAGACCATAACTTGCTATTAGATGCTCCACCTGCAAAAATGATTTCTTTTGGATAATGCCCGGTCACTTCTTCAATAATTTTCAAATTCCCTAAAGTCACCATCGCTGCATTTTCCTGCAGTGATCTAAATAGCACATGTTTACCAGACTTTTCAGGATCCAAACTTAAATTGATAAACGAAGGAGCTGCGTGTCTCCATGAAATAAAATTCATTATATCCGAAAAAATTGGAATAACTCCATATGATCCAACAGGTACATTCTTCGTTTTTTCGTCCATTACTTCATAAAAATTTTTCCCTATTTTTGTTGCTTCCTCTACTTCTTTGTCACAGAAACTATCCCTAAACCATTTGATAACAATGCCAGGAAAAAAAGCAATTGTTTCTATTTGCCACAAGTCTTGAATCGCATGACAATTAATTCGGATTCGACAGTTTGGATCCACAATCGGCTTATCGATATTTAATTCTTGTTGCCAAAAGGATCCTCCAGAAACAATAGCTTGCCCTTTTTCAATTGCTCCTACGCCAACTGATGCTAATTGAGCGTCTCCGCCCCCAGCTACAACGAGCGTTTCTTCGCTCAATCCTGTTAACTCTGCTACCTCCAGATTAATGTGACCGATAACTGTTCCTGCTTCATTCACACTAGTGAAAATCTCTTTATCTATGTCGTATAATTCCGTTATTTCCTCAGACCAATTTCTTCGTGTTAAATCGAACAATCCAGTTGTACAACCATTGGAAGGATCAGCCTGCAGTACTCCGGACAATTTATACAAAATCCAATCATTAAGCATCGTAATCGCAGAGACTTTCTCGTATATTTCTGGCTGATGATTTTTCAACCACATTAATCTTGGAACCGCGCCTAAAGCAAAAGTCTGGCCGGATAATTTGTAATTAATAGTCTCCAGATCGCTATTTTGACGTTTAAGTGCTTCGACTTCTCCACCCGCACGCGCATCTACATTCGCACACGCCCATATTTCGCAACCCTTTTCATCATAAAGTACAAATCCTTCTCGCATACTTGTTGCACTAACTGCTTTTATCGATTTTGGATTGATCTCTGCTTTTGTTAATACTTCTTTTATACACAGAATGATTAAATTCCAGTTATTAATGTAGTCAAAATTCATGGAACCTGGATAATTCGAGTCGGGAAGATGTGTCCATTCTTGTTGCGAGACACAAACTTGCTCGCCATTTTCATTAAATAAAACAGCTCTAATACTACCGGTCCCTGCGTCAAATGCTAGAAGAAAATTCATTTCGTTCATTCCTCCTAAAAAGTCAGTATATGTGAAGCTGTTTCTGCATGAGTAATTAAATTTGATCTATATCCCCCTTTCAGGTTGGTCGAACTTTTTCTTTCCTCCAGTACCATTGGTTATGTATGTCATATTATTAAGTGTTAGTTTATTTAGTGGTTCATTTTTGGATGAAACCCAAATACCTATTTTGAAAGGAATGCAAGTCCACGGGTTTTTGTAGCGGAAGATTTGGATAGAAATTGCTCTTCAATTTTTCAGTAGAAGTGATAAAGGGGGAGGAAATCGCATAAATTAGAGCAGCAAAAGTCCTGACCACTCTCGTTATTCAACATATTCAACTATTCCTATAAATATTTTCTAAATGAAGAATTCCCCCAAAAAATTGTTTGGATTCTAATGAATGTAAGCGCTTTATATAAAATATAATCCAAATATATAATTCACATTTTCGCGATTCAGAAATTGGTCAAATTGTAATGATGTATTTGATTTTGTTCGATTTTTTGAATTCGAAGGAGGGGACCTACCTTGTCGGAAGTGTATTTATTAGAAATAGAAGATTTGCATAAACAATTTAATGGGAATCATGTCTTATTGGGGATTAACTTTACGCTGAAAAAAGGCGAAATATATGCAGTTGTTGGTGGAAATGGTGCTGGTAAATCGACATTAATGAAAATCATTACAGGCCTTTATAAAGCCGATAGTGGGGAACTGAAAATTAATGGAAAAATAGTACGTTTTGCAAATCCTAGTGATGCCCATAAACATGGGATCTATTTAGTACCACAGGAGCCTTTAATTTTCCCGAATATGACGATTGAAGAAAATATTACGATGGGGCTCAAAGGAAATGGTAAACAAAAAGACCTGAGAAAGAAAATCCTACAAGTAATCGACCGAGTGGGATGGAATCTAGATATTAACCGATTAGGGTTAACACTATCAATTGCTGAACAGCAGCTTGTTGAAATTTTACGAGGACTTGTTCGGGAGGCTCAGATATTAATCCTAGATGAACCGACTTCAACCTTGACGCACAATGAGATTAACTCGCTTTTCGATACGATTAAGCAGCTTTCCGATAACGGGATTGGAATTATTTATATTACGCATCGATTCTCTGAAATTTTTGAGTTATCCCACTCAGTTGCAGTCCTAAGAGATGGAAGGATTTCTGCCCAAGGACCTATATCTGAATTTTCCTACGAACGCTTGTTAGATGGTCTAGTGCCTGCAAATATGAAAAAAAGTTTACTGAAAAAAAGTGAACGAGACAGCCTCACTAACAATATAAAGGCGATCCAGCCTTCTATAGAAAAAATGGGAGAAACCGTTTTACAAATAGATTCTCTCTACGGAAAAAAATTTAGGAATATATCATTTTCGGTACGAGAGGGAGAAATACTGGGGATTGCGGGTGTTGTTGGAGCTGGTAGAACAGAGATAGCTGAAGCGATTTTTGGTATGGAAAAATTCGATTCTGGCACAATTATATTGAACGGTAAAAAAATTAAAAATGTTTCCATTCGAAAAGTAATGGATCTTGGGTTGGCTTATGTTCCGGAAGATCGTCACGCGCATGGAATTTTTAAAATTACATCTGTTCGAAAAAATATCACCTCGACCTTATTAAATCGGTTACATGGATTATTTATTCCGATTAAGAAAGAAAATGCAATCACGAGTAAATATGTGGAAGACTTAAAAATTAAAACAGAAGGTACAAATCAAGAATTAAGCGATTTATCAGGTGGCAATCAGCAAAAAGTTGTACTCGCAAAATATTTAGCTACTAATCCAAAAGTAATTATGCTCGATGAACCTACTCGGGGAATAGATGCAAGTGCTAGAGCGGATATCTACCATATTATCAATCAGTTGAAAGAAAGAGGATTAGCCGTTTTACTGATTTCATCGAACACAGAAGAAATTGTAGAACTAAGTGACCGAGTACTTGTCATGCATGAGGGAAAAATCGAGATGGAAATAGAGAAAGAAAAACTTACGGTCGATAGCATCACTTCGGCAGCCTTTGGCGTAAAAAAGGATGTGATTGCGTGAAATCACTCCTGTATCAAATAATGAAAGTAAGAGAATTATCCATCATCCTTTTAATGATAGTTTACTTCGTTTTCGTTGGATCTATAAATAGTCAGTTCACGGATATAGATTCGATTATATTGATCGTAAATGGAAGCGTTATATTATTGGTAATGGCTATTGGTCAGTCGTTTGTTCTTCTTACTTCCAATATTGATGTTTCGGTTGGTTCTATATTGGGTTTGTCAGCGGCAGTCTGTGGAACACTACTCGCAAGTGGTGCGAATTTAGGCGTAGTGGTTTTTTCAGTCATATGTATCGGCGCCGTCATCGGGTTCGTAAATGGAATCGGTGTATCTTATTTAAAAATTCCTGCCATTATCATGACATTGGGAATGTTAGGAGTAGTTCGAGGTCTCATGCTCCTCTATACAAAAGGAATGTGGATTGAAAATATACCGAATTACTACAAAAAAATTGCGAGAATGGAAATGCTAGGTGTCCCTTATCCTGTGTGGATAGGTGCCTTTTTAGTATTCATCTCGTACCTTTTCTTATCAAAAACAAAATTTGGTCGATACTTTTATGCGGTTGGTGATAATACAGACGGTGCACAATTAGTAGGTTTGCCAGTGAACTTCGTAAAAGTTCTTGCGTTTATGTTGTCGGGTATATCTGCATCGATCGCCGCTCTTATCTTTGTTATGAATATTGGATTCGTTTCAAATCAAACCGGCAGCGGAATTGAACTTCAAGTAATTGCAGCCGCAGTGTTAGGGGGAGTTGCTCTTACTGGCGGAGTGGGTAGCGTCGCAGGAGCTGGATTAGGAGCTATTTTCTTCACAGTCATTAATAGTTCACTAGTATTCATGAAAATTCCAGCTTATTGGAATAGTGCCATTTCAGGTTTATTACTTATTGTTATCGTTGTTGGGGATTCAAGGTTTCAAAAATATTTAAATGAACGATCCAGTAAAAATCCAAAAAATAGTTTGGAGGAAACTGAACGTGAAAAGCAAACTAAGGCTATTACTTAAATGGGAGCTTTTCCTGTTTATGTTTTTAGTAGGGGAATTAATCTTTTTCGGTCTGCTGACGCCTGGTTTCTTAAATGTACAAAATCTACTATTTAGTATGAATGACTTCGCTTATATTGGACTCGCTGCAATTCCGATGACCTTTGTTATCATTACTGGCGGGATTGATGTTTCTGTGGGTTCTACTATGGGGCTTTCTTCCATTACTGTTGGAGTTCTATGGATGGGTGGCCTCAATATTTGGCTTGCGCTTCTTGTAGCTTTAATTGTCTGTACTTTAGCTGGCTTACTCAATGGCTTAATTGTAGCATTTACCGATGTGCAACCGCTCGTTGTGACTTTGGGTACTATGTTTTTGTTCGCAGGAATAGCTTTGGTGATTTCGGGTGGTTCCAGTGCTACTGGATTTGAAGGGATTAGTGGATTTCCGAATTCCTTTGTTCAAATTGCAAATGGAATTACATTAGGACTTCCCAATTCAATATGGCTAATTCTATTTATATTAATCGTTTTTGGCGCTTTACTTCACTTCACCAAATATGGCCGTAATGTATATTTAGTCGGCATCAATAGTAAAGCTGCTAAATATAGCGGCATAGCGACGAGATGGATTGTCATGAGCACCTATATGCTAGCCGGTTTAGGGGGTGGTATAAGCGGCATAATATTAACTTCCTATTTCAGTTCTGCAAGATCTGATTTAGGGGCACAAGCAATTTTGCCAGTCATAACGGCAGTCGTGCTTGGTGGAACAAGTATATTGGGGGGAAGGGGTACAGTTTTAGGAACTGTAATTGCGAGCATAGTGGTTGGTATGATGAACTACGGCCTCCAACTTTCTGGTATGTCCAGTGAACAAACAACGATTATTGTTGGAGTTATGCTAATTGTAGCTGTTGTAATGAGACGTTTTAATATAAATCATGTGAAAAAGTGGTTTCCAAAGAACCAAAGCTCTACTACAAAGGCTACTTGATTGAAGATTATACTAGAGGAGGAGTTTATGTTATGAAGAACAATAAACTGTTTTTGGTATTCATCTTCGCTCTAATTCTTGTAATTGTGTCTGCTTGTAGTAATAAGGAAAAAGAAGCTGTTAATAAAGAAGATGTAAAATTAGCCTTCATTCCGAAATTGACAGGTGTAGGATTTTTTACTTCTGGAGGATTAGGAGCAGAAGAAATGGCAGATTCATTGGGTGTTGAATTCAAATACGATGGCCCTAGTGAAGCGTCGGTTGCTGAGCAAGTAAAGTATATTAATAATTTTGTTAATCAAGGATACGATGCATTAATGGTTTCTTCTACATCGGTGGATGGGTTGAATCAGGCTTTAGATCGTGCAAAAGAACGTGGCGTCAAAATTCTTACATGGGATTCCGACGTGAGTCCAGAACATAGATCTTTTTATATCAACCAAGGAACTCCTACTCAATTGGGAGAACTATTGGTCAATATGGCTGCTGATCAATTAGACAAGGAAAATGCAAAAGTAGCCTTTTTCTATTCAAGTCCGACGGTTACAGACCAAAACCAGTGGGTTGAAAAAGCAAAGGAATATATTGCTGAAAAACATCCGGGCTGGGAAATTGTCACCACACAATATGGTGAAAATGATGCACAAAAATCATTAACAATTGGAGAAAGTATTTTAACAACATATCCTGATATTGATGCAATCTTAGCTCCAGACGCAACTGCTTTACCGGCGATGGCGCAGGCTGCTGAAAATCTAGATAAAGCGGGAGAAGTAATTATTACAGGATTTTCCACTCCTAATGTTATGAGAGACTATGTAAAACGGGATACAGTTAAACAATTTGGCTTATGGGATGTCAAACAACAAGGGGCTATTGCTACTTATGTAGCTTACTTGATGACAGTAGAAGGAAAAGAATTAAAAGTAGGAGATTCATTTGATGTACCTGGAATTGGTGAAGTTACGATTGAACCAAACACCATTCAAGGTTATGAATATACTGCGGATGATAGCGGAATTATTTTACTACCAGAACGAGTTACATTTACGAAAGAGAATATTGATAACTACGATTTCTAATTGAATTTCCATCATAGGGTAGAAATAGTCCTGTACTCATTTCTACCCTATGATTATGATTCATTTTCTTTGGGTTAAAGCTGTTTTGTTAATTAAGAAGGAGAAGGAGGGGGTTTCATGGTCAATCAACCTTTTACAATTCCAGGGGAAAGTAATATTAGTAAGTTAGTTAATCGATCTAAACTATTGGGGATAGATCCTAACCTTGTTTTATATGGAGGAGGAAATACCTCCAGTAAGATGGAGGAAATAGACCACTTAGGGAGAAGACGCACGATTCTTCGTATTAAAGGAAGCGGTTGTGATTTAAAGACAATTACAGAACAAGATTTTTCTGGACTTTATTTGGAAGAATTACTTCCTTTATTAGAGTTAGAAAACATGTCAGATGAAGATATGGTGGATTATCTCGCTAATTGTATGGTAAGTGCTGCAGAACGAAGACCTTCCATTGAAACATTACTTCACGCATTTATCGACGCATTACATGTCGACCATGTACACTCTGATGCAATCTGCACATTAACCAATCATGAAAATGCGGAAGAAATCATACATGAAATATTAGGTAAAGACGTTGCTTTTGTTCCTTACTATCGACCTGGATTTAAGCTTTCTAAAGTAGTACAACAATTTTCAACTAGTTATGCGGTTGTATTGGAGCATCATGGGCTTGTTACTTGGGGAAATACACATGAAGAATCCTATTTAAAAACAATTGAATTAGAAGAGAAAGCAAAAGCATATATTAACAGCCATAAATCCAAAAAAGAAACAGAAAGTCAAGAGAAATTAACGACTGATAAGATCACGAAACTCCTTCTGCGTTTACGTGGACAACTCTCTCAAAAGCAGAAACAAATTATTACGATTGATGAGAATCAGCTGAATATCGCAAATCGAAAAGATGTGGAACAAATCGCAACTGGTGGAAGATCCACACTTGAGCATATTTTAAGAATAGGAAAAGACTCACTGGTGATTTCGGAAAATGATGATTGTAAACATGCCATTCAATCCTACCGAGAAAGGTATACAAATTTTTTCATTAAGTTTAAAAGCAGACTACCAAAAGGTTATGATATGCATGATAATATTGATCCTAAAGTAGGTCTAATACCTGCTGTAGGCTGTTTCGGTGCAGGAATCTCTCTAGATAATGCAAAAAGAAATATAGAAATCGCAAGGCATTCGCATGAAGCGACTGCGAATGTTCTCGACATATTTCACTCGTCAAAAAACCTGACAGAAGAAGAAGCTTTCGACATTGATTATTGGCCGCTTGAATTATATAAGCTAACGCTTTCACCAGCAGTTCCAAATTTGGCAGGATACATTTTTATCGTCATTGGCATAAATAATCATCATGAAGAACTAATGTTGAAAAAACTACTAAAAAAAGGCGCACATATTGTAGCGGTAGCCGATTACACGGAAAACCTTAGCGTTATGTTAGATACTTATAAAAATCAAATCAAGTTAATGGATGGTAATCATGTGGAACAAGCAATTCAAAAAGCAATCTTACATTACGGTGGGTTAGATGGTGTAATTTTAGGGGAAAATGCAGCGTTATCCAAGGATCACGTTATTAAATTAAATGAAGTATTTGACATGCAAGAAATGACAGGTTTCATTCTGAAAACAGATGAAAGTACCCTAAATTTGGATGAACATCATGCGTTGAATGCCACTAGTATTATTAATGCAACAGCAAATCAAACTGCATTAGAAGGGATTCTTTCTTTATTGGGAAATTGATTTTTCCTAACAAGTTGATTCGGAGTATCCATCTAGAGGCGAAAGTCCATTGTCCGAGCCAGGAGCAATTGCGATGGCAGACCTAACAATTAGACGGGATTTTACTCGAGTGCTAGCTTTTCATACGCAAGGAGAAGTTATTTATTGGGGCTTGAAAACCTCGAAAAGCTCGCCATGATCATCAGCGAAAAATAAACAACTGTTTGCTCAATATAAGCAAACAGTTGTTTATTTTTGTGAACGAAAGGTATTTCGTGTGTAACGTTATTTGAATACTTACGTCTAAATACTTTGAAATCCAACATATAGAAAAAGAGGAGTACATAACAATGAAAAAAATAATGGTTCTTATGTTAATGCTAGTATTATGCGTGGTCGTGACAGCTTGTTCTAATGATGAGTCAGCTGCAGTAGAGGCGAAGTTGTCTGCGAAAGAGATGACTGACCAAATGGTAAAGGAAGTCGAGCAACCTTCTCAAATTGAATTGGCACCAGAAGAAGTGAAGGGTTTATACAATATTGATCCTGAGAAGCTTGAGGATTATTCGATTAGAATACCAATGATGAATGTAAAGACAAATGAAATCGCAATTTTGAAAGTGAAAGACGCTAAAGATGTACCAGATGTGGAGTTAGGAGTAAAAGAAAGAGCAGAAAGTGTGAAAAAGCAATTCGAACATTACCTTCCGGACCAGTATGAGAACGCCAAAAACTATAAACTAGTGACAAAAGGAAACTATGTATTATTGGTTATCTCTGACAAAGCAGACGAGCTTGTAAAAGTTTACGACGGCTTCTTTGATCAAAAATAAACAACCATGGTATTTAGCAGCCTGCTTTTCTTATTCTTATTCTTACCCATTGTTCTAGCTCTTTACTATTGTTCCTCAAGGAGGATTAGAAATCTCCTATTATTTATAGTGAGTCTTATCTTCTATGCCTGGGGGGAGCCAGTTTACATTGTAATTATGTTAGTATCAACTCTTACAGATTATAGCTTTGGGTTACTACTTGATAGACCCAATTTGACTAAGGTAAAACGAAAAGGCATTGTTGTATTTTCCATTATCGTTAACCTTGCACTATTATCTTATTTTAAATATGCAGATTTTCTTATTCAAAATGTAAATGCGATGTTAGGTACGAATATCCCTTTAATCGAACTTGCACTGCCAATTGGAATATCCTTTTACACGTTTCAATCGATGTCATACATCATAGACGTATATAGAGGAACTGCTAAAGCACAGCGGAATTGGATTGATTTTGGAACATACGTCGCCTTGTTCCCTCAATTGGTTGCAGGGCCAATCGTGCAATATAACACGATTGCAGAACAGCTCCACAAGCGGTCAGAAAGTATCAAGATGTTCGCAGAGGGTGTTCAACGATTCACTATCGGACTGGCAAAGAAGGTGCTACTAGCCAATAATATTGGCTTGCTTTGGGACACCATCTCGAACTCAAATCCAGATTCTATGCCTGTATTAACGGCTTGGCTTGGCATAATCGCATTTGCCTTCCAAATCTATTTTGATTTTAGCGGTTATTCCGATATGGCCATTGGACTTGGTCTCATGTTCGGTTTTCGTTTTAATGAGAATTTCAACAAACCGTATATTGCTCAGAGCATTACGGACTTCTGGAGGAGATGGCATATATCTCTGGGCAGTTGGTTTCGCGAGTACGTCTACATTCCACTTGGAGGCAATCGCCGCGGTTTAATCATTCAAATGCGTAATATTCTCATCGTTTGGATCCTAACGGGATTTTGGCATGGAGCTAGTTGGAATTTCATACTGTGGGGATTGTATTTCGGCGTAATTTTACTTATTGAAAAATGGTGGGGATTAAATCTACTGCTTCGCTTACCACGTTGGGTTAGACACATGTATACACTTATGCTCATCCTCATCGGATGGGTGCTATTCGCCTTTGAACAGCCTTCCGTGATTGTTCGTTATTTGAGTGCTATGGTAGGATTTAATGGCCAATTACTTTGGAATAACGACACAGTGTACTTTCTTTATACGAATGCGGTTTTGCTAATAGTATTGGTTATTGCCTCTTTACCTAAGAAAGAAGCGTCAAAGAATAATGAATTGTCTCTTATTCACCTTGTTTGGTATGGGTTTCTTTTCTTGCTTTCCGTAGCTTACTTGGTAGACGCGACTTTTAACCCGTTCTTATATTTTCGTTTCTAGGGAGGTAAAAAATGATGAAGCAGAAAGCGGAGCGGTTATTGGTCTTTGGGTTTGTCGGAACGCTATTTCTATTCGCTCTCTTCTTTTTTATATTGCCCCGGGAACGTTTCTCGGAGCTAGAAAACAGGTATTTACAGGCTTCGCCTCATCTAACATGGGATAACTTAATGTCCAAGAAATATGCAGAAGAGGCTGAGAGCTTTGTCACGGACCACTTTCCTTTTCGGGATGAGTGGTTGTGGATAAAATCAACTGTGGAACAATTTCGGCTACAACAAGAGAATAACGGTATTTATAAAGGAAAAGATGAATATTTATTGGAAAAGTTCTTAGAGCCTGACTATACGAAGATTCAGCAATATACAGAGGCGGTAAACCTATTTGCTAGCAACCAACCGCAAGTGGACATGACTTTCATGCTAGTTCCCACATCGATTGGACTTTATCCTGAACGTTTACCATGGTTAGCGCCATCGTATCCTCAAAAGAAAGTAAACCAATTTATCGAAGATCAACTGCTTAACGAGATAACCTTTATGAATGGATTTCAATTCCTGGAACCACATGCAACTGATCCAATATATTATCGGACTGACCATCATTGGACGACATACGGGGCTTATTTGGCTTATGTTGCGTATGCCGAGCAGAAGGGGTGGGATCCCCTTTCTAAGAAGGATTTCCAAATACAAACAGTGAGCAATTCGTTTCTAGGGAGCTATCATACAAGGAGTCAGTTTAATGGAATATTGCCGGATACTATTGAAGCTTATATTCCTCGTGAACCTACTCATACGGAGATGTATATTGCGGATACAAATGAAACGATGACGGGTATGTACGATGCGAGCTTTCTTGCTAAAAAAGATCAATATTCCTATTTTTTAGGTGGCGTACACGCTTTAATGAAGCTTACTACGGAGCTTGACTCACGTCAGATTGAACAAGATAAGTTGCTAATCCTTAAAGATTCGTATGCGCATAGCATGATCCCTTTTCTCACAAGACATGTACCAGAAATCCATGTGATAGACATTCGGTATTATAACGGGAGCATTACTGAGTATTTGACCAAAAATGAAATTAATGACGTTTTGTTTTTATTTAACACATCCACTCTAGTGAGCGATTCAGCACTTTTGAAACTGAATTACTAGAGAATCAACCCCAGTAGTATCTTTCTATTAATCCGTAAAAGAAGCAAAAGAGCGTCCGAAATGGTGACAGTAAAAATCAAAAGAGGAGCCGAAAATATATCTTCGGCTCCTTACTTATATATAGAAAGAGTCTATTCTTTCCTTGCAATCCCAAAGCGTTTCGCCAAAGCTTACCACATGTATAATAATAAGGACTCCCCCTAAGCGATTTCATTAATGCATCATATGTAAGGATTAATAAAAAGTGTATTTACCTAGGGGGGAGTGGTGAAAACTAACATTTCATTAGCGAAATATAAAATATTGTTAAATAGTTATAAATATAATGCTGACAGAAAAATCCCCAATGTCTTTTCATAGATTTCATCAAATTGTGTGAGTGGTAACGGATTTATTCCTTTCCCAACCTCAACAGTAAAGCCAGGTCTCCGCCAGTCTTGAATAAACCAATCCTTATATCCTGCGTAACTTTCGATCGATTGAATGGGCTCGTATCCGCTGACTCTACTAAACACGGTGACAATCGCTTCCGTTTCAGGTGGTTCGAGGTTTTGAAACCCCCAATAAATAACTTCTCCTTGCGTATGAAAAGCTAGTACTTGAGCAAAATCCCGTCTCCTAGTTAGGTCTGCCATCGCAATGGCTTCTGGCTCGGACAATGGACTTTCGCCTCCATAATCTCTTGGTCCTGGAGTTTTTGGATTGCGTGCTCGTTCCAATTCCCAGAGTGCAGGAAATTGATCATTCAGATCCACTCCATGTATATTCGCTTTCCATCCTGAAAAGTCCGTGCTGCCATTATTCCATTTGATAACGTTGCTTCTATAAGGTTCCTCAGAAGGTGGACCATTTATCACTAGATCAACTCCATCCGGATTAACCATCGGAACAATGGATAATGTCGAGTGCTCATATAAAGGGGATGTTACAAGACCGCGGATCGTATTCTGGTTCGTTAATGACAGTACATAATCATTTAAGAAGGTCAAAAGGATAGGAGTAGTAATCCATTCATTCGCATGAAACGAACCATTATAATGGACTCTCTTATTACCATTTCCAATTAAAATTTCAGGTATGTCACGACCTAAAACGGAATCGCCAATAGAAGAAACCTGCAAGAATGGATAAACAGTCTGTAACTGTCTAATATCTTTCATCATGGTATCGTAATCATAATTTTGTTTCCCATTCACAATTCTCCAGGTAACTCTAAGAGGAAGAGTAATTGTCTGCCCTGTTTGCAGGCTATTCGGGTTCACACCAGGGTTAAGAAGCAGAATTGCATCTAGAGGAAGGTCTCGACTTTCCGCAATTGACCAAAAAGTGTCACCCGGTTGTATTTGATAACTAACCGTAACAAATCCAGGGATTTTAATGAGTTGCCCTACCGAGACCGTTTGAGGGTTAATGTTTCGGTTGGAATTGATAATAAGCTGTTGAGGAATCTTAAATAATTGGCTGTAATACCAAAGGGAATCCCCACGTCTAACATATACGTCCATGTCGTTCCTCCACTTCATTGAGTACATTATAAAAGTATATGAAAAAATGAAGGGGATTGTGAATTCAAAGATTTCTATACAAATAGAGACTAAATTCTCTTAAATTGGGTAAACTCTTAGTGAAATAGTGTTTATTCTATAAATTAACGAATATAGTAGTGTAATGCATACAGGTGACCTGATGAACAAAAACGTATCAATTTAAACTGAAAGAGGTGAACAAATGAGCTTTAAGATTGCCGTATTTGTTTGTTTAATTTTAATGGGGTTAGTGGCGTGTATTACCTATTATCTAGGAAAAAAAGTGTCCAATAGTCTAATGAAATATATTCCTGTTTTTTCTTTTGCTATTGGTGTGCTCTTCTTTTATATCAAACTTAACTTTATTTCTTATAAACCAAATTCCTTCGATGGCATTTATGATATGATCGCAATTATTATACTTATTATTGTTTGTAGTATTGCTTTTTTAGAAGCGGTCATAATTGATATTGTAGAAAACAGAAAATTATTTAAGAGAAGCAATATGGCTGTACGAAAGGCAATAAAATTAATAGATGTAAAGAAAGTATTTAAGATTAAAATGCCAGGTGGTATTGTCAAGAAAATTAGGGGTTATATAGGAATGATTAGATAAAGTAGTTTGGTATTATGTTGGTTGCTTCCTTCAGGACAATTGACATAATTTGAGAAAAAAATATAGGCTTATCGATTTAGGTTAATTCTTTTAATCTCAATCGATAAGCCTGTTTTTTATAGATGTAAAGGAAAAAATTTCTTTATGATGAATATATCCCTAAGCAATAATAAAAAATTCAAACAAGGGGGAAAATCATGAAGAAAAAATGGATGACCATGGTGATGGCTTGGATGTTGGTTATGGGCATGTTCAGTTTTCACAATGTTGCTCAAGCAGAAGAATCAGTAGAGGAAACGTTAAGCGATTCTATTACTAGAATTGTAGAAGAAAAATTAGCCGGAGCAGATGTGAGTATTACGGTAAGAGACCGAATCTCTGGTGAAATGGTATATGACTACAATGCTCAAACAACTATAAAACCAGCATCCAATATGAAACTGTTAACCACTGCAGCGGCTTTAGATGTACTAGGAAAGGATTACCGTTTTAATACAAGCCTTTATACTACTGGGAAGATGTCCAATGGGGTTTTAAAAGGTGACGTCTATTTAAAAGGAGAAGGTGATCCAACCCTATCCATCGGAGACCTACAACAGTTCGCAGCAGAGTTAAAAGCACAGGGTATTCATAAAATTGATGGCCGGATTGTCGGTGATGACAAATGGTTTGATGATGATTTATTAACACCTGGGATTTGGGTTGAGGACGAGTCTTATTATTACGCTGCACCTATTTCAGCTTTAACCACTTCTCCAAACACAGACTACGATTCTGGAACGATTATCGTAGAAGCAATTGGGACTGTAGTTGGAGAATTACCTTCCATTAAAGTAACGCCGAACATTGGTGATTTACAAATAGTAAATGAAGCACAAACTGTAGAATCTGGAAAAAGCAATACAGTAACAATTGAAAGATTATATCAAACAAACCAGATTGTCATTAGTGGGAATCTTCCTGTCGATAAAACGAAAAAAGAATGGGTGACTGTTCAGCATCCAACGACACATACATTGACAATGTTCCAAGCAGTTTTAGCAGAAGCAGGAATCGAGTATTCAAAAGAAAAAGTATTTCAAGCTGCAACACCACATAGTGCTCAACTCGTTGCAATGAAGCAATCAATGACACTGGAGCAACTGTTAATCCCGTATATGAAACTAAGTAATAATGGTATTGCGGATATTTTAGTAAAAACAATGGGTAAAGTGAAAAATCATCACGGTAGCACAAAGGCTGGTTTAGAAGTTATAAAAGAATATGGAAACTCAAATAACTTAAATATGGCAGATTGGCAATTTGAAGATGGCTCTGGAATGTCTCATGAAAATAGGGTTTCGAGTTTATTAGTGAGTGAATTGTTGTATAAAGTGCAAGGAGAAGATTGGTTTACTACCTATTTTACTAGCTTGCCAGTAGCTGCAAATACGGATCGAATGGTAGGAGGTACTTTAAGAAACCGATTAAAAGATCCGCTAACGGCAGGAAAAGTCTATGCAAAAACAGGCTCATTAACTGGTGTTAGTACACTAAGTGGTTATTTAGAGGCAAGCAGCGGGCAATCATATATCTTTAGTGTGTTGGTTCAAAATAAATCGGGGGCATCCACAGCGATTGATGAAATTGTGAAAGAAATAGCGGAAGAATTGTAGTGATTTGAGTTAGTGCTACTACTATTCATCATGCATGGGAAGAGGAACAAATAAGAAATAAGCCTGTAAACTTAATTATTTCAACTGAACTAGATATTTGATGCGAATAAAAACACCTTTTCGTTGAAACCGGGTATTGTACCTGTAAATACAACGTGGAGGTGTTTTTTCTATTGAGGAAAGAGACTTCTTGTTTAGAGTAGGGTAAAGATAGATATCTTTAAATCTCGTAGAGATTTTAATTGGTTATTAGACGCTGCTTAGACAAGAGAGGAAGTGAACCAACATGTAATTGCGGATGCTTTATTAACTTTTCTATTATGAGTAATTAAAACTAACCGTACTAAAGAAAAGTTAATAATAAGTTTTTAATTACAAAACTTTTATATTTTGTTACTATATACCTGTATTGATATTTCTAACTTGGTTCATTTTTAATGGGGAAGGAGTGCTTTTATGAGAAAAATTATAATGGAAAATTTGTCGGAATTATATAATGAAGAAGAAAAAAATATACGTGAAGTTATTAAATTATATAAAATACCAGAAAAATACAAATTAATAAATGTTAAAAGCAGATTAGTAGTGGAGAAGGGTGAAATTTCAAATAATAATAACATTACGTTAGATTACTTTAAAGAATTATTAAATCGTCTTTATAACATCAGATTTCCAAATAGATCTTTTATTATGAAAGAATTAATGAATATTATTCCTTATCTTAATAAATATCATCAATATACAATAATTAAAATAGATTTTGAAAAGTTTTTTTATAATGTTAATGTTGGAGAAATAAAAAAAATATTAATAAATGATGGTTTACTGTATGAAAAAGAATTGAATTTTTTAGTCAAGTATTTAAATAAAAATAGAATTCTTTATCCCGGAGTAGGTATCCACAATACTTTATTAGAAATACTTGGAGATAAGTTTAACAAAAAGGTAAGAGAGACTTTTAAGGACGATGGGCTAATATTTTTCGCTAGATATGTAGATGATTCCATTTTAATATTTGATCAACATTTAGATGATCAAGATGTTATGGACAAATTAAAACAAATAACTTCAAAAGTTTTGGGAAAAGATATAAAAATAAATCAAAATAAATCAAAAGTAATAAAATCCACAGATGGAATCGAAAAGTTTGAATATTTAGGATATTTATTCGAGAAACGACAAAATGGTAAATATTGCATAGGTATTGCTAGTTCAAAGTTAAAAAAATACAAAATAAAATTAGAAAAAATTGTGTTGGAATATAAAGGTGACAATAATCTTGAAAAAATGTGTTTAAAGTTAGAAATTCTTTATAAAAGAACAGTTTATTGGGGAAATACTAGAAAAATAAAATACAAGAGATGGCAAGTGAGGGGGTTAAGTGATTCGTACAAAGAATTAAGGAGGTTTATGACTAACTTAGAAGATTTCTCTAAAATTACTAAAGAGACTGAAAATTTTTTTGTTAAAGATTTAGAAACTATTTTTAAAAAGAACTCTCTTAATATTCCACCTGAAATAGAAAGTAAGATTGCAAATAAATCTTATAGTGCTGCATTCTTTAATAATAGAGCTATAATGCTAAATAAAACTATCGGATTAAGTCAAAAAGACTTAGTCAAAAGGCTCGATACTTTGGGGGTATCAGTAAAAAATGGTACTAGTTATGAGGAATTGGCCTTATCTTTTCTTAAGAAAATTCCTTAAAAATAGAAAACCGATGAATATGAAGAAATTCAACGGTTTCTTTAAAAGATAGCTAAATTTTAAGATGAACTTATGTAACTTGTAAAGCTAAACAGGTTCATCCCAATCAATATTATCTTTTGATATTGTGTATAAATACATTAACAAAAAATAGGAAGAGGTGTCAAGTATGAATAAAAAATTCTTGCGTCTAAAAAGGCAGTCTTTAGATTATTTATTAACAGATCTACTACCTTATGAAAAAGGAAATCATTATACACACCGTTATTTTTATGAATATATTATTTCAAATAAAAAGACTTTTAATAAAATACTAAAAAACTTAAAATATCAAGTTCCATATTTTGATCCAAAGTGGCACTCATCTCCTTTAAGTTTTAAAGTAAGTAAAAGGGTTGGGGGTTTTAGAGAAATCTCTTTTGTTAACCCTCTTGGATTAATTCAATCTCTCTTTTTTATTGAATTATTTCAAGACGAAATTTTAACTGCAATAAGTAATAAAAAAAGTTTTTCTATTAGAAAAGCAACTTATACAAATGAATTATATTATAAAAAAAATAACAAACAAATAGTAACGTACAACTCACAAGGAAGTGGGAAGAATCAATTACTTATTTCTTTAGAATCCAGTGGTAGCTATTTTAAACATAAACCTTACAAAACAATAACTAGCTATCTAAATAGTAATCACTTTTTTAAAACAAAAGAACGATATAGATTTTTAATGAAACTGGATATACAAAATTGTTTTCCTAGCATATACACTCATTCTTATAAATGGATGATTACAAATAAAACATATGATTCAAAAAATTTAAAAGTCACCAATACTATTCATAAAAACATTGATACATATTTACAAAATATTAATGGTTCAAAGACTAATGGTGTGATTGTAGGACCTGAAATCAGTAGATTATTAGTTGACTATCTATAATCCACCTAGATCAGTTAATTTATGAAGAATTAGAATTAAGAGGCCTAATGTTAAATAAGGATTATAAAATACATCGATTAGTTGACGATTTCTACATATATACTCAAAAAAAAGATGATGAAGAAATAATATTGGAAGTAATTTCATCTCGTTTAAACAAGTTTCAACTTTTTTTAAATCAAGGTAAGATTCAAAGATTAAATAGTGAAACACCTATAAATTCATGGGTTTTCAAGGTAGAAGGAATAATTAAGAAATTAATGCAACAGTTTGAATTCTATCAAGAGAAAAGTAAAGATGAAAACAATGATGAAGATGATAAATTAAAAGTAAAACAAATAAACCTAAATAAACTTCAACAAGAAATACTACTAATAATACAAGAAACAAACGAAAAAGTGTTGGTTAGTTCATATATTTTCTCCACGCTATTAAAATTTATTGAGATGAACAAAAATATAAAAATTGATTCTAAGTACTTGGAACCAATATTGAATTTAGCTACCTTTCTTTATGTACAAAACGTAAGTTACGATTCTACCCAAAAAATTATAAGATTGTACACTTTAATTATAAATATACAGCCTGAATATATGAAAGAGAATATTAGTTGGAATATAGAAAGATATAGAGAGGCTATATTTGGCAATTTCACGAATGATTGGATAGATATCTTGTTATTTATTTCTACTTACAATATACAGTTGAATACAAGTACGCATGAATATATTTTCAATAATTTAGACTTTAGAGATAACCCGGTGAATTTAGCAGTAAAGCTAATAAATCTTAGTTCTAAAGGTAAACTTCCAAAAAACGAAGTGGAAAAAATAGATAAGATAATAAAAGAAAAGATAAGTTTAATAAACTGGCAATGCTTTTTTGAAGACCCAAATAGTTGGTGGGTTTTAATATTCTATTCTTTCCCTCATTTAAAGAAGGACACTAAAGACATTCTTAATATTAAATTGAAATCCATTATAGGAATTGAAGGTGATGAAGATATTTCATACGAAGACAATGATTCTGCTATTTTGTTAGCAAATAAATTTATAATAAAATTTATACTTGACAAAAATGCACATTTTATAGAATGGGATTTTGCGACTGACAAATATTTAGAAAAATATTTTTTTTATACCAAGAATAGGATGCTTTTTAATCCTGGCAACATTGTTGACTTTGATATTTCAAGATAACAATTTTTTGCTGTTACAATGATTTACTGACTCACAATGAAATAAGTTCTTACAAGATAATTAATTAGTTTTCTAAATTAGTTCTTATAAGAAAGGTTACAAAGCATTCCTTCAAACGACTCTGGATACCTTATTCACCTCTTCATCTGTAACACACTTCAAAAAAACTAAAAAACTAAGTGCGCAGTGGTTGCTAGAGTGCGACGGATACACATTTGCCACAGGATTACCGAAAAGAAAAAAACGGCTGGAAGTGAAGAAGTCAACTTCCAGCCTTTTTTATCATTCTCTCGTTGAAGGTGTAGTAGATGTGCAATCCAAAGCAAACCGGAACCCATCTTGGCACCATGATATTTCTATTTCTTCATATGTCTAATCTTCTCTTCATCCGGCGTGACAAACAATGTCGTCTGTTCAAAATAAATCACAAACCCTGGTTTAGCCCCGCTCGGTTTCTTCACTTGCTTAATCACTGTATAGTCAACCGGCACGGAAGCAGATTCGCGAGCTTTACTAAAATAGGCTGCAAGATTGGCTGCCTCTAATAGTGCTGTATCAGATGGATTGTCGGAATGTATAACAACATGGGATCCTGGGATATCCTTGGTATGGAGCCATGTGTCTGTTTTTCTTGCTAGTTTGAATGTAACGAAATCATTTTGTTTGTTGTTTTTGCCGACGGAAATTTCTGTGCCGTCTGAGGCAATGAATTTTTCAGGCGTTGGTTTTGTTGGTTTTTTCTTCTTTTTCGACGCTCTTGCTTTCAATAAGCCTTGCTCGGTTAGTTCTTCTCGAATTTCTTCGATGTCGGTTGGCGATGCTTGCATCACTTGTTGTAGTAGTAATTCGAAATAAGCAATATCTTCTTTTGTGATTTCGAATTGCTGCTCAATTTTGAGTAATGCTGTTTTTGCTTTTGTGTATCGGTTGTAGTAGCTTTGTGCATTTTGAGTTGGTGTTTTTCGGTTGTCTAATGGAATAACGACTGTTTTTTCATTTTCGTCGTAGTAGTTCACTAGCTCAACTTCTTTTGCCCCTTTTTCCATTGCGTAGGCATTTGCCATTAATAGCTCGCCGTATAGTTGGAAAGTATCTAGTTTTTCAGCTTGTTCGAAGTCTTTTTGGAGTTTTTTCATTTTTAGCTTCAATTTATTTAATTCGTTTTGAAGCCATCTTTCTAAATCTCCCGCTTGCTGTTTTACACGGTCGCGTTCTGCTTTGGCAAAATACACTCGATCTAGTAAATGTCCTAGATTTTTTTCCTTATATTTGTCTCCATCTAAATGGCTTAAAGCATTTGGCGAATAAAAAGTCTTCCCATTTAATTCGACTATTTGTCTTGTTGATCCGCCTTGTTCAAATTCTTTCATATATGCTTTATAAACTTCCACTCTATCAGTTGCTTCATTAAATCGATAAAGTAGTTCTTTTGCATGTAAAGGAGAGAATCCCGAAATTTGCTCCACAATTTCTTTGGATTCATGGGCTGATTGAATCACATTCAACAGTTCCTCTGAATACTCTAATGGATGGAGTTTATTTTGAGTCGGTGGGGCAATATAAGGTTGACCCGGCAAAATCGTTCGATAGCTATTCATGGAAGGGGATAAATGCTTGATACATTCCAAAATAAGATTTCGACTAGGGTCCACTAATAACAAGTTACTATGACGCCCCATAATTTCCATATGGACTTCTCGAGTAATGTCATCTCCAATTTCGTTTTTACTTTGAATTTGGAAGATGATAATACGATCTGTTTCGTGTTGACGAATGGAAGAAATGATTCCACCTTCTAAATGTTTACGCAAAACCATGCAAAATAATGGAGGTGTTGCAGGATTGTCAATTGTTTCGTTCGTAATTTGTACACGCGAATAAGAAGGGTGTACAGAAAACAATAATTTATAGTTCTTCCCTTGCGACCGGATTTGCATTAAGATTTCTTGAGCATTTGGTTGGTGTATTTTAGAAATACGCCCTGTTATTAATTGTTGCAATTCAGTTTTCATTGATATTGTAAATAAACCATCAAAAGCCATAATATTATCCTCTTTCAAAACGTTATTTTAATCTGGTTCTAGATGCCAGGTACTCTTTTTTAAAACACTTTTTAATCAGTTATCCAGTCTCATCTCCTTGCCAGTACATTGAATAACTCTAAATTGGTTTTTTAGAAACTATTCGCCTAATCTTATCTTCATATGAAAGGATTTAGCGCGGCGGCATGAGACTCCTGCGGGATCAGCGATAGGGCACTGAAAAACTCTATTACAGAATTTTTTATGATAAATATTCGATGTGACGATACTCTGTACTATAGGATTTAGCACGGCGGCGTGAGACTCCTGTGGGAAAGCGAGACAGCCGAGACCCCGCACGAAGCGTAGCGTAGGAGGAGGCTTGGCGCTCGCCCACGGAAAGCGAACAGAGCCGTGCTAAATCCAATTAGCGGATGTTTATTAGGAATTTTATTAGAATACCATTTTTTCAGTGCCCTCATCAGCGAGAAAGACGAGACCCCGCACGTAGCGTAAAAATAGGAAGGAAGGCTAATGGCGCCTCCTCCTGAGGCAACGCCTTCATGACCAACATCGTGTTGGCCCAGGAGGCTCGGCGCTCGCCCCGCGGAAAGCGAATGCCAGAGCGATAAATCTGAGTAGTACACGCATTTAATGAAACTAGATAATGCTTTTCTTATTATCTTATCATTTTAAAGGAAACTTGTGTTATAATGTGTTAAGTATGTAAACTGTTATAAATGTACAGGCAAACGGAGTATGCATGTATTTGAAGGAGACGTTATGCGAAGAGAAAAAGGTATATTGATCGTTTTATCAGGTCCATCTGGAGTTGGTAAAGGGACAGTGAGAAAAGAACTGTTTTCAGAGCCCGGGACAAATTATGAGTATTCCATCTCTATGACAACTAGACTTCCTCGAGAAGGCGAAGTAGATGGAGTAGATTATTTCTTTAAGCAGAAAGAAGAGTTTGAACAGTTAATTGAACAAGGGAAGTTATTAGAATATGCCTCATATGTAGGAAATTACTATGGTACTCCAATTGATTATGTTAATGAAACACTCGATTCTGGCCGAGATGTATTTTTAGAAATAGAAGTTCAAGGAGCAAGTGTAGTTCGCCAAAAAGCTCCAGAAGCACTTTATATTTTCTTAGCTCCTCCTAGCTTATCAGAATTAGAACAACGCTTAATAGGTAGAGGAACGGAAACAGAAGATGTCATTAATTCTCGAATTCAGGCTGCAAGGCAGGAACTAGAAATGATGCATTTATATGATTATGTTGTGGAAAATGACGAAGTAGAAAATGCTTGCGCGAAAATTAACGCAATCGTAGCTGCAGAGCATTGTCGACGTGAACGTGTTGAAAAAAGATATTTAGCAATGTTGGAAGGGGAATATTAAATGTTATATCCATCAGTAGATTCATTAAAAAATAAAATCGATTCAAAATATTCACTAGTGAGTGTAGCTTCTAAAAGAGCTCGTCAGTTACAAGAAGAAGGCGGCGAGCGTTTACATTCATACGTATCAGCTAAACAAGTTGGGAGAGCGTTAGAAGAAGTAGCAGCTGGTGAGCTTACAATCGAATTTGCCAACGAAGATGCGGTTTACGAGGACGAAGTATAATATAACTTCCTTCAGTAGATCGTTCATAACGCTACTGAATAAAGCTATAGCCTCCGGCAGATGCCAAATCTGGACTCAAATACGCCAAGGCGAATTTGATTAAGAAACTATCACCTCCCAAAGAATGAACAGTTCTTTGGGAGTTTGTTGTTTAGAGAGGAGAATAACCATGTTAACTTCTAAAAAAATTGTGGTCTGTGTGACAGGTGGTATTGCCGTATATAAAGCCGTTGCACTTGTAAGTAAATTAACGCAGGATGGAGCAGATGTGAAAGTCATGATGACGAAGTCTGCGATGGAATTTGTACAGCCTTTAAGCTTTCAAGTAATGTCTCGTAATGATGTGTATTTTGATACATTTGATGAAAAAGATTCGAGCGTGATTGCGCATATCAATCTAGCGGACTGGGCAGATTTAGTCATTGTTGCACCGGCAACAGCTAATGTCATTGGCAAGCTTGCAAACGGGATTGCAGATGATATGGTGACGACGACTTTACTAGCAACAACTGCGAAGGTATGGATTGCACCGGCAATGAATGTACATATGTATGATAATGCTGCAGTAAAACGAAATATACATCGACTTTCCGAAGATGGATATTCATTCATTGAGCCTTCTGAAGGTTTTTTAGCATGTGGGTATGTAGGGAAAGGTCGACTAGAGGAACCAGAAAATATTGTGAAGCTAGTAGAAGATTATTTTTCTCCAAAGGAATTACCTTTAAAAGGACAAAAAGTAGTAGTGACTGCAGGTCCTACAAGAGAAAGAATAGATCCAGTTCGTTTTCTAACGAATTTTTCTAGCGGAAAGATGGGCTATGCAATGGCAGAAGCAGCAGCTAATTTAGGGGCTGACACCGTGCTTATTTCTGGCCCAGTTGGTATAGATCCTCCTTCTAATATAACGTTTGTCTCGGTAGAAAGTGCGCAGGACATGTACGAGGCAGTGCTAGCGCAGTTCGATACAGCTTCGATTGTGATTAAAACAGCAGCAGTTGCAGACTACAAACCAAAAGTAGTACAAGCTCAAAAAATGAAAAAACAACCTGGGGAAGCGACCATTGCTTTAGAGCGAACAACCGATATTCTTGCTGAGCTTGGGACTAGAAAAACAAATCAATTATTAATTGGATTTGCAGCAGAAACGAATGATGTTGTTCATTATGCAAAAGGGAAACTGGTAAAGAAAAATGCGGATTATATTATTGCCAATGACGTAACAGAAGCGGGTTCAGGTTTTGGAACGGATACAAATTCCGTCACGTTAGTTGGACATAATGGGGTAGAAATGCATTTTCCTCATTTAACTAAAAAGGAGCTTGCGCTTCAATTACTTCAAACTATTATCCAGCTAGAAAAAGATGAGTCTCAATGATAGTAGAAGTAATTGTAGATGTATCAGCCTATCCAATTGACCGACCATTCGACTATATCGTACCTGAGCATTTAGAAGAACTAGTGGAACGTGGAAGCCGCGTTCATGTCCCTTTTGGAAATCGTAAAGTACAAGGCTTTATTACGAATATTAAACAGCGTACTGATTTAGATATGTCTAAGCTAAAAGAAGTGCAATCGATCATTGACGTGGAGCCCGTTGTCACGGAAGAGCTTCTGCAATTGTCCAAATGGCTGACGAAAAAAACGCTATGCTATGAGATTGATGCACTTCAAGTTATGCTTCCAGCTGCGCTACGTGCTTCGTATAAGAAAAACATTAAACTCATAAATCCTGTTGGTCTGGATGATGCCTTTTTAGACCTGTTTGGCAAAAAAGATATCGTCTCCTATGAGGCTATAGAAAAAGCGGATTTATTACGTCCGATGAAAAAGTACTTAACTGCAGGTAACGTGCAACTAGAAACAGTCATCAAACAACAAGCAAAAGCAAAAACAATTGTGAAGTATAAGCTTGTGGAAGATAAAGAATATATTGCTGAGCAGTTAAATAAGATAACGAAACAAGCAAGGAAACAAAAAGAACTGATCGAATGGTTGTTACTGCAAGAGCAAAGTGCTTTTACGATGCAGGAACTAGTAGAATCTACAAATGTCAGCACTGCTACCGTCAAAGCATTGTTAGATAAGCATGTGATACAAAAAGGTACCAAAGAAGTGTATCGTGAAATTACATCACTCGAGTATAACGATAAAGATCAACGGTTTCAGCTGACAGAAGAACAATCGAATGCATTAACCAAGATTACTCATTCACAAGACCATGCAGAAAACACGACATTTCTTCTGCACGGCGTAACAGGTAGTGGGAAAACAGAAATCTACTTACATGCTATAGAAAATGCGATTTCTAAAGGGAAGCAAGCGATTATGCTTGTGCCTGAAATTTCCTTAACCCCTCAAATGACGCGTCGTTTTAAACTACGCTTTGGCGATCAAGTAGCTGTGATGCATAGTGGCTTATCGATCGGTGAAAAGTACGATGAATGGCGTAAAATTTGGCGCGGCGAAGTAAAAGTAGTGGTAGGAGCAAGATCAGCTGTTTTTGCACCTTTTAAAGATTTAGGTGTCATCATTTTAGATGAAGAACATGAATCTACCTATAAGCAAGAAGATACTCCAAGGTATCATGCAAGAGAGGTAGCGATTTGGCGTAGCGAATTTCATCAATGCCCGGTTATTTTAGGAAGTGCTACTCCTTCTCTAGAATCCTTTGCCCGGGCTTCTAAAGATGTGTATTCCTTGCAAACGTTACGTTTGCGTGCGAAAGAGCAAGCCTTACCTACCGTGAAGGTTGTCGATATGCGTGCAGAGCTTAAAAATGGTAATCGTTCCATGTTCAGCGTAGATCTTGCCGATGCGGTGAAGGAAAAGCTTGAAAAGAAAGAACAAATTGTGCTGTTTTTAAATAAAAGAGGATTTTCGTCCTTCGTTTTATGTAGAGATTGTGGAACGGTTGTGGAATGTAAGCAATGTGATATTTCCCTAACGTATCATCGTGCGGGAGAGCAGCTTAAATGTCATTACTGTGGACACGAAGAACCAGTTCCAACGAAATGTCCAGAATGTACAAGTGACCATATTCGATTTTTTGGGACTGGTACGCAAAAAGTAGAAGAAGAAATTGCAAAGTTGTTTCCAAATGCTCGAGTACTTCGCATGGATGTAGATACAACTAGAACAAAAGGGTCTCATGAACGCATATTGAAGCAGTTTGGAGACGGAGAAGCGGATATCTTACTTGGTACTCAAATGATTGCAAAAGGGTTAGATTTTCCGAATATAACGCTTGTTGGCGTGTTAAATGCAGACACGACCCTACATTTAGCAGATTTCCGAGCTGCTGAAAAAACATTTCAGTTGATGACGCAAGTAAGTGGACGAGCTGGAAGGCATGATAAAGAAGGCGTCGTGTATATTCAAACATATACGCCGGAGCATTATGCCATTGAGCTTTCCAAGTCCCAAATGTATGAACCTTTTTATCATAGTGAAATGCTAGTTAGGAAACAATACGAATATCCACCTTTTTATTATTTAACGCTTGTGCAAGTGACGCATGAAAATGTCCTGCTTGCTGCCGAATATGCGAAGCTTGCGACCGATTGGTTAAGAGGGAATCTTTCCTCTAGCACGATGGTCGTTGGTCCGACAGCATGTGCAATTAGTAAAATCCAAAATAGATATCGTTACCAATGTTTGATAAAATACAAAAAAGAACCACTATTAATTGAAAAACTACAGCAACTAATTAAAATATACCGTACGGAGTGGATGAAAAAAGGGATTATATTAACCGTCGACTTAGATCCATCCACTATTTTATAAGCTGTTTGAAATGAGGAAAAGAGATGGCAATTCTAGAAATAATCACACACCCAAATGATGTCCTAACGACAAAATGTAAGGAAGTAAAAGTATTTGATAAAAAGCTAGCAGCCCTTCTAGACGATATGTACGATACAATGGTCGCAGCTGATGGTATTGGACTTGCAGCACCCCAAATTGGTGAAACGATTCAAGTTGCTATTGTCGATCTAGGAGAAGGACAAGAAGTGATTGAAATGATTAATCCGGAAGTCGTTGAAATTGGTGGCTCTGAAATTGAAGTAGAAGGTTGCTTAAGCTTTCCAGACATATACGGCGAGGTAGAGCGTCCGTTTTATGTGAAAGTAGAAGCACAAGATCGCGATGGTGCCTTATATGAATTAGAAGCAGAAGATTATGAGGCAAGAGCCATCTTACATGAAATCGACCATTTACAAGGTGTATTATTCACATCTAAAATCATTCGTTACATAGACTTGGAAGAACTTGAGAATGCGGAGGAGGAAGAAGCATGACATCTATCGTTTTCATGGGGACACCTGCATTCTCCGCTCCGATACTACGTATGCTCGTAGAGGAAGGCTATCAAGTGTTAGCTGTTGTAACGCAGCCAGATCGTCCTGTAGGGAGAAAAAAAGTATTAACTCCACCGCCTGTAAAGGAAGAGGCACTTAAACTTGGTTTGCCAGTAATTCAACCGACAAAACTAAAAGGTTCAGAAGAACTTCAGCAAATTATCGCTTTAAATGCTGATTTAATCGTGACGGCTGCATTTGGGCAGTTACTACCAAAAGAATTGCTGGACGCTCCTACGCTTGGATGTATTAATGTCCATGCATCCTTGTTACCAGCATATCGTGGAGGTGCACCAATCCATCAGGCTATTATCGATGGGCAAGATAAAACGGGTGTAACGATTATGTATATGGAAGAAAAGCTGGATGCAGGTGATATAATCGCCCAAAGTGAAATTGGCATTGAGCATGCAGATGATACAGGATTGCTGTTTGATAGGCTAAGTAAAGTTGGCTCTGACTTATTAAAAGAAACGTTACCTGCGATTATTGCTAAAACAAATGATCGTGTGAAGCAAGATGAATCATTGGTGACGTTTGCAAGAAATATTTCCAGAGAGCAGGAAAGACTCGATTGGAACAAATCCGCATTACAGTTACACAATCAAATTCGAGGACTTCATCCTTGGCCAGTCGCATATACAACGTTGGAAGATCAAACGGTTAAAATTTGGAAAGCAGATACGATACAAATAAATACAAAAGAACAACCAGGAACTGTTGTGAAAATAGAGTCGGATTATTTTGTTATTCAAACAGGCTTTGAAGAAGCAATTCGAATAAACGAATTACAACCATCTGGAAAAAAGAAAATGTCCGCAGAAGATTATTTGCGTGGCGTTGGTTCGAAATTGCGAATAGGGGATAAATTTGAATGACGAAAAAAACAGAAAAAATCTGGACAGGTAATGTTCGAGATGCAGCACTAACTATTTTAATGGCCGTAGAAAAACAACAAGCGTACAGTAACTTGCTTTTACATCAAACCATTGAAAAATATACTATCGAGCCTAAAGACCGTGCATTACTTACCGAACTAACTTATGGAACTCTCCAATACAAAATGACATTAGATTACTATTTGCAGCCATTCATTAAAGGAAAACTAGATGATTGGGTGAAACAATTACTACGTCTATCTTTATATCAAATTCATTATTTATCCAGAATTCCAGATCATGCAGCAGTAAATGAAGCGGTGAATATTGCCAAAAGAAGAGGACATAAAGGTATTTCGGGAGCCGTAAACGGAATATTACGTTCTATATTAAGAGAAGGTGTACGTTCTATGGAAGAAATTAAAGATGAAGTGGAACGACTATCGATTGAAACAAGTCACCCATTGTGGATGGTGAAGCGTTTTATATCTCAATATGGTTTTGAAACGACCGAAAAAATGCTAAAAGAAAATAATGAAGCACCCGTTACAACGCTACGAGTGAATTTATTCAAACGAACAGTAGAACAAGTACTTCATTTATTAACACAAGAAGGATATGTCGTGGCACAAAGCGAAGTTATTCCTGAGTGTATTTATTTGTTTAATGCTCAAGCAGCAAAAACAACTGCTTTCCAGAATGGCTTTGTAACGATTCAAGACGAAAGTTCCATGATTCCTGCTTATGCGCTTCAAGTGGAGCCTGGCATGACTGTATTGGATATGTGTTCTGCTCCTGGTGGAAAAACAACGCATATTGCAGAAAAAATGAAAAACACTGGGAAGCTAGTTGCAATGGATATTCATCAGCACAAATTAAAGCTAGTGAAAGAAAATGCAGAGAGACTTGGATTTAGCTTTATCGAAACCGTCGAAATGGATGGTCGTAAAGCATCGGAAGCTTATCCAGAACAATCATTTGACCGCATTTTAGTCGATGCACCATGTAGTGGTCTTGGGGTGATGAAGCGTAAGCCAGATATTAAATACACGAAAAACGAAAAAGATTTTGCTACCCTTAAGCCGATTCAAATGAATCTATTAGACGAGGCATATAAGCTATTAAAACCAAATGGCCTATTAGTTTATAGTACTTGTACCGTGGATCGTGAAGAAAATGAAGGAACATCACAATTGTTTTTAGAATCTCATCCAGATATGCACCTTCAACATTTTCCAGACGTTGTAAAAAATATTAAAGAACAAGAGCAAGAGGGAATGCTACAGCTTTTCCCACATGATTTAAGAAGTGATGGATTCTTTGTAGCGGTCTTTCAAAAGAAGAGCTAATTGCAACGTTGTTCTAAACCAATAAGAGGTGAATGAATAGATGAAGTTCGTTGTTAAAACTGATGTAGGTATGAAAAGGACGGTAAATGAAGATCGTGTAGATGTGTTTGTTCGCAAAGATCATCGAATACTAGCTGTTGTTGCAGATGGTATGGGCGGTCATAACGCTGGAGATGTAGCAAGTGAAATAGCTATTTCCGAATTTCAAAAGTATTTTCATGCTTACAATCCTTCTATTGTAAAAGCAAAAGATTGGTTAACGTATACATTTCAATCTATTAATCAGTCAATTGTTAGGCACTCATCCATCACGGCAGGCTGTGAAGGAATGGGTACTACGTTAATCGCTGGTCTGTTTGAAAATAATAAAGGTCTCATCGCACATGTAGGAGATAGCCGTGTGTATCACGTTACGAAAGAAATGGTTCAACAAATTACACGTGACCATTCTTACGTAAATGTCTTAATTGATTCTGGGGAAATTAGTGAAGAGCAAGCAAAAACGCATCCTAAGAAAAATGTATTGATGAAAGCAGTTGGAACGGAACGAACGATTCACCCGGATTTTTTTG
This sequence comes from Psychrobacillus sp. FSL H8-0483, assembly GCF_038637725.1. Classification (NCBI taxonomy): domain Bacteria; kingdom Bacillati; phylum Bacillota; class Bacilli; order Caryophanales; family Bacillaceae; genus Psychrobacillus; species Psychrobacillus sp. FSL H8-0483. Next base: position 1,348,360 of record NZ_CP152052.1, read on the forward strand.
AAGTAGAATTTCCCCAAAATTCTTATTTTCTTTTTTGCACGGACGGATTAAGTAACAAATTAAGTGAATCCTTTATACAGAACATACTTTTTTCGAATAAATCTCTCGAACAAAAAGGAGAGGATTTAGTGGAGGAAGCAAACAAATCTGGTGGAGAAGATAATATTTCATTAATCTTGTTATCAAACAACGCTGAGGAGGTGTAAGGATGTTAATAGGTAAAAGAATTAGTGGCAGATATAAGCTACTCGATATGATTGGTGGAGGCGGCATGTCAAATGTGTATTTAGCGCATGACATGATTTTAGACCGTGATGTAGCGATTAAAGTATTGCGCTATGATTTTTCAAATGAAGAAGAATTACGTCGACGTTTTCAACGTGAAGCACTATCTGCAACGAGCCTTACACACCCACATATTGTGAACATATATGATGTAGGAGAAGATGAGGATATTCACTATATCGTCATGGAATATGTCAAAGGTGAAACATTAAAACAATACATACAACAAAAAGCTCCTATTTCACCGGTTAAATCTGTCTCTATTATGAAACAGCTTACTTCAGCAATTTCAACTGCTCATAATAATCACATTATTCACCGTGATATTAAGCCGCAGAACATTTTGCTGGACGAGCAAGAAAATGTAAAGATTACAGATTTCGGTATTGCGATGGCGCTAAGTGCGACATCCTATACGCAAACCAATTCCGTATTAGGGACAGTTCATTATTTATCACCCGAGCAAGCGCGCGGAGGAACAGCTACGAAGCAATCAGACATTTATGCATTAGGGATTGTATTGTTTGAACTTCTTACGGGGCAACTCCCGTTTTCAGGAGAATCAGCAGTTTCGATTGCATTAAAGCATCTCCAATCAGAAACACCTTCCATTCGAGCAATCATTCCGACTATACCGCAAAGTTTGGAAAATGTTGTGCTAAAAGCCACAGCGAAGGATGCGAAGAATAGATATCGTTCTGCAGAGGAAATGGAAGCGGATTTAGCGACTGCTTTATCACCAGAAAGAGCAAGCGAGAAAAAGTTTGTTGTAGCTATTGACGAGGATGCAACAAAAGTTTTACCAATAATTAAAGAACCTGTTTCTTTTGAAGAAGTTTCTGAAACGAAAAAAATGCCAACTGCATCCGTGCCATTGGAAAAAAATAGTCCAAAACCGAAACAAAAGAAACGGAAAATTATTAGTGGTGTAATAGCTGGAATAGTATTATTAATATTACTAATGATTATTGTATTCCCAGGGTTATTTAAACCAGAAAAAATCGAAGTTCCTGATGTTGCAAATTTAGAACTTAAGGCTGCTATTGAACAGTTAGAGGCAGATGGATTTAAGGTTGGAGATCAAACAGAAGAGCCTTCGGATGAAGTGGAGGAAGGAAATGTTATTCGAACAACCCCTGAAGCAGGGAAGCTTCGTGATAAAGAAACCGAAATTCATTTGTTTGTTTCCTCTGGGAAGGAAACCTCTACCATGGAAGACTACACGGGAAGAGGCATCGATCAAGTCAAAACGTTGTTACAAAATCATAGTATCGATATAGAATATAAATTTTCGTCAGAAGCAGTTGGAACCATTTTAGACCAATCACCAAAAGCGGGGACGGAAATTATACCAGATGAAACAGACTTAGTGTTCACCGTAAGTAAAGGGTTAGAACTAAGAACAGTCAAAGATTTAACTGGATTTAACGAAAAGGCATTAAGTGACTATGAAAAAAGTACGGGATTAAAAATAGTCGTTAGAAATACGGTGAATTCTGAAAGTGAACCAAAAGGAAATGTTCTAGACCAAACACCTAACGCAAACGCAAAAGTGCCACCTGGCAGTACCATTGAGGTTACACTGTCGGATGGTCCAAAGGCAAAGGCTACTCGATTTTTTGTTAAAACTGTGACGATTCCTTATGAACAACCTCCAGAAAATGATGAAGGTAGCGATGATGAGAATGGGGAGGTAGTTGCACCAGAACAAATTGTTCGTATTTATATTGAAGATAATACGAGATCAATGACAGAGCCAGTAGAAGAATTTGTTTTGACAGAAACAATCCAAAAACAAATAAAACTAGAAATCAGTGAAGGTAAAGAAGCAGCGTATCGTGTGGAAGTAAATTCAGATATAATTGCAGTAGAAACGATTGCTTATGAGGATATAAATTAGGGAGGCTTTGGATGCCAAAAGGTCAAATTAGAAAAGCTTTGAGCGGATATTACTATGTATACGACGACAATGACAAGCTTATTCAATGTCGGGGTAGAGGCGTTTTTAGAAATAGGGGAGAATCTCCTTTAGTAGGGGACTTTGTCGATTACACGGTTGAAGGAAATAATGATGGTACAATTACGGTTATACATGAACGGAAAAATAACCTAGTTCGTCCCCCTATTGCCAACATAGACCAAGCCATTTTAGTGTTTTCCATTAAAGAGCCGGATTTCAACACCATATTATTGGATCGATTTTTAGTTGTCCTAGAATCATTTCAAATTGAGCCAATCATTTGCTTAACGAAGAGTGATTTAATGGACGAAAAAATGGAAAAAACAATGGAACAATATATGAAGGATTATGAACAAATTGGTTATCAACTATTGATGACCTACAAAGATGATCCGGAATTCGATGCCAAAATTGCCCCTCTCCTAAAAGGTAAAACGACCGTTTTAGCAGGTCAATCTGGTGTAGGGAAATCTACTTTATTAAATACGATCTTACCTTCACTTGACCTTAAAACTGGTGTTATTTCCAATGCGCTTGGTCGAGGAAAACACACGACGAGACATGTGGAGTTAATAGAAGTGTGTGATGGTCTCCTAGCAGATACACCTGGATTCAGTTCGTTTGAGTTTGATTTGATGGAAAAAGAAGAACTCACTTACTGTTTTCCAGATTTTGTAGCCAAACAAGATGACTGTAAGTTCCGTGAATGTATGCATGTGAAGGAACCGAAATGTGCCGTGAAAGATGCAGTCGAATCAGGAGAAATAAAAGATTATCGTTACAAACATTATTTGCAGTTCTTTGATGAAATAGTAGATAGAAAGCCGAGGTATTAATTATGGTGAAAATCGCCCCATCCATATTAGCAGCAAACTTTGCTAAGCTAGGAGAAGAAGTATTAGAAGTCGAAAAAGCGGGAGCAGAGCTTATTCATATTGATGTAATGGATGGACACTTTGTTCCGAATATTACAATGGGACCAATTGTTGTGGAGGCACTTCGTCCACTGACAAAGCTTCCTTTAGATGTCCATTTAATGATTGAAAATGCAGATCAGTATATTGAGGCTTTTGCAAAAGCCGGCGCTGACTATATTACAGTCCATGTCGAAGCCTCTCCACATCTTCATAGAACGATTCAATTGATTCGTTCATTTGGCGTGAAACCAGGAGTTGTGTTAAATCCTCATACACCAATAGAGTCTATTCAACATGTGTTAGAAGACATTGATATGGTTCTGTTCATGACAGTTAACCCAGGATTTGGCGGGCAAAAGTTTATTCACTCTGTCGTTCCTAAAGTGAAACAACTATCTGACATTATTAAAACAAGAAACTTATCCATTGAAATAGAGATTGATGGTGGAATAAATGAAGAAACGATTAAGCCATGTGTAGAAGCAGGTGCTACTATTTTAGTGGCAGGGTCAGCTATATACAATGCTCCAGACAAAGGAAAAGCTTTGCAAGCAATTAAAGAAGCTGGTTTAAGCGTAGCGGCGAAATGAAACGAGTAATTGTTTTCGCAGGAGGTCCATTAGAAGAAGTTGTTGATCTTAAACGGCTTCTTCTTTTGCAAGATGAAACTATTTTTATTGGTGCAGATAGAGGGGCTATTCATTTAATAGCAAAAGGAATAACGCCTGATGAAATTATTGGTGATTTTGACTCCCTTACAGATGAAGAATTACATATGCTCAAACTTAAAGTACGAAATGTTACGATATTACAAGCGGAAAAAGACGAGACAGATACCCATTTAGCTCTTCAAGAGGCCTTAAAATATAAGCCAGATGAAGTGATTTTAACTGGGGTGAGTGGTGGGCGGCTAGATCATTATGAAGCAGCTTTACATGACGTATGCCATTTTCAATTAAATCATCCAACTATTCCTTTTTCCATTCAAGATAAGCAGAATCGCATTCAGTTTTTATTTCCTGGAACCAATGAAGTGGAGAAATATACATATTTTAAGTACATTTCATTCTTTTCATTTGGCGAAATGGTAAAGAATATTACGTTAAAAGGATTTAAATATAACGTTGCTAATGAGAATATGGTGGTAGGGAATGCAAAATTTATTAGCAATGAACAAAAAGATCGAACAAGTACTATCTCTTTCACTGCTGGCATATGTTTAATGATAAGAAGCAGTGACTAAAAGGGAGGAATTGTGTGAAGGTCTACACATTTAGATTGCCTAAATCCGTCAGTAGTATTGTCAAGGTTTGCATTCGTTTGTTTAAGAAGGACGAAAAGAAGATGTAGGAAATGAAAAAATGCCAGGTCGACAGTAGTCGCCCTGGCATTAATTATGAGTACGATTAAACGCGCTCAATTTTTCCTGATTTTAAAGCTCTAGCAGAAACCCATACACGTTTAGGTTTACCGTCAACAAGAATACGGACCTTTTGAAGGTTTGCCCCCCATGTACGCTTAGTAGCGTTCATTGCGTGAGAACGAGCATTACCAGAACGAGCTTTACGCCCAGTGATTGCACATACTTTTGGCATTATATTTCCTCCTTTAAAAAAGAAGCTGAAAGATTTTTCAGTTCGATATTTCACATACTTTAATAATTTACCACAGACTTTTATTATACGCAAGGCTTATCAAGAAAAAAACCTTTACAGACAAAAAGTGTCCAATATTATAAAAGTGCGCAACACAGCATCTGTTTAATTGTCTTTATCTCGTTCGGAGTAGGCTTTGTGTGTTCGAAAGGTATTTTGTCGCGTTCACAGCATTTTTTGTCTCACTCTACCATTTATTGTAGGGCATGAGACTCATGCGGGAAAGTGAGACAGACGAGACCTCGCACGTAGCGTAAGCGAAGGAGGAGGCACGTCGCTCGCCCGCGGAAAGCGAATGCGAGAGCGCTAAATCCTAGCGGTAACTATTTATGCGCACTATTTTAAAGCAGTGAAACTGTAGACGAAAAGAAACGTTTCTTTTATAATTTCAATGGGTGTAGTACAATAAAGGATAGTCAAAAAGGACTTGGGAGGTTTCAACATGTCAATTGAATTGAATAACGAATTCGGACAAATCGATATATCACAAGATGCAGTTGCTCAAATTGCTGGCGGAGCCGCAATGGAGTGCTACGGGATCGTTGGTATGGCGTCAAAGCATCAAATTAGAGATGGTTTAACAGATATATTAAGAAAAGAGAATTTCACTAAAGGCGTTCTAGTGAGACAAGAAAAAGAGGATCTACATATTGATATGTATATTATAGTAAGTTACGGAACGAAAATTTCTGAAATAGCTTATCAAGTACAATCCAAAGTGAAGTACACACTAAATAAATCTCTTGGTATGTCTGTGAAATCCGTAAATGTCTATGTTCAAGGAGTTCGCGTGGCAAACGTGTGATTAAGGAGAGAAAATAATGAAATCAATTAATGGTATTCAATTTGCAGATATGGTCAAGATGGGAGCACATCATCTTTTCCAAAATGCAGATTACGTCGATGCATTAAATGTATTTCCTGTACCAGATGGTGACACAGGAACAAATATGAACCTTTCAATGACTTCCGGTGCAAAGGAAACAGCTGCGAATACTGGAGAGCATATTGGGAAAACAGCACAAGCTCTATCTAAAGGCTTACTTATGGGAGCCCGCGGAAATTCAGGTGTTATTTTATCACAACTCTTCAGAGGTTTTGGAAAGTCTATCGAGCAAAATGCTACATTAGATGCAAAACAATTTGCACAAGCCTTACATTACGGTGTCGAGACAGCTTATAAAGCAGTAATGAAGCCTGTGGAAGGTACCATTCTAACAGTAGCGAAGGATTCTGCGAAGAGAGCTGTAGAAGTAAGTGGAACAGTTGAAGACATTCGCGAGTTAATGACAGCAATTGTGGAAGAAGCAAAACAATCATTAAATAGAACACCAGACCTATTGCCTGTTTTAAAAGAAGTAGGAGTAGTAGATAGTGGTGGGCAAGGACTTGTTTTCGTTTATGAAGGCTTCCTAGCGAGCTTGAAAGGCGAAGAACTACCAGAGAAGACAGTTAGTTCCTCCATGGATGATCTTGTAAATGCAGAACACCACAAAAGTGTACAAGGGTTTATGGACACTGCTGATATCGAATTTGGTTTTTGTACAGAATTTATGGTTCGGTTTGAAGAGGGTAAAAAAGCCTTTGATGAAACAGTATTCCGCAATGATTTAAGCGCGTATGGAGATTCTTTATTAGTAATCTCCGATGATGACATTGCTAAGATTCATATTCACTCCGAAACTCCAGGTGAAGTGTTATCATATGGTCAACAATACGGAGACTTGATAAAAATAAAAATCGAGAATATGCGCCAACAACACACTGAAATCGTTGAAGCGGGAACCTCAAACGAGATGCCAACGAAAAAAGCAGAAAAACATCCTTATGCCGTTGTAACGGTTGCAATGGGATCTGGTGTTTCGCAACTGTTGAAAAGCTTAGGTGCATCGGCTGTCATTGAAGGCGGTCAAACGATGAATCCTTCTACAGAGGATATTGTGAAAGCAATTGAAGCTGTTGGTGCAGAACGAGTACTGATCTTACCAAATAACAAAAATATTATTATGGCTGCTGAACAAGCAGCGGAAGTTTTAGGGATTGAAGCCGCTGTAGTGCCGACAAAAACTATTCCTCAAGGAATGGCAGCAATTTTAGCGTTTAATGCTCAAGTGACTGTAGAAGAAAATCAGAAGAATATGACTGCTGCATTTGCTCATGTGAAAACAGGTCAAATTACTTTTGCTGTTCGAGACACGTCTATAGACGGTGTCGAAATTAAAAAAGATGATTTCATGTCCATTGCGGAAGGGAAAATCATTCTTTCCAATCCTTCTAGAGTAGAAGCTGCAACAAACTTAGCAAAAGCATTGATTGATGAAGAAGCAGAAATTGTTACTGTCATTTACGGTGAAGACGTTACAGAACAAGAAGCGAAAGAATTTGCTACATATATTGGAGAGCAATTTGAAGATATTGAGGTTGAACTGTATAACGGCAAACAACCTTTATATCCTTATATTTTATCTGTTGAATAATACAAAACCGCGTGGAGAATTTATCCACGTGGTTTTTGATTTACTATAACTTTGTTTAATATATCTATTAAGTGTAAAATAGATTTATTAAATAATAAATTGGAGGTCTGTTAATTGAAATTCAAGTCTGTTTTTGACATAATTGGACCCGTTATGATTGGACCATCCTCTTCCCATACAGCTGGAGCAGCACGCATCGGTCGAGTTGCACGAGATTTATTTGGAAAGCAACCTACTTGGGCTAAAATATATTTGTATGGATCTTTTGCGGAAACGTATAAAGGGCATGGGACAGATATAGCGATAATCGGTGGATTACTTGATTACGATACATTTGATGAGCGTATTAAAACTGCTTTTGAAGACGCGGAAAAAGTAGGACTTTCATTTGAATTTATTCCAGAAACAGCTCATACGGAACATCCAAATACGGCGCGTATTGTTATTGGTGATGGCCAGCAAGAGATGTCGATGGTTGGAATATCGATAGGTGGGGGCAAAACGGAAATTACAGAATTAAATGGATTCCCTCTTCGACTGTCTGGTAACTTAGCAGCTATTTTGGTTGTACATGAAGATCGTTCTGGATGTATTGCTAGCGTTTCCAATTGTTTAGCGAAGTATGATATTAATATTGGTCATATGGAGGTTTCTCGAAAAGAGAAAGGGAACATGGCGTTAATGGTTATCGAAGTGGATCAAAATATTAACGAATCTATTTTAGTGGAGCTTGGTAAATTGCCAAATATTACTCAAGTTACAAGAATTGCAGATTAAGGAGGGATATCGTGGAGGTTTTATTTCACAATGTTCGTGAGCTAGTAGAAAGAGCGAATGAAGAGAAAAAGCTTATTTCTGAAATTATGATTGAGCAAGAAATTATGATAACCGGACGTTCGCGAGAAGAAATTATGAGTCAGATGGATCGTAATTTGACGGTCATGGAAGAAGCGGTGGAAAGAGGGTTAAATGGTGTCCGTTCTACCTCTGGATTAACTGGAGGAGACGCAGTTCTTCTGCAAGCCTATATGAAAAAAGGGAATACTCTTTCAGGAGAATTAATGCTAGATGCAGTAAGTAAAGCGGTTGCGACGAATGAAGTGAATGCTGCTATGGGTACTATTTGTGCTACACCTACTGCGGGTTCAGCTGGTGTTGTACCTGGAACGTTATTTGCGGTGAAAAATAAATTAAATCCAACTAGAGAGCAAATGATTCGCTATTTGTTTACTGCCGGAGCATTTGGCTTTGTTGTAGCGAATAACGCATCTATTTCTGGAGCTGCTGGTGGATGTCAGGCTGAGGTTGGTTCAGCCGCTGGGATGGCTGCAGCAGCGATTGTCGAAATGGCTGGAGGAACTCCTGCACAAAGTTCGGAGGCTTTTGCGATAACACTAAAGAATATGCTTGGTTTAGTTTGTGACCCTGTAGCAGGACTTGTAGAGGTACCTTGTGTGAAACGAAATGCTATGGGAGCTTCTAATTCTCTAGTAGCTGCAGATATGGCCCTTGCAGGTGTAACGAGTCGCATTCCATGTGATGAAGTAATCGATGCCATGTATAAAATTGGTCAAACAATGCCAACTTCCCTAAAAGAAACAGCTCAAGGCGGACTCGCTGCAACTCCAACTGGTAAATGGTTAGAGGCTAAAATTTTCGGTGGAGCAGTGGTAGGCAGTGGAAATTAAAAAGGATGAGTTAGTTACTTCCTTAAAAGGTGTGGGAAGTGGTACAGCTAACGCATTACATGAATTAGGGATTGTCACATTAGAGGATTTAGTCATGACATTTCCTTATCGACATGAAGATTTTCGATTAAAAAATTTAGCAGAAACCGCCCACAATGAGCGAGTAACAGTAGAAGGAAGGGTCGAGAGCGAGCCTTCTCTTCTTTTTTTAGGGAAAAATAAATCGAGACTGCAAGTTCGTTTATTAGCAGGACAGCATCTTATTAAAGCGGTATTCTTCAATCAAGCCTATTTAAAAACGAAGATTATACCGGGTTCTGTTGTTACGGTAACAGGTAAGTGGGACAGAGGTAGACAGGTTATTAATGTTAGTACTTTTTCTGCCGGTCCTAAAACAGATCAACAAGATTTTGAGCCAGTTTATTCTTTAAAAGGTTCCATAAGTCAAAAGATTTTCAGGAAATTTATGCGACAAGCCTTAGATGAAATACAGGGGTACCTAGTAGATCCTTTACCAGAATCGATTAGAGTGCCCTATCGTCTACCGAATATTTCGGAGGCATTAGAGGGAATACACTTTCCGCAAGATGCCGATCATTCCAAGAATGCTCGACGACGTTTTGTGTATGAAGAGCTCCTTACTTTTCAATTGAAAATGCAAGCGATTAAAAAAGCGCGCAAAGAACAAAATGTTGGGAATAGCGTTGCTTACAACAATGATATGGTGAAAAAGTTAATTGAATCATTACCATATGAACTAACGAATGCTCAAAAACGAGTTGTCAATGAAATTTGTCGAGATTTGAAGGAACCACATCGAATGAATAGACTTTTGCAAGGGGATGTAGGTTCTGGGAAAACAGTTGTAGCCGCTATTTGTTTGTATTCGGTCATTACCGCTGGATATCAAGGAGCTCTTATGGCCCCGACAGAGATTTTAGCGGAGCAGCATGCAAGCTCGTTAGACGAATGGCTTTCTCCGATTGGGGTTAAGATTGCCCTACTGACAGGTTCTACAAAGGCGAAAGCTCGTCGAATTGTATTAGAAAACTTAGAAGCTGGAAACATCGATTTACTAATTGGAACGCACGCTTTAATTCAACCGGATGTAAAGTTTAATCGCCTTGGCTTAGTTATTACAGATGAACAGCATCGATTTGGAGTTGAGCAACGGAGAGTATTGAAGGAAAAAGGTGAAAATCCTGATGTTTTATTTATGACGGCTACTCCAATTCCTCGTACTCTAGCGATTACTGCATTCGGTGAAATGGATGTATCGATTATCGATGAAATGCCAGCGGGACGTAAAAAAATCGATACACATTGGATGAAACATGATCAGTTGCACAAGCTAGTAGTCCGCTTAAAAAAAGAATTAGCAAATGGGCGACAAGCATATATTATTTGTCCGCTAATTGAAGAGTCGGAAAAACTAGATGTACAAAATGCTGTGGATGTGTACAATATGATGTCAGCGGAGCTTGGGAATGACTATTCTGTTGGTTTAATGCACGGACGACTTCATCCAGATGAAAAAGATGAAGTTATGCGTGATTTTTCGGAAGGTAAAGTTCATTTGCTTGTTTCGACTACGGTTGTAGAGGTAGGCGTAAATGTCCCAAATGCGACGTTTATGATTATTTTCGATGCAGAACGTTTTGGCCTAGCTCAGCTTCACCAGCTAAGAGGCCGAGTTGGTCGTGGTGAACATCAATCTTATTGTGTATTGCTCGCAGATCCTAAATCGGAAGAAGGTAAAGAACGAATGATGTCGATGACGGAAACGAATGACGGATTTGTTCTTGCGGAAAAAGATTTAGAACTTCGAGGCCCTGGTGACTTTTTTGGGAGAAAACAGAGTGGATTACCAGAATTCAAAATGGCAGATCTTGTGCATGATTATCGTGCATTGAATACCGCAAAAGCGGATGCCGAAAGGCTTTTGAACTCCGATGAATTTTGGAAGTCGGAGGAAATGGAAGGATTGCGGACAATTTTAATAAACTCCAAAGCGTTGGACGGAGAAAGAATTGATTAACGGAATGTGAGATTGATTTTGAATCAATTCTTGCATTCTTTTTTTAATATTTATATACTGATATTAGTACCAAGTGCTAAGATGGTGGTGATTGGATGAAATATACAAAAAAAGATAGACAAAAACTGCTTTTGGAAACATTAGATAAGAACCCGTTTATTACGGATGATAATTTGGCTTCCACTTTTAATGTGAGCGTGCAGACAATTCGTCTTGATCGAATGGAACTTTCCATTCCTGAATTACGGGAACGTATAAAATCAGTTGCAGCGCATAATTACGAGGAAGAAGTAAAGTCGCTTACGATTGAAGAAGTAATCGGAGAAATTATTGATATTGATTTAGATAAGCAAGCAATTTCTTTATTGGATATTACACCGGATCATGTATTTGCAAGGAATGGCATTGCGAGAGGGCATCATTTATTTGCGCAAGCAAACTCTTTGGCTGTAGCTGTTATTAATGATGAACTAGCACTCACAAGAAAATCAAAAATTACGTTTGTAAAGCCAGTAAAAGCTGGAGATAGAGTCATTGCAAAAGCGGTAGTATTAGCGAGTGACTCAGAAAAGAACAGTACATTGATTGAAGTGACTAGTAAAGTAGATAATGAGACCGTTTTTGTCGGGGAATTTAATATGTATCGAGTAACAATGTCTTAAAAAAAGGTGAGTATAAAATGAAAATTTCAATAGATGCAATGGGTGGAGACAACGCTCCACATGAAATCGTAAAAGGTGTGTATGAAGCTTTACAAGCTTTTGATGATATAGAAATACAACTGTATGGTGACGAACAAAAGTTAGCACCTCTTGTTACTGCACATGATCGATTACAAGTGATACATACGGATGAGGTTATAGAAGGTACAGATGAACCAGTGCGTGCTGTCCGTAAAAAGAAAAATTCTTCGATGGTGAAAATGGCGGAATCAGTGAAAAATGGAGAAGCGGATGCGTGTGTTTCAGCAGGAAATACAGGCGCTTTAATGGCAGCAGGATTATTTGTTGTTGGTCGTATTGACCAAGTGGAACGTCCAGCTCTTGCTCCAACCCTACCGACATTAGATGGTAAAGGATTTGTCATGCTTGATTTAGGAGCAAATTCAGATGCAAAACCAGAACATTTGGAGCAATTTGCTATTATGGGTAGCGTTTATGCAGAAAAAGTTCGCGGTATCAATAACCCGCGTATTGGTCTTTTAAATATTGGAACAGAAGATAAAAAAGGAAATGAGCTTACGAAAGCAGCATTTGCTTTATTAAAAGAAGCTCCAATTAATTTTGTAGGTAATGTGGAGTCTAGGGATTTATTGACTGGTGTAGCAGACGTTGTAGTAACGGATGGTTTCACAGGTAATATGGTTTTGAAATCGATTGAAGGAACTGCATCGGGGATTTTTACATTGCTGAAAGAGGCTTTCAATACTTCTACCAAGACAAAATTGTCTGCTCTTCTTGTCAAAGATCAATTGCGTGGATTAAAAAGCAAACTTGACTACTCAGAATACGGTGGAGCGGGTTTGTTTGGATTAAAATCTCCGGTTATTAAGGCACATGGTTCTTCTAATGCAAATGCTATTTTCCATGCTATTCGACAAGCGAGAACAATGGTAGAACATGATGTATGTGGCATTATCCAAAGTACTTTAAGAAAGGAATTACCAAATGACTAAAATTGCATTTATTTTTCCAGGACAAGGTTCACAATCGGTTGGGATGGGTCAACAATTTATCGAAGCTGATCGTGAAAGTAAAAAATATTATGAGCAAGCAGATGAAGTTTTAGGGTTTTCTCTCTCGAACATTATGTTAGAGGGACCGGCGGAAGAACTGACAAAAACGTATCACGCGCAGCCTGCTTTACTTACGACAAGTACAATGGTTGCTCAGAAGTTATTGGAAGCTGGTATTTCTCCGGATTATACAGCTGGTCATAGCTTAGGGGAGTATTCGGCACTTGTGGCATCGAATGTGATAAGTTTCGAAGATGCTGTTTTATTAGTTCATAAAAGAGGATTGTATATGAACGAAGCAGTTCCTGCAGGTGAAGGTGCTATGGCTGCAATTTTAGGATTAGATAAAGAAGCGTTAACTGAAGTGACCAATGAAGTTTCTACTAATGGTCAGGTTGTTCAAGTGGCTAACTTGAATTGTCCGGGGCAAATCGTAATTTCAGGAACTGTTGCAGGAGTGGAGACTGCTTCTGCAAAAGCGAAGGAAGCTGGAGCGAAAAGAGCGATACCATTAGTAGTAAGTGGACCATTCCATTCTGAATTAATGCGACCTGCTGCACAAAAACTAGATGCAGCTATTTCAGCTATTACGTTACAAAATACAACAACACCGGTTATTTCAAATGTAACGGCACTTCCAGTAACAGAAGCATCAAAGATGAAGAACTTATTGGTGGAGCAATTGTATTCACCGGTTCGCTGGGAAGAATCTGTGCAGAAAATGATCGAGCTTGGCGTAACCGTATTTATTGAATGCGGGCCGGGTAAAGTTCTTAGTGGATTAGTGAAAAAAGTCGATCGCTCTGTTACTACTTATTGCGTGTATGACGATGCATCATTGCAACAAGTAATTACTGAATTAGGAGAGATTAATAATGGGTAAATTAGATGGGAAATCAGTGATTGTAACAGGTGCTTCTCGTGGCATTGGAAAAGACATAGCACTTTATCTTGCAAAAGAAGGCGCAAAAGTTGCCGTTAACTATAGTGGAAGTCAAGAAAAAGCAGAAGCGGTAGTAGAAGAAATTAAATCTTTTGGTGGGGAAGCATTTGCAGTTCAAGCAAATGTAGATCAAGCAGAAGATGTCCAAAAATTAATTAGTACGACACTAGAAACTTTTGGTACAATTGATATTTTAGTAAACAATGCAGGTATTACGAGAGATAATCTTCTAATGCGCATGAAAGAACAAGAATGGGACGATGTACTTAACACAAACTTAAAAGGTGTTTTCCTATGCACGAAAGCTGTGACTCGACAAATGATGAAACAGAGACAAGGTCGTATTATCAATATCACTTCCATCGTTGGGGTATCGGGAAATCCAGGACAAGCAAACTATGTTGCAGCGAAAGCAGGGGTAATTGGGTTAACGAAATCCACTGCACTCGAGTTAGCGAGCCGCAATATTACGGTGAACTCTGTTGCACCTGGCTTTATTACGACGGATATGACGGATGCGCTTCCTGAAGAAGTGAAAAATCAAATGTTAAGTCAAATTCCACTCGCTAAATTTGGAAATCCAGAAGATATTGCAAAAGCAGTTGCGTTTTTAGCTTCGGATGATGCGAATTATATTACTGGACAAACTTTACATGTTAATGGTGGCATGTACATGTAATCTTCAGACTGAAGAGAAACGCTTTCATTAACTCTGAAGTAATGCCTTCAAAATTTGAATAACTCTTTCATTAAGTAGAAGTTTTTTGTATAATCATTGAGGGGAGGTGACAAATGTGTCAACAGTTTTAGAACGCGTAACTAAAGTAATCGTCGATCGTCTAGGTGTAGATGAAAGCGAAGTAAAATTAGAAGCATCTTTCCGTGATGATTTAGGTGCTGACTCTCTTGATGTAGTAGAACTAGTAATGGAACTTGAAGATGAGTTCGATATGGAAATTTCAGATGAAGATGCTGAAAACATTTCTACTGTAGGTAGTGCAGTTAGCTATATTGAAAGCAAACAAGGCTAATATCAAATACGCCTTGGCGTATTTTGCTCGGATAGTCAAGGGAATTAGCCTTAGAACATCGCATTAATGCGACTTCACGCACTTCTCGTGCTTGCTAGGTGAAATCCTTTATAATATCAATAGCAACAGAGACGTTCTACTTATTCGGATTGAATAGGTGGAGCGTCTCTATTTCTTTTTGCACATTAGTATATAAACAGGTAAACTTAAACGGATAGATGATAAGCAAGAAAGGCAGATTATTCATGAAAGTAAATCGTAAAAGTAGTCACACTAAAAAAGCAGTTTTTTCTGAAAGTGTGAAGGAGCAGTTTGAACATTTTCAACAGCATTTCCAAATTCAATTTAATAATCCGACATTATTGTATCAAGCCTTTACCCATTCATCTTATGTGAATGAGCATCGACGGAAGTTTTTCACCGATAACGAACGCCTGGAGTTCCTTGGAGACGCCGTTTTAGAGTTATCGGTATCTCAATATTTATTTCAGCAATATACGCTGATGAGTGAAGGGGAGCTAACAAAGCTTCGAGCAGCTATCGTTTGTGAGCCTTCTCTAGTACTATTTGCTAATGAACTTAACTTTGGCAAATTTGTATTGCTAGGAAAAGGGGAAGAGCTAACCGGAGGACGCGAAAGACCAGCGCTATTAGCAGATGTTTTTGAAGCATTTATCGGTGCATTATATTTAGATCAGGGATTGAATGTAGTCGTTTCATTTTTAGAAAAGATTGTGTTCCCTAAAATCGAAATCGGTGCTTTTTCGCATGTGATGGATTATAAAAGTCAATTACAAGAAGTTATTCAGCAACAAAATAATGGAATGCTAAGCTATGAAATCGTTGAGGAGAAAGGGCCGGCACATAACCGCACCTTCATATCTCGCGTTATTTTAAACACAAAGGAACTTGGAGTCGGCATTGGTCGTTCCAAAAAAGAAGCGGAACAACAAGCTGCTAGACTTGCGATACTCGCAATAAAGGATCAAGAACGGGAGGAATAATCATTGTTCCTTAAAAGATTAGAAATTATTGGATTTAAATCATTTGCGGACCGAATTGGAATAGATTTTGTTCCTGGAGTTACCGCGGTAGTAGGCCCAAATGGTAGTGGTAAAAGTAATGTAACGGATGCGATCAGATGGGTTTTAGGAGAGCAATCTGCTAAATCACTTCGTGGAGCAAAAATGGAAGATGTTATTTTTGCTGGTAGTGATTCACGAAAAGCCTTAAACTTTGCAGAAGTTACCTTAATACTCGATAACTCAGATAATCGAGTAGCACTTGATTTTGCAGAAATTAGTGTGACAAGAAGAGTTTTCAGGTCGGGAGATAGTGAATACTTATTAAATAAACAAACGTGTAGATTGAAGGATATCACGGATTTATTTCTAGATTCTGGACTTGGAAAAGAAGCCTTTTCCATCATTTCACAAGGTAGAGTAGATGAAATCTTAAATAGTCGACCAGAAGATAGAAGGACTATTTTTGAAGAAACTGCAGGAGTGCTCAAGTATAAACAACGTAAAAAGAAAGCGGAATATAAACTTATTGAAACAGATGATAATTTAAACCGCGTACTAGATATTCTGCATGAATTAGATGGACGTCTGGAGCCTTTACAAATTCAGTCTTCCTTAGCATCTGATTATTTAAAAATGTCCGAAGAGCTGAAAGACATTGAAGTTGCTGTAATTGCTCATGACCTACGATTATTCGTACAAGAAAATTCGGATTTACATACAAAACTAAAAGTTTTGGAAGAATCAAAACAAAAGCTTTTGTTACAAATTAATGAATCGGAAACAAGTATTCAAACCGATAGAAAAGTGATATCTGCAACAGATGAAAAGTTAGATGCTGAACAGACTGGGCTAGTCGAGGCTAGTTCTGAATTAGAGCGTTTAGAAGGTAGAAAACTTTTACTTGCGGAAAAGAAACAAAATGCAAGTCAACAAATTTCCCAGTTAAGAAGAGCGTTAGAAGAAGAGCAAGAAAAGCTTCAAATGCTTGAATCGCAGCTGGAAGAAAACAACGTCTCCAACTCAGAAAAACAAATTCTTCTGAAAGAACTTCGTTCCAAGAAACTTCAGATTGATAAGGTACTAAGTAAATCAGCTTCTGAAGTGGAAGAAGAAATAGAAGATTTGAAAAGCACATATATTGATTTATTGAATGAAGAAGCTACCATGAAAAATGAAATGAAACATATGGAGCAGCAACTTCATGTTGAATTGGTTTCTTCTGAGAAAATGATCGAAGACTACCGAGAGTTAAAAGAAGAATTAGAAAAGCTTTCGAGCCGTAAAGAGCAATTAAATCAGCTATTAGCTGTTTGTCAAAAAGAATTAGAGCAAAAATTACTAGATTATAAGACAAAACGACAAGCATCGGAACGTCTGGAAAATTCCTTTGAAGAACAGCAAACCATGCTTCAAAAAGCATATCAAATGAAGCATCAAATGCAAGCTAGAAAAGACTCTTTAGAAGAGTTGGAGTCTGAGTTTTCTGGATTTTTCCAAGGAGTTAAAGAAGTTTTAATTGCTAGGGATAAAAAAGAATTGCAAGGTATCCATGGTGCCGTAGCAGAATTAATACAAATTCCGCATTCCTATATGAATGCAATTGATACTGCCATTGGTCAACAGTCTCAGCATATAATTACAGACACTAGTCAAGATGCACGACAGGCGATTGAATGGTTAAAAAAGAAAAGAGTAGGTAGAGCGACATTTCTTCCTCTGCAAGTAATGAAATCTCGTAAGTTAAATGAGCATACATTGGCGAGTATTAATCAACATCCTTCTTTTGTAAATACAGCAGACAAACTGGTTAACTATAGTGATGGGTATCAAATTATTGTAGAAAACCTTCTTGGAAATATTATTATTGCAAAAGATTTAAAAGGTGCAAATGAAATGGCATCTCGACTGCAATATAAATACCGTTTTGTTACTTTAGATGGGGATGTTGTGAATGCAGGTGGTTCTTTAACGGGTGGTTCAGTTAAACAACAGTCTTCTTTATTCACGCGAAAAGTGGAGCTGGAGCAGCTAAATGACAAGTTATTAGAATTAGAAAAGTCTGTCTTACAAGCGGAGAGTTCTGTTTCCTCTAAAAAGCAAGAAGTACAGCAATTGAAAATAGTACTTGAAGAAACGCGTCTAGCTGGAGAAGCTTGCCGTGAAGAAGAGCATAAACTATTGTCGGAAACGAGAGAGTGCGCAGCCATTATTTCTCGACTTACCAATCAATTACTGGAATACGATGAAGTAAAAATGGAAAAGAATCATTTGCACGATAACTTAGTTCTTAAAAAAGATCAAACCGCTACTAGAAGTGCAGAGATAAAAAAATCACTAGCGTCTATTCAGCAGACAATCGATCAGCTACAGTTATTAAAGCAACAATCCATTGAAGAGAAAGACAAGTTCCAAAATGAGCTTGGTGAGTTGCTATCAACTATTGCAGTTGTTAATGAACAAGTGACGCAGCAGGAAAAAGAAAAAGCTCAGCTTGTTCTTTCCATTCAAACAAGCTCGCAAAAAATAGATACTTTACAAAAAGAAATCGGTTGGTATGAAAATGATGATCAAGGTGGTCCTTCAGCAGAAGAGCTAACTAATCTTATAGCGAAGAATAAAACGATAAAAGACCATTTAATGGAGCAAATCCAAATTGGTAAAGCGAAGCGGTTGGAACTTGCACAAAAAGTAAATGATGCTGAAAATGTTCTGAAGCAAATCCAACATCAGCTTAGTTTACAAACGAATGAAGAACGTGCCCTCGAAATTAAGTTAAGTAAACTAGAAGTAGAGTTGAACACGTTGCAACATCATTTAGAAGACACTTATGAAATGACATTAGAGGAAGCAGAGCGCGACTTCCCATTTGAAATGGAAGAAGAACTAGCCCGTAAAAAGGTGAAGCTTCTGAGACGTTCTATTGAAGAACTAGGTCCTATTAATTTAGGCTCTATTCAAGAATATCAACAAGTAAGTGAACGCCATTCATTTTTAACGGAACAACGAGAAGATTTGCTCTCTGCACAAGAAACATTGCATGAAGTAATTAGAGAAATGGACGAAGAAATGTCGATTCGTTTTGAAACTACTTTTAACGAAATACAGAGACATTTTAAATCCGTTTTCCGAGAATTATTTGGTGGTGGTCAGGCTGATCTAATATTAACGGACCCAACTTCCTTACTGGATACAGGTATCGATATTCTTGCGCAACCTCCAGGGAAGAAGTTGCAAAATCTGTCCCTATTATCTGGTGGAGAGCGTGCACTTACTGCTATTGCTTTACTATTTTCAATTCTTCATACGCGACCAGTTCCGTTTTGTATCTTAGATGAAGTTGAAGCTGCACTGGATGAAGCAAATGTTACTCGTTATAGCAATTATTTGAAAAAGTTCAGTCATGATACCCAGTTTATAGTTATTACGCATCGAAAAGGGACAATGGAAGGTGCGGATGTCTTGTATGGTATTACCATGCAGGAATCCGGTATTTCTAAATTAGTTTCTGTAAAACTAGAAGAGCAGTTAGTGACATAGGCCATATAAATGGCTTGTTATACAACTCGAAATAAAGGAGTCTATATATGAGTTTTTTTAAAAAGTTTAAAGAAAAAATGTTAGGAACAACAGAAGAAGTACAAGAAACGGTTTCGATTACGAATAAATTTAAAGAAGGTTTAGCAAAAACAAGAAATCAATTTACATCCAAAGTTAACGATCTTGTTGCTAGATATCGTAAAGTGGATGAAGACTTTTTCGAAGAACTGGAAGAAATCTTACTACAAGCGGATGTTGGTTTTGAAACGGTTGTGGAGTTAATGGAATCCTTGCGCTTTGAAGTGCAACGTAAAAATATTAAAGACACAGCGGGTATTCAATCTGTTATTTCCGAGAAACTTGTAGAGATTTATGAAGCAGGTGATGACAATTCAACCGAGCTTCAACTGGAAAACGAAGGGTTATCTGTTATTTTATTTGTTGGAGTAAATGGAGTAGGGAAAACAACGACTATTGGGAAACTTGCTCATCGTTTAAAAGGGGAAGGAAAGAAAGTTATACTTGCTGCAGGAGATACATTCCGCGCTGGTGCTATTGATCAGCTTCAGGTATGGGGCGATAGAGTAGGCGTGGAAGTGATTAAGCAAGCAGAAGGATCTGATCCTGCTGCAGTTATGTATGACGCGATTAGAGCTGCAAAAACGCGTAATGCGGACGTGTTAATATGTGACACTGCAGGGCGACTTCAAAACAAAGTAAACTTAATGAATGAGTTAGAAAAAATTCATCGTGTAATTTCAAGAGAAATTCCAAATGCTCCTCACGAAGTTTTACTAGCGCTTGATGCTACTACTGGTCAAAATGCGCTTGTGCAAGCTCAAACTTTTAAAGAAGTAACAAATGTTACAGGAATTGTTTTAACAAAGCTAGATGGGACTGCAAAAGGCGGTATCGTGTTAGCTATTCGAAACAAGCTTCATATCCCTGTAAAATTTGTGGGCTTAGGGGAACAAATGGATGATCTGCAACCATTTGACGCAGAAAAATATGTCTATGGTCTATTTGCAGAAGGTCTCGAACTAGAAAGTGAAAACGAAACAGACAAGTAATTTTACTTGACAGATGCATCCTCAGTTACTAAACTAGAGGATGACAATTGAATTGGTAAGGAGAGATGGGAATGATTGAAAAAACAACTCGTATGAATTTTCTCTTCGATTTTTACCAAGCATTATTAACAGATAAACAAAGAAGCTATATGCAGCTTTACTATTTAGATGATTTATCTCTTGGCGAAATTGCAGAGGAATACAGCATTTCGAGGCAAGCGGTTTACGATAATATACGTCGAACAGAAGCAATGTTAGAGGAGTATGAAGAGAAACTAAACCTTTTAACAAAGTTCGAAAAACGACAAGAAACGATTGAACAGCTACTGCTATTAGTAAAGGATCAATCATCTGAAAAAACACTGATTCAACTCATTAATCAATTAAAAGAATGGGATTAGGGGGCGGGCATGCATGGCGTTTGAAGGATTAGCTGAGCGACTCCAGGGAACACTTCAGAAAATCAAAGGAAAAGGAAAGATTTCTGAAGCAGACGTAAAAGAAATGATGCGAGACGTCCGCTATGCGCTACTTGAAGCGGACGTAAACTTAAAAGTAGTAAAAGAATTTGTAAAAAATGTATCCGAACGAGCTGTTGGGCAAGAAGTCATGAAAAGCTTAACACCAGGTCAACATGTCATTAAAATTGTTAAAGATGAACTGACGGTGTTAATGGGTGGAGAGCAAAGTCAAATTTCTTTTTCTTCCAGACCACCAACTGTCATTATGATGGTTGGCTTACAAGGTGCAGGTAAAACAACAACTACTGGAAAGCTTGCAAATGTACTTCGTAAAAAGTACAATAAGAAGCCTTTATTAGTTGCGGCCGATATTTACCGACCTGCAGCAATAAAGCAGCTAGAAACGATCGGGAAACAACTTTCTTTACCAGTATTTGCGTTAGGGACAGATGTTTCACCTGTTGAAATTGTAAAACAGGCGATGGATCATGCAAAAGAGGAGCATTATGACGTTGTAATCGTCGATACTGCGGGTCGACTCCATATTGATGAAACCCTAATGCAAGAGTTAAAAGATATTCGTGCAATTAAAGAACCGGATGAAGTATTTTTAGTTGTGGACGCAATGACAGGGCAAGATGCGGTCAATGTGGCGAATAATTTTAACGAATCAATTGGAATTACAGGAGTTGTCCTGACAAAGCTTGATGGGGATACTCGAGGCGGAGCAGCACTGTCCATCCGTTCCGTAACGCAAAAGCCTATTAAATTTGTCGGTATGGGTGAAAAAATGGATGCTTTAGAACCATTCCATCCAGAGCGAATGGCTTCCCGTATTTTAGGTATGGGCGATATGATGTCCCTTATCGAAAAAGCGCAAGCAAATGTCGATGAAGAGAAAGCGAAGGAATTAGAAGAAAAATTCCGTACACAATCTTTTACATTAGACGATTTCTTAGATCAAATTGGCCAAATGAAGAAAATGGGACCACTAGATGAAATTTTAAAAATGCTTCCAGGAGCGGGTAAAATTAAAGGGTTAGAAAATGCAAAAGTCGATGAAAAGCAAATGGATCGTGTAGAAGCGATTATTTACTCCATGACCACGCAAGAAAAAACAACACCTGAAATCATTAGTGGTCCAAGGAAAAAAAGAATTGCAAAAGGATCTGGTACTACGATACAAGACGTTAACAGATTATTGAAGCAATTTGAAGACATGAAAAAAATGATGAAGCAAATGACAAACATGCAACAAAAAGGGAAGAAAAAGATGAAAATGCCAGGTTTAGACTCGCTTTTCAAATAAATTTTCCAGAAAAATATAGGGTGTTAAGAAAAAACACTTTACAAACAAATAAAAGCTTGATAATATACTATCTTGTGTGAAACTATTCGGAGGTGCAATAAAAATGGCAGTTAAAATTCGTTTAAAACGTATGGGAGCAAAAAAATCTCCTTTCTATCGTATTGTAGTAGCAGACTCTCGCTCACCACGTGATGGTCGTCAAATTGAAACAGTAGGTACTTACAACCCACTTACTAAACCAGCTGAAGTTAAAATTAACGAAGAATTAGCGTTAAAATGGCTTCAAGACGGTGCGAAACCATCTGATACAGTACGTAACTTGTTCTCAGAGCAAGGAATTATGGAGAAATTCCATAACGTAAAACTCGGCAAATAATCGGAGGGGACAATGTGGAGCAGCTGATCAGAGCAATTGTTAAACCATTAGTTGATTATCCAGAAAAAGTTCAGATTGAAAAAGAAGAGAATGTAAACCGTATAGTTTATAAACTTTCTGTTCATCCTGAAGATATGGGGAAAGTTATTGGCAAACAAGGGCGAGTGGCGAAAGCAATTCGTACTATTGTTTACTCAGCAGCAGGCAGTCACCAGAAGAAAAAAACATATGTCGACATTTTAGATTAATGTACAAAAAGGGAGAACACTTTGTTCTTCCTTTTTTGATAGGAGGTAAAAATGATGGAATGGTTTAACGTTGGAAAAATAGTGAACACTCACGGTATTTGGGGGGAAGTTCGTGTTATTTCTACTACAGACTTTGCAGACGAGCGCTATGAGGTAGGTAGTGAGCTAGGGCTTTATAAAGCGGATGGATCCAAACCGATTATCGTTAAAGTAGCAAGTCATCGAAAGCATAAAAACTTCGATTTATTAACATTTGAAGGTTTTTCTTTGCTAAAAGATGTAGAACCTCTTCGAAATGCGGTATTAAAAGTATCCGAAAAATATCTTACAGATTTAGAAGATAACGAATTCTATTTTCATGAGATTATTGGCTGTACAGTTGAATCGTTAGAAGGCGAAACAATTGGTAAGGTTACAGAAATTCTTCAAACTGGTGCAAACGATGTATGGACAGTGCAACCTGCAAAGGGCAAAGCACACTACATTCCGTATATTGAGGATGTAGTAAAATCAGTTGATATTGATAATAAAAAAATTACTATTGATGTATTAGATGGTTTGTTGTCATGATGAACATTCATATTCTTTCGCTTTTTCCAGAAATGTTTACAGGCGTTTTTAATTCGTCCATTTTGAAAAAAGCTCAGGAGAAGAATGAAGTTGCGATTAATGTAGTGAATTTCCGTGATTTCTCAGGTAACAAGCATCATCAGGTAGACGATTACCCATATGGTGGTGGTGCAGGAATGGTATTAAAGCCAGAGCCACTTTTTAATGCGGTTGAATCACTTACTACGAATTCAGAACAAAGAAGACGCATTATTCTACTTTGTCCTCAAGGAGAGCGCTTTACGCAGCAAAAAGCAGAGGAACTTGCGCAAGAAGAGGAACTCATCTTCGTTTGTGGGCATTATGAGGGCTATGATGAACGTATTCGCGAGCATTTAGTTACAGATGAGATATCTATAGGTGATTTTGTTCTTACAGGCGGAGAACTAGCTGCAATGACTGTTGTAGATAGCGTCGTAAGGTTACTACCCAATGTTTTGGGTAATGCGGAATCACATGAAAAGGATTCTTTTTCAACGGGGCTTCTAGAACATCCTCACTATACGCGTCCTGTGGAATTTCGTGGCTATAAAGTGCCGGATGTTTTATTGTCAGGCAATCACGCGGCCATTGATAAATGGAGACGAGAGCAGTCGTTAAAACGAACGTTTGAAAGAAGACCGGAGCTATTAGAACAAATGGAGTTAACTGAGAAAGAGCAACAAATGCTTCATACAATAAAGAAACACTAATAGAATCAAATTCAAAATTCTAATTTACATGAAAAAATGCGAACAATACTAAAGGAATTTATATTTTACATGGAATAAAGTATAGTTGATTTCCGCTATAGGCGGACGTTTTCCGCGGGGTGAGCGATAAGTCATCACCGCCGATACTCGTCGTTTGTGATGTCTTATCTGTCTCACTCATCCCGCTGGAGTCGCCGCCTGCCGCTTCAATCAAAGAAGTGATAAATGTTCGTATTTTAATGACAAAGTACTTTTTATGAAAATTACTCAATCATTAATTTTTCATTGCATAGAAGAATTAGTTGTGATATATTGTACTATGTGCTTCTATGTGAAGTACTGATTTTGGGTGTTCCGCTGCAACAGCTAATGTGTGTAAGAGCATTCTATATAAGGGAGAGAAAATGATGCAAAACATTATTTCAGCAATTACTAAAGAACAATTACGTACAGATCTTCCTACTTTCCGTCCAGGTGACACAGTTCGTGTACACGTTAAGGTAGTAGAGGGAACTCGTGAACGTATCCAAATGTACGAAGGTGTTGTAATTAAACGTCGTGGTGGCGGAATTAGCGAAACTTTCACAGTTCGTAAAATTTCATCAGGTGTTGGTGTTGAACGTACATTCCCTGTACACACACCAAAAATTGCAAACTTAGAAGTTGTCCGTCGTGGTAAAGTTCGTCGTGCTAAATTGTACTACTTACGTGACCTACGTGGTAAAGCTGCTCGTATTAAAGAGCGTCGCTAATAGTAAAAGTAAATGTTGTAGTGAAGGTGATGCCACTTTTGCTACAACATTTTTTCTTTTCAAACTGATGAGGAGGACTTTCATCCCGTTGGAAGGATATAATTTGAAAAAGTAACTTCAATTTGTGTTAACTGGAAGTAAGGTTAAGAAAATTTTGTCAAAAATAATTGCAATATTAATTGGATTCTTTTTGCCTGAATACGATTTTCCTTGTACAATAAAGAGAAGTAGTTAAGGGGGCCAAGTAGATGGAAAAAGTAAAAAAGGAAAAGAATGAATTATGGGAATGGTCAAAGGCACTATTAATAGCTTTTGGACTAGCAGCAATAATTCGGTTCTTTTTATTTACACCTATCGTAGTAGATGGAGAATCGATGATGCCGACTTTAAAAAATGGGGATCGTATGGTTGTCAATAAGATAGGGTACATGGTTGGTGAACCAGATCGTTACGATATTGTAGTATTTCATGCGCCAGAGCAAAAGAATTATATTAAACGTGTAATTGGACTACCTGGCGATCATGTAGAATTTAAAAATGATCAATTATTTATTAACGGAAAAGAACTACCAGAACCTTATTTAGAGCAGTATAAGAGTGAAATTACTGAAGGAACGTTAACAGGTGACTTCACTTTGGAAGATATTACGCAAGAGAAAGAAATCCCCGAAGGATACATATTCGTGATGGGAGATAATCGTTTGTATAGTAAAGATAGCCGACATATTGGACTTGTTGCAATTGACGAAGTAATCGGGAATACGAATTTTGTTTTTTGGCCTCTCAATGAAATTGGTTTGGTTAAATAAGAAAAGTTAATAGTAATATCCGAGGAGGCAGCTCCTCAGCCACCAGAGATAATGAACATATAATCTCGAGCGGTTGGCGCTTGAAGAAGGAGGTTCGATATGACAATTCAATGGTTTCCAGGTCATATGGCCAAAGCAAGAAGAGAAGTAACCGAAAATTTAAAGTTAGTTGATATCATTTTTGAGTTAATAGATGCACGTTTACCTCTGTCCTCTAGAAATCCAATGATTGATGATGTAGTTCATCAAAAAACGCGATTACTTATTCTTAACAAAGTGGATATGGCCGATGAAGTGCAAACAAAAAAATGGATAGCTTATTTTGAATCAAAAGGACATCCTACAGTAGCGATAAACTCTTTAGAGGGAAAAGGACTACAAACGGTATTTAAAGCCTCTAAAGAGCTTTTAAAGCCTAAATGGGATCGAATGAAAGAGAGAGGGATAAAACCTCGAGCAATTCGTGCGATGATTGTAGGAATTCCTAATGTAGGGAAATCCACACTTATTAATCGTTTTGCAAAGAAAAACATAGCAAAAACAGGAAATACACCTGGTGTAACGAAAAGACAGCAATGGATAAAAGTCGAAAAGGAAATCGAATTACTGGATACTCCTGGTATTCTTTGGCCGAAGTTTGAGGATCAACAAGTTGGCTATAAACTTGCTTTAACAGGTGCTATAAAAGATGCTGTAATCAATATGGAAGATTTAGCGGTATATGGACTTCGATTCTTACAAGAACATTATCCGAGACGGATGGAAGAACGATATAACTTAACTGAAGTTAGTGAAGACTTAGTTGAAACGTTCGACCATATCGGTAAACTAAGAAGATGCTACGGAAGTGGCGGAGAAATTGATTACGATCAAGTTGCAGAATTAATCGTTCGAGATGTTCGCAATTTACATCTCGGTAAATTAACTTTCGATTTTGTAGATGAAAATTAATATAAGGCTCTGTTATATTATACCGTTGTTTTTTAGCCTATAATTTGCGGTAGAATCCGTGCGGAAAGCAAGCGGATTCTACCAAATTACAAAAATGTAGTTTAACAGAGCCTAATATGAAAATATACCCTTTTTACCTTATGGTAGAGAGGGTTTTCTCGATTTTTTTACATTGCTGCCGATACATATACTAAGTAATAGAAAGATGAAGTGATAGAAATGTTAAGTTTAAAAGAAATTAAAGAAAAACTAGCGTATGCAAACGGAACAGAGTCATGGTTAAAAGAGTTAGAAGAGGATAGTCGAGTAGGGGCAAATAAGCTATTCACTAGTTGGAAGAAAAAACAACATCTCAAAATGCTTGAAAAACAAGCGCATGAAGAGAAGATTATGTTCGATCAAAGTTTTTGTACTAGCGAACATGATTTGGTAGCTGGTGTGGACGAAGCAGGGAGGGGACCTTTAGCAGGACCAGTTGTGACTGCGGCGGTTATTTTGAAAAGTAATGCAGAGGAATTAGTTGGTTTAAATGACTCGAAGCAACTTTCAAAAGCGAAACGAAATGAACTTGCAGTAAGGATTAAAAACAATGCAATAAGTTATTTCATCCATTTTCAATCAGTGGAAAAAATTGATGAACTCAATATTTACGAAGCTACAAAGCAATCGATGACGGAAGCGGTGTTAAGTTTAACAGAACAACCTTCTGTCGTGTTAGTGGATGCGATGGCTTTACCGATTGACATAGATACGCATTCCATAATTAAAGGGGATGCGAAAAGTTTAGCAATTGCTGCTGCATCTATACTTGCTAAGACAGCACGTGATCACTATATGGATCAATTACATGAAGAATTTCCTGCTTATTTATTCAATAACCATGCAGGATATGGCACGAAACAACATGTTGAAATGATACTAAAACATGGGCCGACTGAACATCATCGCAAAACATTTGAACCGATTAAATCCATGATTTCATTGAGTCGAGGGTCTAACCTCAACTGAATGAAGTCAGTGCTTCCGGCGAATGCCACAGATTTTTATCAAACTTACTTGATAAAAATCTGGGCAAAAAAAGCCAAGGCGAATTTGATAAAATAATGAGGTGAAAAAATGACTTCTACTTCTTTTTCTTCCATTCAAACTCAGCTATCTCAAGCAATTCCAACAAATAATCATGCGCCGATGAAAGAGGGACAAGTAATACATGGTACGATAAAAAAACTATTTCCAAACCAAACGGCAGAAGTACAAATTGGTAATCAAAAAATAATTGCTAAACTAGAAACCCCCTTAAAAGCTGGAGATGCACACTTTTTTCAAGTAACAAAATCTGCACCAGAAGTGCAACTAAAAGTAGTCTCGGGTCCGTTGGCTAAAGGAAACTCAATTGCGCAACAGGCACAACAACTACTACAAGTGATGAATTTAAATAAATCATTAGAAATGCAAACAGTCATTCAGTTTTTCCTAAAAGAACAATTACCAATCTCTAAGGAACTTTTAGTACAAGCAGAACAATTAATAAAACAAATACCTCCAAATGTAACGATGAAATCGGCATTAGAAGCCATTCAAAAATTGATGGAACTAAAACTGCCATTAACAACGCAACTTTTTGAAACTGTAATGAGCGGGAAATCTACAAATGGATTACAAACATTTATAGAAAATTTTAAACAAATACTACAACAAGAGGCAACCATTTCTCCTGGTATCAAAAATAATTTACTCCAAAGCTTAAAAAAAGTAGCGGAGCCATTTAGTTTACCAGTAGCGGGTTCTTTACTTGGGAAACAAGTAGAAACTATTCAAAACCAACAAGCACCATTATCCACTAGATTACCTGCTTTACAGACGCTAAAAGAGTCATTCATTTTACCAGTCCAATCGTCGTTAACAAATCCAACTCCTCCTAGTGGAAAGCCAGCTTTACCTAATTCAGCAGGAGAATTAATAACTCAGCTTATCCATTCAACTCCTGGTGAAAAGGGAGCTGCGGTTGAGTTACTTCGGAATTGGATAAGTATGCAGCCCTTACTTTCTAATGGCCAAAAGGACCAAGTTTTGTCTCAACTAAAAGAGGTCCAGCCATTACAACTGAATAATATAAATAATGCCTTACTAAAAGTATTTGCTGAACAAAGTCAACTTGCTATTTTTTCAAAAGATGCAAATGGTTTGACTCCTAAAGAGCATTTAGTCTCTTTACTTGGAAAAGGGCCAACGATGGACATGGTTGCTCAAACATTACGACAAATGACTTCAATGAGTAAAAATACTACAAATATAACTGTTTCTCAAGACGTTCTACAGGCGGAACAGGCTGTGATGGCGCAGCTGGATGGAAAAGCATTTGAGCATGCGATGAAGGAAGTATTAAAATCTCTTGGATTTAGTTATGAAGCCAAGCTAGGGAGCAATAGTGAAGAAATAAGACAAATAGCGCTACAATTAAAGCCGCAATTAGTTGAACTGCTTCAAAATCATTCTATTTCTGCTCCCCTCAGAGATGGTGCAGAACTACTATTAGGTAGAATGAATGGCCTGCAGATATTGTCAAGTGAGAATGGTCCACAACATCAACTTCTTATGCAAGTGCCATTGGAATTTCTAGGGAAGAAAATGGATGCTACCTTAGAATGGAATGGAAGAATGAAGGAAGATGGTAAAATAGATTCAGATTTTGCGAGAATAATGTTTTATTTGCAATTAGATGCATTAAAAGAAACCGTTGTAGATATGCAAGTACAAAATAGAGTTGTGTCTATTTCCTTGTTCAACCATGATCCAAGACTGGAAGAAATAGCTAAAATTTTCAAAGAATCGTTAAAAGAAGGTCTTTCATCTGTGGGCTATAAGTTGTCAGGTGTATTTGTAAAAACGTTCGAGGAGAATCATCTATCTTCTTCAATAAAACTAAAAACGCCCCAACCTGACGTTCTAGGAGTCGATATACGGATATGACAGAAGGCAAACATACTCGTAAAGAAGCGGTTGCGTTAACGTATAAACCAGGGCGTTTAGATGCGCCGACCATTGTAGCAAAAGGAAAAGGGAAAATAGCAGAAAACATCTTGGCCAAAGCCAAAGAGCATGATGTGCCAATTCAAGAGGATGCGAGCTTGGTAGAACTTCTCGGTCAATTAGATATTAATCAATCCATACCAGAAGAGCTATATCAAGCAGTGGCGGAGGTTTTTGCATTTATTTATAAGATGGATAAAGAAAAGAGGAAAAAAAATTAATAATTCTTTTAACTTCGACACAAATTCCGAATATTCCATGTTTAGAGCAAATGTTAGACTTTTGTGGACAAGATGTGACACCTTTATTACAATGAGAGAGGTAGTAAATTACTTGACACAAGTTTGAATGGAGGATGCAAGATGAATATCCATGAATATCAAGGGAAACAACTCCTCAGACAATATGGCGTAGCAGTTTCTAATGGGATTGTTGCTTTCTCACCTGAAGAGGCAGTGAAAGCGGCAAAAGAGTTAGGCTCAAGCGTTATTGTTGTTAAAGCACAAATCCACGCAGGTGGTCGTGGTAAAGCTGGCGGAGTAAAAATC
The DNA here is from genome assembly GCF_038637725.1 of Psychrobacillus sp. FSL H8-0483. Lineage (NCBI taxonomy): Bacteria > Bacillati > Bacillota > Bacilli > Caryophanales > Bacillaceae > Psychrobacillus > Psychrobacillus sp. FSL H8-0483. Next base: position 1,378,506 of record NZ_CP152052.1, read on the forward strand.
GCAAAAAATTTAGATGAGGTACGTGAGTACGCGAAGGAACTATTAGGTAAAGTACTAGTAACTCACCAAACTGGTCCTGAAGGTAAAGAAATTAAACGCTTGCTTATCGAAGAAGGTAGCGATATCAAGAAGGAATATTATGTAGGTCTAGTATTAGATCGTGCAACTTCTCGTGTAACATTAATGGGCTCAGAAGAGGGCGGAATGGACATCGAGGAAGTAGCAGCAAATACTCCCGAAAAACTTTTCTATGAGGAAATCGATCCAGTTGTAGGTTTAACTGGCTTCCAAGCACGTCGTATGGCGTTTAAAATGAACTTCCCAGCAAAACTTGTTAATAAAGCAGCGAAATTTATGCTTGGCTTATATCAAGTTTATAAAGAAAAAGATGCTTCTATCGTGGAAATCAATCCGTTAGTAGTAACGAATGATGACAACGTTTTAGCACTAGATGCTAAATTCAACTTCGATGCAAACGCATTATACCGTCACAAAGACATTATGGAAATGCGTGACTACGATGAAGAAGATGCAAAAGAAATTGAAGCTTCTAAGTATGATTTAAGCTACATTTCTTTAGATGGTAACATCGGATGTATGGTTAATGGTGCAGGTCTTGCTATGGCAACTATGGACACTATTAGCTATTACGGTGGTTCACCCGCTAACTTCCTTGACGTTGGGGGCGGTGCTACAGCTGAAAAAGTAACAGAAGCATTCAAAATCATCCTTTCAGATGCAAACGTAAAAGGTATTTTCGTTAATATCTTCGGTGGTATCATGAAGTGTGACGTAATTGCTGAAGGTGTTATTATTGCAGCTAAAGAAGTTGGACTTTCAGTGCCACTAGTAGTTCGTTTAGAAGGTACTAACGTAGACTTAGGTAAAAAATTATTAAATGAATCCGGATTAAACATTATCGCTGCTGACTCTATGGCAGACGGTGCTCAAAAAATCGTTAATCTTGTAGGATAAGAAAGGCAGGGACATAAAGTGGGCGTATATATTAATAAAGATACGAAAGTAATCGTACAAGGAATTACGGGCTCAACTGCTCTTTTCCATACAAAACAAATGCTTGAATACGGAACTAAAATCGTTGCTGGGGTAACTCCTGGTAAAGGTGGTACGGAAGTAGAAGGCGTTCCAGTTTTCAACACAGTTGATGATGCTGTTAAAGCTACTGGCGCTAACGTTTCTGTAATTTATGTTCCAGCTCCATTTGCTGCTGATGCAATTTTGGAAGCGGTAGATGCTGAATTAGATATGACTATCTGTATTACTGAGCATATTCCAGTACTAGACATGGTTAACGTTAAACGTTACATGGAAGGAAAGAAAACTCGTTTAGTAGGACCAAACTGTCCTGGAGTTATTACAGCAGACGAATGTAAGATTGGTATTATGCCAGGATACATTCATACAAAAGGCCATGTAGGTGTAGTTTCACGTTCTGGTACTTTAACGTATGAAGCTGTTCATCAATTAACACAAGCTGGTATCGGTCAAACAACTGCTGTTGGTATTGGTGGAGATCCAGTAAATGGAACTAACTTTATCGATGCTTTATCTGCATTCAATGAAGATGAAGAAACATATGCAGTAGTAATGATTGGTGAAATCGGTGGTACTGCAGAAGAAGAAGCAGCTGCATGGATTAAAGCTAACATGACAAAACCTGTAGTAGGGTTCATCGGTGGTCAAACGGCTCCTGAAGGAAAACGTATGGGTCACGCTGGTGCAATTATCTCTGGTGGTCAAGGTACTGCTGAAGGGAAAATTAAAGCAATGGAAGCAGCTGGAATGAAAGTTGCAGCAACTCCATCAGTAATCGGTGAAACTTTAATAGAAGCAATTAAAGAAGCGGGTCTTTACGACGCTTGTAAAACACATTAATATAAGAGTACGGCACATCAATTGGTGTTGCCGTACTTTTTTTTATTGTCTAGACTTCAGCATCTTGCGCTTCGAGGCAAACAGAGCACTTAAATTTTTCAGAATAGGAGGAAAGAAATGAACGATGAACAATATCTCAATCGATTTTTAGCGCTGCATTATGTTTTCCCTGTTCCTCTAAACAAAATTCAACCTCTAATTGAGTATAACCCCCATCTAACTCACTTAGAAAAAATGCAGTCAAATCTACTTGCTAAAATATGTAAAATTACACCAAATCGCGCGGTAAATTTACAGGAAATGTATCAAAAATTTGTAGAAATCCCACTTTTACAAATGTATAAAAAACATGATATAACCCCAATCATCTATACCAATCCCAACTATCCAAAAAGTTTATTAACCCTATATGACCCGCCTGCTGTGTTATATGCGAAAGGTGATATAAATTTACTAACAAACGACAAAAAGCTTGCTATAATAGGATCTAGAGAAGCTACAAGTTACTCGGAACAAAGTATTGAAAAAATATTGCCTCCGTTAATTGAAAAGGACTATATCATTGTAAGTGGCCTGGCTAAAGGTGCAGACACCCTTGCTCATAAAATAACGATGAAAATGGGCGGAAAAACAATAGCTGTTTTAGGCACAGGTTTCTTTCATATTTATCCGAAAGATAATACAGAATTAGCATATAAAATGTCGAAAAATCAGTTGTTAGTAACAGAATATCCTCCCTACATTACGCCAAAAATGTGGAATTTTCCGATGCGAAATCGAATTATTAGTGGATTGTCGCAAGGTGTAGTTATTACAGAGGCGAAAGAAAAAAGTGGTACAGTTTCGACAATGGAGCATGCACTTGAAAATGGGAAAGAAATTTTTGCGATTCCTGGATCTATTCATTCTCCACTCTCAGCAGGGCCACATTCCCTTATATTAGAAGGGGCGAAGCCGGTTTGGAATGGTCATCAAATACTGGAAGAATTAAAAATAAATGAACAAATTTGCAATTAGTAAAATGAAAAGTCTTGCATTTATTAGAAAACTGTTATACATTTTGCAACAGGTATTTGTTTTGAAGAATAAAGCGAGTTACCTTCTATAAGGAGGCACATCTATGTCGGATTATTTAGTGATTGTGGAATCGCCAGCGAAGGCAAAAACGATTGAGCGATATCTTGGAAAAAAATATAAAGTAAAAGCATCAATCGGTCATGTGCGCGATTTACCTAGAAGTCAAATGGGTGTCGACGTTGAAAATGACTATGAACCAAAATATATTACGATACGAGGTAAAGGTCCAGTTTTACAAGATTTGAAGAATGCGGCAAAAAAAGCGAAGAAAGTTTATCTCGCAGCTGACCCCGACAGAGAAGGGGAAGCGATTGCATGGCATTTGGCAAATTCGTTACATGTAGATATTGAATCTGATTGTCGCGTAGTATTTAATGAAATTACAAAAGATGCAATACTTGAATCCTTTAAACATCCTAGACCAATTAATATGGATCTAGTAGACGCTCAACAAGCGAGAAGAATCTTAGATCGACTTGTTGGATATAATATTAGTCCAATTCTATGGAAGAAAGTTAAAAAAGGGCTTTCTGCTGGTCGTGTTCAGTCCGTAGCATTACGCTTAATTATTGATCGTGAAAACGAGATAAATGAATTTATCCCGGAAGAATACTGGTCAATTGAAGGCCAATTTGAGAAAGATAAAAAAGCATTTGATGCTCTTTACTATGGAAATGAACAAGAAAAAGTAAAGCTTTCCAATGAAGATGAAGTAAAAGCTGTATTAAAAGTGATGAAGGGCAAAAAATTTGAAGTGACAAATGTAGTGAAAAAAGAGCGAAAGAGAAATCCTGCTCCATCTTTTACTACTTCCTCACTACAACAAGAAGCTGCCCGCAAGCTAAACTTTAGAGCAAGAAAAACAATGATGCTTGCACAACAATTATATGAAGGAATCGATCTTGGGAAAAAAGAAGGAACTGTTGGATTAATTACGTATATGCGAACAGATTCTACGAGAATTTCAGACACTGCAAAAGCAGACGCTCAAGATTTTATAAAAAATGAGTATGGTTCTGAGTTTATTTCCACAAAGAAAGCAGAAAAACAGTCGAAAAAATCACAAGATGCTCATGAAGCTGTTAGACCTACTAGTGTACTAAGAACTCCAGATCAATTAAAGAGTATTCTTTCTCGTGATTTATTCCGCTTATACAAATTAATTTGGGAACGATTCATTGCTAGTCAAATGGCTCCTGCCACTTTAGATACAGTAGCAGTTGATTTGAAAAACGGAGAAGCTGTTTTTCGTGCAAACGGTTCGCAAGTAAAATTTCCTGGATTTATGAAAGTGTATGTGGAAGGCTCGGATGATCAAAAAGATGACAAAGATAAGCTTTTACCCGCGTTAGATTTAGGGGACAAAGTAAGTGCTTTATCTATTGAACCAAAACAGCATTTTACACAGCCACCTCCAAGATACTCAGAAGCGAGACTAGTTAAAACGTTGGAAGAATTAGGAATAGGTAGACCTTCTACGTACGCTCCTACACTAGATACAATTCAAAAAAGAGGATATGTTGCGTTAGAAACAAAACGCTTTGTTCCTACGGAGCTGGGAACAATTGTTCATCAACTCGTACTGGAATTTTTCCCAAATGTACTTGATATTGCGTTTACCGCTCAAATGGAACGGGATTTAGATAGTGTAGAAGAAGGTCAAGTAAAATGGGTACAAGTAATTGATGGATTCTACCAAGACTTTGAGAAACATGTGAAACATGCAGATGCTGCCATGGAAAAAATCGTAATTAAAGATGAACCTACAGGCGAGGACTGCGAAAACTGTGGCTCCCCAATGGTTTATAAATTAGGACGATACGGTAAATTTATGGCTTGTAGTAATTTCCCAGAATGTCGTAATACAAAGGCAATCGTTAAGGAGATTGGTGTAACTTGCCCTTCGTGTAAGGAAGGACAGATAGTGGAACGTAAAAGTAAAACAAAGCGCTTGTTTTATGGTTGTAACCTATATCCAACATGTGAATTTGTTTCTTGGGACAAGCCAATAAGTCGACCATGTCCGAAATGTAATGAAATGTTAGTAGAGAAGAAATTGAAAAAAGGTATACAAATACAATGTGTTGCGTGTGATTATAAAGAAGATCCGCAAAGTTAGAAAGAAGGATACGACATGACTGAAGTAGTAAACGTTATTGGTGCAGGATTAGCAGGAAGTGAGGCAGCGTGGCAAATAGCAAAAAGAGGTATAAAAGTACGTCTTTATGAAATGCGACCTGTTAAACAAACTCCAGCGCATCATACGGACAAATTTGCTGAATTGGTTTGCTCCAATTCACTAAGAGCTAACAACTTAACTAATGCTGTAGGCGTTATTAAAGAAGAAATGCGTATGTTAGACTCACTTATTATTCAATCTGCTGATAATAGCAGTGTGCCAGCAGGTGGAGCACTTGCGGTAGATCGACATGATTTTGCTGGAAGGGTAACAGATACAATTCGTAATCATCCACTGATTGAAATTGTGAACGAAGAAGTAACGGAAATCCCGGAAGGCATTACTGTTATTGCAACTGGTCCATTAACTTCTCCGGCACTTGCTGAAAAAGTAAAAGAAATAACTGGCCAAGACTATTTATACTTCTACGATGCTGCTGCACCAATTGTTGAAAAAGACAGTATTGATATGGATAAAGTATATTTGAAATCTCGTTACGATAAAGGTGAAGCTGCTTATTTAAACTGTCCAATGACAGAAGAAGAGTTTAATCGTTTTTATGATGCGCTTGTTTCTGCAGAAGTAGTTCCATTAAAAGAATTTGAGAAAGAGATATATTTTGAAGGATGTATGCCAGTAGAAGTAATGGCGGAGCGCGGACGAAAAACTTTATTATTCGGTCCGATGAAACCAGTAGGTTTGGAAGATCCTAAAACAGGAAAACGTCCATTTGCCGTTGTTCAGTTAAGACAAGACGATGCTGCTGGCACACTCTATAATATTGTAGGGTTCCAAACTCATTTAAAATGGGGGCCACAAAAAGAAGTACTGCAGTTAATTCCTGGTCTTGAAAATGTGGAAATAGTTCGTTATGGTGTGATGCATCGTAATACGTTCATAAATTCGCCACATGTTTTACAACCGACTTATCAACTGAAAGCAAACCCGAATATCTTTTTTGCTGGTCAAATGACAGGTGTAGAAGGTTATGTAGAGTCAGCTGGAAGTGGCCTTTTAGCAGGAATTAACGCTGCTAAATTAGTAAAAGGGGAAGAATTAGTAGTATTGCCAAGTGAGACAGCTCTAGGCAGTATGGCTAGATATATTACAGAAGCAGACCCAAGGAACTTCCAACCTATGAATATTAACTTTGGCTTATTCCCTGAACTCCAACCGAAAGTTCGAGACAAAAAGGTAAAAGTAGAAAAGTTGGCAAATAGAGCGCTTACAACAATTCAAAATTTTATGAAAAATAAGTCAATATAATTGCTTTAAGCCTCTAAAAAGTTGTATACTTTTAGAGGCTTTTACAATGGAAATGTATCGGAGTTGTTAACATGATTGGGTTAGACGAACTTCATTCTTTTATTGCTTACATACAATTAGAAAAAAACTATTCTAATCTAACAGTTCATGAATATGAAAATGATATTAAGCAGTTTTTAAATTACTTAGAAGCAGAAGGAGTACAGCACTTAGATGATGTGGAGTACGTTCATGCAAGACTTTACGTAACGAATTTATATGACAAAAAATTAGCGAGAACCTCTATATCTAGAAAAATTTCTTCCATTCGATCTTTTTATAAATTTTTGAATAGGGAATATAATATTCGAGATGATGCTTTTCAATCATTGTATCATCCCAAAAAAGAAGAGAAATTGCCTCATTTTTTTTATGAAGAAGAGATGAAAAAGTTATTTGAGGAAAATAAGGGGACTGACCCTTTATCCATTCGTAATTTGGCGATACTAGAATTATTATATGCTACTGGTATTCGTGTAAGTGAACTTACTTCCATTGAGTTGCGTCATATTGATAGTAGTTATGGTGTAGTTCGTGTGATGGGGAAGGGGAGAAAAGAGCGTTATATTCCCGTAGGTGATTTTGCACTTTCTGCTGTTGAACAGTATGTATTAAATAGTAGACCGAAATTGATGAAAAAAACATCGCATCCTTTTTTATTTGTTAACAGTAGAGGTGAGCACTTAACTACTGATGGAGTTAGGTATATTTTGAATGAAATGATGAAAAAAGCGTCGTTACATACAACGATTTATCCACATATGCTACGACATACATTTGCCACTCATTTATTAAATAATGGAGCAGACTTACGAAGCGTACAAGAATTACTAGGTCATGCTCACTTATCTTCTACTCAAGTGTATACACATGTAACGAAAGAACATTTAAGAAAAACGTATATGAATGCTCATCCAAGGGCATAAGTATTGGAGGTAATGAAAATTGGCTGGAATACATGCAACGACGATATTTGCTGTTAGTCATAAAGGAAGCTATGCTATGGCAGGAGATGGTCAAGTAACTTTAGGGAATCAAGTCGTAATGAAGCATACGGCGAAAAAAGTGAGAAGATTATTTAATGGTCAGGTAATTGCTGGTTTTGCCGGTTCTGTAGCTGATGCGTTCACATTATTTGAAATGTTCGAAGGAAAGCTATTAGAGTATAATGGAAACCTCCAACGAGCTGCAGTAGAACTTGCTAAACAATGGCGTGGAGATAAAATGTTACGCCAACTAGAGGCGATGCTTTTAGTAATGGATAAAAGTAACCTTTTACTCGTTTCAGGAACGGGAGAAGTAATTGAGCCGGATGACGGGATTCTTGCAATTGGTTCTGGTGGTAACTATGCGCTAGCTGCTGGAAGAGCGTTGAAACAGTATGCTGGAGATAAAATGACTGCTAAAGAAATTGCAGTTGCTTCTTTAACGACAGCTGCAGACATTTGTGTATTCACGAATCATCAAATTATTGTGGAGGTTTTAGGTGAATGAAAGAAAATAACTTAACCCCAAAACAAATTACAGAGCATCTAAATAGATATATTGTCGGGCAAGAAGCTGCCAAAAAGGCGGTAGCAGTAGCACTTCGGAATCGTTATAGAAGACAATTACTCGATGAAGAGATGAAAAATGAAGTAATCCCTAAAAACATTTTAATGATCGGTCCAACCGGAGTAGGGAAAACGGAGATTGCTAGGAGAATTGCAAAGCTTACAAAAGCTCCTTTTGTAAAAGTGGAAGCAACTAAATTTACAGAAGTAGGTTACGTCGGTAGAGATGTGGAATCAATGGTAAGGGATTTAGTGGAAGCTGCTATCCGAATCGTTAGAGAAGAAAAAATGGAAGAAGTAAAAGATCAAGCTATTCGATTAGCAAATGATGCTATTGTAAAATTATTAGTTCCTTCTCTAAAGAAAAAGAATGCAAATCAAAACCCGTTTGAAGCACTATTTGGTGGTGGAAAGACGGAAGATGATAGTACGGATACAGATGATACAGAAGTACGTTTAAAACGCTCTCAAATTGCCGAAGATTTAAGAGATGGCAAGCTAGAAAATGAAATTGTAACAGTGGAAGTAACAGAACAAGCACCCTCCATTTTCGACGCATTGCAAGGCGGAGGAATGGAAAGCATGGGGATGAACATGCAAGATGCACTTTCTAATTTAATGCCTAAGAAAAAGAAAAAAAGAAAAATGAAAGTAAAAGATGCACGTAAAGTATTAATTCACGAAGAAGCGAGCAAATTAATAGATAATGACGAATTATCTCAAATAGCTATTGAAAAAACGGAGCAGACTGGGATTATATTTATTGATGAAATGGATAAAATTGCGAGTAAAGGTGGAGGTAGCTCTTCCGTAGATGTTTCTAGAGAAGGGGTTCAACGAGATATTTTACCGATCGTCGAAGGATCTACGATTAATACAAAATACGGAGCTGTCAAAACGGATTATATTTTATTTATTGCAGCTGGAGCCTTTCATATGTCGAAACCATCTGATTTAATTCCTGAGTTACAAGGACGTTTTCCAATCCGTGTAGAATTAGAGAAGCTAACGAAAGACGACTTTGTTCGCATTTTGAAAGAACCTCATCATTCCTTGATAAAACAATATGAAGCATTACTTCAAACGGAAGAAGTGACAATAAAGTTTACAGATGAGGCCATAGAACGAATTGGTGACATCGCATATCAAGTAAATCAGGAAACGGATAATATAGGAGCAAGAAGACTTCATACAATTTTGGAGAAGGTATTAGAAGACCTTTCTTATGAGGCATCGGATATATCACCAGCACATATTCACATAACTCCTTCCTATATTGCCCAAAAACTTGACAATATTGTGAAAAACCGTGATTTATCGCAATTTATCCTGTAATATAAGGTGTCAGCTATATCTAAAAATAATAAAAACCTTTAGAATATTAAAAATAAATAGGTAATTAAATGGAGGATTCATTCATGAATTTATTAGACAAAACAAGAAAAATTAACTCGATGTTACAAGCATCGGCTGGAAAACCAGTTAACTTTAAAGAAATGGCAGCTACATTAAGCGACGTGATTGAATGTAATGCTTTCATCGTAAGTAGAAAAGGGAAATTACTTGGGCATGAAGTACATCAACAAATCGAAAATGATCGCATGATTAAAATGATGGAACAGCGCCAATTTCCAGAAGATTATACTAAAAACCTATTCAGTGTAAATGAAACTTCTTCTAACCTAGACGTGTTTAGTCAACATTCAGTATTCCCTGTTGAAAACCGCGATTTATTTAAAGATGGTTTAACAACGATCGTACCTATCATTGGTGGTGGAGAGCGTTTAGGAACATTAATTCTAGGACGTTTAAAACAAGAGTTTCACGATGACGATTTAATCCTTGGGGAATATGGTGCAACTGTTGTAGGTATGGAAATCTTACGTGAGAAATCAGAAGAAATCGAAGAAGAAGCTAGAAGTAAAGCGGTTGTTCAAATGGCTATTAACTCATTATCATATAGTGAATTGGAAGCAATTGAGCATATCTTTGAAGAATTAGATGGAAATGAAGGGTTACTTGTTGCATCTAAAATCGCTGACCGTGTAGGTATCACTCGTTCAGTTATCGTAAATGCACTTCGTAAACTTGAGAGCGCTGGTGTAATTGAATCTAGATCTCTTGGAATGAAAGGAACTTATATCAAAGTTCTTAATGATAAGTTCCTTGCAGAACTTGCTCAACTTAAAATGAAATAATACCAAATAAGAACCTCTTCTACATTATTGTGGAAGAGGTTTTTTATTTGGAGAAATTTTATAAGGTGCTTTTTCCAAACTAAAATTGAAGTTTATTTGAACGGATTCAATCGACAGAAAATTACAAATTAATTGCAAAATACACAAAAAATCATTTTTTATCGAAAAAAAAGGAAAAAAGTACTATTAAATTAGAAAAAAGTGAATGGACACTATGTTACATTTTCATTACAATTAGATTATTATGGTTTTCGCAGATAATTATCACAAATATACCATGTGAAATTTAAAGAGGTGTAATAGTTGAGTATTTTTGGAGGAACAATTACCAGTTTAGAACAAGGATTGGATTTTTCTGCTACAAAGCAAAAAGCAATTGCGCAAAATATAGCAAATATCGACACGCCAAACTACAAAGCAAGAAGCGTTAGTTTTAATGAGTATTTAACAGAAGCAAAAAAAACAGCTGTATCTGCATACCGAACAGAAGAAAAGCATTTTGATTTTGAAGTGCACGCTAGCAATTCAGGTGTTTATAATTCAAATTTTCGGTATAGTTCCAATGGGAATGGCGTGGATATGGATAAAGAACAAGCAAATCTAGCGACGAACCAGCTCTACTATAATGCGCTAGTCGATCGAGTGAGTGGAAAGTTAAACACGCTACAAACAGTTATTAGAGGAGGAAGCTAATTATGTCGATATTCCACGGAATGAACACTACTGCTTCTGCATTAACAACACAACGACTACGTATGGATGTTATATCCTCTAATATGGCGAATGTTGACACAACTCGAGCGAAACTTGTCGACGGAGAGTGGCAACCTTACAGAAGGAAAACGGTTACGTTACAACCGTTAGAAGGAAAATTTTCTAATTTCCTAAATGTGGCAAGGGGTTCGGGCGGTAAAGGCAATGTAGGAAATGGTGTAAAAGTAACTAAAGTAAAAGAGGATACAGAAACTCCTTTCAAACTGGTCTATGATCCAACTCATATAGACGCAAATGAGGATGGGTATGTAGAAATGCCGAATGTGGATCCGCTAAGAGAGATGGTCAACCTAATATCAGCAACGCGCTCGTATGAAGCAAATGTAACAGTTTTTAATGCGAATAAAGCAATGCTGTCAAAAGCATTAGAAATTGGAAAATAAGAAAGAAGGTCTAACTTTTCATGGCAATAGAATCGATATCTTTATTTAATCCTTCTCAAATAAATCCCGTTTCTTCAACTCCTGCTCCTAAAATGAGTTCAGCTGAAGCCCAAGAAAGTTTTGGTGATTTTTTGAAAAGCGCAATTGACTCCGTCAATGAAAGCCAGAAAGCTTCCGATGTTGCAACAGAGAAATTAATACGTGGAGAAGATATTGAATTACATGACGTAATGATTGCTTCACAAAAAGCAAGTATTACATTAAATGCGACATTAGAAATTCGTAACAAAGTGATTGAAGCTTATCAAGAAATCATGCGTATGCCAGTTTAAACCCTCGGTTATCGCTACTTATCGAGCAAAAATATTCACCATAGCCGGAGGATAATAATGAATGATCGAATAAAAAAAATCACAAGTGATATAACAGTATTTTGGAAGAGTCGTACGAAAATGCAAAAAGGGACATTGATTGGGAGTGTTGCAGCAGTTATTGTAATAGCAGCTGTTCTTACGACCTTTATGACAAGAACAGAATTTGTTCCACTGTATTCAGAAGTATCGCCTTCTGAAATAGGGCGTATTAAAGAAAATTTGGATGCGCAAGGAGTTCCAAATGAAATCGCTCCTGGAGGAACATCTATTTTAGTTCCTGCAGACCAGGTAGATTCGTTGTTAGTGCAATTAGCAGCAGAAGGTTTTCCGCAATCTGGAATGATTGACTATAGCTTTTTCTCGCAAAATGCTGGATTTGGTATGACAGATAATGAATTTAACGTTTTGAAGCTCGCTACTATGCAAACAGAAGTAGCTAATTTGATTAAAAGTGTGGAAGGGGTAAAAGATGCCAAAGTAATGATTACATTACCACAAGAAGGCGTCTTCTTATCACAAAGCAATGAATCAGCAAGTGCTTCCATTGTATTGAATACAGAACCTGGATATCAATTTACCGAAACGCAAATTTTGTCCTTATATAATTTAGTTTCTAAATCAATTCCAAATTTATCTACAGATAATATTGTTATTACGAACCAATACTCTGAGTATTTTGATTTAAAACAAGCTAACTCAGGTGCTGGTGGATCAAATGTTACGGATCAAATGACCGTGAAAAAGACTATTGAACGTGATCTGCAAAGACAAGTACAAACAATGTTGAGTACGTTAATGGGTCAAGATAAAGTGGTTGTTTCTGTTACGACAGATATCGACTTTAAACAAGAAAATCGAGAAGAAAATTTAGTTGAACCAGTAGATGTAGAAAATATGGCTGGTATACAAATTAGTGCACAACGTATTTCTGAAACTTTCACAGGAAATAACCCAATTGCGGGAGGTACACCACAAGCAGAAGATGCGACAGATAATTTTACTAACTATGTAGAAGGTTCTACTGCAAATGGTGACTATGAAAGAATGGAAGATACAATTAATAATGAAGTAAATCGAATTCGCAAAGAAATTGTCGAAAGTCCATATAAGATTAGAGATATTGGGATTCAAGTTATGGTAGAACCTCCAAATCCAGAGGATATTACTTCAATGCCTGACGGAGTAGAGGAGGATATTGAACAAATCCTATCAACTATTATTCGAACTTCCATCGATAAAGGCGAAGCAGGCGAATTAACGGAACAACAATTACAAGAAAAAATCGTTGTATCTGTCCAACCGTTTAACGGCAAATCTACATTTGTTGCAGAAACAACTGCTGCTATTCCGTGGTGGGTGTATGTAGTAGGTGGAATTTTACTAGCAGCAATTATACTTCTCCTTGTTTTCATCGTACGTTCTAGAAGAAATGAGGAAGAAGAGTTAGTCATTCTCGAAGAACAAAGAGAAGAACTCAAAATCGATGATATTAATGATGAAAAAGAAACAGAAGCTAGCTTAAGACGAAAACAACTAGAAAAAATGGCTAAAGACAAGCCAGAAGATTTCGCTAAATTGTTACGTACTTGGATAGCTGAGGATTAATGGAGGGACGGCTGGCTATGAATAAGAAAGAAAAAGAACTAACTGGTAAACAAAAAGCCGCGCTCTTATTGATTTCTCTCGGACCTGAAGTGTCAGCTTCCATTTATAAACATTTAAATGAAGAAGAAATCGAGCGTTTAACATTAGAAATTTCTAGTGTGAAAAAAGTAGAGCCTGAAATAAAAGAGGATATTATCGAGGAGTTTCATAATATTGCACTAGCGCAGGATTATATTTCTCAAGGTGGAATAGGGTATGCGAGAACAGTCCTTGAAAAAGCATTAGGGACAGATCATGCGCAAGCCATTATTAATCGCTTAACATCTTCACTTCAGGTTAGACCTTTTGACTTTGCTAGACGGGCAGAGCCAACACAATTATTTAACTTTATTCAAAATGAGCATCCACAAACAATTGCACTTATATTATCTTACTTAGAAGCTCAACAGGCAGGGATTATTCTTTCCTCCTTGCCTCAAGAGGTACAAGCAGATATTGCAAAGCGTATTGCAACAATGGATTCTACATCACCAGAAGTAATTAGTGAAATCGAATCCGTATTAGAACGTAAGCTATCATCTACGGTTACCCAAGATTACACAGAAACGGGTGGAATCGATGCGGTAGTCGAAGTGTTAAATGGAGTAGACCGTACAACAGAGAAAACGATTTTGGATGCTTTAGAAATTCAAGATCCAGAACTGGCAGAAGAAATTAAGAAAAGAATGTTTGTATTTGAGGATATTGTTACGCTTGATAATCGCTCCATTCAACGAGTTATACGTGACTGTGAAAATGAAGATTTAATTCTTTCCATGAAAGTATCTAGTGAAGAAGTGAAAGATATTATTTTCCGAAATATGTCCACACGTATGGCAGAAACATTTAAGGAAGAGATGGAAATCATGGGCCCTGTTCGTTTACGTGATGTAGAAGAGGCGCAAACTCGTATCGTTTCCGTTATTAGAAGACTTGAAGATGCTGGTGAAATAATTATTGCCCGTGGTGGAGGAGATGACATTATTGTCTAGAATTTTCCGAAACGTACAAATGAATGAGGGGATTGAAAAAGCAAAACCTATTCAAATTATAAACCTTCATAAACAAGAAAATGTAGATGTAGATCAACCTCTTTCCCTGGAAATTATTTCTAAAGAAAGAGAAAAAATGGTTCAAGAAGTTAACCAGGACATATTAAACAAAAAACAAGCATTAGCAATTGAAATGGAAGAAACGAAGCAATTTATCGAAAGTGAAAGGATTGCATGGGATGAGCAAAAGTTAGCATTTCAGCAAGCGGCTTATGATGAAGGTTTCGTACAAGGGATAGAAGAAGGAAGAATGAAAGCACTTGCTGACATGCAGCAATCTTTATTTACGGCAAATGAAACAATGACGGTAGCTCATGAAAATGCTGCTCAATATTTACAGCATCAAGAGCATGTCATATTGGAACTTGCCATTCGCAGTGCGGAGCGAATTTTAGGTGCAAAGCTAGAAGAAAACGATGAACTATTTCTATCTATTGTAAAAAGGGGACTTAAGGAAGCAAGAGAAATGAAAGAAATTAAACTCTATGTTTCTGCTACATACTTTACGCTTGTATCAAGTAATCGTGAAGAGCTTGCTTCCATCTTTCCGATAGATGTACCATTTATGATTTTTGTTGATGAAGAAATGAAAGAAACAGATGGTTATATCGAAACAAATCACGGAAGAATTGTCGTGAGTATTGATGAACAACTACAAGAGTTACGACGAAAGCTAGTTGATATTCTAGACAGTATGGAGTGAAAATGATGAAAGCAAAAGATTTAATTCAACAAATCTCGAATGTGCCTACATTTAAAAAATATGGTCGTGTGAATCGCGTTGTTGGATTAATGATTGAATCTCAAGGACCTGAAAGTTCCATAGGAGATGTATGTAAAATACATATTAACTCTGCAAAAAATGGACATTCGGTCATTCTAGCTGAAGTAGTTGGTTTCAAAGAAGAAATAGTTGTTTTAATGCCCTACACAAATATCCGTGAAATTTCTACTGGTTGTTTAGTTGAAGGTACGAATAGTCCGCTGGAAGTAAAAGTAGGTCCTGAGTTAATAGGGAAAGTGCTCGATTCTATGGGGAATCCGATTGATGGAACCGTATTATCAAAAGGATTAAAGACAGTAGGTACAGAACAAGATCCTCCCAATCCGCTTACAAGACCACCTATCCATGAACGGATAGAAGTTGGTGTAAAAGCTATTGATGGCATGCTAACAGTTGGAAAAGGGCAGAGAGTTGGTATTTTTGCGGGGTCTGGGGTCGGCAAAAGTACATTGCTAGGCATGATTGCTAGAAATACGAATGCGGATTTAAATGTTATTGCCCTCATTGGAGAGCGAGGAAGAGAAGTACGTGAATTTATCGAGAGAGATTTAGGAAAAGAAGGTTTAGAGAAATCCATTGTAATTGCAGCAACATCCGATCAGCCAGCATTAATGCGTATTAAAGGTGCATTTACTGCTACTGCAATTGCTGAATATTTTCGAGACAAAGGTCTTAATGTCATGCTTATGATGGATTCTGTTACCCGTGTTGCAATGGCACAAAGAGAAATAGGTCTTGCGGTAGGTGAACCACCTGCTACAAGAGGATATACGCCTTCTGTATTCTCGATATTACCAAAATTACTCGAACGCACTGGTACGAACGAACAAGGTACCATTACTGCATTTTATACAGTATTAGTAGATGGGGACGATATGAATGAACCAATTGCCGATACCGTTCGAGGTATCCTAGATGGGCATATCGTTTTAGATCGATCGTTAGCAAATAAAGGACAATACCCAGCCATTAACGTGCTTAAAAGCATTAGTCGTTTAATGAATCATATATCCGATGAAAATCATGTGAAAGCTGCAGAACGTTTACGTGAATTGTATTTTACTTACAATAAATCGGAGGATCTGATTAATATTGGAGCGTATAAACGTGGTACTTCAAGAGAAATTGATGAAGCGATACAATATGAGCCTTTAATTACCTCCTTTTTGAAACAAGGTTATTTGGACAAAGTATCGCTAGACTCAAGTGTGAGCGAATTAGTTGCTTTATCTAATGGTGGTGTCTAACTATGGTGTCTTATCATTATAAATTTGATAAAGTTTTGACAGTTCGAGAACAAGAAAAGTCAGAGACAGAGCTAGCCTACAAAGAAAGTGTTATGGTTTTTGAAAAAGTAGCTACTGAATTATATGATCTTCTTAAGAAGAAAGAAGAAACAATGGATGCACAAAATAACCAATTAACTAATGGTTTATCCATTAATCATATCCATCATTACTCCAACTATATAGTTGGGTTGCAAAAAAGAATTGATACGTTACAAAAAGAAGTAATGCAAGCTCGTTCTAAAATGAAATGGTTTGAAGAAAAACTGTTAGAAAGAACGCTAGAAGTTCGTAAGTTTGAAAAGATAAAAGAAAAAGACTATATACTTTTTCAGCAAGAACAACAAAGACTTGAAACAATACAACTAGATGAAATATCATCCTTAAAGTTTCAAAACAAAGAGATTAGGTGAGTAATAGCATGGCTAAACGGAACAAATCAACTAAAAGCATGCAAGCAGTAAATAATGAGTCAAATAGTATTAGTAAAATGAAAATGTTATTTTATTGGTTTATCATTCCTTTTTTATTTGCTTTAGCTCTCCTATTAATTTATGCATTAATAGCAAAGATAAATGTTTTTGAAAAAGCAAAAGAGCTTACAAATCAAGGACAGGAGCAAGTATTAACAGAAGAGGCGAAAACGAATCGTTTAGAAGAGAAAGTAGTATCACTGCAAGCTGATATTCAACAAAAAGAGTCGCAAATAGACAAACTCCAAACAGAAATTGACAATTCTTCGCAATCTAATGAAGCACTTTTAGTGGAACAACAACGATTACTAGATGAAATAGAAGCATTACAAAATCAACGAGAAAGTTCGAAAAGAGATTATGCAGAAATTGTTTCTACTTTTGAGAAAATGTCAGCAAAAACAGCAGCTCCCGTCATTACAAATATGAGCGATGCAGAAGCACTACGTATATTGACAAGTTTGAAGCCAGATACAGTTGCTAAGATATATGAAAAAATGACTCCTGAAGATGCGGCTAAGTATACAGAATTAATGACTAACCAATAATCCAAGGTATTTGAAAGGAGGTGAAATAGTGAATATCGCAGCAGTAGTTAATATGGGAAATAATATTGCAGTGCAGCCAAAAGCCCAGCAGGCATCGATTAGTGGAAACTCGCAAGCGTTTGGAAATGTATTTGGTCAAATATTATCAAATCAGCAAGTACAACAACCGGCTACCTCAGGTTTAGACGAATCACTACAGAATCTAGTGCAAGATTTATTATCTATTCTAGACGCTAATTCATTAGAAGAAGTAGAGAGTTTATTAGGCTCTAAAGAATTGACGGTTAATCCGAAAGAATTAAAAGAGCTACTTAGCAAACTTCTTGGAGAAGAAACAGATCCAACAGCTGAACTAATGGAATCGAATGTATGGGACTTACTAGCAGGCATAAATGAACAAGCAAGTAAGCTTTCAGATGCAATCGTACTTTCCCTGAATGGCCAAGGAACAGCTACCCCAGTAGAAGCAAAACAAGCGGTTGAATTACTTAAAATTGCGCAACTTATTGGAAACAAATCGGATTTAACACTAAAGCAAGATTCTACATTATTTGATCTAAAACAATTAATGGATAATTTAAAAGAGAATCTAGCAAAAGAAGGGCAAAGTCCTGTTGTAATGCAAACACTAAAGCCGATTACCCAGCAACTATCAGTTAAACATGTGATAACTCAAGTTTCTAACCCAATTGCAAATAATACAGTAGTTGAAACGAAAGAATTAACCTCCAACATACAAGGACAAACAACAACACTTGTACAATCAAAAGTGGAAACTGTGTCTATTACGTTACCTGCTGAGAAACCTGCTCAATCTGAAGAATTCATGAAAGAATTACAAAAAGTCATGAATCGTGTTCAATTTGGACAAGCAGGAGGAGCTAATAGACTAGTCATCAAGCTTTATCCTGAACAGCTAGGAACAATTCGAATTGAATTGATTCAAAAAGACGGTATGATTTCTACTAAAATGCTAGCGTCAACTGCTTTAGGAAAAGAATTACTAGATTCACACTCTAATCAGTTAAGACAAGGTTTGGCAAGTCAAAACATTCAAGTGGATAAGCTAGAAATTACACAAGCGTTACAAGATCCATCTAGACAAGATAGAAACCAGTCTTTCCAAGATTCTTTAAAGCAACAACAACAACAGCAGGAAAATCAACAAGAGAGTAATGACGAATCAGATGAACAGTCTACTTTCCAAGATTTTTTAAAGGAAATGGAGGTTTAATGAATGGCTGAAAAGACCGAAATGAAACCAATAACATCAGGTATGTACTTAAATAATAAAAAAACAGCTGAACGTAAAACAGGGAACAGTACGCTTGGTAAAGATGATTTTTTGAAAATATTAATGACTCAGCTTCAAAATCAAGACCCTACAAATCCAATGAAGGATAATGAGTTCATTGCTCAAATGGCACAGTTTTCATCATTAGAACAAATGACAAATATGACAAAAGCATTTGAACAATTCGCTCTTGGTCAACAACAAACTCAGCTGATTCAGTACAATCAATTTGTTGGTAAGCAAGTGAAGTGGCATGAAGTAACAGGAGAATTAGATGAAAACGAAAAACCTATCATTAATGAAGGTACAGGTACAATTGTTTCTGTAAAATTTATCGATGGTGGGGTGGAATTCACTTTAGCAGACGGCAAAAAAATTACTCCTGGTAATATTTCAGAAGTAATCTCAGGAGATAGTACAGATTCAAATAGTCTAGTTGAAGCGAGCATGATGATTGGTAAAACAGTTACTTACATTCCATCCAAACCAGTAACGGAACCTGATCCTGAAGAGGGGGATGGAAGTGATACAGGGACTGATACAGGAACTGATACAGCAGTAACTGCAAAAGTCGAGTCCGTCTCAAAGAAAGATGGAGTTATTGTGTTCAACTTGAGTGATGGCACATCTATAACAGCAGATCAAATGATATCAATTAGTTAATTTCGAACGGAGTGTGGCAATGGACAAAATTCAACTAAATCGCGTCCCGCTGCAACCAACAATCCGTCAACCACTCACATCAAAACATGTTTCAACATCAAGACAATCATTTTTACAGCATTTGCAGGAAGCTACTGTAAAAACGGATTTGAAAGTAAGTAAGCATGCTAATCAACGTTTGATCGAAAGAGATATTCACATATCAGATGCAGAATGGCAGTTAGTGAGTGATAAAGTAATGGAAGCGCGCTCTAAAGGTGTGAATGACTCATTAGTATTGATGGATCAAGCAGCATTAATCGTTAGTGCAAAAAATGCAACAGTGATTACTGCAATGGATCGCAGGGAAGCAAAAAATCAATTATTCACTAATATTGACGGCACTATCGTGCTGAACTAACTAATAAATAGCAGGACCTGAAAAGGATGCTATGTGCAGCTGACTGATAGACGCTTGCACGCAAATTGAAGGGAGAAAAAATAAATGATTCGCTCAATGTACTCAGGTATTTCAGGCTTAAAAAACTTCCAAACAAAACTAGATGTTATTGGTAATAACATTGCAAACGTAAATACATATGGCTTTAAAAAAGGTCGTACCGTATTTAAAGATTTGATTTCACAAACAACTGCGGGTGCATCTGCAGCTTCTCAAACACGAGGAGGAGTTAACGCAAAGCAAATTGGACTAGGTGCCCAATTATCTGCTATTGATACCATTCATTCAGGTGGATCTTTGCAAACAACAAATAATACATTAGATTTAGCGGTTTCTGGAGATGGGTTCTTTATAGTTGCGGACGGAGATGCAAATCCACCAACTGCATTTTCTAATCCATCATATACTCGCGCAGGTAATTTTTATATGGATTCAAATGGTTATTTGGTGAATTCAGATGGTAAATATGTTTATGGATTCTCGGATCCAGCTGCACAAGATTTAACAAGTGCTGATACGGATTATGAACTAGCGCAAGATGTTGTTTCATTAACGACGACACCTGATGGGGTTTTACCATCTGCATCTGGGTCTGAGATTGAATCTCCGATCAGAATACCAACTAATGCTCAAAGTATGTCTATATCTCAAAATGGTACAGTGACATTTGTTGATTCAACTGGTGAGTTACGTTATGCAGGTCAGTTAGTAATGGCTAAGTTTGCGAATGCTGCGGGGCTTCAAAAAGCTGGTTCAAACTATTATCAAGAATCTCCTAACTCAGGTACGCCATTTTATTCGGTTGGTACTGAACAAGGTATGGGGTCAGTCAACTCTGGCTTCCTAGAAATGTCTAACGTCGATCTATCTGAAGAATTTACAGATATGATTGTAGCGCAACGTGGATTCCAGGCAAACACTCGTATTATTACAACATCTGACCAAATTTTAGAAGAGCTTGTAAATCTAAAACGATAATTTACTAATTTAAATATAATTGTAAGGGAGGGTTGGGCCGTTCCTATAGTGCCCGGCCCTTTAAAATGATTAAATTAACACGATTAAATGGTAAAGAGTTTTTGTTAAATGCTCTATACATAGAGACGGTTGAATCTTTTCCAGATACAACGATAACACTCACAAACGGTCATAAATATGTTGCGTTGGAATCAAGAGAAGATGTGGCTTTAAAAATCTCTCAATTTTACAATGAAATACATATATTATCGAATCCCCATATAAGAGGTGATCAAGATGCAGAATAAAAATAAATTATTAACTATTATGCTAATTATTTTAGTTTCCATCACTTTAATAGGTGTTATCGCATTGCTCATTGTTTTTCAGTTAAATAAAGGGGAAGAGAGTACAGAACCAACAATTGACGAAATTGTAGAATCTTCCATTGATATAGGAGAAATAACTACGAATCTTGCAGGGAATAAATTTATTCGCATTGCTATGAAAGTGCAAACGGATAGCCCAGAAGCAGCAGAGGAACTAACGAAACGTGATTTTCAAGTGAAAAATATTATCATAACGGAGCTTTCTGAAATGACTCCTGAGGATTTAGAAGGAAAGCAAGGAAAAGTAATGTTTGAATCATCGTTAAAAACAAAAATCAATGAGTTAATGGACGATGGTGAAGTTCAACAAGTATATATAACTTCTTCGATTATTCAGTAAAGTAATTCTTTTGAATGGAGGTGGGCAGATTGGCAGGAGATATTTTATCTCAATCAGAAATAGATGCGTTGTTAAGTGCGCTTTCCACAGGTGAAATGACCGCAGATGAGATGAAAGGTGAACAGGAGTCCAGAAAAGTTAGAGTGTACGACTTTAAACGTGCTCTTCGGTTCTCGAAGGACCAAATTCGTAGTCTAACGCGGATTCATGAAAACTTTGCTCGTTTATTAACAACATTTTTTTCTGCCCAATTAAGAACGTACGTACAAATTTCAGTAGTTTCAGTGGACCAAATACCTTTTGAAGAATTTATTCGTTCGGTACCACACATGACTCTTATCAATGTGTTTGAAGTTCCTCCATTAGAGGGGAATATTTTGATGGAAATTAACCCAAACATTGCTTATTCTATGTTAGATTTATTAATGGGTGGTAAAGGACAACCCCCTGCAAAGGTAAGTAGTTTAACAGAAATAGAAACAAAGATAATGATGAATTTATTTGAACGTTCGTTTGATAATCTTCGAGAAGCTTGGGTTAATATTGCGGATATTGATCCAATTTTAACGGAGCTGGAAGTGAATCCACAATTTTTACAAATGATCTCTCCAAATGAAACGGTTGTTGTAATTTCATTTAATACAATTATTGGTGAAACGAGTGGAATGATTAATATTTGTATCCCTCATGTTGTTTTGGAGCCAATTGTACCGAACTTATCGGTACGCTATTGGATGCAAACAAATAAAAAAGAAGTATCACCAGAACAACTACAAGTGTTGGAAAGACGAGTAAAATCAGCGGAAATTCCAGTAGTAGCGGAACTCGGTTCAACCGATATTTCTATAGAAGATTTATTGTATTTACAATTAGGAGATGTTATTCAGTTGAATACGAAAATAGATGACTCGCTAACAATTAAAGTAGGAAGCATCCCTAAATTTAAAGCCCAACCAGGAAAACTAAAAAAACGAATGGCTGTTCAAGTCATGGAAACTTTGAAAGGAGGAGAGGATGATGATGAGTGATGATATGCTCTCTCAAGAAGAAATTGAGGCCCTCCTTAGAGGAACTTCTATAGAAGAGGAAAAAAGTAAGAGTAATTTAGTAGAAGAAATTAATGTGGAGGATTATTTAGATGCTTTTGCCCAGGATACACTTGGGGAAATAGGAAATATTTCATTCGGAAGCTCTGCAACTGCTCTATCTGCTCTTTTAGGTCAGAAAGTCGATATTACAACTCCTAATATTGGTATGATTAATCGTAGTAAGTTAAAAGAAGAATTTCCACATCCATATGTTGCTATACAAGTTCAATATACTGCTGGCCTAATAGGTATGAATTTGCTTGTCATTAAACAGTCAGATGCTGCGATTATTGCAGATTTAATGCTTGGTGGAGATGGAACGAATCCCAATCCAGATCTTAGCGAAATTCAGTTAAGTGCAGTGCAAGAAGCAATGAATCAGATGATGGGTTCTGCAGCGACGTCCATGTCAACTGTATTTAATAAAAAAGTGGATATTTCTCCTCCTTCTATTGATTTAATGAATTTGTCAGCAGATGAAGGTACAGATGCTATTCCGAACGAAGAATTACTTATTAAAATTTCATTCCGTCTAAGAGTTGGTGAATTAATAGACTCGAATATTATGCAATTGCTGCCACTGGATTTTGGTTTGAAACTCGTAAAATCACTAATGGGTGAAGAGGAAGAATTAGAAGTTGCTGCGACGATAATGGAAGAAAGGGTGCAATCTACTCCTGCTCCCG
Organism: Psychrobacillus sp. FSL H8-0483; assembly: GCF_038637725.1. NCBI lineage: Bacteria > Bacillati > Bacillota > Bacilli > Caryophanales > Bacillaceae > Psychrobacillus > Psychrobacillus sp. FSL H8-0483. The sequence continues at coordinate 1,401,888 of NZ_CP152052.1, forward strand.
TTCAAACTCCAGTAGCACATACGCAACAATTGCAGGAACAAGTTACGCAATCACAAATGCAGTTTAGTCAACCGCGTCAGGTAGCACCACAAGTAGAAGTACAACAAGCACAGTTTGCTAGTTTTGAAGCACCTAGTCTATCACAAAATGAATCTAGAAATCTAAATTTACTTTTAGATATTCCGCTTCAAGTAACAGTAGAATTAGGCCGTACAAAAAGAACTGTAAAAGAAGTTTTAGAATTAACGAGTGGTTCTATTATTGAACTTGATAAATTAGCTGGAGAGCCAGTTGATATTCTCGTAAATAACAGACATATTGCAAAAGGTGAAGTTGTTGTTATTGATGAGAACTTCGGTGTTCGAATAACAGATATTTTAAGCCAAGCAGAACGAATTCATAATTTAAGATAGCAATGGAGGAGACATATTATGTCGAAGAGAATTTTAATAGTTGACGATGCAGCATTCATGAGAATGATGATTAAAGATATTTTAACGAAAAATGGTTTTGAAGTAGTAGGGGAAGCTGCAGACGGTTTACAAGCAGTTGAAAAATATGCAGAGTTAAAGCCCGACCTTGTAACAATGGATATTACAATGCCTGAAATGGACGGAATTGCTGCACTAAAAGAAATTAAATCTAAAAATCCAGATGCTACCATTATTATGTGTTCAGCGATGGGTCAACAAGCAATGGTTATTGATGCTATTCAAGCGGGAGCAAAAGATTTTATCGTGAAACCTTTCCAAGCTGACCGAGTAATTGAAGCAATTTCCAAAGCAATCGGGTAATAGAATGTTGAGGAAATATACCCTCGTTATTTGTATCATTTCTATTCTTTTATTTCTCCCGTTTCAGATGGATGCGAAAGCCTCAGTAGATCCAAATGAAAGTATTGCAGAATATTTAGAGAGATCAAAGACCGAAACAGATAATGAACGTGAGCCTGTAATAAATACAGAAAAAGAAAAAGAAAAAGAAAAAGAAATAAAAACATCTACTGACAAAAGTGGAGTGTCGTTAAACGCCTGGGACTATATTAAAATGGTTTTTGCTTTACTATTTGTCATATTTTTACTTTATGGGTTATTGCGATTTGTTAATAGTAGAAATAGATCTTTCCAACATAATCAGCTTATTCAAAACCTAGGCGGAGCTGGAGTTGGACAAGGTAAATCTATACAATTAATGCAAGTAGGTAATACTCTGTATTTGGTCGGTATTGGAGAAGATATTACTTTATTAAAGGAAATAACAGATCCAGAGGAAATAGAAAAACTGACAAAAATATACGAAAATAAGCTAGATAACGGTAAAACCGTTCCGTATATCTCGGAAATATACAATCGATTAAAAGAAAATGTCTCCTCTAAAGCGAAGAGTAATGAAAAAAAAGCTCCTTCATTTAACGAAACGTTTCAAAAGAGACTACAAGAAATTAAGAAAGACCGTAGTGAAGTATTAGAGGATTGGAAGACAAAGGAGCGCGAAAAAAATGAATGATTTTGTCCAATTCTTCTCGGACAGTGATCCGTCCAATGTCGCCACGTCTATTAAGTTAATGCTTTTGCTGACGGTTTTATCTTTAGCACCTAGTATTTTAATATTAATGACATCTTTTGCAAGAATCGTCATTATTCTTTCCTTTGTTCGAACGGCACTTGCTACACAGCAGATGCCGCCGAACCAAGTAATTGTGGGACTAGCATTATTTTTAACGTTTTTCATCATGGCACCAACGTTGCAACAAGTAAATGAAGATGCTTTAACCCCGTTATTTAATGAAGAGATTACTTTAGAACAAGCATATGAAAATGCTAGTGGGCCTTTTAAAGAGTTTATGAGTAAGCATACAAGGCAAAAGGATTTAGAACTATTTTTACGTTATGCAGAAGCAGAGAGACCCGAAACAATTGAAGATATTCCTTTAACAGTCATGGTCCCTGCTTTTGCCCTTAGTGAAATCAAAACGGCATTTCAAATTGGGTTTATGATATTCATCCCATTTTTAGTAATCGATATGATTGTAGCCAGTGTACTAATGTCGATGGGGATGATGATGTTACCACCCGTAATGATATCATTACCATTTAAAATTTTATTATTTGTATTAGTAGATGGATGGTACTTAGTGATGAAATCCATCTTACAAAGTTTTTAGGAGCTGATTGTATTGAGTAATGAAATGGTAATTTCCATTGCAGAAAGAGCAATTTGGGTCATTCTTCTTGCATCAGGTCCTCTTCTTTTAGTTGCTTTAATTACCGGTCTTGCCGTAAGTATTTTTCAAGCTACCACACAAATCCAAGAACAAACGCTTGCTTTTGTGCCAAAAATAGTTGCGGTTCTAGTAGCCATTGTTTTTTTTGGACCTTGGATGTTATCTCAAGTGACATCTTATGCTGCTGATATCTTTGAGAATTTAATAAGATACATTGGTTAATTCGATGGATGAAATTTTACCTAATTTAACTGTCTTATTACTTATCATAGCAAGGGTTTCTGCATTTTTCGTTACGTTGCCGCTATTTTCGCATCGGACGATTCCAGCCTCTCACCGTATTGCATTTGCTGTCGTTCTTTCATGGATGATGTATTATACACTCGATGTTGAAGCATTTGAGGTGAATGGGGATTACATATTATTAATAATCAAAGAAGTCATTATCGGATTATTTATTGGATTGCTTGCTTACATTATTATGTCTGCCATCCAAATTGCCGGAGGTTTTATAGACTTTCAGATGGGTTTTGCAATTGCCAATGTGATTGATCCACAAACAGGAGCACAAAGTCCATTAATTGGACAATTTCTAAATACATTAGCACTTCTTTTATTACTAGCCTTAAATGGCCATCATTTATTGTTGGATGGAATTTTTTATAGCTATCAATTTATACCAATGGATTTATCCTGGCCTCCATTTGGACAAGAAAACTTTGTCGAGTTTATTATGAAGACATTTGCAGGCGTATTTGCAGTTGCGTTTCAAATGTCCATACCAGTTGTAGCTACGCTCTTTCTCGTTGATATTGCGCTAGGCATAACGGCGAGAACTGTACCACAACTAAATATTTTCGTCATCGGATTTCCAATAAAGATAGCTGTCAGCTTTTTAGTACTACTTGTTATGATGGGTGTATTAATGAAAGTTGTTCAAAAAATGTTTGAAATTATGGTAATTAGTATGCGTGATTTAATGATAATTTTAGGTGGTGGCTAATATGTTCATGCTCCGATTGGACTTACAGTTTTTCGCTGGAGAAAAAACGGAAAAAGCAACTCCTAAAAAAAGAGAAGATTCGCGCAAAAAAGGACAAGTATTAAAAAGCCAAGATGTGACAAGTGCAATTGTGTTACTTTCTGTTTTTTTATTCTTATTTTTCTTTTCTGGGTTTTTACGAACAGAAATATTTTCGTTTTTTAGTGTCACATTTACAAAATATATGCTAATTGAAACATTAACCATTGAGACTGCTATCGAAATATATAAGGATTCACTGATGGAAATGGCAGTCATTTTATTACCAATTATGCTTGTAGCTGTGTTAGCTGCAATAGCAGCTAACTTCTTTCAGTTTGGCTTATTGTTTACAACAGAACCATTAAAGTTTGACCTGAAGAAAATTGATCCAATCAAAGGATTAAAACGAATTTTTTCACTTAAAGCAATAGTTGAACTGTTGAAATCCATATTAAAGATTTCGTTTATTGGGTCAGTCACAACGTTTATATTATGGATAAATCTCGAACAAGTACTTTCTTTATCTTTTAAAACAGCATGGGATACACTTTCAACCGTTGGATGGCTAACAGGCATGATGGGAATAGCTGCATCCTGTGTTTTGCTATTTATATCTATACTAGATTTCTTTTATCAGCGTTTTGACTATGAAAAAAATCTGAAAATGTCCAAGCAAGACATTAAAGATGAACATAAAAATTCTGACGGTGATCCAATAATTAAGTCGCGTATAAGACAACGACAAAGAGAGATGGCAATGCGTCGAATGATGCAAGAGATTCCTACCGCAGATGTAGTTATTACAAACCCGACCCATTTTGCGATAGCTTTAAAATACGACGATGAATCGATGGATGCTCCAACAGTTGTCGCAAAGGGTGCTGATTTTGTTGCACAGAAGATCAAGTTAATTGCAAAAGAAAACGATGTGGTTATGGTAGAGAATCGGCAGCTTGCTCGAGCAATGTATGACCAGGTAGAAATTGGTCAAAAAATTCCGGATGAATTTTTTAAAGCAGTTGCAGAAGTACTTGCTTATGTATACCGAATTAAACAAAAAATTTAAAGGTAAAGATTGAGGTGGAAGTATATGCAAGTCCGTGATATATCCGTATTAGCAGCTGTAATTTCAATTGTGGCTATGCTAGTAATACCTCTTCCACACTGGTTATTGAGTTTTCTGATTATCGTTAATATTACAATAGCGTTATTGATTTTAATGACCGCTATGAATATGCAAGAGGCTTTACAGTTTTCAGTCTTTCCAACTCTTTTATTACTTGTAACTTTATTTAGACTTGCACTGAATGTCTCTACAACGAGAGCTATTTTATCTGAAGGAGATGCTGGTAAAGTAGTCGAAACTTTTGGTACCTTTGTTACTGGTGGAAATATGTTAGTTGGTTTAGTAGTGTTTGCTATTTTAGTAATTATTCAATTCATCGTTATTACTAAAGGGGCAGAGCGTGTATCTGAAGTAGCAGCACGTTTTACACTGGATGCGATGCCAGGTAAACAAATGAGTATAGATGCAGATTTAAATGCAGGAATGATTTCTGAAAAAGAAGCAAGAGAGCGGAGAGAAAAAGTTAGTGGAGAAGCAGACTTTTATGGGGCGATGGATGGTGCAACAAAATTCGTAAAAGGGGATGCCATTGCTGGAATAATAATTGTTATTATTAACCTTTTATTTGGTATTATCATTGGTGTTGTACAATTTGGGCTTCCTTTTCAGGAAGCAGCGGTTCTTTTTTCTACATTAACTGTAGGAGACGGTCTTGTATCTCAAATTCCAGCATTATTAATCTCTACAGCAACTGGGATTGTTGTTACAAGAGCCGCATCTAAAGGGAATCTTGGCGGAGACATTACGGATCAATTATTTAATCAGCCTAAACTGCTTTACGTTGCAGCTGCATCCATTGCTCTTCTCGGAGTGGTTACTCCTATTGGACCACTATTAACATTCCCTATATCCATTGTACTTATCGTTGGGGCTTATATGATGAGTAAGGCGAGAAAAGAAGACCCAGCAGAGTTAGAAGAATTTGAAGAAGAAATTACTACTGATAATATGAAAAGCCCTGAAAATGTTATTAACCTATTAAATGTGGACCCTATCGAATTTGAATTTGGATATGGGCTTATTCCTTTAGTAGATGCGGCACAAGGTGGAGACTTACTTGATCGAGTTGTCATGATTCGAAGACAACTTGCATTAGAACTCGGTATTGTTATCCCTGTTGTTCGTATACGTGATAACATTCAGCTTCAACCAAACGAATATCGTCTTAAAATTAAAGGAAATGAAATGGCAAGAGGCGAATTATTACTGGATCATTATTTAGCGATGAGTCCTGGAGATGACGATTCCATTGAAGGAATTGATACCATCGAGCCTTCATTCGGACTACCTGCAAAATGGATTACAGAATCAGTAAAAGAAGAAGCCGAGATACTGGGGTATACAGTAGTAGATCCCCCTAGTGTTGTTTCGACACATATGACCGAGATTATTCGGAACAATGCACATGAGTTGTTAGGACGACAAGAGACAAAACAATTGATTGATCATATTAGAGAAACATATCCAATTCTTGTGGACGAGTTGACCCCAACTCCATTAACAGTTGGTGAAATTCAAAAAGTATTAAGTAATTTACTTAAAGAGCATGTTTCTATACGTAATTTACCAATAATATTTGAAACACTTGCCGACTATTCAAAAATGACTTCAGATGTCGATATATTGACAGAGTATACGAGACAATCATTAGCGAAACAAATAACTTCACAGTACGCTGGAAATAATCATGTATTAAAGGTATTAACGGTCTCTGGTAAAGTAGAAAAGCTAATTGCGGATAGCATTCAACAAACGGAGCATGGAAACTACTTATCTATTGATCCGAATGATTCACAAGCAATCTTAGAATCTATGGCGAGAGAAATTGAACGTGCTTCGTTAATGGAGCAATCTCCAATTATTTTATGCTCACCAGCAGTTCGAATGTATTTAAGACAGATGACGGAAAGATATTTCCCTCAAATTCCGATTCTTTCATATAATGAGTTAGAATCTTCTATTGAGGTACAAAGCGTTGGGGTGGTGAATGTAGAGTGAAGATGAAAAAATATACGGCTAGTACTATGCCTGAAGCAATGAAGTTAATACGAAAAGAATTAGGCGAAGAAGCTGTCATCTTAAATTCTAAAGTTGTTTATTCTAAAGGTTTTTTAGGCTTGTTTAAAAAGAAGTCTATTGAAGTACTAGCTGGAACGGATACATTTGATAACCCAATTAAACAAACAGAGAGTCCTGTTATTTCAAAAGAACAATCAGTAAATGCCTCTGTGGAAATTAAGAAAGAATTAGAAGATTTAAAGCAAATGGTAAAATCCATCCAACGTCCTCAGTCAAGTAATATGTATCCAGAGGAAATGAAAATTATTATCAATTATTTACATGAGCAAGAATTAGCAGAAGAGCTTATCACAACAGTTAGTGATGAGCTTTTTGTGCATGTCAAGAGTAGCAAAGAGCCTTTGAGTATAGAGGAGCAAATGATATATATTAAAAAATGCTTATCCACACAGTTGGATAAGTTACCTTTTGGCGGTATTTCATATACTAGGAAATACATAAATGTGTTGGGCCCTACAGGCGTAGGAAAAACGACGACCATAGCGAAAATGGCTGCTCGCGCAGTGTTAGAAAAGAAGAAAAAAGTAGGATTTATCACTACGGATACTTACCGAATTGCTGCAATTGAGCAACTGAAAACATATGCTGGGTTGCTACAAGCTCCAATTGAAATTGTGTATAACGAGAAAGATTTACAAGAGGCAATGAAAAAGTTTGAAGCACTGGATATTGTGTTTATTGATACTGCAGGACGAAATTATAAAGAAGTAAAGTTTGTAGAAGATTTACAAAAACTTATTGATTTAAAAGGAAATACGGAGACATATCTAGTGCTTTCTTCTACTTCTAAGCAAAAAGATATGGAAGTAATTATCGAACAATTTAATGAGTTTCCTATTGAAAAATTTATCTTTACAAAGATTGATGAAACAAATTCTATTGGCTCCGTTATTAATTTAATGGTTAAATATAAGAAAGGACTTGCTTACTATACGGATGGTCAAGAAGTCCCGGAAGATATCGTTGAATCTAATCTAAATGAATTGCTCAATTTACTTTTGAAGGGGATTCGTTATGAGAGACCAAGCTGAAGAATTAAGAATGCGAATGCTCCAAAGCCAAAACAAGTTAGGTCGCTCTATTGCGGTTGTAAGTGGAAAAGGTGGAGTTGGTAAAAGTAATTTTTCTACTAACTTTACGACTACTTTAAGTGGAATTGGAAAAAAAGTTGTTCTAATTGATATGGATATAGGTATGGGGAATGTTCATATTTTACTAGGTAAAACTACTCCCTCCAACTTGAAAGATTATCTCGTAGGGGAAAAAACGATTGAAGAGGTATTGTTCGAAGGGCCAAATAACCTTCAATATATCTCTGGAGGATCTGGCCTGTCAGGTGTCATGGAATGGACAGAAGAAATGTTTAGCAGGTTAATACAAGCCTTTGAATATTTACAAAAAAACTACGACTATATTGTATTTGATATGGGGGCAGGTGCCACAAGCCAGGCATTAGATTTATTGGTTTCCGTAGATGATATTATTGTCATTTCAACTGCAGAACCAACTTCTATAACAGATGCATACTCTATGATGAAATATATTTATTACAAAGATCCGGATAAAAATTTCTTTCTGCTTTGTAATCGAGCATTTTCGGAGGAAGAGGGTATTGATACTACCTCTAGGTTAGAATTAGCAATGTCTAGATTTTTATCGAAAGAAGTTTTCGTATTAGGGACTTTACCAGAGGATCCGGTTGTTCGAAAATCAGTAAAAGAGCAAGTACCCTTCTCCATTCTCTATCCTAATGCAGAAATAACAAAAAAAATGAAGCAAATAGTAAATAGATTCACAGATTATAAGCTGGAAGAAGAACCAACTTCAAAACAAAGTAAATTCATTTCTCGTTTGAAAAGTCTCTTTTCAGGAAGGGCGTGAAATGATGGAGTTATTACAAAAAAAGAAATTGTTAATTGTGGATGATTCCGCTTTTATGCGAAAACTAATAAGTGACTTTTTTATAGATAGTAAAGTAATAGAAGTGGCTGGAATTGCTCGAAATGGTAAGGATGCAATTCAAAAAATAAAAGTGCTCCAGCCCGACGTTGTAACATTGGATGTAGAGATGCCTGAAATGAATGGTTTAGATGCTCTAAAACAAATTATGTCCGAAACACCAGTTGCTGTAGTCATGCTTTCTAGTACGACACTAAAAGGGACGGAAAGTACCCTTTTAGCAATGGAATATGGTGCAATAGACTTTGTTGCAAAGCCAAGTGGAACCATTTCATTAGATTTACATAAAATTCAAGATGAACTAGTAAAAAAAGTAGAAAATGCAGCCAATGTAACCATGAGTAAAATGAAAAAAACTGCTGTAACACTATCAACCATAGCAGAAGATAGAAAAGCTCTTGTACCTATAAAGGTTCAAAAGTGGAGCAAAAATAATAAAAAAATGGTTATTATCGGTACATCAACTGGTGGTCCTAGAGCACTTCAGGAAGTAGTTCCTAAGCTTCCAAAAAACATGAAAGCACCTGTATTAATCGTACAGCATATGCCAGCAGGATTTACAAAATCGTTAGCGGAGAGATTAAATCAATTATCTAAAATTGAAGTAAAAGAAGCAGAACATGGAGACATCATACGGAATGGACATGCTTATATTGCCCCGGGTGGGTTTCATATGCGGATGCAAAAAACAGGGAGTACCTATACGATTGTTCTGGATGATAAAGAGCCACCTCGAGCGGGACATAGACCTGCAATAGATGTTTTGTTGGAAGACGCTAGTCGTTATAATGATTTTGATAAAATAGCTGTCATAATGACTGGAATGGGATCTGATGGCTCTAGAGGTCTTCAAAAGTTAAAGAAAAATGGCAATGTAATGGCAATCGCAGAATCAGCTAACACTTGTGTGGTATACGGAATGCCAAAAGCTGCGGTTGAAACAAAGTTAGTGGATGAAGTAGCAGACTTAGAAAATATAGCAAATGCTATCATACAATTCTTGCCTTAAAGGGGTGTTAATGAATGGATACGAATCAATATTTAGAGATGTTTATAGAAGAGAGCAAGGAACATTTACAAGCTTGTAATGAACATTTATTAGAATTAGAAAAAAATCCAGCAAACATTGCAATTGTTAACGAAGTCTTCCGATCAGCGCATACATTAAAAGGTATGTCAGCAACAATGGGCTACGAAGATATAGCAAACTTAACGCATAAAATGGAAAATGTGTTAGATGAAATAAGAAACAATCGTTTACATGTAACACCTGACTTATTGGACGTTGTTTTTATTGCAGTAGATCAATTAGAAGAAATGGTTTTAGATATCGCTGCAGGTGGTACAGGGAAATTAGACGTAGCAGAAACTGTTCAAAAATTACACTTAATTGAAACGGGAGAAGAAGCTCCAGTCGCAGCAACTACTTTGGAAAAAAATGTTTCAGTAGAAATTACGCCTGACAGTAACTGGTTGACATACGATGATTATGAATTAACTGTTATTCAGCAATCATCTGAACAAGATTATCAAACGTATGAAATTTCTGTGAAATTACGTGATGATTGCTTGTTAAAAGCCGCACGTGTCTATATGGTTTTTGAATTACTTGAGAAAATGGGAGAAGTTATTAAATCTTCTCCTTCCGTTGAGAAATTGGAAGATGAAGATTTTGATGAAATATTCTACATTGCTATAGTTACGACAGAGCCAAAAGAAGATGTGCAAAAGAAATTAATGAAAGTGTCTGAAGTAACAGAAGTACTTGTGAATTCCGTTACAATTGAACAGTTAAAAAATCGTCAACAGGAAGCAATAGACAAAAAACAAGTGGAAACAAATGTTTCAGAAGTAGTCGAGGATAAGAATGCTTCAACTGAAATAAAACCGGTTGAAGGAGAAAAGTCCTCATCCCCTAAGAATCAAAATCAAGGTAGTAAAACAATTCGTGTAAATATTGAACGATTAGATATTTTGATGAATTTATTTGAGGAACTAGTTATTGATCGAGGTCGACTGCAATCTATTTCGGAGGATCTTCATAATAGTGAATTAGATGAAACTGTTGAACGTATGTCACGTATTACCGGTGATCTTCAGAATATTATTCTAAATATGCGAATGGTGCAGGTCGAAACAGTATTCAATCGATTCCCTCGTATGGTGAGACAATTAGCAAGAGATTTAAATAAAAAGATTAAACTTGAAGTCATTGGTGCAGAGACGGAATTAGATCGTACAGTAATTGATGAGATTGGGGATCCGCTTGTTCACCTTATTCGAAATTCTTTAGATCATGGAGTAGAAAGCCCTGAAATTAGGAAAGCGAATGGAAAACCAGAAGAAGGTACTGTTATACTTCGTGCATTTCATAGTGGAAATCATGTCTTTATCGAAATCGAAGATGATGGTGCTGGTATAAACCGCGCAAAAGTATTAAAAAAAGCAATAGCAAAAGGAATTGTTAGCGCCGAAGTTGCTCCTAGCATGAGTGATAAACAAGTTGCAGAACTTATTTTATCTTCGGGGTTCTCTACGGCTGATGTCATTTCAGATGTTTCTGGGAGAGGCGTTGGTTTAGACGTTGTAAAAACAACTATTGAATCTCTTGGAGGATCCATTGATATTTCTTCAACAGAAGGAAAAGGATCATTATTCTCTATTCAATTACCTTTAACACTTTCTATCATTTCGGTTATGTTAGTTGAACTTGGAGAAGAAATTTATGCAGTTCCACTTTCTTCAATCATTGAAACGGCAATTATTCGTTCATCGGATATTTTAAATGCGCACAATCAAAAAGTGATTGATTTCCGTGGGAAAGTAGTTCCTCTAGTATTTTTAGATGATGTTTTTGATGTTCCAAGAGAAAGTACAGAAGAAGAATTCCATTCAGTTGTTCTTGTGCGAAAAGGGGACAAATTAGCAGGATTGGTAGTTGATTCTTTTATTGGTCAACAAGAAATCGTATTGAAATCCCTTGGAACATACTTAAATAGTGTGTTTGCGATATCGGGAGCGACCATTTTAGGAAATGGTAGAGTAGCACTAATCGTTGATTGCAATGCATTGATTATATAAGACATTATCTCTTGGGAAGGATGCGTAAACAATATGACAGAAGCTGTAGTCGTTCAAAACGTAAAAGTAGTCGTTTTTCAATTAGCAGATAAAGAATATGTCATTCCTGTAAGTCATGTACAAGGAATTGAAAAATTTACTCATATAACGAGAGTGCCTAAAACACCTTCTTATGTTAAAGGAGTTATTAATTTACGAGGGGTAGTTACACCAATAATTGACTTGAAAAATCGTTTTGGACTGGGCGAAAGTGAATTAAATGAATCTTGTAGAATTATTATTATTTCTTTAGAAGATATGAATGTTGGCGTAATTGTGGATTCTGCAAATGATGTATTAGATATACCTTCAGACTCTATAGAACCGCAACCTGAAGTTGTAGGTGGTTTAGAACAAGATTTTATTGCTGGTGTTGCGAAAATAGACCGTCGTTTGTTAATACTACTTCATTTGAATTTAGTGTTAAATCCGATAAAGTCAGGTGTTTAAAAGATGTATGAAAAGAATATAACATCGATGCATCTAGATGTTCTAAAAGAAATTGGTAATATTGGTGCAGCGCATGCAGCGACTGCGTTATCGACATTATTAAACAAAAAAATTGATATGAAAGTCCCTAAAGTAGAAATGGTTTCTTTCGATGAGATGATGGATTTAGCTGGAGGACCCGAGAGTGTTGTCGCTGGTATTTATCTCCGAATAGAGGGGGATGTAACTGGTAGTATGTTTTTTGTATTACCTGTTGAACAAGCAAATCGATTTATTCAACGATTAATTCATGACGAAAGTTTTGATTTTCAAGTGGGAGAAGTTTCTGAAATAGGAGCTTCTGCCATGCAAGAATTAGGAAATATTCTTTCGGGTTCCTATTTGTCCGCTCTTTCTGATTTTACGGGGTTGAAAATTTATCCAACAGTACCAGCCTTAAGTGTTGATATGGTTGGAGCTATTATTAGCTTTGGATTAGTGGAGGTTTCTCACGTTAGCGATTACGTCATTGTCATTGACACTGCACTTAATGAGGAGGACGTGCCGAACGTAGAAAGTGTTAAAGGACATTTCTTCTTATTGCCAAATCCGGAGTCATTTCAAGCTATATTTAATGCACTAGGAGTTCAATAGCATGATTGGACAAGGTCAAGTAGTGAAAGTTGGAATTGCAGATATGAATATTGCAAAGGCTCCGGATACTATTCGGACTTCTGGACTTGGTTCATGTGTTGGGGTCGTACTGTTTGATGAACGATCGCAAATAGCAGGGTTAATTCATGTCATGTTGCCAGATTCTAGCCTAGGAAGAACAGAAACGATTAATAGTGCAAAATTTGCAGATACAGGAATTCCTGCAATGATAGAACAACTAAAATTAGAAGGCGTTCAACCTTTTAAATTACGTGCAAAAATTGCTGGAGGCGCTCAAATGTTCCAGTTTTCTTCAAGCAGAGACACGATGCGTATTGGTCCAAGAAATGTCGAGGCTGTAAAGGAGTACTTAAAAAAATATTCCATACCGATTGTTTCAGAAGATACAGGTGGAAATAGTGGGAGAACGATTGAGTTTAACCCCGCTACTAATCTGCTAAACATTCGGACGGTGAACCAAGGAGTGAGAGATATTTAATGGTTGGGACAATTCTTTCAAACTTTTGGGTAGCTCTATTCGCTTTTAGTATTTACTTTTTTTCAGCGTATCCATTTATGGAAGGGTTGAGTATTTTATTTAATGCTAGCGTCTTGGGAATTATCTTTTTTGTACTAACATTTATAGTAAGGGCAATAATTGGCTTTGTTATGGAAAATCCCATAAACATAGAGCAAGAAATGGCGGTAGTTTCACCTGATGTTGAAGCAGAGCCAGAAATAACATCCGAAAAATATGCCGAAATAGTAAAAAGTCTGTTAAAGGATGAATGAAAATGGGGAGTCGATGTTTTTCGGCTCTCCATTTGTTACAATATATTAATAGATGCGATATATTCGAAAGGAGGATAATTGTGGCAAAACAAAATTCGACAGAGGAACAGCTCCTTTGGAAGCAATGGAGTGAAAGCAAAGATCCTCAAGCTGGAGATTTACTTCTACGTAAATATACTCCCCTTGTTACTTATCACGTTCAACGTATCGGTGCAAGTATCCCTAAAAATATATCAAGAGACGAACTTAAAAGCCTTGGAATGATGGGCTTATTTGATGCGTTAAACAAGTTTGATTATTCACGAGACTTAAAATTCGATACGTATGCTTCATTCCGAGTTAGAGGAGCAATTATAGATGGATTAAGAAAAGAAGATTGGTTACCAAGGTCTTCTCGTGAGAAAGCGAAAAAACTAGATTCCAAAATAGAAGAATTAGAACAAAAACTAATGAGGCATGCCACCGCTGAAGAAATTTCTAATTTTATTGAAATACCAATAGAGGAAGTTTACCAAACAGTCCAAGAACACTTCTTTTCGAACGTCCTATCCATGGATGAACAAATACAAGAAAATGATGAATTGGAAAGCAAGTCGTTTGTAATAAGAGATGATTCTCAAATAACCCCTGAACAACAGATGGTAAAACAAGAATTACTCCATGATCTTGCAAGTCAAATCCAAATGTTGAATGAAAATGAACAACTAGTTTTAAGTTTATTTTATACTGAAGAGTTAACATTGACAGTAATTGGTGAAATGCTTGGTTTGTCTACTTCAAGAATTTCGCAAATCCATTCAAAGGCTTTATTTAAGCTTCGTAAACTATTAGTGAATGAAATGATAAATACATAATTTATAGGAGGTCATTGCTATGAGTTTGAAAGGTGTTGAACTTCAAATTGCAATACCTAAAACGTTCGATGCTGGAAAGGTAGCAGATCAGCTCCAACAACAAAGTTCCATTCATCAATCTAATGCACAAGCAGCCTCAGAAAAACAGTTAGAAAAGAATAGAGAAACAGTTATAAAATCAAATAGTGCTGAGGAAGCTAGTCTTGAGGATCGTGAAAGAGAGCAAGCAGAACAAGAGCGGAAAAAAAGAGAAAAAAAAGAACAAGAAATGAAAGAGACAAAGCATCCTTTTAAAGGGAATTTTGTGGATTTTAGTGGATAGGAGCAGCTATGATATCTACCATATTATTAGTAGTATTATTTATACTTCAGATCATCAGTTTTTATTTTATAGCATTATTAAATGCAAAGTTTACTAAATTTAAGGATATAGAAAATAAGCAAGAACAAGTGCTAGCAGAGATAGAAGATTCATTTAGCGCTTATATTGCAGAAATGAAAGACGAAAACAATCGATTGCTGCAAGAGTTAAAAAATACAGAAGTATCCATAGCAGCGACTACTAGTGAAATGAAAAAAGAAACCATAGTAGAAACTCCATCCTTTGAGCTTCCTAAATCATTTGTTTCGAAAAAACTTGCAGCAAATAGCTATCTAAAAACAGCAGAAGCTTCAGAGAAGAAAGTTCCTGTTACCATAAAAGAAAAGGTATTTTATCACCATTCCGAAGGGAAAAGTATAGAAGAAATTGCGAAACTGTTACAATTGGGTAAAACGGAAGTGGAGCTTTTCTTAAAATTTCAGGATTAATAGTTGAAAGAATGAAATATGTGTGGTATATTACAATACGGTATGAATACACACGCAGTTCGGATGGAATTAGCAGGTGCTCTTTCAATAGAGTAGCTAATGAAAAATGATGAATGCGGAAGACTAAACCAAACCAGGAGGAAACAAACATGTCAGTAATCTCTATGAAACAATTACTTGAGGCTGGTGTACACTTCGGTCACCAAACTCGCCGTTGGAATCCAAAAATGAAAAAATTCATTTTTGTTGAGCGTAACGGAATCTACATCATCGATCTTCAAAAAACGGTGAAAAAATTAGAAGAAGCATATGACTTCATGCGTCAAGTAGGTCAAGACGGTGGGAAAGTTCTTTTCGTTGGAACTAAAAAACAAGCTCAAGAAGCTATTAAAGACGAAGCTGAGCGTTCAGGTAACTACTACATCAACCAACGTTGGTTAGGTGGTACTTTAACAAACTTCGGTACTATTCAAAAACGTGTATCTCGTCTAAAAGCTATCGAAAAAATGGAAGAAGACGGTACTTTCTCTGTACTTCCTAAAAAAGAAGTTGTTCAACTTAAAAAAGAACACGAACGTCTAGTTAAATTCTTAGGCGGTATCCGCGATATGAAAGCTATTCCGGATGTAATGTTCGTTGTTGACCCTCGTAAAGAGCGTATTGCTGTAGCAGAAGCTCGTAAACTTAACATTCCATTAGTAGGAATCGTTGATACAAACTGTGATCCAGATGAAATCGACTATGTAATTCCTGCAAATGATGATGCAATTCGTGCGGTTAAATTATTAACAGCTAAAATGGCGGATGCATTACTTGAAGCAAGACAAGGTGAAGACGAAGTAGCTCCAGCTGATGTTGCTGCTGAGTAAGAACAAGTAAGTAACAGGTGATAAGCGGCCAAACCACTTATCACCTTTTTTTGAGAAATCGACCTTAATTGTACTAGGAGGAATTTATAATGGCAGTTACAGCTCAGATGGTAAAAGAATTGCGCGAAAAAACTGGCGCAGGTATGATGGATTGTAAAAAAGCATTAGTTCAAACAGATGGTAATTTAGAAGCAGCGATTGATTTTTTACGTGAAAAAGGTCTTTCTTCTGCAGCTAAAAAAGCAGATCGTATCGCAGCTGAAGGTACAACTTTCATTTCAGTTGAAGGAAACAAAGCTGTATTATTAGAAATGAATGCAGAAACAGATTTCGTTTCTAAAAACGAAGCATTCCAACAATTAGTACAACAAGTTGCTACTCATTTATTAGCAACTGAACCGGCTTCATTAGAAGAGGCACTAGCTTCAACAATCGAAGGCGATCTAACAGTAGAAAACGTTATTTCAAATGCAATTGCTAAAATTGGAGAAAAAATAACACTTCGTCGTTTCGTAATTGAAACAAAAACAGATGCTGATGCATTTGGTCCTTACCTACACATGGGTGGGCGCATTGGTGTTCTTACAGTTATTGAAGGTACTACTGATACTCAAGCAGCGAAAGACGTTGCAATGCATATTGCAGCATTAAACCCTGCTTATATCTCTCGTGATGAAGTATCTGCTGAAGCAGTAGAACATGAGCGTAAAATATTAACGGAACAAGCTTTAAACGAAGGTAAACCTGAAAATATCGTTGCAAAAATGGTAGAAGGTCGCCTTGGAAAATATTTCGAAGATGTGTGCTTACTTGACCAATCTTTTGTTAAAAATCCAGATCAAAAAGTTCGCGTATTCGTTGAATCTACTGGTGGAAGCTTGAAATCATTCACTCGCTATGCTGTTGGTGAAGGTATTGAAAAACGCGAAGATAACTTTGCTGAAGAAGTAATGAGCCAAGTTAAAGGTAACTAATAAAATAGGAAGAATACGATTCGTATTCTTCGTTAAATAGTCAGAAAAACTAGGGAGCACGTAATTTGTGTTCCCTATTTTTAAAGAAGAGAGAGATGGAGGATACCTATGAGCAACCCACAATACAAAAGAATTGTTTTAAAACTGAGTGGCGAAGCGTTAGCTGGAGAACAAGGTTTCGGATTATCTCCTGAAATAATTAAGTCTGTAGCAGAACAAGTGAAAGAAGTAGTGGACCTTGGTGTCGAAGTCGCAGTAGTTGTAGGCGGAGGAAATATTTGGCGAGGAAAAGTAGGCAGTGAAATGGGCATGGATCGTGCTACAGCTGACTACATGGGAATGCTTGCTACAGTAATGAATTCTCTTGCTTTACAAGACTCACTTGAAAAATCAGGAATTGAAACGCGTGTTCAAACATCCATCGAAATGCGACAAGTGGCTGAGCCTTACATACGTAGAAGAGCAATCCGCCACTTAGAAAAGAAGCGAGTAGTTATTTTTGCGGCAGGAACAGGAAATCCATACTTCTCGACAGATACAACAGCGGCTCTTAGAGCAGCTGAGATTGAAGCAGATGTCATTTTGATGGCTAAAAACAATGTAGATGGCGTATATTCAGCTGATCCAAGAACCGATAAAACAGCAGTTAAATACGACGAACTTTCATTTATTGAAGTTATTCAACAAGGGTTACAAGTGATGGATTCAACAGCGTCTACTTTATGTATGGACAATGATATCGCACTTATTGTATTCTCAATAATGGAAAATGGAAACATTAAAAAGGCTGTTCTAGGGGAGACAATAGGTACAGTCGTTAGGAGGAATTCATAATGCCGAAACAAGTAATTGAGCAAACCAAAGATAAGATGTCCAAATCGATTCAAGTTTATAGCAGAGAACTTGCTTCAATTCGAGCTGGTCGTGCTAATGCATCATTGCTTGACAAAATTTCTATTGATTACTATGGTGCTCCAACACCAATCAATCAAATGGCAGGTATTGCAACTCCAGAAGCTCGATTAATCACAATCCAGCCTTACGATAAGTCAGTTCTTGGTGATATCGAAAAAGCGATTATGAAGTCAGATTTAGGAATTACCCCTACTAATGATGGATCAATCATTCGTATTGCTATTCCTGCTCTAACGGAAGAACGTCGTAAAGACTTAGTAAAACAAGTAAAAAAAGAAGCAGAAGAAGCTAAAGTTAATATTCGCAATGTTCGTCGTGATGGTAATGATGACCTTAAAAAGTTAGAAAAATCCGGTGCTATCACAGAAGATGAATTAAGAAACTATGCGGAAGAGATTCAAAAACTTACGGACTCTAATATTGAAAAAATCGATGCAATTACAAAAGATAAAGAAAAAGAAATTTTAGAAGTATAAGTTTTGAACTTTTTGTTTGGAAAAGGCGTCCTTTTAGTGGGACGTCTTTTTATATTAGGATTTATTTGATATGATATGATAGGATATATATGTTCTGAGTTGGTAAAGTGGGGGTTTGAGAATGCTGAAAAAACTTATTCGTAAGAATGAAAAAACGATAAGTATACATGTAAATGATCGAAAAGAAAAAGCCCAACAAGAACAATTACCGGGCCATATAGCAATTATTATGGACGGGAATGGTAGATGGGCTAAAAAAAGGTCCTTACCACGTGTAGCAGGTCATCATGAAGGAATGAAGACAGTAAAGAAAATAACTCGATTTGCAAATGAAGTAGGTATAAAAACATTAACGTTGTATGCTTTTTCTACTGAAAATTGGAAAAGACCTAAAATAGAAGTAGAATTTTTAATGCGCTTACCAGAAGAATTTCTAGCAACGTATTTACCTGAGCTAATTGAGCAAAATGTTCAAGTTCAAATGATGGGAAATATTGAATTGCTCCCGGAGCATACGAAAAGAGCCGTTAAACGAGCAATGGAGCAAACCGCGAGTAATGATGGTTTAATATTAAATTTTGCTTTGAACTATGGAAGCAGAGATGAGATAGTTCAAGCGGTGCAAAAAATAGCGCAAGAAGTCCAAGAAGGAAAAATTTCTGCAGATACAATCTCTGAGGACTTGTTGAATAATTATTTAATGACAAAAAATTTAACAGAGCCGGATTTATTGATACGTACAAGTGGTGAAGTTCGTTTAAGTAACTTTATGCTTTGGCAACTTGCGTATACAGAATTTTGGTTTACAGATACATTATGGCCAGATTTTGACGAAGCTTGTCTTATGGATGCGATTGAAAGTTATCAAAAGAGGAATCGAAGATATGGTGGTCTTAAGGGGGAAGAAGTTAATTGAAACAACGAATAATAACAGGTGCTATTGCTTTAGCGCTTTTTCTTCCAATTGTGCTGTTAGGAGGACCTGTATTTACAATTCTTATTTACATAATAGCAGCAGTTGGATTAAATGAAATGTTGCGAATGAAGGGAATACAGTTATTTTCATTTGCTGGTATTGTATCATTGTTACTTTTATTTATGCTTTTATTGCCTTCATCTATTACGAAGGACGTATTAGAAGTAACAGGCCATACGAAGCTGGAATGGATATTTGTTGCTGTTTTTCTATTACTTATTTATACCGTATTAGTAAAAAATCAGTTTACGTTTGATGATGCAGCATTTGTTATTTTGGGTACCTTGTACGTTGGGGTTGGATTCTATTATTTCATAGAAACAAGGAATATTGGATTATCGTATGTAATTTTTGCGTTATTAGTAGTTTGGACAACTGATTCAGGCGCTTATTTTACGGGCAGAAAAATTGGTAAACGTAAGCTTTGGCCAGAAATCTCGCCAAATAAAACAGTCGAGGGATTTGTAGGTGGAATTATTTGGGCGCTAGTTACAGCTTTTATTATTCAATGGATTAGCCCTCTCACTTCTTCTTATTTAGTATTAATAGGAATAACAATTGCTGCGTCTATTTTTGGCCAGTTAGGTGACTTAGTAGAGTCCGCGATAAAAAGACATTATAATGTAAAAGATTCAGGTAATTTATTGCCGGGACATGGTGGGATTTTAGATCGTTTTGACAGTCTTCTTTTTGTCATACCATTACTTCACTTTTTA
The DNA here is from genome assembly GCF_038637725.1 of Psychrobacillus sp. FSL H8-0483. Lineage (NCBI taxonomy): Bacteria > Bacillati > Bacillota > Bacilli > Caryophanales > Bacillaceae > Psychrobacillus > Psychrobacillus sp. FSL H8-0483. The sequence continues at coordinate 1,421,885 of NZ_CP152052.1, forward strand.
CATTTCTTATAAGGAGACGACATTATTTCATGACAAAAAGAATAAGCTTATTAGGAGCAACTGGTTCTATTGGAATTCAAACGTTGGATATTATAAAAGAACATCCATCACAATTTCAATTAGTTGCATGCTCAGCAGGTAGAAATTTAGAAGAGACTAGAAAGATTCTAAATGATTTTTCTGTAGAAGTTGTATCTGTTTTACATGAGGAAGATGCTCGACAACTTCAAAAAGATTTTCCAAAAGTAGAAGTAGTTTTTGGGGATGAAGGTTTAGTGCAAGTTGCTGCACATACAAATGCGGATGTACTTGTAAATGCAGTACTTGGAAGTGTAGGATTAAACCCAACATTAGAAGCAATAAAAAAAGGAATTACGATTGCTATTGCAAATAAAGAAACGTTGGTAACAGCTGGTCATTTAGTGATGCAAGCAGCAAAAGAAAACAATGTCCCTATACTTCCTGTCGATAGTGAGCACTCTGCACTTTTCCAAGCAATGAATGGAGAAAAGAAATCGGAAATTGCAAAACTAATTATTACAGCATCTGGTGGAAGTTTTCGAGATCGATCGCGAGAAGAGCTAAAAAATGTTACGGTAAAAGATGCATTAAATCATCCAAATTGGTCGATGGGTTCTAAAATTACAATTGATTCTGCAACGATGATGAATAAGGGATTAGAAGTTATTGAAGCTCGCGTATTGTTTGATATTTCATATGATGATATCGAGGTGTTGCTACATCGGGAAAGTATCATTCATTCCATGATTGAATTTAAAGATACGAGTGTTATCGCCCAATTAGGTACTCCTGATATGCGAGTACCAATTCAATACGCTTTATCCTATCCAAATCGTTTATCTCGTGGGAATGCATCTCGTTTAAATTTAGCAGAGATTGGCAAACTACATTTTGAAGAGATGGATTACGAGAGATATCATGCGCTGAAGCTAGCTATTGATGCAGGAAGAGCGGGTGGAACGATGACAACCGTATTAAATGCAGCAAATGAAGCAGCAGTTGCATTATTTCTACAAGAGAAAATTGGCTTCTTAATGATAGATGAGCTAATTGAACGTGCAATGGATGAACATCAGGTTATTTCAAGTCCAGATTTAGAAACAATATTACATGTAGATGCTCAGACGAGAAAAAGCGTTCAAAACATGATAAAATGATGGAATAACCTAAGACGAGTTGTAGGATAAAGGTGGGATATAATGGAGACGGCCATTGCGTTTATAATAATATTTGGAAGTATCGTATTCTTTCATGAACTAGGGCATTTTATTTTTGCTAAAAGAGCTGGCATTATGGTTAGGGAGTTTGCTATCGGTTTTGGTCCTAAAATATTTGGAATGACTAAAGGAGAAACACTCTATACCATTCGATTATTACCCTTAGGTGGATATGTTCGAATGGCGGGGGAAGATTTAGACTCTGTCGAATTACAGCCTGGGTATAGAGTTGGGATTCGCTTAAACAATGACAATGAAATTGATCAAATTGTACTCAACCAAAATAAGCAATTCGCAGATATGCTTTTTTTAGAAGTTGAGAAATCTGATTTGATGAAAGAAATGTTCATTGAAGGCTACAATGAAGAAGAACGATTGGTTCGATATAAAATAGCTAGAAATGCTGTTATCATTGAAAATGGAAAAGAAACATTTATTGCACCTTATGATCGTCAATTCGGTTCAAAAACAGTTGGACAAAGATCACTGGCTATCTTTGCTGGGCCACTTTTTAACTTTATCTTAGCTTTTTTCATCTTTTTATTACTAGGATTACTACAAGGTGTGCCAACAAATGAACCTGTAATCACAACTGTAATGGAAAATAGTCCAGCAGCACAAGCAGGATTAAAAGACGGAGATTTAGTTACAGGAATTAATGGTAGCCCAATTACAACGTGGGACGAACTTTCAGAAAAAGTCAAGGTAAGTCCAAATGAAAGCATGAATTTTACTGTTGATCGAAATGGTGAAGTGCTAGAATTTTCTATGACTCCGAATGCAGTGGAGTCTGGAGAAGAAAAAGTTGGACAAATTGGTGTTCAATATATGAGCCCATTAGAAAAAAATCCTGTGCAAGCAGTCGTTTTTGGTGCGCAGCAAACATATGAGTGGACAGTGCGGATATTTACTTTATTAGGAACTTTAATTACAGGGAATTTTTCAATAGATGATTTATCTGGTCCAGTAGGAATTTATAAAGCAACAGAAGAAGTTGCGCAATATGGTGTATTTAATTTGATGCACTGGGCGGCAATTTTAAGTATTAACTTAGGAATTATGAATCTTTTACCACTACCAGCACTTGATGGTGGTCGACTATTATTCTTCTTATTCGAAGCACTACGTGGAAAACCGATTGATAAACAAAAAGAAGGTATGGTGCATTTTGTTGGAATCATGCTTCTGATGGTGTTGATGGTTGTAGTGACGTGGAATGATATACAACGGTTTTTCTTTTAACCTTTATCATTAGTAAACGCCTACTGAATAGAAGAACTCTGGCTAAGATCGCCGCGCCCTGCGGCATTGCTTGAGTAACCAACGTACTGTTGGACAATTACTCCTGCGGATGCCACAGATTGTGTTAAGGAGTCCGACGAGCATGCTTGCGCTGCAATATCTGGGCACAAGTACACGATGTCATAGTTGATAGGGAAATTTCAAGAAGGGAAAGTTCTTTATTATGAACTTTCCTTTCTTTTTCTGTTAAAAGTAATAAAAGGAGGGATTCGCTATTATGCAAGATGGCAAAATGAGAATGCACTTATTGTTGCAACAACTCGAGTTAACAGAGGATTCTTTCGTAAAGCATTTTGAAAATGCATCGATTACTAGATTTACCGTTCATAAAAAAATAAGACAATGGCATTTTCAAATTAATTTAACCGCTATTCTTCCAATCGAAGTTTTTACTATTTTGCAAACTCGCATACATGAAAAATTTTCAGGTATCGCAAGCGTATTACTGAAAATCCAATGTCAAAGCAATGAGGTCTCAGAACCTCTAATAAAAGAATATTGGACAAGTGTACTAAAAGAGTTAAGTGATATGGCACCTCCTCTTAAAGATTGTTTGCTTCAACAACAGCCAGAGTGGAATGGTCAAATGGTCCAATTAACGTGTGGACAAGAGCTACAACTACGAACTTTTAAAAAGAAATATGTAGAGCTGCTAGCCGATGTGTATGAAGGATTCGGTTTTCCAAGGATGGCCTTCGATTTTCGTTTAGTAGAAGATACACAGGCCTTAGCAGAAGCTCAAGTTGCCTTTTTAGAACAGCGACGATTAGAAGAAGAAGAGCTCGGCAAAAAAGCGTTAGATGATTTACAAAAGAGAGATCAAAAACGTCAAGAAAATGGAGATTCTGCGTTAGAGGGGCCATTCCAACTAGGTGTTCCGCTTAAGAAAGAAGAACCAATTATTGAAATACGCTCCATACAAGATGAAGAACGAAGAGTGACTATAGAAGGTTTTGTATTTGACGTGGAGGTAAAAGAGCTTAGAAGTGGACGTTCGCTTTTAACTGTGAAGCTTACAGATTATACAGATTCTATTCTTGTGAAAATGTTCTCTAGAGATAAAGAAGATGCACAGATGATGGAACGCCTGCAAAAGGGTATGTGGCTTAAAGTGAGAGGTTCCGTGCAAAATGATACATTTGTACGAGACCTAATTATCATGGCACAAGATATGGGTGAGATAAATCCAGTAGTTCGGTTGGATACAGCTAAAGAAAAACGAGTGGAATTACATATGCATAGTCCGATGAGTCAAATGGACGCAGTTTCTTCTGTCTCCGCACTTGTATCGCAAGCTGCAAAGTGGGGTCATAAAGCAATTGCCATTACGGATCATGCAAACGTTCAATCATTTCCGGAAGCATATGCTGCTGGAAAAAAGAATGGAATTAAAATTTTGTATGGCTTAGAAGCAAATCTTGTTCATGACGGTGTACCGATAGCTTATGATGAACAACATCTTTCACTAGAAGACGCTACGTATATTGTGTTTGATGTAGAGACAACAGGTTTGTCTGCAACGTATGACAAAATTATTGAGCTTGCTGCAGTGAAAATGCAAAATGGGAATATCATTGATAAATTTGAGCGATTTGTAAACCCACATCATGCGCTTTCTGCAACAACGATTGAATTAACTGGTATCACGGATGATATGGTTCGAAGTGCCCCAGAAATAGAAGATGTAATTAGAGATTTTTACGAATTTATTGGGGATGGAATAATTGTTGCGCATAATGCATCCTTCGATATGGGGTTTTTATATGAGGGTTACCGTAGATGTGGCATTGATCATTTTACCCACCCTGTTATTGATACATTAGAGCTTGCAAGATTCCTACATCCTGAGCTAAAAACGCATCGTCTGGGTTCCTTAGCTAAAAAGTTTAATATTGAGTTAACACAGGCTCACCGAGCTATCTTTGACTGTGAAGCAACTGGATATTTATTGCTTCATTTATTGAAAGAAGCTGAAGAGAAAGAGATTCAATTCCATGATGATTTTAATAAACATATAGGTCAAGGTGATTCGTATAAAAGAGCAAGACCATCGCACTGTACAATTTTAGCAGTAAATGAGGAAGGGCTTAAAAACTTATTTAAATTAGTATCCCTTTCACATATCAATACTTTTTATCGAGTACCTAGAATTAAAAGATCTGTATTGCAAAAGCATCGAGCAGGTTTAATTATCGGTTCTGGTTGTGATAAAGGGGAAGTTTTTGAAGGACTTATGCAAAAACCTCTTGAACAAGTAGAAGAAATTGCGAAGTTTTACGATTATTTAGAAATTCATCCGAAAGAAGTATACTCCCATTTACTTCAAATGGAGCTTGTTCGCGATGAGTGGAATCTAGAAGATATTATTCGTAAAATGATTAAATTAGGGAAAAAACTAAATCTTCCTGTAGCAGCAACTGGAAATGTACATTATTTACATGAAAATGATGCGATTTTTAGAAAGATTTTAGTGAATTCACAAGGTGGGGCAAATCCACTTAATCGACATGAACTACCGAAAGTGCATTTTCGAACGACGAATGAAATGCTAGATGCTTTTTCATTCTTAGGCGAAGATTTGGCTAAAGAGATAGTTGTGACGAACCCACAAAAGATCGCAGATTCGATAGAGGACATCAAACCAATTAAGGATGATTTATATACGCCAAAAATTGAAGGGGCAGATGAAGAAGTTCGATCGTTAACTTATTCAAAAGCGAAAGAAATTTACGGAGACGATCTTCCCGAAATTGTAGAAGCACGAATAGAAAAGGAATTAACTTCGATTATTGGACATGGATTCGCGGTTATTTACCTAATTTCACATAAACTAGTGAAAAAATCATTGGATGACGGATATTTAGTTGGATCCCGTGGGTCGGTAGGATCTTCATTAGTTGCAACTTTAACAGAAATAACAGAAGTAAACCCATTACCGCCTCATTATGTTTGTCCAAACTGTCAGCATTCGGAGTTTTTCCTAGACGGCTCTGTTGGTTCAGGTTTTGACTTGCCAAATAAAAACTGTGTGGAATGCGATACTCCTTATGTAAAAGAAGGACAAGATATACCGTTCGAAACTTTCCTTGGGTTTAAAGGGGATAAGGTTCCCGATATAGATTTAAACTTTAGTGGAGAGTATCAGCCAATCGCACATAACTATACGAAGGAGTTATTTGGTGAGGATTACGTGTTTAGAGCTGGTACAATCGGAACGGTTGCTGAGAAAACGGCTTATGGATATGTTCGAGGGTATACAAATGATAATAATTTAACGTTACGTGGAGCAGAAATAGATCGTTTAGTTCAAGGTTGTACTGGCGTTAAGCGAACAACAGGTCAACATCCAGGTGGAATCATTGTAGTTCCAGACTATATGGACATTTATGATTTCTCGCCTATTCAATTTCCTGCGGATGCTCAAGATTCGGAATGGAAAACTACCCATTTTGACTTCCACTCGATTCACGATAACTTATTAAAACTCGATATACTAGGCCACGATGATCCGACCGTTATTCGTATGCTGCAAGACTTATCTGGAATTGATCCAAAAACAATTCCGACAGACGATCCAGAAGTGATGAAAATATTTAGTGGAACGGAATCACTCGGTGTGACAGAAGAGCAAATTGATTGTAAAACTGGTACGTTAGGTATTCCAGAGTTTGGTACTCGGTTTGTTCGACAAATGTTAGAAGAAACAAAGCCATCTACTTTCTCTGAGCTTGTCCAAATCTCTGGACTTTCGCATGGGACAGATGTTTGGCTTGGTAATGCTCAAGAGTTGATTCAAGACGGAACATGTCAGCTTTCAGATGTTATCGGTTGTCGAGATGACATTATGGTTTATTTAATATATCAAGGTTTAGAGCCATCATTAGCATTTAAAATTATGGAATCTGTCCGTAAAGGAAAGGGATTATCACCAGAGTTTGAAGCAGAAATGAAATCTCAAGGTGTAGCAAATTGGTACATTGAGTCTTGTAAAAAAATCAAATACATGTTCCCGAAAGCGCATGCTGCTGCATACGTATTAATGGCAGTTCGTATTGCATATTTCAAGGTACATTTTCCAATACTATATTATGCGGCATATTTTACGGTCCGAGCGTCAGATTTTGATTTAATATCCATGATTAATGGATCTCAAACTATGAGAGCAAAATTAGGTGAAATCAATGCAAAAGGATTGGAAGTGTCAAATAAAGAGAAAAGCTTAGCAACTGTTTTAGAGATTGCACTTGAAATGTCAGAGCGTGGTATTAGAATGCAAAAAGTAGATCTGTACAAATCAAAAGCAAATGAGTTTACAATTGAAGGAGATACACTTATCCCACCTTTCGATGCCATCCCTGGTTTAGGAACAAACGTTGCCATACAAATTGTAAAAGCAAGACAAGATGGTGAATTTTTATCTAAGGAAGACCTCCAACAAAGAGGGAAAGTTTCGAAAACAATTATCGAGTATTTGGATCTTATGGGTTGTTTAGAAGGGCTTCCAGACGCTAATCAACTATCGTTGTTTTAGTATGGAATTTGCAAGAAAGCCAATGGTATGGTAATATAAAACTACCAATGTTTCATAGTTCTGTGACGAAAGAGTGGGATTTCCCGCTCTTTTCTGTTGTTATATAGAAAATCATTGTTGTGTAGGAGGCTTATATGAGTAATATTACTAGTAAAATTGAAGAGCTTGTAGTACCGATTTTACAAGAGTTGAACTTAGAGCTCGTAGATATCGAATACGTAAAAGAAGGTCGCGATTGGTTCTTGCGCATCTATATTGATACTCCAACTGGTCGTATAGATATTGAGCAATGTGCTCAAGTTAGTGAAAAACTAAGCGAAAAATTAGATGAAGTGGACCCAATAACGGATAACTACTTCTTAGAAGTTTCATCTCCTGGGGCTGAACGACCTCTGAAAAAAGATGCTGATTTCATTGCAGCAGTAGGGAAGTTTGTCTTCATTAAAACGTATGAGCCAGTAAAAGGCGCAAAAGAATTTGAAGGAACAATACTTTCTTATTCAGCTGAAGAAGGCGTATTAATTGAAGTACGTGTGAAAACAAGAAGAATAAAAATCCAAATCGAAAAAGAGAAAATTGCGCTTGCTCGTTTAGCAATCGATTTCTCTGCATAATGTATATTGAGGAGTGACAGCTGTGAGTAGTGATTTATTAGATGCGTTAACTGCGCTTGAGAAGCAAAAAGGAATTTCAAGAGATGTTTTAATAGATGCAATTGAAGCGGCATTAGTGACGGCATATAAAAGAAATTTTAACCAAGCCCAAAATGTTCGTGTAGATATTAACTTGGCAAATGGAACAATGCTTGTTTATTCTCGTAAAGATGTGGTTGAGGAAGTTGCGGATGATCGTTTACAAATCTCATTAGAAGATGCGCAAATGATTAATCCTCATTTTGTAATTGGTGATGTTGTAGAACAAGAAGTAACACCACGTAATTTTGGACGTATTGCTGCTCAAACTGCGAAACAAGTTGTTACACAACGTGTACGTGAAGCAGAGCGCGGTTTAATTTATGAAGAATATGTGGATCGTGAAGATGATATCGTAAATGGTATTGTAGAGCGTCTAGATGCACGTAATATTTACGTTGGTTTAGGTAAAGTCGAAGCAGTATTACCTGTGAATGAGCAAATCCAAACAGAAACGTTTCGTCCTCATGATCGTATAAAAGTGTATATTACAAAAGTTGAGCGCACAACACGCGGACCACAAGTTTTTGTATCAAGAACACATCCTGGATTACTTCGTCGTTTATTTGAAATGGAAGTTCCGGAAATTTTCGAGGGAATTGTTGAGATTAAATCAATTGCTCGTGAAGCAGGAGACCGCTCAAAAATTTCTGTATTTGCTCATAATGATGAAATAGATCCAGTAGGTTCTTGTGTTGGAGCAAAAGGTGCACGAGTTCAAACGATTGTGAATGAATTAAGTGGAGAAAAAATTGACATTGTAGAATGGTCAGAAGATCCAGTAATTTTCGTTGCAAATGCACTTAGCCCTTCTAAAGTGTTAGATGTACAAGTGAACGAAGAAGAAAAGTCTACTACAGTTGTCGTACCAGATTATCAACTTTCGCTTGCAATTGGTAAAAGAGGTCAAAATGCACGACTTGCTGCTAAATTAACTGGTTGGAAAATTGATATTAAAAGTGAGACAGATGCAAGAGAATTAGGAATTTACCCTAACGAAAATTCTCCTCAAGTGATTATCGAAAGCTTAGAAGATGAAATGGATGACTTTGATTTCTATAAAGACGAAGAGTAAGAATAAGCAAGGATGGTGAGCGTGTATGGCTATTCAAAAGAAAATTCCATTACGTAAATGTGTTGCTACTGGCGAAATGTTTCCCAAAAAAGAAATGATTCGTATTGTTCGCTCGAAAGAAGGAGAAGTGAGCGTGGATCTGACTGGCAAAAAATCTGGTCGTGGCGCTTACGTATCTAAAACGATCGAAGCAGTAAACCAAGCGAAAAAGAAAAATTCACTTGGCAATCATTTAGAAGCGTCCGTCCCAAGTGAAATATATGATGAATTAATCGTCATTATTGAAAGAGAAAAACTAAAATGACAATAGAGCAGCAAATTTTACAGTTACTTGGCCTTGCTACACGAGCAAGGAAAACTATTTCAGGCGAAGAGTTAGTCGTAAAAGAAATAAGAAGCCAGAAAGCTAAATTAGTACTTATTTCGACTGATGCTTCTAAAAATACATCAAAAAAAATTAATGATAAATGTGCATCTTTTAACGTTGAGCTGCATGTCTTTGGAGACCGGCACGATCTCGGACATGCGACGGGAAAAGAGGCCAGAGTGGCAATAGCCATTATGGATGACGGTTTCGCTAAAAAACTGTCCGGCCTTCTCAACGAATATAACCGGGGGTGAGCTAATGACTAAAATCAGAGTTCATGAATACGCGAAACAAATAGATAAATCTAGTAAAGAAGTTATTGAGCAATTAGGAAAACTAAACATTCAAGTGACGAATCATATGTCAACACTTGAGGGAGATGCCGTAACTAAATTGGATAGCGTCTATAAAAAATCAACAGAACAACCTAAAGCAACTACTCAAGGTCAATCAAGACCAACAAACCAAGGTCAATCAAGACCAACAAACCAAGGTCAATCAAGACCAACAAATCAAGGTCAGTCAAGACCAACAAATCAAGGTCAATCAAGACCAACGAACCAAGGTCAATCAAGACCAGCTGCTCAAAGCACTTCTCAAAGTACTACGCAAGGAACGAACAATCAATCAAAAGATAAAAAAACTTTTACTAATAACAATCGACCAGGTGGTCAAAATCGTCCAGGAGGACAAAATAGACCGGGTGGTCAAAATAGACCAGGCCAAAAATTCCAAAAGAGAAGAAAAGGACCAACAACACCTGTTCAACCTCCAGTACCAAGAAAAGAAAGAGAACTTCCTGCGAAAATTACATTTACAGAGTCATTAACTGTAACAGAGCTAGCGAAAAAACTTGGTCGCGAGCCAGCTGAAATTATTAAAAAACTGTTTTTACTTGGGGTAATGGCAACAATTAACCAAGTACTTGACAAGGATGCAATTGAGTTAATTTGTGCAGACTATGGAGTAGAAGTGGAAGAAGAAATCAAAATCGATATTACTGATTTAGAAGTTCATTTCGAGTCTACAGAAGAAGACAGCGCAAATACAACAGAACGTCCACCGGTTGTAACAATTATGGGACATGTTGACCACGGTAAAACAACACTTCTAGACTCTATACGTAACACAAAAGTTACGGCTGGAGAAGCAGGTGGTATTACACAACATATCGGTGCATACCAAATTGTAGACAATGGCAAAAAGATTACTTTCTTAGATACACCAGGACATGCTGCATTTACAACAATGCGTGCTCGTGGAGCTAAAGTTACGGATATTACTATTCTTGTTGTTGCTGCAGATGATGGAGTTATGCCACAAACTGTAGAAGCTATTAACCATGCGAAAGCTGCAGAGGTTCCAATCATTGTTGCAGTAAACAAAATGGATAAGCCAGCTGCAAATCCAGACCGTGTTATGCAAGAATTAACTGAACATGGATTAGTTTCAGAAGCTTGGGGCGGAGAAACAATTTTTGTTCCAATCTCAGCATTAAATGGCGATGGAATTGACAATCTTCTTGAAATGGTATTACTAGTATCAGAAGTTGCAGAGCTAAAAGCAAATCCAAAACGTCTTGCACTTGGAACAGTAATTGAAGCTCAACTGGATAAAGGTAGAGGATCAGTTGCAACACTATTAGTACAAGATGGTACACTTAAAGTAGGAGATCCAATTGTTGTAGGTCACGCATTTGGACGCGTACGAGCAATGGTAAATGACCTTGGTCGTCGTGTAAAAGAAGCGGGCCCATCTACTCCAGTAGAAATTACCGGATTAAATGAAGTACCACAAGCAGGAGATCGCTTTGTAGTATTTGAAGACGAAAAAACGGCACGTCAAGTTGGAGAATCTCGTGCTTCAGAAGCACAAGTTAGCCAACGCTCTGAAAAAGCTCGTGTTACATTAGACAATTTATTTGATCAAATGAAACAAGGAGAAATGAAAGAGTTAAACTTAATTGTTAAAGCAGATGTACAAGGTACTGTAGAGGCAATGGCAGCTTCATTAATGAAAATTGAAGTAGAAGGTGTAAATGTTCGAATCATTCACACTGGAGCAGGAGCAATTACAGAATCAGATATTAGCCTTGCAGCAGCATCAAACGCTATCGTAATTGGTTTTAATGTTCGTCCAGATACAAATGCAAAACGTGCAGCTGATCAAGAAGGCGTTGACATCCGTTTACACAGAGTTATTTATAAAGTAATCGAAGAAATTGAATCTGCGATGACAGGATTACTAGATCCTGAATTCCAAGAAAAAATTATCGGTCAAGCAGAAATTCGTGAAACATTTAAAGTTTCAAAAGTAGGAACAATTGCTGGTTCATACGTTACAGAAGGTAAGATTTCGAGAGATAGTGGTGTTCGTATTATCCGTGATTCCATCGTTATTTTTGAAGGCGAATTAGATACATTAAAACGTTTTAAAGATGACGCAAAAGAAGTAGCAAAAGGATACGAATGTGGTATTACGATTAAAAACTTCAATGATGTTAAAGAAGGCGACATCATCGAAGCCTACATTATGGAAGAAATCAAACGAAAATGATTGTATATGCAGAGTGTGAATTTTTGATTCCTACTGCACATTCATTGAAAGAAAAAAGAGCAGTTCTTCAACGAACGCTCTCTCGCACGAAACAAAAGTTCAATGTTTCTATTTCGGAAATTGATCACCAAGATGTATGGCAGCGGACGACTATTGGGATCGTATGTGTTGCTTCCCAAAAGGATGCTGCTGAACGAGAGCTTACACATGCCATCGGCCATTTAGAATCTTTTCCAGAATGGGAATGCATTGATATAAGAAAAGAACATTTATGATAGAAAATGAGGTGTAGCCATCATGTCGATGCGCGCTAACCGAGTTGCGGAACAAATGAAAAAAGAGTTAGGCGAAATTATAGGCCGAAAACTAAAGGATCCTAACATAGGTTTTGTCACTGTAACTGATGTGGCAGTAACTGGTGATCTTCAACAAGCGACTGTTTATATTACTGTCCTTAATGGAAATAATGGGTCTACTTTAAAAGCTTTGGAAAAAGCGAAAGGGTTTATTCGCTCTGAAATCAGTCAACGTATTAGATTACGTATTACGCCTGAACTACTATTTGAAATTGATGAATCTGCAGCTTATGGAAATCGTATAGATAATTTATTAAGACAGATTAATAAACCATCTGAGGAATAAAAACAAACAAAGGAGTCTGCTTACTTAATCGAGCAGACTTTTTTGTTGTATATAATGAATATAGAGGTGAATGAAATGTATGAAGGTATACTTCCATTATGGAAAGAAAAAGGGATGACTTCCCATGACTGCATTTTTAAATTACGCAAAATATTAAAAATGAAACGAATCGGACATACAGGCACGCTAGATCCAAATGTGGAAGGAGTACTGCCTATCTGCTTAGGGCAGGCCACCAAAGTATCCGAGTATATTATGAATGAGGGTAAGTCATACGTTGCGACTGTCTCCATCGGAACCTCGACAACAACAGAAGATGCTGATGGAGAGGTTGTAAACCAAAATGATACAAATAAAAGCTTTTCGAGACAACAAATCTTGGATGTGCTCAAACAACTAACTGGAGAGATAACTCAAACTCCACCGATGTACTCAGCTGTGAAAGTAAACGGTAAAAAGTTATATGAATATGCAAGAGAAGGAAAAGAAGTAGAGCGTCCAAGTAGAATTGTGACAATTTACAACTTAGATTTACTAGACGAAGCCACTTTTTTTACAGGTGAAAATGTTACTTTTTCTATTGAAATTGGTTGTAGTAAAGGTACATATATTCGTACACTTGCAGTGCAAATTGGTGAGTTGCTCGGTTTTCCGGCGCATATGTCCTCTTTAGTTCGAACTGCTTCAGGAAACTTTACAAAAGAACAATGTTTAACATTGGCTGAAGTGCAAAATGCAGTTGAAAACGGCCTGTTAAAAGAAACTATATTACCTTTAAAACATGCTCTTGCAAGTTGGCCGTCCATAGAGATAGTAGACGAAACAAGAAAGAGTATAACTAATGGTCAAGTGGTAGAAAGAGATCCTTTACTGGAAACTAATGAGAAAATCATTTATACAATAGATTCCAATCCTTTTGCTGTTTATATTAACCATCCGACAAAAAGTGGTATGATGAAACTAGAAAAAATGTTTGCAACTGAAAAAGGAGAATAGTATGGACGTACATCACTTATCTTACCCAAATCATTTATATAAAAATGAAAGAAATGAAGCATATTCTTTAGCAATAGGCTTCTTTGATGGAGTGCATTCGGGACATCAAGCAGTGATCCAAGAAGCAGTAGATAAAGGAAGAGAGCTAAATGTGAAAACAGCGGTGATGACATTTGATCCTCATCCATCCTTAGTTCTTGGAGGTAGAAAAGAGCAAGTATTTTATATTACACCACTGGAACAAAAAATAGAGCTATTAAAAGAGTTACAAGTGGATGCTGTATTTGTCGTACGATTTACTTCTGATTTTGCAAAATTAACACCTGCACAGTTTATAGAGGCTTTTATTAAGAATGCAAATGTGAAGCATGTAACTGCAGGATTTGATTTTACATTCGGAGCATTTGGAAAAGGGACATTAGAACATATGGCTCAGCTCTCAGAAGGGAAATATACCGTTTCTGTTGTTGGAAAACAGGAGCTTACTGGGGAGAAAATAAGTTCTACTAGAATAAGAGCAGAACTAAAAGTTGGGAATATGGAAAAAGTAAAAGAATTATTAGGTCGTCCTTTTATGTTATCTGGTGTTGTTGTACACGGGGATAAAAGAGGTAGGACAATCGATTTTCCTACTGCAAATGTTCAACTCAAGGAAGGACAATTTACGCCAGCAACTGGTGTATATGCCGTTAAGATTCGTATACAAGAAAAGTGGCATGATGGAGTTTGTAATGTTGGTTTTAAGCCAACCTTTAATAATCCGGATGAGAAAAAGCTTTCCATTGAAGTACATATTTTTCATTTTGATCAATCCATTTATGGGGAGGAAGTAATCGTTCATTGGTACAAGCGTATTCGCTCCGAACAGAAATTTAATGGTATTGATGAATTGAAAGCACAAATTGGAAAAGACAAATTAGTCGCAATCGACTATTTCAAAAACAATATAGTATAATTATTCCGTAGACTTCAGCTCCTGAGCTTTTCTAATAAGATTAATTAGTTGCTTCACGACTGGCAATATGATACTCTATATAAGTACAAGACTGTACTTAACCTTTCCTTGGCTTTTTCGATTCTCCAACGATTGCTCAGGAATAGGGGATATTAAGAATTATTAGGAGGAAACCAACATGGCAATTACAAAAGAACGTAAAAATGAACTAATCGCTGAGTTCAGAACTCACGAAAGCGATACTGGATCTGCTGATATTCAAATCGCAGTTCTTACAGAAGAGATCAACTCTTTAAACGAACATTTACGTACACACAAAAAAGATCATCACTCACGTCGTGGTCTATTTAAAATGGTTGGACGTCGCCGTAACTTATTAAAATACTTACGTGAAAACGAAGTACAACGTTACCGTGAGCTAATCGCAAAACTTGGTTTACGTCGATAAGATACCACCTAGGAAAGCGGGATTTATCCCGCTTTTTCTATTGGGTCTATTAAAAATAAAAGTGTTTTTACATTTATTGATTAGTCTTTAGGTGCTAATCGCTCGAGTTTGAATGCCAATTTATGAATCAGGCTGGCGAGTGACTTGCACTTTTTTATAAAATCTTTCGCATAGTTTCGTTATTTTTGATACACTACTTATGATACATACACCCTTTATATACCCTTTTTTAAAGGAGTTTTTGAAGTTGAGAGGAGTCCAGATTAAATGAGTGAAAAGAAAGTATTTACGTACGAATGGGCAGGTCGTCCGTTGCAAGTAGAAATTGGACAACTTGCAAAACAAGCGAATGGCGCAGTATTAGTAAGATATGGTGATACAAGTGTATTATCTGTAGCAACTGCTTCGAAGAATCCAAAGAACTTAGACTTTTTCCCTTTAACAGTTAATTATGAAGAAAAATTATATGCTGTTGGTAAAATTCCAGGTGGATTTATTAAACGTGAGGGACGTCCTTCTGAGAGAGCGATATTAACTAGCCGTTTAATTGACCGTCCAATTCGTCCACTATTTCCAGACGGATTCCGTAACGAGGTTCAAGTAATTTCCATCGTTATGTCTGTAGACCAAAACTGTTCATCTGAGATGGCTGCAATGTTAGGCTCTTCTCTAGCACTTAGCGTGTCGGACATTCCTTTTGATGGACCGATTGCTGGAGTTCAGGTTGGTTTAATTGGTGATGAGTTTATCATAAATCCAACGGTTGAACAAATGGAGAAAAGTATTTTAGATCTTACTGTAGCTGGAACAAAAGATGCAATCAACATGGTAGAAGCAGGAGCAAAAGAAGTTTCTGAAGAAGTTGTGTTAGAAGCAATTATGTTTGGTCATAGTGAAATCGTTAAACTAATTGAATTCCAAGAAAAAGTTGTTGCTGAAATTGGAAAAGAGAAGAAAGAAATTGCTCTTTTTGAATTAGATAAAGAACTTTTTGCAGAAGTAAAAGATCTTTGTGAAGCAAAACTGGTACAAGCTATTCAAGTGCAAGAAAAGCATGCTCGTGAAGATGCAATTAGTGAAGTTAAAACAGAAGTTTTAGCGCAATATACAGAAAAAGAAGCAACAGAAGAAACATTAAAACAAGTTCGTGAAATTTTGGATGCTATGGTTAAAGACGAAGTTCGTCGTTTAATCACAGATGATAAAATTCGTCCGGATGGTCGTGGTGTAGCTGAAATTCGTCCTCTTTCTTCTGAAGTTGGCATTTTGCCTAGAACACATGGTTCTGGATTATTTACACGAGGTCAAACACAAGCATTAAGTATTTGTACATTAGGGCCCCTTGGCGATGTTCAAATTATTGATGGTATTGGATTAGAAGAATCGAAACGCTTTATGCATCATTACAACTTCCCTCAATTCAGCGTAGGGGAAACTGGACCAATTCGTGCTCCAGGTCGTCGTGAAATTGGACATGGTGCATTAGGGGAACGCGCTCTTGAAGCAGTTATTCCAGATGAAAATGATTTCCCATATACACTTCGTTTAGTAGCGGAAGTATTAGAATCAAATGGTTCTACTTCTCAGGCAAGTATTTGCGCATCAACTCTTGCAATGATGGATGCTGGTGTGCCTCTTAAAGCACCGGTTGCAGGTATTGCAATGGGTCTTGTGAAAAAAGGCGACAACTATACGATTTTAACAGATATTCAAGGAATGGAAGATCACCTTGGAGATATGGACTTTAAAGTAGCTGGTACATCTAAAGGGATCACAGCACTTCAAATGGATATCAAAATTGACGGGCTATCTAAAACCATTTTAGAAGAAGCACTTGAACAAGCTAAAATTGGACGTATGCAAATTTTAGAAAGCATGCTTGCAACAATTTCAGAACCTCGTGAGAAATTGTCTGCTTATGCACCGAAAATTGTTGTGATCAAAATTAATCCGGACAAAATCCGTGATGTTATCGGACCAGGCGGGAAACAAATTAATAAAATCATTGATGAAACTGGTGTAAAAATTGATACAGAGCAAGATGGTACAATTTACATTGCTTCAGCAGATGAAGTGATGATCGCTCGTGCAAAAGAAATTATCGAAAACATTGTTCGTGTTGCACAAGTTGGTGAATACTATCTAGGGAAAGTAAAACGAATTGAAAAGTTCGGTGCTTTCGTAGAAATTTTCACAGGAAAAGACGGATTACTGCATATTTCAGAAATTCAAGAAGAACGTACGAAAAATGTAGAAGATGTGCTTAAAATTGGTGATGAACTTTTAGTAAAAGTTATTGAAATTGACAATCAAGGTCGCGTAAACTTATCTCGTAAAGTGGTATTAAAAGAGGAAAAAGAACGCGAAGAACAAAAAGAACAAAAAGAACAATAATTAAGAAAAGCGGAAGCGCCTATGTCAGCCTCGATAGGCAAATAGGGAATAGCGAGGAGGCAGCTCCAAGCCACCACAGCTATTACACATTTGACCCCGAGGGGAAAGGCGCTAAAGTCTAGACATATAATAAGTAGAAAAGTTATACTTTTTAAACAAAAAAGGTTGATCGTAGACAAGTATCTACGGCAACCTTTTTAATTGGGTGAATAGAATAAATAGGGGTGCTAATTTGATAAAGAAAACAACTTGTAAGAACGGACTTCGTATAGTCTCTGAGCATATTCCTCATGTGCGTTCAGTTGCGGTAGGAATCTGGGTGCAAGCAGGCTCTAGATACGAGCTTCCTGAAGAAAATGGATTAACGCATTTTATAGAGCATATGTTATTTAAAGGAACGGCTACGAGAACTGCAAGACAAATAGCAGAAGAATTTGATCGCATTGGCGGAAATATTAATGCTTTTACATCGAAAGAAAACACTTGTTATTATGCCAAAGTACTGGATCACCATGCAAAATACGCAGTAGAAATACTTGCAGATATGTTCTTTCATTCTTTATTTGACCCAATTGAAATAGACAAAGAGAGACAAGTGGTTTTGGAAGAAATTAATATGGTAGAAGATACACCGGATGACATCGTTCATGAGTACTTATGGAGAGCAATGTTTGAAAATGATCCTTTAGGTTCTCCTATTTTAGGAACGGAAGAGACATTGAACAGCTTTACAAGAGAATCGATCTTATCATATATGGAAAAACACTATACACCAGAAAATGTAGTGATATCTGTTGCTGGTAATATTCCAGAGGAATTTTCAGATTATATTGAATCGTTATTTGGACAGTTTGACCAAAAGGAATCAAAAGCACTAGCTATTACAACTCCAACACTTAAGCCAGTTTACACAGAAAATTATAGAGAGACAGAGCAAGCACATATTTGTTTAGCGTATCCTAGTTTAAGTGTGAAGGCTGATAATATTTATAGTCTGGTTGTTTTAAATAATATTTTAGGTGGAAGCATGTCGTCTAGACTGTTCCAAGAAATTAGAGAAGATAAGGGCCTTGCTTACAGCATTTACTCGTATCACTCCGCTTATGAAGATACTGGTGTACTTACAATTTATGGAGGTACCTCTAGTAATCAATTAGATGAATTGAAGACATCCATTTCTGAAACAATTAAAGCGATTGTGAATAATGGATTTACTGAGACAGAAATTGCAAACGCAAAAGAACAGCTAAAAGGTAATTTATTGTTAGGTTTAGAAAGTTCAAATGCACGAATGAGTAGAAATGGAAAAAATGAGTTGTTATATGGTAAGCATCGCTCATTGGATGAAGTAAGTGAAACAATCGATGAAGTAACGCTAGATTCTGTTATGGAGCTAGCAAAAGAAATTTTTTCTTATGAACCAGCCATATCCGTTATAATGCCTAAAAACGTCAATATTGATTGACGTTTTTTTATATGCTTTTTTAATTCACTTTGTTCTGCAAAATGGCATATACATAAATAGAAAAGAACAAGGAGGGGAAAGATTGTTACTTTCGGAGCTTGCAGAAAAAGAGCTTATTCAAGTAAAAGATGGTGCAAGGTACGGTAAATTAGCAGATACTGAGTTACTTTTTAACCCACAGACGGGAAAAATAGAAGGTTTTGAAGTGTTTCAAAAGACAGCTTCCTTTTTCCAGTCAAGCAAAGCGAATAAGAAAAAAGAATTCATTTCATGGGATGAAATAATTCTTATCGGTAAAGATCGAATTTTATTTAATGAAACAGATTCATCTAGTGAATCTAGTGCATATTCGTGAAGAAAAAGTGTGCAATAATTGGTACGGACGCCCGCTTGAGTCATGTTCAAACAGAAGTTTCTGGAGAATTACATGCAAAATTATTTCCTACGATGGTTTGGAATGATGCATTAAATAATGCAATCAATGATTTTCAGCCACAAATTATATTCATGCCAATACAAACTTTAATATTGGAAATTCCTTTTGCTTTACCAAAGTCTTGTGAAGTGATATTCATTGGTAAAAAACATGAAGACATAGAGAGAGAATTAGAACAAGGTAATACACATGTCGTATATTATTTAGAAGACGAAGAGTGGATTTGGGATAATGCAAATCTTACTGCTGAAGGATTTATTAATTATTTTTATTTAAATGAAAAACAATCCATTTACAATAAACAATTTATCATTACTGGTTATGGGAGAGTTGGAAAAAGACTAGCATTTGCACTTCATCATTTAGGTGCAAAAGTAATTATTTCAGTTCGATCGAATCATCAATTATTTGAAGCAAAAAGCTATGGATTTCAAATTGAAACATTAGAAAATATGCTTAAAAGGCAGAAAGATCCATCGATGTATTTGATTAATACGATACCATCCAAATGGCTTGATAATTCAAAAGTTGCATATTTTAAACAGGTCTTTGATCTTGCTTCGAATCCCGGCTGTCTATTAAATTCAGAAACAGATATTCCTGGTAATTATGCTCTCTCTACAAGTTTACCAGGTATGTATTTTCCGCAAGATGCAGGTTATTTAATTGCCAGATTGATTCAAACACAACTGGCTTTCTTAGAGGAGGAAAAATAGTGTTAAACGGTCTTCGTATTGGTCTTGGGATAACCGCTTCTCATTGTACGTATGAGGAAGTTATCCCAATGATTAGACAATTTACTAATATTGGTGCAATTGTTGTACCAATCATTACTTACTCTGTTCTAACAGCAGCAACTCGATTTGGAACAGGAGAAGAATGGATAGAAAAGATTGAAAATGCAAGTGGAAGTAAAGTAGTGTCAAAAATAGTAGAAGCGGAACCATTTGGACCGACTAATCCGCTTGATTGTATGGTTATTGCTCCGATGACTGGAAATTCAATTAGTAAGCTAGCAAATGCTCAAACCGATTCTCCTGTTTTAATGGCTGCTAAAGCAACATTACGTAACGGAAAGCCAGTTGTACTTGGAATTTCAACGAACGATGCACTTGGACTTAACGGTATGAATATCATGAAGCTCCTATCCACAAAAAATATTTATTTTATCCCCTTTGGTCAAGACAATCCTCATAAAAAACCAAACTCGCTAATCGCTGATTTCTCTAAAATTGTACCTACTGTTGAATATGCAATTCAATCGAAACAATTGCAACCTTTACTCATAAATTATCAATTATAAATATTAAAGAAGATGTATTTTCATGTATATTATGATATAATATCGCAAATATGTTTTGATTAGAGAGGAGAGCTTTTGATGTCACAAAAGTATGTAGTAGCAGTAGTAGGAGCGACAGGGGCTGTCGGCCAAAAGATCATTGAAAAATTAGTAGAGAGAAGCTTTCCATATTCCACTTTAAAGTTATTAGCTTCTAAGAGATCTGCGGGTAAACAAGAGGAGATAAATGGTTTTACGTATACAATTGAAGAAGCAACTCCAGAGGCTTTTGAAGGAGTTGACATAGCATTTTTCTCGGCAGGTGGCTCCATTTCGAAAGCATTGGCAAAAGAAGCGAGTGGTAGAGGTGCCATTGTAATCGATAATACGAGTGCATTTCGAATGGATAAAGATATTCCTCTTGTCGTACCGGAAGTGAATAAGCAAGCATTACACGGGCAAACAGGGATTATTGCTAACCCTAATTGTTCAACTATTCAGATGGTTTGCGCACTTGAGCCAATTAGAGAGCAATTTGGTTTAAGTAAGGTCATTGTATCCACATACCAGGCAGTGTCAGGTGCTGGAGCAGCTGCTATTAACGAGTTAACTACACAAAGTGAAAGAATTAGTGAGAAACTACCAAATCCAGAAATCTTGCCAGTTAAAAGTGCCGAAAAGCATTATCCAATTGCAGGGAATGTAATCCCACAAATTGATGTATTTACGGAAGATGGATTTACATTTGAAGAGCTTAAGATGATGAATGAAACGAAAAAAATTATGTCTCTACCTGAACTTGCAATTGCTGCAACTTGCGTGCGGGTGCCTGTTGTAACTGGCCATTCTGAATCTGTATATATAGAAGTAGAAAAAGATGATGTAACAGTGGATGAGTTAAAGCAATTACTCGCTACTACTAAAGGTATTACCTTGCAAGATTCTCCTGATCAACAGCTATACCCAATGCCATTTTTTGCAGAGGATAAAGATGATGTCTTCGTAGGCAGAATCAGAAAAGATCCTTCCAACAAAAATGGCTTCCATATGTGGATTGTTTCTGACAATCTATTAAAAGGAGCGGCTCTTAACTCAATTCAAATTGCAGAAGCATTAATTGAGGAAGGCATTTTAAGTTAATCCAGGACTGATTTTTGCAACGAGCTTTGCGCAGTAGCGACTGTTTTCTATGTAGCTGAAGAAAGAAAAGCATTAGTCCTCCTTTTTTATTGGGGAGAAAATTGCAACATCTGTATACAATTCAGTGAGATTAAAACCCCTGCTGAATACCATAGAACTCTGGCTAAGTTCGCTTGTCCTGCGGCAAAGCCAGAGTAACTAACATCCTGATGGCCCTGAGCCCTCTTCGGAAGTTTGGAAGCAAATGCGCCAAGGCGAATTTGATAAGAGGTGTAATCAGATGAACATTGGACATATTTCAACAGCTATGGTTACTCCGTTTCAAGAAGACGGATCCATTGATTATAGTGCAACTGAAAGATTGATAGAGCATTTACTTTCGACTGGAACTGAATCACTTGTGGTATGTGGAACGACTGGGGAATCTCCTACTTTATCAACAACTGAAAAGTTAAATTTTATTGAATTTGTTGTAAAAAAAGTGAATAATAGAGTTCCAATCATTGCGGGAACAGGAAGTAATAATACTGCGGCATCCATTGATTTATCACAAAGAGCAGAAGCGCTTGGAGTAGACGCGTTAATGATTGTTACGCCATATTACAACAAGCCAAATCAACGTGGTATGATTGCCCACTATGAGGCAATTGCAACAGCAACTACTTTACCAATTGTTGTCTACAATATTCCTGGTCGCTCGGTTGTAAATTTAGAACCAGATTCGATTGTTGCATTAAGTAAGATACCGTCGATTCAACTTGTTAAAGAAGCAAGTGGTAGCTTGGATCAAATGACCAAAATATTGGCAGAAACGAAAAATGAACTACTTGTGTATAGTGGCGATGATTCCTTAACTTTGCCATTACTTGCTGTCGGCGGATCAGGTATTATTTCCGTTGCATCGCACGTAATTGGGAAGGATATGCAGGAAATGATTCAAGCCTTTCATGCAGGAAATCATCTAAAAGCTGCTAAAATTCACCAAAATATTTTACCTGTCATTAAAGGATTATTTAAGCATCCAAATCCTGTGGTAGTGAAATATGCACTTTCGAAAATTGGTTTAGAGGTTGGTTCGTTAAGACTTCCGCTCGTAGAAATGACAAAAGAAGAAAAAATAGAATTTGATACTATTTGGAATGAATACCAGAGTACTTGAAAACCAAATAGTTTTCATTAAAGGGCTGAAGAATTCAATCTTCAGCTTTTTTTATTTGTGCGAATCGATGACGTTCGATATAATAAAAAATAGTGGATGTTGGTCGGGTTAATAATAGGAGGAAATAAATTGGTAAAAGTAAAAAATGAACTTATTCGAATTATCCCACTCGGTGGAGTTGGTGAAGTCGGAAAAGCAATGTATGTAGTAGAAATAGATGAAGAAATATTTGTTGTAGATAGTGGACTGATGTTCCCTGAAAATGAAATGCTTGGTATTGATATAGTTATTCCAGATATTACGTATTTAGAAGAAAATAAGGATCGTGTAAAAGGAATATTTTTAACGCACGGACATGAAGATGCTATTGGGTCTATTGCGTATTTACTACAAAAAGTCCAAGCACCAGTTTATGGTTCTAAGTTGACAATTGCATTAGCTAAAACACACTTAAAAGCAATGCCTACAAAACAATCTGTTAAATATTTTGAAGTAACAAATAAAAGCCGAATGAATTTCCAAAGTACTCATGTGACGTTTTTCCACACAACACATAGTATTCCAGATTCATTAGGGATAGTATTCCATACTTCAGAAGGTGCAGTTGTGCATACGGGAGAATTTAAGTTCGACCAATCGGCAAGAGGAAAATATCGTCCAGATATCGCTAAAATTGCTGGATTGGGAGAAGATGGTGTTTTCATTCTTTTATCTGATTCTACAGAGGCGGAAAGACCAGGTTATACGACATCAGAAGCAGTAATTGAAAACCAATTATCAGAAACATTCCACGCTGCAAAAGGTCGTATACTAGTGTCTTTATATGCTTCTAATTTTATTCGAATTCAACAAGTGTTTGACAAGGCAGCAGAAACTGGCAAAAAAGTTGCAATTGCAGGAAAAAGCTTGGAGAATATTTTTGAAATTGGATTAGATCTAGGGTATTTTACTATTCAAGAAGACACAATTATCCCAATTAAAGAAATTTCGAAGTACCCAGATGAAAATATTGTTGTCATAGTATCTGGTAACCAAGGAGAACCATTAGAAGCGTTAGAAAAAATGGTTCGGAAACACCATAAAGACATTCGAATTAAAAATACGGATACTGTATTAATTACCTTTACACCTTCTCCAGGTATGGAAGTTAGTATGTATCAAACAATGAACCAAATTGCAAAAGCTGGGGCTAAAGTTTTAACATCTAGTAAAAATGTTCATGTTTCAGGACATGGTAGCCAAGAAGACTTGAAAATGATGTTAAACTTAACTCGACCAAAATATTTTATCCCTATTCAAGGGGAGTATCGTATGTTAATGGCTCACTCCAAACTAGCTCAAGATATTGGTATGACAAAATCGGACATTTTTATTGCTGATAAAGGAGATATCGTCGAATATAAAAATGGTAAAGTTAGAATGAGTGGAAGAGTACAGGCCGGAAATGTGCTAATTGATGGTATTGGTGTAGGTGACGTAGGAAATATTGTTCTTCGAGATCGTAAACTCCTTTCACAGGATGGTATTTTTATTGTTG
This sequence comes from Psychrobacillus sp. FSL H8-0483, assembly GCF_038637725.1. Taxonomy (NCBI): domain Bacteria; kingdom Bacillati; phylum Bacillota; class Bacilli; order Caryophanales; family Bacillaceae; genus Psychrobacillus; species Psychrobacillus sp. FSL H8-0483. The sequence continues at coordinate 1,446,100 of NZ_CP152052.1, forward strand.
TTATTACGTTAAATCGTGCACAAAAGAAAATTGCATCAGGTCCTGAAATTCTTTCCAGAGGATTTGTTTATGTAAGAGAATCAGAGGAACTAATGGACGAATCTGCTAAGTTAGTTCGAACAATTGTTGAAAAATATGTGAATAAAGAAACGTTTGAATGGACAAACATTAAACAAGAAATCCGCGATACGCTAAATTCATATTTATTCCAACAAACAAAAAGACGTCCAATGATCATTCCGATTATTATGGAATATTAATATGAATAAAGGATTTCCTTTCCGAATGTGGAAGGAAATCCTTTTTATCTATTTACTCTGTTAAACGATCATTTTTTTATCTGTCGAAAATATATTCTTCTAAAAATTAACAGCCTAATTTAACACAAAATATCTATTAGGAAGTAGGTGAAACGATTGGCAACAAGAAAAAAAAAGAAACCAGTAAAAAAAGTTAGTAAGAAGTCTTTACACCCATTAATGTATGAAATTATTGGTTTACTTGTTATAGGAATTGCTATTATTTCTTTTTTTGAATACGGGCTTGTAGGAGAAACATTTGCTTATATAGGCTATTTTTTATTTGGTAATTGGCATATTGCCATTCCATTTATGCTAGTTGTTTATGCTCTTATCATTATGATTAAACAAACTTTCCCTACTTGGAATAATCGCTTTATATTAGGAAGTGCTTTTATTTTAGGTAGTTTATTATTATTTAGTCATTTAGCTCTATTTCAGCAATTATTTGAAGGGAAAGCGTTAATGACTAATTCTGTTTTACGAGAAAGCTATAGAGTCCTAGTAGAGAGTGGTGGGATTACAGATAGAACGAGTTCTCTCGGTGGAGGGATTATTGGGGCAATTTTATTTGCGTCGTTTCATGTTCTATTTGATTCCAGTGGGGCAAAAGTTGCTGGCTCGTTAATGTTACTCATCGGTCTTGTTTTATGGACAGGGAAAGCGCTAGTTCCTTATTTAGTGGAGGTATCTCCGAAAATAAGAGAAAATTTCAAAAATAGACCCAGAAAAGTGAAGAAGAAACCAGTTGAATCCGAGAGAGTATCTAGAAGAAAGAGAAAAGAAAGTACACAAGAAGAAGCAGTCACGGTTCATGATTTTAAACCAGTGGAAGTGGAAGAGGTAGAACAAGTAAACGTAGTAACCGCTCCAATTATTTCCGCTTTTACCGAAAGAATCTCCAAAAAAGAAGAACCTATGGAATTGACTGAGCCGCTAGAAATTAATATGGATGCAGATGAGTTGGAAAACAAGGATTACAAATTACCTGGGCTTTCGTTATTAGACTCACCAGAGCATAGTGACCAAAGTGGAGAATTGAATGCCATTCAAGCGAATGCGAAAAAACTGGAGCAAACATTTCTTAGTTTTGGAGTAAAGGCTAAAGTAACAGAAGTTCATTTAGGTCCTGCTGTGACCAAATATGAAGTTCTTCCAGATGTGGGAGTTAAAGTAAGTCGTATTGTCAGTTTACATGATGATTTAGCTTTGGCTCTAGCTGCAAGAGATATTCGAATTGAAGCACCGATACCAGGTAAGTCTGCTATAGGGATAGAAGTCCCAAATAAAGAAGTAGCTATAGTGAGTTTACGTGAAGTGCTGGAATCAGAAGAAAATAATAAACCCAATTTAAAACTATTAATTGGATTTGGACGAGATGTAACAGGACAGGCAGTTCTAGCACAGTTGAATAAAATGCCTCACTTACTTGTTGCAGGTTCAACAGGTAGTGGGAAAAGTGTATGTATCAACGGGATCATTACGAGTATTATGATGCGTGCGAAGCCGCATGAAGTGAAAATGATGATGATTGATCCGAAAATGGTGGAGTTAAATGTATATAATGGTATTCCTCATTTACTAGCACCAGTTGTAACGGACCCACGAAAAGCATCGCAAGCTTTGAAGAAAATTGTCTCTGAAATGGAACGTAGATATGATTTGTTCTCCCATACGGGAACACGTAATATGGAAGGCTATAATGAACATATTGATAAGTGGAATGAAGAAAATGAGGAGAAACATCCAAAGCTTCCTTATATTGTCGTTATTGTAGATGAACTAGCTGACTTAATGATGGTTGCTTCTAGTGACGTAGAAGACTCAATCACGCGTTTAGCACAAATGGCTCGTGCGGCAGGTATTCATTTAATCATTGCAACACAAAGACCGAGTGTAGATGTGATTACCGGAATTATTAAAGCGAATATTCCATCTAGAATTGCCTTTGCCGTATCTTCTTCTATTGACTCGCGTACCATATTAGATATGGGGGGAGCGGAAAAGTTACTTGGTCGAGGAGATATGTTATTTTTACCAGCTGGAAGTTCTAAACCAGTACGAGTACAAGGAGCATATCTGTCTGATGCCGAAGTAGAAAGAATAGTGGATTTTGTCATTGAACAACAAAAAGCCAACTATCAAGAAGAGATGATTCCAGATGAAGTAGAAGCAACGCAGGAACAATTAGACCGAGATGAACTGTATGACGATGCTGTCCAATTAGTAACTGATATGCAAACGGCATCTGTTTCCTTACTGCAACGTCGCTTCAGAATTGGCTATTCGAGAGCTGCAAGAATTATTGATCAGTTAGAGATGAGTGGAGTTGTAGGACCTTATGAGGGAAGTAAACCTCGACAAGTATTGATTTCAAAACACGATCTAGACCAAGACACATTATGACATTAATCGCTAAATAGTATGACACAATTAAGTAATGATATGACAAAATAATTACAACTGTATAAAGATTGAGTAAATTAATTCGAAAAAAAGTATTTATTTCAATCTTTATTAATGGTATAGTATGACTGATTAGTAGGAAAGTTTTACATCGGAGGTCTGATCTCTTCAAAATGGTGGTGTTGTAATGACAATAAAAGTAGACCAGCGACCTTTATATTTACAAGTGATTGATCGTATTAAGCAAGACATTGCAAATGGTATATTCAAAGAAAAGGAAAAACTTCCTTCAGAATTTGAGTTAGCTAAGTCACTAGGAGTAAGTCGTGCAACGTTAAGAGAAGCTCTTCGATTATTGGAAGAAGAAAATGTGATTGTCAGAAGACATGGAGTAGGAACCTTTGTTAATACAAAGCCTGTTTTCACATCTGGAATCGAGCACCTTTCTAGTATTTCGTCTATGATTCGAGCCGCTGGAATGGAGCCAGGAACTATTTATTTGAGTTCCATGCAATCGCTTCCATGTGAAGAAGACATTAACCGCTTTCATTGTAGAGAAGAACAATCGATTATTTCAATTGAACGCGTCCGGACTGCAAATGGTGAACCAGTTGTCTATTGTGTCGATAAAGTTCCGAAAAACTACTTACCAAATGATTTTCTCATAAGAGAAGAAGGTTCAATCTTTACTGCTTTGGAGGAATCTGGAGACATACGAGTGTCACATGCGGTAGCGTTCATTGATCCAGTGGGATACCATGAAATTGCTTCGCCGACTTTGAACTGTGAACCAGAAACTTCTTTGCTTGTTTTAAAACAACTTCACTATGATGAGAATGATCGCGTGGTTTTGTATTCGAAAAATTATTTTCGAGCGGATAAATTTAGCTTTCATGTTGTTCGGAAAAGGGTGTAAAATGTTTTAAATTCCTGCTAATAAAGAAAATTAATGGAGGTTTTCATTTTGACGAAACGTAAATTTGGATTAGGTTTGTCGCTTGTATTAGCTGCTGGTACTATTCTTGGTGCTTGTGGTACAAATGACGAGGAAAAAACATCTACAGGTTCAAAAGATGCTGGTACTTCAGAAGCGAAAGATTTCTCTATCGCAATGGTAACGGACGTTGGAGGAATTGATGACAAATCATTCAACCAATCAGGTTGGGAAGGTATCCAAGCTTTTGGTAAAGAACATGGTCTTGAAAAAGGCGACGGTGGATACGATTACCTTCAATCAACTGGAGACGCTGACTATGTGACAAACTTAAACAACTTAGTACGTCGTGACTTCGACGTAATTTATGGTGTTGGTTTCTTAATGGAAAAACCAATTGGTGAAATTGCTGACCAACGTAAAGATTCTAATTTTGTAATCATTGACGGAATTGTAGAAAAAGAAAATGTTGCTTCTGTTATGTTCAAAGAGCAAGAAGGTTCATTCCTAGCTGGTGTTGCAGCAGCCTTAATGTCAGAATCAAAAAAAATTGGTTTCGTTGGTGGGATGGAAATTCCAGTTATCGAGCGCTTTGAGGCAGGATTCGTAGAAGGTGTTAAAGCTGTAGATCCAAGTATCGTAGTTGATAGACAATACACAGGTAAATTTGACGATGCAGCTCTTGGAAAAACAACTGCTAACCGTATGTACTCTTCAGGCGTAGATATTATTTTCCACGCAGCTGGTGGTACTGGTAATGGTGTGTTTGCAGAAGCTAAAGAACGTAAAACAAAAGATGCAAACGCGAACGTATGGGTAATCGGAGTTGACTCTGATCAATACGAAGAAGGCGCTGTTGGTGATACAAACGTAACACTTACTTCTATGTTAAAACGTGTAGACACTGCAGTTCAAAGCATTGCAAACGAAGCACTGGAAGGAAACTTCCCAGGTGGTAAAACAACTACTTACGGTTTAGCTGAAGGTGGAGTTGCTCTTGCTGACTCACGTGGAGCTATTCCAGAAGACGTTCTAGCGAAAATTAAAGAATTCTCTGATAAAATTGCTGCTGGAGAAATTGTTGTTCCTGAAACTGTAGAATAAATTTGTATTAGACATCATAAAGACCGATTTATTTCGGTCTTTATGATATTTTAAATTAGTAGAAGAAAGATTTTAAATATTATATAAAGTCTTTCCTGTGTTAATTTAGCAACAGTATTATAGTAGGGAGTGAGTTCATTGGATTATGTAATAGAGATGCTTGGCATTCGAAAAGAGTTTGGATCGTTTGTAGCAAATGATAACATCACTCTGCAATTGAAGAAGGGTGAAATTCATGCTCTTTTAGGAGAAAATGGGGCTGGTAAATCCACTCTAATGAATGTATTATTTGGTTTGTATCAACCAGAAGCAGGAGAGATTAAGGTTAAAGGGAAAACTGTGCAAATTACAGATCCTAACGTTGCCAATAAGCTCGGAATTGGAATGGTTCATCAGCATTTTATGCTAGTTGAAAACTTTACAGTAACGGAAAACATTATATTAGGCAATGAGCTAACAAAAGCAGGAATTATTAATATTAAAGAAGCAGCTAAAAAAATTCAAAAACTCTCTGAAATGTATGGATTAGATGTGGACCCTAATGCAAAAATAGAGGATATCTCTGTCGGGATGCAACAGCGAGTAGAAATACTGAAAACGCTTTATCGTGGTGCAGATATTTTAATTTTTGATGAGCCAACTGCTTCATTAACTCCACAAGAGATTCATGAGTTAATTCAAATTATGAAGCGTTTAATTAAAGAAGGTAAATCTATTATATTAATTACCCACAAATTAAAAGAGATTATGGACGTTTCTGATAGAGTAACAGTTATTCGAAAAGGCGAAGGAATTGGAACAGTTATTACTACAGAAACAAATCCTAATGAGCTTGCCTCTTTAATGGTTGGTAGACAAGTTGAATTTAAGACTATTAAAGGGGAAGCAAATCCAACAGTAGATGCACTCATAATTAAGGACCTTGTTGTTACAGATTACCGTGGCATCGAGAAAGTAAAAGGCTTAAATTTAACCGTGCGCAAAGGGGAAATTTTAGGTATTGCTGGGATTGATGGAAATGGACAGAGTGAACTTATCGAAGCTATTACAGGTCTTCGTAAGTCTAAAAAAGGTTCCATTACAATCAATGGACAAGATGTTACAAATAAAAAACCTCGTAAAGTGACAGAAGCTGGCGTAGGGCATATTCCACAAGACAGACATAAACATGGGTTAGTTTTAGACTTCCCAATTGGTCATAATATTGCATTACAAACCTATTACTTAGATCCTATTTCCAAAAACGGGATTATGAATTATGGAAAAGTTTCGGAATTAGCTCAGAAAATTATTAAAGAATTTGACGTTCGTACACAAGGGGAATATACACCCGCTCGAGCTTTATCAGGAGGAAATCAACAAAAAGCAATTATTGGACGAGAAGTAACTCGAAATCCAGAATTACTAATTGCTGCACTTCCAACTCGTGGACTTGATGTAGGTGCGATTGAATTTATTCATCAACGCCTAATTGAACAACGGGACAAAGGAAAAGCCGTATTACTTCTTTCTTTTGAGTTAGATGAAGTTATGAATGTATCTGATCGTATTGCGGTTATTTATGATGGACAAATAGTAGATACTTTGCTGCCAAAAGAAACATCTGAACAAGAGTTAGGATTATTAATGGCAGGACAAAGAAAACATGAAAATGATAAGAAACAGGGGGAAACTGTGCATGTCGAATAGAGTAGTAAATATACTTGTCCCTGTTATTTCTGTAATATTAGGTTTACTCGTGGGAGCAATTGTCATGCTTGTAAGTGGATATGATCCTGTAAAAGGATATCTAGCACTTTGGAATGGTATTTTTGGAGATGCATATGCAATTGGTGAAACAATCCGCCAGATTACGCCATATATATTAGCAGGACTTGCCGTAGCGTTTGCATTCCGTACTGGATTATTTAATATAGGGGTAGAAGGACAACTAATAGTAGGTTGGTTTGCAGCTGCTTATGTTGGAATTACATTTGATCTTCCAATGTATATTCATCTACCATTAGCTATTATTGCTGCTGCAGTAGCAGGGGGACTATGGGCTTTTATTCCGGGTCTTTTGAAAGCGAAATTACAAGTACATGAAGTAATTGTTACCATTATGATGAACTATATTGCACTTCATACAACGAATGTGCTGATTAAAATTATGTCTGATGGTGGAGATAATACAGGTACAATTAAAGAAACAGCATCATTAAAATCAGCATTCTTTGAAAGCATTACCGACTATTCAAGACTACACAATGGTATTTTTATCGCATTAGCGATGGTTCTATTAATGTGGTTTATTCTCGAAAAAACAACAACTGGTTATGAACTAAAATCGGTTGGGTTTAATCAGCATGCTTCTCAATATGCAGGCATGAATGTTCAAAAGAATATTATTCTTTCTATGGTTATTTCAGGTGCATTTGCTGGACTTGCTGGAGCAATGGAGGCACTTGGTACCTTCCAATATGCTGCTACAAAAGGTGGCTTTACTGGAATTGGTTTTGACGGGATTGCTGTGGCTCTGTTAGGGGCAAATACACCACTTGGGGTTATATTTGGAGCAGTGTTATTTGGATCGCTAAAGTACGGTTCTTTAAATATGCCCAACGAAGCTGGAATACCTGTTGAAATCGTATCGATTGTTATTGCGATTATTATTTTCTTCGTAGCTTGTGGGTACGTTATTCGCTACTTCCTTGAGAAAATAAACAAGAAAAAGGAGGCGAAATAATATGAGCTTCTTAGACGTTCTTTATTTCATCGTTCCCTCAGCTATTTTCTATGCAGCTCCATTAATCTTTACTGCAATTGGCGGGGTCTTCTCCGAACGATCAGGTGTGGTTAACATTGGACTTGAAGGTTTAATGGTAATGGGTGCATTTATCGGAATTCTTTTTAATTTAATGTTTGTGGATACGTTTGGTGCACTGACTCCTTGGTTTGCATTAATTGCAGCAATGCTTGTCTCCGCATTATTTTCTGTAATGCATGCTGTAGCATCTATTTCCTTTAGAGCGGATCAAACAATCTCTGGGGTAGCGATCAACTTGTTAGGCGTTGCTGTAGCATTATTCTCAGTAAAAATGATTTACGGCAAAGGCCAAACAGATTATATTCAAGAACGTTTTATTCGTTTCGATATTCCATTGTTAAGTGATATACCTATAATTGGACCAATGTTTTTTAAAGATGTTTATTCTACATCGATTTTAGCAGTTGGGGTTGCAGTACTTGCATGGTTCGTTATTTATAAAACACCATTTGGCTTACGTTTACGCGCTGTTGGAGAACATCCAATGGCTGCAGATACTATGGGTATTAATGTAACGAAAATGCGTTATATTGCGGTTATTTTATCAGGTGCTCTTGCTGGTATTGGTGGAGCAGTATATGCTCAATCTATCTCTGGAGAGTTCAGTCACTCTACTATAAATGGACAAGGTTTCATGGCGCTTGCCGCAATGATTTTTGGTAAATGGCACCCACTTGGTGCACTTGGAGCAGCTATATTCTTTGGTTTTGCTCAAGCATTAAGTATTGTTGGAGGACAGATCCCATATGTTGATCAAGTACCTCCCTACTTCTTACACATCTTACCATATGTATTAACTATTTTAGCAGTTGCAGGATTTATCGGAAAAGCAAATGCACCAAAGGCTAGTGGTATTCCATACATTAAAGGAAAACGATGATTTTGCGGATAGAAACTGTTTAGCTGTAGAGTAACTAAATAGCAAGGTAGTTTTTGATCATAGAATTAGGGACCAAATTTATTTGGTCCCTTTTTGTTTGTATTGGTATAATTAGAAAATGTATAGTGAATAGGTATATGAGATAAACTAGAAAGAAAAAGGGGGAAAACAACATGTTTCAACAGTTTGAACTTGCACATGGTGTTAAGCTTTACGTGCGACCGACAGAACAATTTAAAACCATTAACATATCATTTAAATGGAAACAGCAGTTAACCTTAGAACAAGCAGCGATTCGTTCGGTATTAGCAAATGTTCTTCAATATAATAATGCAGAGTATCCAACAAATGCTGCTTTCCGAAAGCGCTTAGATGACCTATATGGAGCTGTTTTGTATTTTGATACAGCTAAGAAGGGAAATCATCATATTTTTTCATTAAATGCTGAAACGGTGAATGATGCTTATTTGTCCAATGAAAAAGTAGTAGAGGAAGTATTCTCTTTATTACATACCGTAATTTATAAACCAAATATGGTTGATGGGAAATTTGTTGATTCTGTTGTGAAAAGAGAAAAAGAACAAGTGATTGAGCGCATTCAGTCCATATATGACGATAAAACCAGATATGCCCAACAACGCTTACTAGAAAACATTCTACCAAACCATGCTGCGTCGATCACTGCTAATGGTACAGTTGCAGCAGTACAAGGTGTAACGAATGAACAGTTGGTTGATATGCATGAAACGCTTTTAAAGAAAGATGAATTGTCTATTTATGTAGTTGGTGATGTAAATATTCAAGAAATAAAAGATAAAATGGAGAAATATTTCCAATTTACAGCTAGAACAGCGCAACTTAAACAAGAAGTAGAAGCTCCAACAACAACAAATAATAAAGATTTTCTGCATGAAATACAAGATATGAAGCAAGGGAAATTGCACATGGCGTATCGTACGCCTATTACTTTTTTCTCGAAAGAGTTCCCAATAATGCAATTAACAAATGGGATACTTGGTGGATTTGCTCATTCGAAGATATTTATAAATGTTCGAGAAAAAGAAAGTATGGCTTATTACGCATCAAGTAGTTATTCCTCTTTATATGGCCTAATATTTGTCCTAGCAGGAATTGATTCAAACTTACAGGAAAAGGCCGTAAAACTAATCGATGAGCAATTAAAATCCATGCAAGCAGGAGATATAACAGATTTAGAGATCAATCAGACTAAATCGATGTTAAAGAATCAATTAAAAGAAGCATTGGATTCTTCAAGAGCTCAGATTGAAATTTACGATCAGTACAAAGAAATAGATGAATCATTTACGGTAGAAAACTGGGTTTCAAGATGGTCAAGTGTAACGAAAGAGCAAATACAACAAATGGCTTCTACAATAGAGAAGGAATTCGTCTATTTCCTTTCTGGTAAGGATGGTGCAGACAATGAATGAAACTTACTTTGAGCAATTAGAAGAAACGTTATATCATGAGCAGTTGCCAAATGGTTTAAATGTGTACATATTACCTAAAAAGGGGTTCTCTAAAACGTATGTAACGTTTACGACAAAATATGGCTCTATCGACAGCAAATTTACTCCTCTTGGTAAAGATAAGCCTGTAATCGTTCCAGATGGGATCGCACATTTTTTAGAGCACAAAATGTTTGAAAAGGAAGAAGGAGACGTTTTTCAGAAGTTTAGTGAAAAAGGGGCTTCTGCGAATGCTTTTACTTCTTTTACAAGAACGGCTTATTTATTTTCCTCGACCGATTATATTTTAGATAATACGAAAACCTTGCTTGACTTTGTACAACAACCTTACTTTACGGAACAAACGGTTGAAAAGGAAAAAGGGATTATTGCCCAGGAAATCACCATGTATGATGATCAACCCGATTGGCGTTTATACTTTGGAGCAATTGAAAATATGTATAAAGAGCATCCAGTGAAAATCGATATTGCTGGTACAGTAGAATCTATTAATAAAATTACAGCTGAACATTTATATGAGTGTTATAATACTTTTTATCATCCTTCGAACATGGTGTTATTTGTGGTTGGGGCCGTAGATCCAAAGGAAATGATGGCTTTTATTAAAGAAGATCAGGCTTCCAAGACATTTGAAGCTCCTCAAGAGATAACACGATTTTTCCCAGATGAGCAAAATGACGTTGACATAAAAGAACGAAAGTTACAAATGGATGTGCAAAAACCTAAAGTAATTTATGGTATCAAATCTAATAATGTCAACATTTCAGGTGAAGAAATGCTAAATTATGAGTTGGCTATGCAAGTAGCAATTGAGCTAGTTTTTGGACGAACATCTGCTTTTTATCAAGATGTTTATGATAAAGGTTTAGTTGATGAATCGTATTCCGCTGACTATTCCATGGAAAACGGGTATGGGTTCACCATGATTGGTTCGGATACATCGAATGCGGAGGAACTGACGCAAACAATTAGACAATCTATCTTGAATCATGCGAGTGAATGGGAGTTTACCGTAGAAGATTTAAAACGAATTACTCGTAAAAAAATTGGCTATTTTTTAAGAGCTTTGAATTCCATTGAATACATTGCGAACCAATTTACACGATACTCATTTAATGATATGAATTTATTTGATGTGGTACCTGCACTCGAAAATTTAACGATGGAACAAGTGAAAGATGCGTTTGAGACTCTCAGAAATGAAAATGCACATACCGTATTTACAATTGTTCCATTTGAAAAAAATAAGAATGAATAAAAAATTTGCATTAGTTGTGGGGGCTTCGGGTGAAATAGGGCATGCTATTAGCCGTAGTCTTGCTGAAGCAGGATGGTCCCTATATTTGCATTACGCAAACAATGAAGAGCGAGTGAGTGTACTTGTAAATGATTTAGAAGAATCTTTTCCTACACAAGAATTTATGCTTATACAGGCAGACTTGAGAAAATCGGAATCGGTCGAAAAGTTATCGAATTCCATTTTTACCATTCATTCGGTTGTATTTGCACAAGGACATAGCCTATTCAAAGGTTTAGAACAAACTTCTTTAGAAGACATTCGCTATCTATTTCAGGTACACGTAGAACATCCCATGTTTTTAGTAGGAAAATTAACACCAAAGCTTCGAAAACAAACACACAGTTCGATCATTTTTGTTGGATCAATTTGGGGCGATACAGGTGCTTCATATGAAGTAGCTTATTCAGCAGCAAAAGGTGCTCAACACGCCTTTGTTAAAGCGTATGCGAAAGAAGTTGCTACACAAAAAATCACGGTAAATGCAGTAGCTCCAGGATTTATTGAGACAAAAATGAATGCCCATGTAGAGGAAGAAGCTCGTCAACAAATTTTAGAGGAAATACCAGCAGGAGTATTTGGCTCTACACAAGATGTAGCTAATGCAGTAGTATTTTTAACAGGTGAAAAAGCAACTTATATAACTGGTCAAATAATCCGTGTGAATGGTGGATGGTACATTTGAATCCAAAAGAAAAGAGATATTTTAGCGCTCTTTTCTTTTTTCCTTTTATTCAACTACGAAATCATATATGATAGAACTTATAATGAAGTGAAACGTCATCTAAATAGAGAGGAAAGATTTAAAATGGCTAGTGAGTGGTTTTTTGAATACGAGATTCAAATAAATCGTCCAGGACTTTTAGGAGACATTTCTTCTTTACTTGGAATGCTACGAGTTAATATTGTCACGATTAATGGGGTTGACGAAGGTAGACGTGGAATGCTTATTAAAGCAGAAAAGAAAGAGAATATTGAACGGTTTGAACATATTGTTTCTACTATGGATACAATACATTTAACCAAATTTCGGGAACCTAAGCTGAGAGATCGTTTAGCTGTTCGCCACGGCCGCTATATTCAACGAGATGCGGATGATAAAAAAACTTTTCGGTTTGTTCGAGATGAACTTGGTCTTCTAGTGGACTTCATGGCTGAAATATTTAAACAGGAAGGTCATAAGTTAATTGGAATTAGAGGGATGCCTCGTGTAGGTAAGACAGAGTCAGTTGTTGCAGCAAGTGTTTGTGCTAACAAAAAATGGATTTTCCTTTCTTCTACTATGATTAAACAAACAATTAGAAGTCAGTTAGCTGGAGACGAATTTAGTGATCGTAATATTTTCATTTTAGACGGTATTGTGACGAGAAAATCAAATGATGAAAAGCATCTTCAGCTTGTTAGAGAAATGATGCGTATGCCAACGATTAAGGTGGTGGAACACCCAGATATGTTTATCCAGCATTCTGAGTATTCTATTGACGATTTTGACTATATTATCGAGCTTCGACATAATCCTGATGAGATTATTACTTATGAAATGATGGAAAAAAACCACGGAATATCCGACAAAGGAATGGGTGGTTTTGGCGGATTTGGTGGATTTAATTTTTAACGGGTGGGTGTTTTAATTGACAGAACTTGGTGCTCGCTTAAAAGAAGCGAGAGTAGCAAAAGGTTTTAGTATTGATGATTTACAAGAAATAACAAAAATTCAAAAAAGATATTTATCTAGTATAGAACAAGGAAATTATGCAACTATGCCAGGTGCATTTTATGTGCGTGCTTTTATTAAACAGTATGCTGAAGCGGTTGGATTAAATGGAGACGAATTATTGGAGACATACAAATCAGAAATTCCTTCTTCAGCAAGCGATGATGTTTCTAAAAATATACCTCCGACACCTACGAGAAGGACGCTTGGGGGACAATCCTCCAATAGGTTTATGGAAATATTCCCTATGCTAGTTGTAGCATTATTTGTTGTTGCAATTATTGTTATTGTATGGACATTATTTCAGAGTGGACCGAAAGATGTACCAGAAGAAATTGACACTGAGACGGGCCTAACGATGGAAACAAAGCCGCCGAAAGAAGAAGTGACACCACCGGCAGAAGAAGAGCCAGAAGAGCCTGTAGAAGAAGTGGTTGAAGAGCCGGTTTTAGAGCAACAAATTACAGTTGGAGCTACGCAAGGTGAAAATACTACATATGATTTAACTGGAGCAGAAGGCTATGAAGTGAAGGTAGTTGCAACAGGAAAATCATGGTTATCTATTCAAGATCAAAATGGTGTAGAAATGATGCAGCCTGCAAGAGAAATCCAAGCGGGTGAAACATTTACATTAGATGCTAGTAATGCAGAGCGAATTCGTATCAGAGTAGGGTCTACTCCAAATGCATCTGTATATATAAATGATCAACTAGTTGAATATCCATCTGAAAGAACACCACAAAATCTAGTAATACAGTTTAACAAATAGTCATCTATAAGATGGCTATTTTGTTTGAAAGTGAAAGGAGCTTACTACAAATGAAAATGAATATACCAAATCAAATCTCCATGTTCCGAATTTTTTTAATTCCAGTATTTATGTTATTTATGCTAGTAGATTTTAATTGGGGAGATGTTAGTTTTCTTGGTGCGACTATTCCTGTAGGTCATTTAGTTGGAGCAATTATTTTCATCATTGCATCGATCACAGATTTTATTGATGGGTATTACGCGCGTAAATATAATCTAGTTACAAACATGGGGAAATTTTTAGATCCATTAGCGGATAAACTGCTTGTATCTGCTGCCCTCATTATTTTAGTTCAGTTTGGTATTGCACCCGCTTGGGTTGTTATATTAATTATTAGCCGTGAGTTTGCTGTAACAGGACTTCGTTTAATTCTTGCAAACGAAGGAGAAGTTGTAGCTGCAAACCAATTAGGTAAAATTAAAATGTGGACACAAATTATAGCTATTTCTTCCTTACTATTAGGAAATGTATTTTTTGAACTATTTAACTTTCCATTTGATATGATTATGTTATATGTTTGTTTATTCTTTACATTATGGTCTGGATTCGATTATTTCTATATAAATCGTAAAGTATTACTGGATTCTAAGTAGGAAGGAAGTTTTTCCATGAAAGCTGAAATTATTGCTGTCGGTTCGGAATTGTTGTTGGGTCAAATATCCAATACAAACGCACGATTTATTTCTTCCCAACTAGCGGAAATAGGTATCGATGTTTTTTTTCATACAGTTGTAGGTGATAATCCAAACCGTTTATTAGATTCCATTAAAATTGCAGAAGAACGTGCGGATTTAATCATTTTTACAGGTGGATTAGGGCCAACTAAAGATGACTTGACAAAAGAGACCATCTCAAAGCATTTGAACAAAAAACTTGTATTCGATGAAAATGCAATGATTTTTATTGAAGATTTCTTTAAACGAATGAATCGTGAAATGACCGAAAATAATAAAAAGCAAGCACTTGTACTCGAAGGGTGCACGGTTTTAGAAAATAAACATGGAATGGCACCTGGTATGTTATTAGCTACTAAAAGTCATGCCTATATGCTCCTTCCGGGACCACCAAAAGAAATGGAACCAATGTTTCAATTTGAAGCTAAACCATTGCTACTAAAACTTTTACATAACGAAACAGTAATTATGTCACATGTTATTCGCTTCTATGGAATTGGCGAAGCAGAATTAGAGACGAAAGTGCAAGATTTATTAGACAATCAGACAAATCCAACGCTTGCTCCACTGGCATCAGACGGAGAAGTTACTTTAAGGCTTACTGCTAAAAGTGATACAGAAAAGGATGCTTGGCAGAAGATCGAAGCTTTACAGGCCGAGATTCTACATAGAGTTGGCAAGTTTGTGTATGGGTATAATAATGATTCGCTTGCTTCCAAACTAAGAGACATCTTAATCGAAAATGAGTTAACGATTTCTGCTGCAGAAAGTATGACAGCGGGTTTATTCCAATCAGAACTTGCAGCTGTACCTGGTATGGGTGAAGCGTTAGTAGGTGGAATGATTACTTATACAGAAGATGTGAAAATAAAACAATTAGGTGTTAATGAAGCGATCATTAAAGAGTTTAGCGTTGTTTCTAGTCAATGTGCAGAAGAAATGGCAGTTCGAGTGAAAGAAAAATTTAATACTAATATTGGTATTGGAATAACTGGAGCGGCTGGACCAGATGGACATGGCGGCCAACCAGCTGGTACTGTTTGGATTGGTATTGCTTACGGAGAAATGGCACCTATTTCATATAAATTGAACCTTTCAGGTATGAGAAATACAAACAGACTTAGAGCAGTCAAATTTACCATTCACTATTTATTACAATTACTTCGTGAACAAGGAAATGCAAGAATTTAATTTTGAACATAAAAAACGGCCCAAAATCTATTTTTGAGCCGTTTTTAATTACTAAAATGAAATAGTCGTGAAAAATAAACGAATGAACGTTCGCTTTTTTCTTGTGTATTTCTCAAAAACCGAGTATAGTAAGAATAGGATTAAAAAAGAGAATATCTTTTAAGGAGGAAATGCAGTTGAGCAATGATCGTAAAGCGGCTTTAGAAATGGCTTTAAAACAAATAGAGAAACAATTTGGTAAGGGTTCGGTTATGAGGCTTGGAGAAAAAACTGATCTTCAAATTTCTACTTCTTCTAGTGGTTCATTAGCACTTGATTCAGCACTAGGGATAGGTGGATATCCAAGAGGCCGTATTATTGAGGTATATGGACCAGAAAGCTCTGGTAAAACTACAGTAGCACTACATGCAATTGCAGAAATCCAAAAAACTGGCGGTCAAGCCGCTTTTATTGACGCAGAGCATGCGTTGGACCCAGTTTATGCTCAAAAACTAGGGGTTAATATTGACGAATTACTTTTATCACAACCAGATACAGGGGAGCAAGCGCTTGAAATTGCAGAGGCTTTAGTACGAAGTGGCGCAGTTGAAATTTTAGTAATTGACTCAGTAGCAGCTCTAGTACCGAAAGCGGAAATTGAAGGAGAAATGGGAGATTCACATATTGGTCTTCAAGCACGTTTAATGTCACAAGCATTACGTAAGCTTTCAGGTGTTATTAACAAATCTAATACAATTGCTATTTTTATAAATCAAATTCGAGAAAAAGTTGGAGTAATGTTTGGGAACCCTGAAGTAACACCAGGTGGACGCGCGCTTAAATTTTATAGTTCCGTTCGTTTAGAAGTAAGACGTGCAGAGGCTATTAAACAAGGGACAGATATCGTTGGTAACAAAACGAAAATCAAAATAGTTAAAAATAAAGTAGCACCTCCATTTAAAACAGCAGAAGTTGATATTATGTATGGAGAAGGAATTTCTCAAGAAGGAGAAATTGTTGATATAGGATCAGACCTTGATATAATACAAAAAAGTGGTTCTTGGTATGCGTATAATGAAGAACGCATTGGTCAAGGTAGAGAAAATGCAAAGCAATTCCTAAAAGAAAATCCAAATACTAAAAACGAAATTGCGTCTAAAATTCGTGAATCGCTCGGTATGACAGGTAGCTCGGTTACAATAGAAGCTCCTGAAGAGGAAGAAGACGAAGAATTCGACTTATTATTGGACGAAAATTAATATATCTGAAAGCCTCTCCATTTGGAGGGGCTTTTTTGATAGATAAAACAGTGAATGAGATAAGAGTGCCACGAACTCAGTGTTCATAGTGTTTGGAAAGAGATAAAACTCTCATGCATTACATGCAAAGCAGAGAAATTATTCAGTTAGCAAGTACTTGAAACAAAATCCTTTTGAGAAGAAGTTTTCCCTAGAGGATATGTCAGAAAAATATATTAGATCACGGCTGTTGATTATCCAATTTACACCATTAAAATTTCACTAGAAATAACAAGTACCAAGCACTCCAAATGCACCTATTCATAGAGTGTCTATTGTGTTATCAACACTTTATTAGCAATTTACTGGGTACTTTTGGTTAATTAACCCGTGTTATATTAGTTAACGCTCTGCGCTTTTTCTTTCTAGAAGATCATTTATTCTCAATCTGAGAATCCCTATTTACAACCATTTACAATTGTTTCTACTTCTTGACCCTTAAGCATTTGTTTTATAGGGGGGCACCCTTATCCTTTTCTTTATAATATTCATCCCGTTTCCTTGACAGAGTATTTCTACATCTATACAATTAAAATTGTATAATTTCTTTATAAAATGATGAAAAAGGCAATACATGTAATGCTTTTAGCATATATGTGCCGACTGAAACTTAAAAGTATAGCAATAGGGGGTGTTCAAATGCCATATGAAATTATCATCTCCGCTTTGCTTGGCCTATTTTTCGGTGCTCTTTTTGGTTATAATTATCTGAAAAAAGTGAACGATTCTAAAGTGACTGGTGCAAAACAATCTTCAGCACTCATCTTAGATGAAGCAAAGCGAGAAGCTGAAGCATTGAAGAAAGAAGCACTATTAGAAGCCAAAGATGAAACTCACCAATTACGAACTGAAGCAGAATCTGACATCCGTGAACGCCGTATGGAACTGCAAAAACAGGAAAATCGGTTATTACAAAGAGAAGAGAATCTTGATCGAAAAGATGATGCTCTAAACAAGAGAGAAGTTGGCCTTGAGCGTAAAGAAGATGCTCTAACCGAAAGACAACAGCATATCGAACAGAAGGAAAGTAAAGTGGACGAACTAGTTGCATTGCAACAAAGCGAGCTACAAAGAATCTCTACTTTAACAAGAGAAGAAGCAAAATCAATTATTCTTCAAGAAGTAGAAAATGAACTTGCTACAGATATTGCTGTGATGACGAAGGAATCAGAAACAAGAGCGAAAGAAGAATCGGATAAAAAATCTCGTGAGATCCTTTCACTTGCTCTACAACGTTTTGCAGCGGATCATGTAGCAGAAACAACAGTTTCGGTTGTTAATTTACCAAACGATGAAATGAAAGGTCGAATCATTGGTCGGGAAGGTCGAAACATTCGTACGCTAGAAACTTTAACAGGTATCGATTTAATTATTGATGACACACCAGAAGCTGTAATTCTATCTGGATTTGATCCAATCCGAAGAGAAACTGCTCGTTTAGCACTCGAAAAACTAGTACAAGATGGACGAATTCATCCAGCCCGTATTGAGGAAATGGTAGAGAAGTCTAGAAGAGAAGTGGATGAACAAATTCGTGAAATTGGTGAACAAACAACGTTTGATATTGGCATTCATAATTTACATCCTGATCTAATGAAAATTTTAGGCCGATTACGTTATCGTACAAGTTATGGGCAAAATGTGTTGAAGCACTCAACTGAAGTAGCCTACTTAGCTGGTCTATTAGCAGCGGAACTTGGAGAAGACGTTACGCTTGCAAGACGCGCTGGTTTACTTCACGATATTGGGAAAGCAATCGATCATGAAGTCGAAGGAAGCCATGTAGAGATTGGTGTAGAGCTTGCAACGAAATATAAAGAGCATCCAGTAGTCATTAACAGTATTGCTTCCCATCATGGAGATACAGAAGCTACTTCTGTTATAGCAGTATTAGTTGCTGCTGCCGATGCACTGTCTGCTGCTCGTCCTGGTGCAAGAAGTGAAACATTAGAAAACTATATTCGTCGTTTAGAGAAACTGGAAGAAATTTCAGAATCATACGATGGAGTAGAAAAATCTTTTGCCATTCAAGCAGGAAGAGAGATTCGTATTATGGTTCGCCCTGATCAAATTGATGATTTAACTGCTCATCGTTTGGCTAGAGATATTCGTAAACGAATCGAAGAAGAACTTGATTACCCTGGTCATATTAAAGTGACAGTAATCAGAGAAACAAGAGCTGTGGAATACGCTAAATAAAAAATGATTTCAGACTTTTGAAAAATACTTTCAATTAGTCCGAAGTAGAGTTTTATTATGTTAGATTTTAGTATTACAAGGAGGCTTCGAAAAGAAGCCTTTTTTTCGTGAGAGGACGTTAAAAGAAATGAAGATTTTATTTATAGGTGATATCGTAGGTTCAATTGGTAGAGATACATTAGAAAGCTATTTACCAAGATTAAAAAGAAAATACAGTCCAGATGTTGTTATTGCAAATGGTGAAAATGCTGCTGCTGGACGTGGTATAACAAAAAGTATTTTTCAATCCTTGTTACACATGGGAGTGGATGTTGTGACAATGGGTAATCACACATGGGATCAGAAGGAAATTATGGACTTTATTGATGATACGGATTACTTGATTCGTCCAGCTAACTTTTCAGATGAAGCTCCAGGAAAAGGTATGACATCCATTACAAAAAATGGACATACTGTTTCAGTCATTAATATGCACGGTAGAACATTTTTACCCCCTCATGATGATCCATTTAAAAAAGCTACAGAACTAGTAGAAGAAGCACAAAAATTATCGCCTATTATTTTTGTTGATTTTCATGCGGAAGCAACAAGTGAAAAAATTGCGTTTGGATGGCATTTAGATGGGAAAGCATCCGTTGTAGTAGGAACTCATACACATGTTCAAACGGCGGATTCACGAATCTTACCTGGAGGAACAGCTTATATAACAGATGTTGGAATGACGGGCCCATACGATGAAGTGTTAGGGATGAAAAAAGAAGACGTATTATATCGTTTTCAAACAAATATGCCTACTCGCTTTGAAGTACCGAAAAGTGGACGTTCTGTATTAAGTGGTTTCTTTGTTGAAGTTGATAACTTCACTGGGAAAGCAATTTATCAAGAACGAATTTATATAAACGATGATTACCCATTTAAGGGATAAAAGAGTCTAAAAAAATTCTCCCAAGCATAAGTTAGTTTATGAACGAAAGCAAGTTCATAATCTAGCGATAAAAGGAGAAATTATAGTGGATTCTTTAAAAGTATCTTCTCGATCAAACCCCAATTCAGTTGCTGGTGCATTGGTTGCAGTAATTAGAGAACAAGGGTATGCAGAAATGCAAGCAGTTGGTGCTGGTGCATTAAATCAAGCGATAAAAGCTATTGCTATTGCAAGAGGGTTTGTTGCACCTAGTGGCACAGACTTAACTTGCTCCCCTGCTTTTACGGATATTATTATTGCAGGTGAAGACCGAACTGCTTTGAAGTTATTGGTAGAAAAAAAGTCGAAATAAATAGGAAGTCGCTACTGAAAACAGTAGCGGCTTCACTTTTGGTCATTAAATAGGGACAGCCCACTTTTTAAAGAACATACACCAGAATGTATTGCTTCGCTAGTTTCGTGGTAGTGAAAACTTTTCTCCTACGCAAGCTCGTCGCAAAGGAGTTGACCAAAATTGACTTTTGGTCAACTCCTTTTCTGAATAAAATGTGACAGTGCTTTTCCGTCAAAGGTCTGATTTTTTTTAAAAATACAGTGAATACATAGTGAATAATGCTACTTCATGATAAACTAATGAAGGAAAAAAGCATTTAACCAGATAGTAAGGAGATGTTTATATGTTGCAACAGCTTTCTTGGAAAGTAGGAGGGCAGCAAGGAGAGGGTATTGAAAGTACAGGGGAAATCTTTTCAATGGCTATGAATCGCCTCGGATTTTACCTATACGGATACCGTCATTTCTCTTCTCGAATTAAAGGTGGCCACACAAATAATAAAATCTGTGTACGTCCAACGCAAGTACGTACCATTTCAGATGATTTAGATATTTTAGTAGCATTTGATCAAGAAACAATAGATGTCAATTACAAAGAGTTAACTGAGAAAAGTGTTATCTTGGCAGATGCGAAATTTTCACCAGAAGTACCAGAAGACTGTGTTGCACCAATGTATGTAGTTCCATTTACAGAAGTTGCGGCAGAACTGGGTACATCTCTTATGAAAAACATGGTAGCAATCGGTGCTACTTCCGCTTTATTAAACTTAGATAAAGCAGTGTTCCAAGGAGTAGTAGATGAGATTTTCGGCAAAAAAGGTGTAGAAGTTGTCGAGAAGAATATGCAAGCAATCCAACATGGCTACGATACAATGGCTGCACAATTAGGTGATCGTCTAGGTGAGTGGGAGCTTGCTCCAGCAGACGGAAAACATCGTATGTTCATGATAGGTAACGACGCAATCGCAATGGGTGCATTAGCTGCAGGTGTTCGATTTATGGCGGCTTATCCAATCACTCCTGCTTCGGAGATTATGGAATACATGATTAAGAAGTTACCGTTATTTGGTGGAGCAGTTATTCAAACAGAAGATGAAATTGCAGCTGCTACAATGGCGATTGGATCTAACTATGGTGGGGTACGTGCATTTACTGCTTCAGCTGGACCAGGATTATCTCTAATGATGGAAGCAATCGGTTTGTCAGGTATGACAGAACAACCACTTGTCATTGTTGATACGCAACGCGGTGGCCCATCTACAGGACTTCCTACAAAACAAGAACAATCTGATCTTATGCAAATGATTTACGGGACACATGGTGAAATTCCAAAAGTTGTAATTGCACCAAGTACCGGAGAAGAAGCGTTTTATGATACAATTCAAGCTTTTAATATTGCAGAGGAATTACAACTTCCTGTTATTATTTTATCTGACTTACAACTTTCACTAGGTAAACAAACGGTAGAGCCATTTGACTATTCGAAAATTGAGATTCGTCGCGGTAAATTAGTACAAAATGAAGAAATTCCAGAAGCAGTAGACAAATCTTACTTCAAGCGTTTTGAAGTAACGGAGGATGGCGTTTCACCACGTGTTTTACCAGGAACAGAGCATGCAATTCACCATGTTACTGGGGTAGAGCATGATGAAACAGGGAAGCCATCTGAATCGGCTTCTAATCGTATAGCTCAAATGGACAAGCGTCTAGGAAAACTAAAGTATATTAACTTTAATGAACCTGTTTACGTGAACGCACCTTATGAAGAAGCTGATATATTATTTGTTGGATTTAATTCTACAAGAGGTGTTTTAGAAGAATTACAGCAAACCCTAATTTCACAAGGAATGAAAGTGAATCATGCACATATTCGATTAATTCACCCATTCCCAGCAGAAGAAATGCAACCACTTGTTGCAAATGCAAAAAAAGTAATTGTTGTTGAAAACAATGCGACTGGTCAATTAGCAAGCATTTTAAAAATGAATGTTGGCGGTCATGATAAAGTGATCAACGCAACGAAATATGACGGAACACCATTCTTACCATTACAACTTGAAAAACAAGTAAAGGAGTTGCTAACAGATGGTAACATTTAAGGATTTTCGTAATAATGTAAAACCAAACTGGTGTCCAGGATGTGGTGACTTTTCTGTTCAAGCGGCTATTCAACGAGCGGCAGCCAATGTTGGCATTCAACCTCATGATTTAGCAGTAATTTCTGGTATTGGTTGTTCTGGACGTATATCTGGATATATCCATTCATATGGTTTCCACGGTATTCATGGTAGAGCACTACCGATTGCACAAGGATTAAAAATGGCCAATAAAGACCTTCACGTAATCGCTTCTGGTGGTGACGGTGACGGCTTTGCCATCGGTATGGGTCATACAATTCACTCTATTCGTCGTAATATCGATATAACATACGTAGTCATGGACAATCAAATCTACGGACTAACTAAAGGTCAAACATCTCCACGTTCAGCGGAGGGTTTTAAAACAAAATCAACGCCAGGTGGAGCGATCGAACCATCTGTTAAACCGCTTGAATTGGCACTTACATCAGGAGCAACATTTGTAGCACAAGGATTTTCTTCGGATATTAAAGAGCTAACGGCAATTATTGAAGCGGGAATCAATCATAAAGGATTCTCATTTATAAACGTGTTTAGCCCTTGTGTAACATACAATAAAGTAAATACGTATGATTGGTTTAAAGAAAACCTAACAAAGCTTTCTAATGTGGAAGGCTACGATCATACAAATCGTGAAGAAGCAATGAAAATGGTAATGGAAAACGAAGGACTTGTAACTGGTATTATATATCAAAACGAAAATGCTCCATCTTACCAAGCACAGGTTCCTGGATACTCTACAACACCACTTGTAGATCAAGACTTAAAAATGAGCGAAAAAGAATTTAATGCTTTGATACAAGATTTCATGTAATGAAAGCAAAACTACCCATGTATTAGATAAATACATGGGTAGTTTTTTATTGCTTAAAAATGAAGTCAATTTTCTACGAGCAATTAAACATCTATAAGCTGGTGCTTGCAATTTTTTAGCAAATCACAAAATAACCCGATCGAATCGCAACATAATTTGTCCAAATCGCAAGATAACCCGATCGAATCGCAACATAGCATGTCCAAATCGCAAGATCGATCCCGCTAATCGCAAGAAACTAGTTATGGAAACTTATTCCAAAAGCGAACCTTTAAACTGTTAGTAAATGCATATTATGACCAATTAAGCACTTTTAAGCTTTATACCTTGTAGCTATGGCTTGCTATTCAGTATAATAGGTTGATGGGTATAGTTATTAGTTACGAACGAAAGAAAGGAGAGTTCTTATGAACGAGGAATCACGTTTACAAAGTACTCAAGTGAAGGAAACTAATTCTCCGGACAAAAAATCCGAAAAGGATTATAGTAAATATTTTCAAGCAGTTTACACTCCACCATCCTTAAAAGAAGCAAAGAAACGCGGTAAAGAAGAAATCGCGTATCATAATGACTTTGCAATCGCGGAAGAATTTAGAGGAATGGGACAAAATCGTAAATTTTATATTCGAACTTATGGCTGTCAGATGAATGAACACGACACAGAAGTTATGGCTGGCATATTCATGCAGCTAGGCTATGAACCGACAAATACGGTAGACGATGCAAATGTCATTCTTTTAAATACATGTGCTATTCGTGAAAATGCAGAAAATAAAGTATTTGGTGAGCTTGGCCATTTAAAACACCTTAAAAGAAATAATCCAGACGTTTTAATCGGTGTTTGTGGCTGTATGTCCCAAGAAGAATCTGTAGTAAAGAAAATATTAAAAACGTATGATCAAGTAGATATGATTTTTGGAACACATAATATTCACCGTCTCCCTAACATTCTAAACGAAGCATACCTTTCAAAAGAAATGGTAATTGAAGTTTGGTCTAAAGAAGGCGACGTTATTGAAAACTTACCTCGCGTTCGAAAAGGATCTATTAAAGCTTGGGTAAATATCATGTATGGCTGTGATAAATTCTGTACATATTGTATCGTTCCTTACACACGAGGAAAAGAACGTAGTCGTCGTCCAGAGGATATTATTCAAGAAATTAGACAACTTGCGGCTCAAGGTTATAAAGAAATAACATTATTGGGGCAAAACGTAAATGCTTACGGAAAAGACTTTGATGATTTAGAATATCGTTTTGGTGATTTAATGGATGATCTCCGAAAAATAGATGTAGCAAGAATTCGCTTTATGACGAGTCATCCAAGAGATTTCGATGATCATTTAATCGAAGTCCTTGCAAAAGGTGGAAATTTAGTAGAACATATTCATTTACCTGTTCAATCTGGATCCTCTGATATTTTAAAAATTATGGCCCGTAAATATACAAGAGAGCATTTTTTAGAACTAGTTCGTAAGATTAAAGCTGCCATTCCAAATGCATCTTTATCAACAGATATTATTGTAGGATTCCCGAATGAGACAGATGAGCAATTCGAAGAAACAATGTCTCTCTATAAAGAAGTAGGTTTCGAAATTGCTTATACGTATATTTATTCTCCTCGAGAAGGTACACCAGCTGCAAAAATGATTGATAATGTGCCGATGGAAGTGAAAAAAGATCGATTGCAGCGTTTAAATAAGTTAGTAAATGACATGTCTGCGGAAGCAATGAAAAAGCATGATGGTCAAATTGTAGAAGTACTTGTAGAAGGGGAAAGTAAAAATAACCCTGAAGTACTTGCAGGCTATACAAGAAAAAGTAAGCTAGTAAACTTTGTTGGACCAAAAGAAATCATTGGTCAGCTAGTACAAGTAAAAATTATTGAGGCAAAAACATGGTCACTTACAGGTGAACTAGTTGAAATGCCAAAAGGACAAAAGGTGGAAATATAATGACTACTAAATATACACGAGACGATATTATCGAAAAAGCAAAAGAAATTGCGACAATGATTGCAAATACAGAAGAAGTTGAGTTCTTTAAACGTGCAGAAGCACAAATTAATGAAAATCAAACGGTTCGAGAAAAAATTGCTAGCCTAAAAAGCTTACAAAAACAAGCGGTGAACTTCCAACATTTAGGGAAAGAAAAAGCTTTAAATATGATCGAAGGTAAGATTACAGCGATTGAAGAAGAAATTGATAATCTTCCAATTGTACAAGAATTTAAACAATCACAAGGTGATGTCAATAGTCTTCTACAATTAGTTGCAAACTCTATTTCAAACAATGTAACAAACCAAATTATTGAAGCGACAGAAGGCGACTTACTTAGAGGCGAAACGGGATCAAAAGTAAAAAATACAACGTATGATAGCTGTTCTTAATTAAATTAAAACCGATGGATACTATGTTAGTACATTAACATAGTATCCATTTTTTTATTCGACAAAATATTCTTATTAATTTAATAGTTTGACAATTCAGTAGAGAGGTGTGGTAAAATTAATATCGGGTGGGAAAAATAGTTATAAAGGGGGAAATTAGTTTGAGGAAAAAACAGATTAAATGGTTAACAGTCCTAAGTGTAATTGCTCTATTGGTACTATCAGCTTGTAATTCAACTGATAGTGGTTCTGGGGGAGGATCTGGAAAAACTAAAGAGGATTATGATTTTTTAAGTATATTAACAGGTGGCACACAAGGGACTTATTATGCACTTGGAGGGACATTTGCGGATTTAATTTCAACAGAAACAGGAGTTAAAACTACTGCCGAAGTTTCTCAAGCATCAGCTGCGAATATGACAGCGATGCAAAGTGGCGAAGGTGAAATTGCTTTCGTACAAACGGACATTGCTTACTATGCAACGGAAGGTCTTTTAATGTTTGATGGTAAAAAAATTGATACTATATCTGCTTTAGGCGCTCTTTACCCAGAAACAGTACAGTTAGTAACTTTAGCTGATTCAGGTATTAAATCATTCGAAGATTTAAAGGGTAAAAAAGTTTCTGTTGGGGCACCAGGTTCTGGTACTTATGCAAACGCAGAACAATTACTTGAAATTCATGGATTATCGATTGAAGAAGACATCGAAGCCCAAAACCTAGACTTTGGGGAGTCAACAGAAGGAATCCAATCGGGACAAATCGACGCTGCATTCATAACAGCAGGTTATCCAACTGCTGCAGTGGAAGCATTAAACGCTACAAATAAAGTATCTATCGTCCCAGTAAGTGCTGACAAAGCAGAAGCATTAATCAAAAAGTATCCATATTATGCGGTAGATGTGATTCCTGCAGGTACTTACGGATTAGAAGCTGAAGTGCCAACAGTATCTGTACTTGCAATGATAGCAGTTAATAAGGATCTTCCTGAAGACCTTGTATACGAAATCACAAAAGCGATTTATGATAACACAGAAAAAATTAGCCATGCAAAGGGTGCATTTATTAAACCTGAATCTGGATTAAACGGTATCAATATTGAAGTTCACCCAGGTGCTCAAAAATATTTTGATGAAGTAAACAAATAATTAAACAGTAAATGAGAGGCTCTGTTGCGAATAGCTTCGAGCTTCTTTTTGATAAAGTGGGGTTTAGTCACTACGTGAAAAAAAAACTTGCAACGCTTTTCTTCTTTCTCATGATTTGTTTCTTCTTTATTCCATTTTGGACGGCGTTTACCTTTACGGAAACAAGAAATGAAAACCCAAGCCTTCACTATATATCATTAAATGACGTCAAAGATTTTCAGATTATTTTTACCCATTCCATTCATCTAACCGATGTTATTGAAAGTTATAAAGTGCTAGATTCGAAGGAAATTCGTTTAATGTCGATGAAATACAGCGATGTCGCAATTGGTATGCCGAGTTATGCGGAGGAAGGTCAAACATTACTTTATGAGGATGGAATTTACACGTTGCAATACAATGAAGCAATTTTACCCAATTTTACCTTACATATTGGTGATGTCGACTATAGGTTGAATTTTGTATATGGGGCAAAGTATTTTAATTTAAAAGAGGAGCTTGTAAGAGGTAAGTCGTATTTGTTTGAAGTGAAGAAACTTTCTTTATATGAAAAAATGAAAGGAGTCAAATTGAATGGACGATAAGAAAAACTCGAAATTTCAAGACAATCAGTTTAAAGAATTGTCAGCAGAGGAACAGCAGGCCATTTTAGAAAAGTACGATCTGGAATCGAATACACGTACTTTAAGTGGGGTATTAAAATATGTTATTTACATTGGCTTAATGGCATTTTCTTTATTTCAGCTGTACACAGCTATTTTTGGTCAATTTCCAGCGCAAATTCAGCGAACAGTCCATTTAGGATTCGGGTTAGTATTTGTTTTCTTACTATTTCCAGCACGGCGAAAACTTTCGAAAACAAAAATTCCATTTTACGATTTTATTTTAGCAGCAGGAGCGATTCTAGTTGGAAGCTATTGGACGATTAATTATCATCGTTTAGTACAGAGCTTAGGAGCGCTAGAGGGAATGGACTTTTTCGTAGGATTAGTTGCAATCGTACTCGTTTTAGAGGCGGCAAGACGAGCTGTAGGTTTGCCAATTACAATTATTGCTATTTTGTTTTTAGTGTATGCATATTTAGGGCGCTACTTCCCGGCCTTTATGGCGCATCGTGGGCAAAGTCTTGATAATATCGTTAATTTAATGTTCTATACGACAGACGGGATTTTAGGAACGCCACTTGCCGTTTCATCGACATATATTTTCGCGTTCTTATTATTCGGTGCGTTTTTAATGAAAACCGGCGTTGGTGAATATTTTAATGATTTATCTGTTGCGGTTGCAGGAAAGCTAATTGGTGGTCCCGCGAAAGTAGCGATTTTCTCATCTGCCTTGCAAGGAACGATTTCAGGAAGCTCTGTAGCAAACGTAGTAACATCAGGTGCTTATACGATTCCGATGATGAAATCGCTTGGCTATAAAAAGGAGTTTGCTGGTGCAGTAGAAGCATCTTCATCCACTGGTGGACAGTTGATGCCACCAATTATGGGAGCAGCAGCTTTCTTAATGGTTGAATTTATCGGAAGAGGCGTGACATATTGGGATATAGCTAAAGCAGCTGCAATTCCTGCTTTACTTTATTTTGCTGGCATTTGGATTATGACGCACTTTGAAGCAAAACGCTTAGGACTACGTGGTTTAACGGATGAGCAAATGCCAGACCGTAAAGAAATTTTAAAGAAGCTTTATTTAATTTTACCGATTTTCTTAATTATTGTTTTGATGATGGTAGGGGTTCCTGTCATTCATTCTGCGTTATACGGCATACTCGCGTGTATCGTAGTAGGTATGATTAATAAAGAAACGCGAATAGGCCCTCTAGATATATTGGATGCATTGGTTGATGGTGCTCGCACAGCTCTAGGAGTTGTAGCTGCTACTGCTTGTGCTGGGATTATCGTAGGAGTTGTTGTTAAAACTGGATTAGGTTTAAGTTTAGCAACGAGCTTAGTAAAACTTGCTGGCGGAAGTATTATTTTAACATTGTTCTTTGTGATGATTGCGTCTCTTATTTTAGGGATGGGCGCTCCTACAACAGCGAACTACGTTATTACTTCGACGATTGCAGCACCAGCTATTATCGCATTGTTAGCACCAGATGTTCCACAAAGCGCAGTACCAATAGTCGTGTTATTATCAGCACATTTCTTCGTTTTCTATTTCGGAATTATCGCGGATATTACCCCACCTGTTGCACTAGCCGCCTTTGCTGCATCTGGTATTTCAGGTGGAGATCCAATAAAAACCGGAGTAGAAGCTTCGAAGTTAGCAATTGCTGCTTTTATTATCCCTTATATGATTGTATTTTCACCAACATTATTAATGATAGATACAACCATACCCGAGATAATTTGGGTTGTATTTACTGCGATGACAGGAATGATATCAATCGGTGCAGGAATGGTTGGTTATTGGTATCGAAAAGTAACATGGATTGAAAGAATATTTGCCGTTGGTGCGGGACTATTACTTATTTATCCAGAAGGCTATTCAGATATCGCGGGGCTAATCATTTTTGCAATATTATTAACAATTCAATACTTAACACGAGAAAATGATAAATCAATAGTCGTAGCTTAGCATAAATCACGAACCTCTTTGGTTCGTGATTTTTTATATAATTACGGTTCTTCATTTTTGATATAATACAAATATTGAGAATAAAAGAAAAGAGGATATGAAATGTCACTGAAATTTGTACAAGCGGAAAAACAAATAAATGATACGATCCTATTTCCAGCGTTTGACTTATCTGTAGAACCAAGTGAAGTCGTTGCGATTTGCACGAGTGTTAACGTGAGGGAGCAGCTTATTACTATCTTATTAGGTAAAAAGTTGTTGTCGAATGGTTCTATTACATATTCTTTAGGAGATAGACTAGGATTCTTTTTTCTAGATGAAGGAGTACATGAGCGTTTAACTGTAAACGAATCCTTAAAGTTTTACCATCAGTTATATCATTCAGAAGAATTGATCGAAAGAATTATTCGTCTTGTCCAACTTGATTCAAAGAAAAATAAAAAAATAAAAGAACTTACATACTCCGAAAGAAAACGAGCTCAGCTAGCATACATACTTATTCAAAATCCTAACGTATACATCATGGAAGAACCTGATCAAAATTTAGACGTGGAATCGAAACGAATTTTTCTAGGTGTACTTCAGGAGCTTCGCAATTCACAAAAAATAGTGCTTATTTTGACAGGTCAATTAGAAAGTGCAGTAACAGTTGCAGACAAAACTTACCGTTTAGACGATAAAGGGCTTCATGCTATTCAAATCATAGAAGAAGATAAGGAAGACGAATTACAGAATGCTTCAGAAATAGAAATAGTAATAGAGAATGAAGAAAAAATAGTTCAGCCCATTCGATTTGAAAAAATCCCTACAAAAGTTAATGAAAAAATTGTGTTATTTGATCCACCCGAAATTGATTATATAGAAAGTACAGAGGGACAAACTTTTTTACATATTAAGGGAGAAAATTTCCCTTGTACTTTTACTTTAAATGACTTAGAGGAAAGATTATTACCATTCGGTTTTTTCCGTTGTCATCGATCGTATATTGTCAATTTACAAAAAGTACGGGAAGTAATTACATGGACAAGAAATAGTTACAGTTTAGTATTAGAGGATGCGGAAAAATCATCTGTTCCGCTATCTAAAACGAAAATGGCGGAATTAAAGGGAATGTTGGGCCTTAAATAAGCTCCATTCATCCTTAAAATGACTCATTTCACGGAAAATATGATGTCTTCTAAATGAATATCTCTTAATCTAAAGGTGTACAAACGAACTAACAATTAGGAGGTTTCAAAATGGAAAATGCAATCGAAGTGAAAGGGTTATCCAAATACTATTCCAATTTTAAAGCAGTGGAAGATGTTCATTTTAAAGTAAAAAAGGGAGAAATATTCGGATTCCTTGGACCAAGTGGATCTGGTAAAACAACTACAATAAAAATCCTAACTGGCCAGCTAGACCCAACGGAAGGAGAAGCACTTGTTTTTGGAGAAAGTGTATCCAACCTGAAAAACCCAAAAGAACGGAAACGTTTTGGGGTATTAACAGATAATAGTAGTTTATATGGAAGACTCTCTATTTATGAAAATTTAAAATTATATTGCCAGCTTTACGATCTACCTCTTTCGAAGATCGATGAATCATTAGCGTTTGTTAATTTAAGAGAAGAAAGCAAAAAAAAGGTTTCTACATTATCTAAAGGGATGACGCAACGTGTCATTTTAGCAAGAGCCATTCTTCATGAGCCAGAGCTATTATTTTTAGACGAACCTACCTCGGCATTAGATCCTGTAAATACGCTACATATATATGATGGATTACGTGCATTAAATAAAAAAGGAACGACTATCTTTTTAACGACTCATGATATGCATGAAGCAGATACGTTATGTGATCGTGTAGCTTTTATAAATAAAGGGAAAATCCAGCTATTGGATAAACCTAGCGAACTAAAAAAGAAGTATGCGGATGCAACACTAACAGTAGAACTAGCAAACAATGAAAAAGTGGTTTTACGAAAAGATGAAGAAGGTGCGGAAGAGATGTTTCAGTTAATGAAAGAAAATCAAGTAGTGACTGTACATTCAAACGAACCAACATTAGGAGATATATTTGTAAAAGTGACAGGAGGAGAATTAGTATGACATTTTCATGGAAACGTGTAAACGCAATTTTTCAAAAGGATTTCAAAGACTTTTCAAGGAATATGGCTGTTTCCATTGTTATTTTTTTACCGATCATTTTAGCAGCAATATATGGACGAATGGAATTAGATTCAATTCAAGCACATTTTATAAATATTAATATGACATTTGCAATGGTTGGAACATATGTACAGTGTTGCTTGATCGCAGAGGAAAAAGAGAAAAACACCTTACGTGGCCTTATGCTATCTCCTGCTAGCACATTGGAGATTCTAGGTGGAAAAAGTTTGCTCTCGTTTGTATTAACCATCGTCATTGCATTCTTCTGTGCTTATTTATCTGAATATAAGCCAGCTAATATTTCTATTGTTGCACTTGCAATTATAGTATCTGCTATTTTCTACATTGGAATGGGAACGTTATTAGGCCTTATTGCAAAATCAGTGATGGAATCATCGGTTATCGTACTTCCTGTCATCGGGATATTTACAGTAGGTTCCTTCGCTACCGTCTGGGCGGATAAATATCCCATATTAAAAGTAGTGGAGTATATGCCGAACATGCAACTTATTGACCTGGCTACAAGAATAGAAGAAGGTGCAGGTATTGTCGATGTACTTTCCAACTTAGGTATTATAAGTATCTGGGCAGTTGTCGTCTTTGTATTGGCAGCAATAGTATATAAGAAACGTATGGTGGATTAATCAGTAAATTGTTATAATATGGATATAAAAATAATGCAAGTAGAAAAAACTTCTAAATCCCCCAAAGTTTCTTCTACTTGCTTTCAGTTAAAGGAGTTTTTCAATGAATTGTCCAATTTGATCCCTTAAATCACTTTAATGATTATCATTAATTAAATATGGGGGATAATAATGAAGTCAAACAAGAACTTTCTTTTGTTAATGCTAGGTCAATCCGTCGCAAATTTAGGGGACGTATTTTATATTGTAAGTGTTATTAGTATATTATTTGGGTTAACAGGTTCTGCTGCTATTGCCGCGTTTGTTCCTTTTACGATTGCTTCCACGATGTTTATTTCGAGTTTGTTAACACCTTTAGTAATCGGAAAGTGGCGTTTAAAAACGCTGTTAGTAGGGTCACAAATTGGAAAAACAATATTATTAATCGGACTAGTCTTTTTTGTTTTTCTGTTTTTACAAGATACGAATTATTATTTCATCTTTTTCTACATTGCCGGTATAGCGCTACTAGACGGCTGTGCGAATCCGATAATGCGTACTTTTTTTCCTTACTTTGTGGAGGATGAAAAGTTAGTAAAGGCTAATAGTATAGCTGAAACTACTACTCAAATAATTCAAATTGGAGCATGGCTTTTCGGAGCACTGTTATTGCTTGTTATTAATACAATTCAATTAATCTGGATTGTAAGTTTTCTTTTTTTATTGTCGTGTCTATTTTTGAGCTTCCTTCCACATGTGAATCATATAGAGGAAAGAGAACAAAATTTTTGGCTACGACTTACCGAAGGATGGAAGAGTATTGGTACAACTCCAGTGCTGAAAACAACGATTCAAATGGATATTTTAGAGACAATTGCTGGAACAGTGTGGATTGCTGCTATTGTTTATGTATTTGTCGAGCAAGCACTACATGTAGGTGAACAATGGTGGGGCCTGATAAATGGAGCGTTTTTCATTGGCTTATTAATAGGTAGTCTATATTGTTTGAAATTTTCTTATCTTGTTGACCAATATAAGTACCGTTTTATATTCGTAGGAGCCTTCATTTCTAGTATCTTAACTATATTATTTAGTACAACAAGTAATCCTGTGATAGCACTAATTCTATCAGCAGGCATTGGTCTGTTTGGCCAACTTAAAAATATCCCACAAGGAACTATCATTCAACGAAGCGTTCCACCTGAAAAACTTGTAACAGTTTATACATCGATGGGAGCAGTTGTAACAGGTGTATTTGGGATTTCTTCGTTATTTATTGGAATATTAGCGGATTTGCTTGGAGTGCGAGCTGTATTTATCGTATCGAGCATACTATTAGCCGCAGTAAGTTTAATTGCATTTAAAAATAAACGATTATTTGTATAACAAATGAGGGAGTGCCTTCAGTGAGGCGCTCTCTTTTTTCAGGTGGATTTGTGGAAAACTAAGTGAAGAAATAAGATTGTTTTAAGGGGGCTATTAGTAATGGAATATAAAGTAAAAACATATGAAGAAGCAATAAAAGTAGTTGAGGAGATTGGATTGCTTCCTCTTGCTCCTTTAATACCTGGCTTTCCTTCCTTAAATAGCATCACCTCTCTAGACTCTTGGCATTCCGATACAGAGTTCGACCCTTGGATTTGGAGAACTAAATTTCCTGCTGATGGTATTGCAGGATACGGGAAGTTTATGAAGAATAAATCCATCTTAGTATCTCTTAAGTTGCTACCATATGTAAAAAAAGTTCTTGGCTACACGGAATCGGTTAAAGATCGTTATGTTGATGGAATGGTATCAAAAGAAGCATTTACTATCTATAAGTTGATTATACAAGAAGAGGGTATTGATACGAGGGTACTAAGGAAAAAATCGGGGTTAACTCATAAGGATCAAAAGAAAATATTTGAAAATGCTTTATTAGAGTTACAAGGAACAATGGATATTGTCATTTCAGGTATACAAGAAAAGAAAAATATAGAGGGAGAAACGAATGGCTGGAACAGTACAGCTTTTGAGACGTATGATTCTTGGGCAAGCAGAAATAAAATTGAACGTATCGAAATGGAAAAAGAAGCGGCAAGGGACTATCTGTTAGATCATTTTATTAATGTAAGTAGTGAGGAGTCCGTTAAATCACTTCGAAAAATACTGTCTTAATTAAAAGCTATATAAAATTAGGCTGTTGTTTTTTAGAAGATTATATTTTGTGACGAAAATCCGCGAGACTCCTTCGGAAAAACGGACTGTTAGGACCCCATATCGGTCTTATAGGATTAAATCCTACATTTGCCACATCCATTTGGCAACGGATTCGTGACCAACATCCTGTTGACCCGAGGGTGCTTGGCAGTTCGTCCGCGGAAAGCGAGCGGATTTTCGTCCATAATAACATAGTCGTTTAACAGAGGTTAACTAACAATTGGTGGACACTAGGTTTGACTAACATAAATTGTATAGCTTATTCAACGACTGTAAAAATAATGTTAGCTTCTAATTCCACTTTATTTTGTGTTGGATTTTCTCCTACTGATAATTTCGTAATCGCTTTAATTTCATATTGCCCCGGGGAAAGATTCCCTTTTGCAACTTCCCTATATTCCTCCTCACTATAAGACTCACCGGGCATCCCTTCATGATAGCTTCCACCAGAAAAAGAATAAACAGTTTTATAAGGCTCGCTTTTCTTAAAATCCTCGATATACAAAGGTGTATTCATAGCCCAACCGAATTGATAGTTTTTCGTTAAATTTGTCGTTTCAAATAATATTGGCGTTCCGCTATGTGCCACTGTAATTGTGTCTGTTTCTCCCTTATAAGCAAGCGTTGCAGTGATTTCTAATGGCTCGCCAACTTGG
The DNA here is from genome assembly GCF_038637725.1 of Psychrobacillus sp. FSL H8-0483. Classification (NCBI taxonomy): domain Bacteria; kingdom Bacillati; phylum Bacillota; class Bacilli; order Caryophanales; family Bacillaceae; genus Psychrobacillus; species Psychrobacillus sp. FSL H8-0483. The sequence goes on from NZ_CP152052.1 coordinate 1,481,137, forward strand.
TATTCTTCCTTTTCTGTTCGCACGGTCAAAATGAACTGTTCGTTCTCGCTTATAGTTTCTGTGATGTTTCTCTTTTTACTAGGTACTTGCTCATTTTCGATAGGTGTTTCAGTATTACAACCACTCAACAAAAAAATGATTAACAAGAATGAAATACACTTCTTCATTAATACCCACCTTTATTATTGCTTTACTCCTATAATATATTTGACGTGATATTATCCATAATGTTACATCGAAGTACCTGAAATCAACTAACCTAAAACAAGTGAAGTGTATCTTCGTCTAGGAAGGGTATAATAAAATAGAAGAAGTAGATGATAAATTGAACTGCTATAAGTATCACCAATTTATACGATAGACGGAGAAAGGAAGATATGATGTCAAAAGTGAACACAAATACTGGTTGGAACATAGAAAACAGTTATGCTGGTCTTCCGAAATTGCTGTTTACTACTATGGACTTAAATCCTGTACGGTCACCGAAGTTGGTCATCCTCAATAATTCATTGGCAACATCTCTAGGTTTAAATACCAAGGCCCTTGAAAGTGAAAGAGGTGTGGAGGAGCTTGCTGGTAACCATCCACCAGAAGATAGTTTGCCTCTTGCTCAAGCTTATGCAGGTCATCAATTCGGACATTTTAATATGTTAGGGGACGGCCGAGCTCTACTGCTTGGCGAGCAAATTACTCCCCAAGGAGACCGAGTTGATATTCAGCTAAAGGGTTCAGGTAGAACGCCATACTCTCGCGGGGGAGATGGGAGAGCAGGACTTGGACCGATGCTTCGTGAATACATAATTAGCGAGGCAATGCATGGATTTGGTATCCCTACAACACGCAGCCTATCGGTGGTGACAACCGGTGAATCCATCATTCGTGAAATGGAACAACCTGGTGCAGTTATGACTCGAGTTGCTGCAAGTCATATTCGAGTAGGAACTTTTCAATTTGCTGCAAATTGGGGAACTTTCGAAGATCTTCGCTCATTAGCAGACTACACGTTAGAAAGACATTATCCGGAGATTGATGATAAAGAAGAGAACCGATACCTTTCACTTCTGCAAGAAGTAATCAAGCGTCAAGCCGAGTTGATTGCCAAATGGCAATTGGTTGGTTTTATTCATGGGGTGATGAACACGGACAATATGGCCATTAGTGGAGAAACTATTGATTATGGTCCTTGTGCATTCATGGATACATATGACCCTAAGACAGTATTCAGTTCTATTGATACTCATGGGCGCTACGCCTATGGTAATCAGCCTAATATCGCCGGTTGGAACCTCGCTCGATTTGCTGAAAGCTTGTTGCCTCTTATACATGAAGAACAAGAGCAAGCAATCAAGCTGGCCGAAGATGCGATGACAAATTATTCCGAGTTGTATCAATCTAGCTGGCTCAAAGGTATGAGAGCAAAATTGGGGATTTACAATGAAGAGACAGAAGATATTTCCCTTATTGAGGACCTTCTTTATATGATGGAGAAATATGGCGCAGACTATACGAATACATTTCGATCACTAACCTTAGATCAGATGGAGGATACGGTCCTATTTGGTACTCCAGAATTTATAGATTGGAACGAGATATGGCAATCGAGATTGAGTAGACAGAAGGAATCCAAAGACTTATCAATTGAGTTGATGCGGAATAGTAACCCTGCTGTAATTCCTCGTAATCACCGGGTAGAAGAAGCACTTGACGCAGCAGTGAGTCAAGGAGATTATAGTCTGTTGGAGCAGCTAGTTGATGTACTTAGAATTCCTTACGCATATACTCCTAAACAGAATGAATACAGCACACTCCCACCGGAATCCAGCTGTCGTTACCAAACTTTCTGTGGTACATGATGATTTGCCCATAAATTGAAGCAGGTGTAGAAAAACGAGTCTTTTTCTACACCTGTTTTTTGTATACTTTTTATTAAACAACTATTTTTTGTAGGCAATTGATGTAGTGAAAGACAGCGACTCCAGGGGAATAGCATGAGGGCACTGAAAAAGTGGTATTCTAATAAAATTCCTAATAAATATCCGCTAATTGGATTTAGCACGGCTCTGTTCGCTTTCCGTGGGCGAGCGCCGAGCCTCCTCCTACGCTACGCTACGCTTCTTGCGGGGTCTCGGCTGTCTCGCTTTCCCACAGGAGTCTCACGACGCCGTGCTAAATCCTATAGTACACAGTATCGTTACATCAAATATTTATTATAAAAAATTCTGTAATAGAGTTTTTCAGTACCCTCAATAGCATGAGCTGAAGGCCCGGCAGGAGCGAAAGCGACGAGGAGACTGAAGCCATGCCCGCGGAAAGCGTCCGTCTGGAACGGAAATCAATACATTGGAAAAGGGACCATCTCTCAGTCACTATATGGCTTTAAGGACAGCCCCTTTGTTCCTATAAGCTCCTTGCGGGGTCTTGGCAGCCCGTTTTTCCACAGGCGTCTCGCGATTTTCGTCAACAAATATATTCTCCTTAAAATCGCTCGGTAAATGATGTAGCAAAGTCCATTCCAAAGCAATCCGGAAACATCTGCGAACAGGTATTGCACTAAAACGGCACTATCCGCTTCTCTTATTAAGATAGTAGGGAAAAAGCAAATTGAAGTAATTGGTTCTATCTTACTCGTTTTTGATTACACTAAAAGTAGGACAGAGAATGGAGGTGAAGAGGATTTGGCGAAGAAATGGGGAATTATAGCACTTTTACTATTTGGGGTATATGCATTAGGGATGTATTTTTATATCTTTCATAGTGATAGTGGGGGTATACCAACAGCTTTGAAAGGGACTGTTGCAGATCCACACGTCTTTATGTCGGAGCGTGAATTGTACCTAAGTGAGGAGTATTCAAAAATAAAGAATTTCCTCTTTTTTGTAGGAACACCGTTTGAATGGCTTGTCTTACTTTTTATATTGATTACTGGGCTTTCTCAAGCGTTTGAAAGATGGATCCCTTTGCAAAACAAATGGGCAATTTGGCAAAATGCAATCTATTTATTTTTATTATCCTTACTTATGTTTATCGTGTTATTTCCTTTAGATTATTACAGGTATTCCTTAAGTAAATACTATGGGATTAGTACCCAGAATTTCAATTCTTGGATGCGAGATAATGTCATTGAATTTTGGGTTAACTTCGGAACAACAGTAGTGATTGTGACCGTTTTATATTGGCTTATTAATAAAAGCACAACGAAATGGTGGTTTAACGCATGGTTATTAATGATTCCTTTCTCCATTTTCCTCATGTTTATTCAACCAGTATTAATCGACCCACTTTATAACGATTTTTATCCACTAACCAATAAAGAACTAGAGACGAAAATTTTGTCGTTGGCTGAGCAAGCAAATATTCCAACAGAGCATGTGTATGAAGTGAATATGGCGGAAAAGACAAATGCGCTAAATGCCTATGTTACGGGGATTGGGAGTAATTCCAGAATAGTGTTATGGGATACGACGTTAAACCGCTTATCAGAAAATGAAATTCTCTTCATCATGGCTCATGAGATGGGGCATTATGTGGAAAAACATATTTATTTCGGAATCGCTGGTTATTTATTAACGATGCTTGTTGGGCTTTGGTTAACAGCGAAACTAATGCGTAGGGTCATCACCCGCTATGGACGTGTATTAAAAATTAATCGAATAAATGCTATTCACTCGCTTCCATTGTTTTTGCTTATTACATCTTTTCTGTTATTCGTTTCAAGTCCACTTTCCAATTACATTTCTAGATATCAGGAAAATAGAGCTGATCAGTATGCTATAGAGTTAGTAGTCGACCCAGAGGCAGCTGTGAGCACTTTTCAAGAGCTAACAAAGGCTGGATTAAGTGAAGTGAATCCTCCATTACTCGTAAAATGGTTTCGATATTCTCATCCAACCATGTTAGAAAGAATAACTAAAGTAGCTAATGAAATAGGAAAAGAAGAGTGAGGTAAATTAACAGAAGCAAATTAGCTAAAAGAGATTATAGGGAATCAAGTTATGAACATATGTAAGCGTCAAATAATGCCTGCCTAGCGACTAGGTGGGCATTATTTGACGTTGACTTGATTACGTGCATTTTATTTGTTGAAATTGCGTAAACACCCAACAAATAGATTCCATTCAGACTAGTGTATGAGTTGTTCGTTACACAGGGAACACTGGAGGGATACCTGGTGAATATGTCAACAGATTGCCACTTAGTAAGGATGGCGAATTCAATAATTCTGTTATATTTAGAAGAGTAACAATATCGAGAAATTAGAAATGTCGTACAGGAAAATGAAGGAGTGTTAAACTAGACAACATGCAAAAACAATCTAACTTTAATTTATGGGCATTGGCTCTAAAAACAGGTATTATTAAATCTAATTTAATTCCGATGGTAGCAGGTCTGATGCTAGCTTTATACACATATGAGTTAAGTTTCCGAGACAATCTTTCGAATCTTGTTTATGCAATTTTAGGAACGGCGGCAGTAATTGCTGCTGCGGGTTCTTTTAATAATTTGTACGATCGTGACATTGATGTTGTGATGCAACGTACGAAAAATCGTCCCACCGTAACAGGTGAATTATCTCCGAAACTTATCTTGGTCGTTGGAATCTCTTTACTTTTAATCGGAATTGGATTACTTGCATTAACGACACCACTTGCATCATTCTTAGGTTTTCTCGGAGTATTTTTCTATGTTGTACCATATACAATTTGGACGAAACGCCGTACCATTTGGAACACAGAAGTTGGCAGTATTTCAGGGGCAATGCCACCACTTATTGGTTGGGCAGCAGTAGCACCAGATATTTGGCATCCTGCAGCGTGGGCATTGTTCATTATCGTCATGATTTGGCAAATGCCGCACTTTTACGCGATTGCTCTTCGGAAAAAGGATGATTACGCTGCAGCGAATATCCCAATGCTTCCTGTAGTAAAAGGTGAGCGTCGTACGTATATTCAATCCAACATTTACTTAGTACTATTAATATTAACGAGCTTCTTATTTTTACCCCTTAGCTTAGGGCTCACATTTGTTTCGGTTATTTTAGGAGCAATTTGGCTGTCGATGAGTATTGTGGGCTATCACAAGAAGGAAGGGAAGAAATGGGCGAACCGTATGTTTGTATACTCTTTATTCCATATGATGTTCATTTTCGGCACTGTCATTATTTATGCATCTATAGGATTAATATTAAACGAGCATTGAGTTAGAAACCTTGTGTCACGAACAATTCAGAATAATTTCTGAGTTATGCATGACACAGGGTCCACTAACTATTTTGTACTTCTCACGAACAATAGTTTATACCACTGATTAACTAGAAAAGGCATACAAGACAAGCTATAAATAATAACTAGTTGTACTCCACTTAATGTCGCGACTTCAAACACACCTGTAAGCGAAGGGATAAATAATACTAAATGTAAACATAAAAAACCTATTAAAAATGCTAGCCAAGTATATTTATTTGAAAATACACCAATAGTGAAGATCGATTCTTTCGATCTGGAGTTGAAGCCATGTATTAATCTCGACAAACATAAAGTTGTGAATGCCATTGTGCTTGCTGTTAGCGTATCTCCCGCCTGCAATCCCATTCGAAAAGCAATAATTGTAGAGATTGCAATTAATAACCCTTCAAGCACCACTTGAGTAGTAAATGTTTTATTTAATAAAGACTTGTGAATATCTCTAGGCTTGTCCTTCATTGTATTTTTATTATGCGGCTCTAAACCTATTGCAATTGCTGGCAGACTATCGGTAAGTAAGTTAATAAATAATAGATGCACAGGTGCAAAGGGAACTGGTAAACCTAATACAGTTGCATATAAAACAACAAAAATAGCACCTGCATTCCCTGACAATAAGAATAGAATGGCGTTTTTAATATTGGTATAGAGGCTTCTTCCATTCGAGATTGCTTTGACAATCGTTGAAAAATTATCATCTGTTAAGATCATAGAGGATGCATCTTTTGCTACCTCGGTACCAGTTATCCCCATCGCCACACCGATATCGGCTTGTTTTAAAGCGGGGCCATCATTGACACCATCCCCGGTCATCGCAACGACATTTCCTTTTTCCTGCCATGCTTTCACGATACGAATTTTATGCTCTGGTGTTACACGGGCAAAAACAGAAATATCTTGTACCTTTTCTTGTAATTGTTGATCAGTTAATCCTTCAATCTCATAGCCTTCAATCGCTTCTGAAGGATCATTTAAAATACCAATTTGTTTCGCAATTGCAGTTGCTGTTATTTTATGGTCTCCAGTAATCATAACTGGTTTAATACCAGCTTTTATACAGCTTTCAACAGCTGCTTTTGACTCTTTTCTAGGAGGATCCATCATTGCAATTAATCCGACAAAGATTAAATCTCTTTCACCCCAGGCATCGATTGATTGATGTACCTGTATCTCTTTGTAAGCTATCGCTATTACTCTTAATCCATTCATCGAAAAATCACGATTCACTTCTTCGATTTTGTTACGATGTTTTTCCGTTATAGTACGTACACCTGTAGAAGTTTCGATTTTCGCAATCTTAGGTAAAAGAACATCAACTGCTCCTTTGGTAATCATTATTGATTGCAGATTGGACCGATGCACAGTCGTCATTAACTTTCTGTCCGAATCAAAAGGAATTTCCGCCACTCTCGGTTTGAGACTTCTTACGATTAATTCATCAAGACCGTACTGCTTCCCTAATTTTACAAGTGCAATTTCAGTGGGGTCACCGATTTCTTTATGATCTCTTTCCAATGCGTCATTACATAATAGTGACATTTCAATAAGATTTTTCTCTATTGCATTTTCAGTATTTAGTTGATCCTGCGGAATGACTTTTTGATCAATATATACTTGCTGAACAGTCATCTTATTTTCTGTTAATGTCCCCGTTTTATCTGAACAAATAACCGATACACTTCCCAGACTTTCGACAGCATAAAGCTTTCGTATAATGGCATTTTCTTTCGCCATTTTCTGTGTTCCAAAAGCCAATACAATGGTAACAATCGAGCTTAATGCTTCTGGAATTGCTGCAACTGCCAGCGAAACAGCAAACATAAACGATTCTACCAACTCTCGACCTCGAAAAAGATCGATAGTGAAAATGGCTAGACAGATTATCGTTATCCCTAATGCTAGATTTTCTCCAAAACGATCTAGACTTATTTGTAGAGGTGTTTTCTTTTCTTTCGCAGTACCCAGTAAACTTGCGATTTTTCCGATTTCGGTTTCCATTCCAATAGCTGTAACAAGTACAGTGCCGCGACCAGTAGTGACAAAACCTCCAGTGAAAACCATGTTTTTTTTATCTGCAATGGTTACATGATTTTCATTGATTGGTTCGGTACTCTTCGCAACAGCCAATGATTCACCTGTCAGCGAGCTTTCATTTATATGCAGATTATGGCTTTCTACTAATCTTCCATCCGCATTTACATAATCACCAGCTACCAAATAGAGAATATCTCCAACCACTATATCTTCTGAAGAAATCTCTACGATCTGATTATTTCGCATCACTTTTGCAACTGGAGTGGTCAAAGCTTTCAGATTATCCAAGGACTGTTCTGCCTTCACATGCTGTACAGTACCCAGGATTGCGTTTAATATAACGACAATCATGATTACAATAGTGCTTCCTACTTCACCTAATAGAAATGAAATGAAAGCGGCGATGATTAAAATTATGACTAATAAATCCTTAAACTGTCCAAAGAAAACGGCGAATGTACTTGTTCTTTTTCCTTCCACCAATTTATTAGAACCGTATATTTTTTGTCTATTTCGGACGTCATAATCATTCAATCCTTGATTTGTGACGTCCAATATCTTCATGATTTCAAGTGATGATTGTTGATGATATTCTAACATTCGATTCTCCTTCCAGTGTGCAATTATTAGACTATCAACCTAATTAAAGATAATCTCAGCAGAGATACTACTTGCTATTGAGTCTCGATAAACTCGAATAATTCAATTTCTATTGTCCATCAGAATGGAAGGAAGTAGCTAAAATAGGTCCATGAAGTAGGCACCTTTTGGATTGTGCAGGTATCAGATTCACTTGAATATATTTCCGGAAAATAGCATTCGAATAAGTATTTCAATTTTGTTCTCTATATATTCCACCTCCATTAACTATAACAATATTATTCCTTGTTCTATTCCAGTATGATAATAAGCGATATAGAAATTAAATTATTTGTTATATCGTTGAAAATATATATATAGATTCAAATAATTCAATTTTTATCACTTAAAATTCAGAATAGTTTCCATAATGTGCGTAACACAGGGAACGCTTCTATTTGTAACAGTGTCATAAATTCCTCACAACTTTTGGAGGGTTGGTACTTGTTTGGCTTGGCATCTTTCTACTAAGATGGAAGGTGTAGTGGAAGGGACGAGAGGTATGTTAAATGAAGCGAAAGCGTTTATACATCTTTTTTATAAGGAAACAGGTAGAGATGAACAAGAAATGGTTACTCGATTAAAAGAGATCGAGGAGCAGATTTATATAAATGGTACCTATGAACATACGGCAGAGGAGCTAACATACGGTGCTAAAGTGGCGTGGCGTAATAGCAATAAATGCATTGGTCGTTTATTTTGGCAAAGCTTAACTGTAATAGATAAAAGGGAACTACATACAGAGGAAGTCATCTTTGAATCTTTACTGGAACATATAAAGTTTGCCACCAATGAGGGGCGAATCAGACCGACGATTACGATATTTTCACCACAAGATGTCCGTGTTTGGAATCATCAGCTGATTCGTTATGCAGGATATGAGATGGAGGACGGAATTATTGGAGATTCCGATTCGATTGCTTTCACAAAAGTATGTGAAGAACTTGGTTGGAAAGGAAACAAAACAAATTTTGATGTCTTGCCACTCGTCATTCAAGTAAAGAATCGACCTGCAAAAATTTTCGAAATTCCTGAGCAATATATATTAGAAGTTCCAATCCGGCACCCAGAATATAATTGGTTTAAAGAACTACAATTGAAATGGTATGCAGTGCCGATGATTTCTAGCATGAAACTTGAAATTGGTGGCATCACTTATGCAGCTGCTCCATTTAACGGATGGTATATGGGTACAGAAATCGGTGCACGTAATCTAGCAGATGATTACCGCTATAACATGTTGCCGACGATTGCAGAGCATATGGGGCTTAACACAAAATCGAATGCTTCTCTATGGAAGGATCGTGCACTAGTTGAACTGAATGCAGCGGTTTTACATTCTTTCAAAGAAGACGGGGTCAGTATTGTAGATCACCATACAGCAGCACAGCAATTTAAGAAATTTGAAGAGATTGAAAAGGATGCAGGGCGAGATGTCACTGGAAACTGGACATGGCTTATTCCTCCAATGTCACCGGCAACCACTCATATCTTTCAAAAGCCATACAATAATGAAAAGATAACACCTAACTATTCTTATCAACCTTTACCATATTAAAAAGCAGAAGCATGGGTCCCATGCTTCTGCTTTTTAAATATAAACAAGTACAGAATAAAGCCTCCGTAAACGGCTGAGCACTATTATCTTAAGTTTCTTCAGTTACATATCGATCTCTACTTGCATGCATTCCTGAAAAGAATAGGAGTACGACGGTTACGATAAATAAAATAATAGATGTATGCCAGCTTCCAGTTGCATCGTGAATATAGCCAAAGAAAACTGGGCCAACTGCTGCTAAAAGATAACCGATTGATTGTGCTGTTCCAGAAAGTTCAGCGGCCTCCATAGGCGTTCGTGAGCGAAGAGAGAAAAACATCATGACCAGACTAAATGACGCACCCCCTGCTAAACCAAGGAAAATCATCCATACAATTGCAAGCGAATTACTACCTACTAATAATCCACTGAAACCGATTAAGTACAAAGCCGTATATACTACTACAAGTATTCGCTGATCTTTTAAGCGCCCCGCAATGATTGGTGTAATAAAAGTCATTGGCAATTGAGCGAATTGCATAATGGACAACATCCACCCAGATTGATCAGCTTCCATACCTTGAGATTGTAAAATATCAGGTATCCAAGCAGCAGTCGTATAAAAAATAAGAGATTGAAATCCCATACATAATGTGATGGTCCATGTTAAGGGAGAAGCTAGAATCGACTTAGGTTTGTCTATTTTAGTTTCAATTTGTGATTCTGTCATTTCTTTTCTTTTCTTAATTTGGGGTATCCAAATGATGCTAGCAATGATGGCAAAAATGGCCCAACAGCCTAGTGCACCTTGCCATCCATAAATTGTGCTTTCAGCAATAGGATAACTAATTCCTGCTCCTATTCCAGCGGATAGATTCATGGAAACTGTGAAAATCGCAGTCAATAAACCAACCTGTAAAGGGAATTTTAGCTTTATTAAACTTGGCAATAAAACATTTCCAAAAGCAATGGCGATTCCGATTAACGAAGTTCCAATAAGTAAGAAAGCTGTAGCTCCTAAAGAGCGAATGATAATGCCCGCTGCTAATAATAAGATAGCGTAGAACAAAGTTAATTCCATTCCAAAACGGCGCGCAATTTTAGGTGCAAATGGAGAAATAACTGCAAATGCTAAAAGAGGAATGGTTGTTACAAATCCTGCTAGTACGTTAGAAATAGCTAGTCCATCTCGTATGTATGAAATAATAGGTCCAACTGAAGTAAGTGGGGCCCTAAGTGTGGAAGACACAAAAATAATTCCGATTATTAATAATAGAATGCTTCCTTTTCTCTCCTTGATAGTCTCCAAGGGAATACCCTCCTCACATAAAAAAATTGTTAGTCAGTACTAGAAAATCCTACACTCTTTAGTAGAAAAGTTCAATAGAAAGATATTAAGGAACGGGTGTTGATTATCCAATTTACCTCATCAAAATTTCACAAGAAATGCGCAAGGAACCCATTTTGCACTTGTACGCTTTTGGTTTGCTTTGGACGAAATGAACGCTACATCATTACCTAGGGCTAAGTGTAGCAGGAAGTGACTGCGTCACTTCCTGCTACACTATTTTCAATTATCCTGTTGTGGATATTTGTCCGTTACGTACCAACAATCCTCAAAAGAAATCCGAAATTGATTTGGAAAATGAAAGAATAGCTACCTTTTACTCATAGTGGAGGTGCCCGAAGATGCAATTTCGGGTACTCAATCGCTTTCTATAATGCGTTCCTTGCTTATTTTTGTGAAGCTAATTGAAAAGGTGGAATACGATAGAGAAAGACTGAGCAGCCAAATTTGCATCTTTGGCTGCTTATTGTATAAATAGGAAAGTGGCTATTCTTTCATTTCCAAAAGCTTTGGCACTTCTATTACAAGTAGCTATGGAGAGTGACAGACGAGCGACTACCACACAATTATCGAAAAAATGGGGCTAGCCAATAAGCCCATAAATTGAAGCTGGTGTAGAAAAAAGAGTCTTTTTCTACACCTGTTTTTTGTATACTTTTTATTAAAACTACTATTTTTTGTAGGCAATTGATTGTAGTGAAAGACGGAGACTCCAGCGGGAATAGCATGAGCTGAAGGCCCCGCAGGAGCGAATGCGACGAGGAGACTGAAGCCATGCCCGCGGAAAGCGTCCGTCTGGAACGGAAATCAATACATTGGAAAAGGACCATCTCTCAGTCAATGTATGACTTTAGGGACAGCCCCATAAAGAAAATCCAGGCAATGGTGTAGAACTCGTTTAGTTCTATAAGCTTTCCAAAGCACCTATACATAGAGAGCCTAGTGTGTTAGCACCATTTTATTAAGCAATTGTGTGATGTTAAGGAATACTCATCTAGCAATATATTTCCTTGGATTGTGAGATTAGGAAGATTATTTAATGTATAATTAGGATAGTTAGTTAATTTTTGGTAGTAACCATTTTATTAGTAGAAGAGGGGGAACTTTATGAGAAACGAAAAGGTTTTATCATTAGTAAATGTATCGAAAAGCTTTGGTAATAAAAAAGTATTGAATGGGGTCAATTTAGATGTGTATAAAGGTCAAATCATTGGCTATATTGGACCAAATGGTGCCGGTAAAAGTACTACCGTTAAATTAATGCTAGGTTTAATAGAAGGCTATAGTGGCCTTATTGAAATTTTTGGGGAAAACATCATCAAAAGTGATTATGCTTATAAAAAGAGAATCGGCTATGTACCTGAAACAGCAGAACTATATGAAAATTTAACGGCTTTTGAATATCTGGCCTTTACAGGAGAGTTGTACGGTTTAACAAGTGAGGATGCGGAGAAAAAAGCGTATGAATTGATGAAAGAATTTGGTTTGGAAGCTGCATTTCATCAACGACTATCTTCTTTTTCAAAAGGGATGAAGCAAAAAGTATTAATTATTTCTAGTTTGCTGCATGATCCAGATTTATTGTTTTATGATGAGCCACTAAGTGGACTTGATGCAAATAGTGTGATGGTCATTAAAGAAATACTTGCTCAGCTTGCAAAACGTGGAAAGACAATCTTTTATTCCTCTCATATAATGGACGTAGTTGAGAAGATTAGTAATCGAATCGTTTTATTGGTAGACGGCCAAGTAGTAGCAGATGGAACTTTCGAAGAACTAAAAATGCAAAATAAAGAGGGATCACTAGAGGGCATTTTCAATCAATTAACAGGTTTTACTGAGCATGAACAAATTGCGGAGAGGTTTGTCGACCTAGTTAGCGAGGGACATAACAATGGATGATTTTATTTCTCTTCGAATATTAGATCGTTTTAAAGGCGTTTTTCACAAGTTAAATATCGACTATGCCGTTATGAGGAAGATTCTTCAGTTGAAACTTACTATGGATGGTAGAAGAATGCCAGCTATTTTCAGTGGGTCTAAGGTAAAAAAAGAAGGAAATCAGTTTCTAAAATCATTGTGGTTGTACGCTTTTTTTGGACTTCTCTTTTTGACGCCTCTTCTATTTTTAGGAAATGAGTTTCTTTTTTCACTTTCTATTATGTTTAGCGCTTTATTTATTATATTAATGACATCTATGGTTTCTGATTTCTCAGCAGTCTTACTTGATATCCGGGATAAAAATATTCTCCATCCTAAGCCTATTAGCGGAAAAACATTAAATGCAGCGAAAATCGTTCATATTCTGATTTATATGATTCTCTTAACAGGCTCATTTGTAGCAGTCCCTTTCATTGTAAGTATATTTAAGCATGGTATTGTATTTGCGCTCATATTTTTAATAGAAGTTATTCTCATTAGCAGTTTAGCTGTTGTATTAACTGCCTTTATCTATTTATTTATACTTCGATTCTTTAGTGGAGAAAAGCTAAAGGACATTATCAACTATGTGCAAATTATATTAGCAATCGGAATGGCGATTAGTTATCAACTAATCGGTCGTGTATTTGAAATTATTAATATAGAGATTTCATACACCTTTGCTTGGTGGCATATCGCATTACCTCCTATTTGGTTTGCTGCCCCGTTTGAATTGATTCTAAATAAAGATTTCTCTACTCATATTATTGTGTTATCTCTGCTTGCTTTGTTAATTCCAATTATTTCGATTGTACTTTATATTCGACTGATGCCAGCTTTTGAAAGAAATCTATCGAAATTGCAAAGTGATGCCAATAGAAAGAAAAAGAGGAATCGTAAAATCGAGGAGTTTTGGGCGAAGATTTTATGTAGAACGAAAGAAGAACGAACTTTTTATAAGTTTTCTTCTCTCATGTTAAAGGAAGAGAGAGAAATAAAACTAAAAATGTATCCACTGTTAGGCTTTGCGTTTATCTTTCCTTTCATATTTTTGTTTAATAACATAAGAATGGATTCATATGAAGAAGTGATAAAAGGAAATTCATATATGGTTATCTATTTTGGCTTAATAATGATTCCTTCTGTTGTTCAAATGCTCCAGTTCTCTGGTAACTATAAAGGACAATGGATTTTCTATGCGGCTCCTATTCGACATAAAGGACTTGTATATAGCGCAACTTTAAAAGCAAGTATCATTAATTTCTTCATTCCGATTTTACTCTTATTAAGTGTGATATTTCTTTGGATGTTTTCTGTACGAATTTTACTTGATTTGTTTGTTATATTGCTTGTCGCAATAGTTCTGACGCTTATTTCCTTTTTGCTAATTGATAAAGACGTTTATCCTTTTACTCATTCACACGAGCATACGCAAGATGGTAGCACTTTAAAGGTTTTTGGAAGTATGTTAATAGTTGGTTTATTAGCGGGGGTGCATTTTGTGGCTTTGATACTCCCATACGGACTAGTTGTATATGCAATAATCCTTCTTCTTGGACTTATTATCGGGTGGAAAGTGACTTTTTCGAAAAGGTGAGGAAGGAGATGGAAGTATGAAAATCCATACAGAAGATGATATATGTAGATGGATAAAAGCAGATGAATGGATGATGGACTTACTAAAGGCTGCAAAAACATTGGATCTCCCGGATTGGTGGATTTGCGCCGGGTTTGTCCGTTCGAAAATTTGGGATGTGTTACATGATATTGATGAGAGAACCCCAATAGCAGATATTGATGTGATTTATTTTGATCCTACTAACACAAATGAATTAGTGGAAAAGAAATTAGAAGAACAACTACAAAGACGGATGCCTAATATTCCTTGGTCTGTGAAAAATCAAGCAAGGATGCATGTAATAAACAATCTCCCAGCCTATTCCTCTGCAGTTGATGGCATAGCTAATTTCCCAGAGACGGTGACAGCGCTAGGGGTGAAGTTAGACAAAGAAGACAATCTACTATTGACTGCCCCACATGGAATAGAGGATGTCATACATTTTCATGTAAACCCAACACCTAGCTTTCGGATAAATACAGAATTAACAGCTATTTACGAGGAACGAATATTAAAAAAAAATTGGGCAACTATTTGGACAAAGCTTAATATTAAATTTCCAGATGGGGTGAATGAATGAAAAGAATTTTGATTTTATTTACTTTAAGCCTACTATTATTATCTTTATCTGCTTGTAATGAGGAAAATACACTTGCAGGAGCTGAGTTATCAGAACGAGATCAATTATTAATTTCTAGTGTAAGTGATCAATCCTTTGTATTTGATTTTCAGACTGGTGAGGAATTTAAACAAATCACTGTATGGGTGGATAAATATGAATTCGGAGAACTCGTGGATGAGAAAATTATCGAGATGACAACGGATATTGAACATAATGGAACGATTATTTTTACAAATTCTCCAATACCAGATGAACGAAATGAGACGATTTTTACTATAAGCGTCTCAAGTGAAAAAGGGTCAAGTAGTAGTAGAGTGGTGCAAAAGTTTAAAGCACCAGAACAAAGTACATGGGGAAGTAATCAGATGAAAAATATTCCGCTTGAGGAGACTGCGACTTTAGCCAGTATTTCGTATGCAAACGGACAGGGAATGAGTTCACTTTCTTCCGATTTTTATACAAATTTGGATAAGCACTTAAATGAAATCAAAGAATATGATGTGGTATATGTACTCAAAAGTGAATTTCATAAATAATAACACGAAAGAGGTATCTCAAATAAGATAGCTCTTTTGTTATGGCAAAATAATCCTGTACAAGACAAAACAATACCTGAACCACACAATCGGTACATGAAATACAAACAGAAAACGACAAATTAAGTAAAATATCCTCTTATTCGATTCATGTAACCCGCAAACGCTAAGTACGCAAAGAATTTTCTAAAGAGATGAACCGATTGGGCTAATGGTGCATATGATGTTATGACTTGAATACAAGGAGGAAAAAAATGAAACACTTACGACAAATAGTGACAAAAGCTGTTGTGGCTAAAGGGAAAAAGAGAACGGAATCCCGCGAAATTCTTCGACCACCAAATGCGCCATCTAGTATTTTAGGCTGCTGGGTTATTAATCACACTTGTTCGTCCAAGAAAGTTGGGAAATACGTAGAAGTAACTGGAAAATTTGATATCAACGTTTGGTACGCACATCATGACCATTCCAAAACATCTGTTTTTACGGAAACTATTAATTACAAAGACAGAATAAGATTACATTACCGCGATAAAGATTCTACTGGTGGAGAAGTACATGTTCGTGTTATTCAACAGCCAAATTGTACGGAAGCAATTATTATCGCCCATGGAACGCAATTCCAGGTAACGGTAGAAAGAGAGCTACTTGCAGAAGTAGTTGGCGAAACAACCGTAGTTATTCAAGTGCATGATACAGAATTTGAAGAAGAATGGGCAATTAATGAAGAAAGCTCTTCTAGTTCTTCTAGTTCCTCTAGTTCATCAAGCTCCTCTAACGATCAACACGGTTCCTCATCACTTTAACAAAGCCGGCCAGTTCTTCCGGCTTTTTTTTTATGTAAATTTGTTATAATAGCTATAGAGTTAAGAAGAGAGAAGGATAGAACATGACAACACATACTCCAATGATGCAACAATACTTAAATATTAAAAAAGACTACATAGATGCTTTTTTATTTTTCCGTTTAGGTGATTTTTATGAGTTATTCCATGATGATGCTGTAAAAGCAGCTTCTATATTGGAAATAACCCTAACGAGCAGAAAGGATAACATTCCTATGTGTGGTGTACCGCACCATGCTGCACAGAACTACATTGAAACACTTATTAGTAAGGGCCATAAAGTGGCCATCTGTGAGCAAGTGGAGGATCCAAAGGAAGCTAAAGGTGTTGTGAAAAGGGAAGTAGTACGTCTCGTAACGCCTGGAACGCTAATTGAAGGAAAAGCAATGCACAATAAAACCAATTACTATATCGCTTCTGCTGATTTAATTTCTTCCAATGAAGTGGCTTTTTCCTATTTAGACGTTTCAACAGGAGATGGTTTTACTACGATAATAAATGGAGACGAGAAAGAGGTCGTACAGGAATTATTGTCACTACAAGCAAAAGAATTAATAGTAAGTGATCAAATGTATGTATTGATTAATGATACATCTGCCATGCATGATTTTACATTATCAATTGAACAAGAAGAGTTAAGTGATCATGAGACGGCAAAATATGTGGAAAATCATCCGATTGAAACGCATCGAACAGTAAAACGTTTATTACAATACATTCAAAAAACACAAAAACGTTCTTTGTTGCATATACAGCCTTTTACATTTCAACAAAGAGATTCCTTTTTGGCAATGGACTATCATTCCAAAAGAAATTTAGAGCTGATTTCTTCCATTCGAAATGCCGATCAAAAAGGTACATTATTATGGTTACTCGATGAAACAGTAACTGCCATGGGAGGACGAAAACTAAAGCAATGGATTCACCAACCGCTAGCAAATAAAAAAGCGATTGAAGCACGCTTAGAAATAGTCACCAGTTTTTTAGATGATTTTATGTTAAGAGAAGAAATAAAAGAATCATTTAAAGAAGTGTATGACTTAGAACGATTAGTCGGAAGAATTGGTTTTGGTAGTGCAGGGGGAAGAGACCTTGCCCAACTTAGACAATCACTATCTAAAATTCCATTTATTAAACAGCTTTTATTGGAGTCGACCAATGACGCATTACAAGCATTAGGCGAAGCGATAGAAGATTGTGAAGATATTTGGAGAAAGTTAGAAGAAGCGATAAGTGAAAATCCACCAATTGCAGTTAAAGATGGTGGAGTGATTAACAATGGTTATCATGCTCGCTTAGATCAACTTCGAGATGCATCAGTCAACGGGAAAAAGTGGATTGCGGAACTGGAGCAAAAGGAAAGAGAGCTTACAGGATCGAAAAACTTAAAAATAGGGTATAACAGAGTATTCGGCTATTATATAGAGTTAACAAAATCCAATATCCATTTTGCGGATGAAGCAAGATATGTGAGAAAACAAACACTTGCAAATGCGGAACGCTATATTACAGACGAATTAAAAGAAAAAGAATCCCTTATTCTTTCAGCCGAAGACGAAAGTTTAGTATTAGAATACGAGTTGTTTACACAATTAAGAGAAGAAATTAAAGCCTATATTCCTCGTGTACAACGATTAGCTAAACAAATAAGTGAGCTAGATGTGTATATAGCATTTGCACAAGTATCGGAAAACCACAGACTTACAAAACCTGAATTCCATGAAACAAATGCGATGATTATTAAAGAAGGAAGACATCCTGTCGTTGAAAAGATGATGAACAATCAACTTTACGTACCAAATGACTGCGTTTTAACAGAAGAGGAAAATATGCTTCTAATTACTGGACCTAATATGTCAGGTAAAAGTACTTTCATGAGACAAGTCGCAATAACAGTCATCATGGCTCAAATTGGTTGCTATGTACCAGCAGAATCTGCAACTTTACCAATTGTCGATAAAATATTTACTCGAATCGGTGCTGCTGATGATTTAGCCGGTGGACAAAGTACGTTCATGATTGAAATGATGGAATCACAGCATGCAATTACAAATGCAACAAGTAAAAGCTTGCTTCTTTTTGATGAAATTGGGCGTGGGACTTCTACTTATGATGGGATGAGTTTAGCACAAGCGATGATGGAATATATTCATGACAATATTGGGGCAAACACCCTATTCTCTACTCATTATCATGAGTTAACTGATTTGGAACAAACGCTATCTAAATTACGTAATGTACATGTTTCCGCTACAGAAAAAGATGGTAAAGTCGTATTCCTTCACAAATTAAAGGATGGCCCAGCAGATAAAAGCTATGGGATACATGTTGCTGAGCTTGCCCAACTTCCAGAAGAAATTATTACAAGAGCACGAGAAATACTAGAAACGTTTGAACTGCAGGAGAAAAAAGAACCTAGCCAAGATCAAGTAAATGATACACAATTGTCATTCTTTGATGAACAGATAATACAGCCAGTCGAACCTAAAGTAGAGATAAACAAGTCAGCTGAAAAAATAGCGAAGAAGCTAAAAAAAATAAATATATCAGGGACAACTCCACTCGAAGCATTACAGCTATTATATGAGCTGCAAAACGAACTAGAATAACCTAAAAAGCAGGTGAACAACATTGGGACAAATCATCGTAATGGACGAGCTTCTATCCAATAAGATTGCGGCGGGAGAAGTAGTAGAGCGCCCGGCCTCTGTCGTAAAAGAGCTAGTAGAAAATGCAATTGATGCGGAAAGTACATCAATTGAAATTATATTAGAAGAAGCTGGTTTAGCAAAAATACAAGTGACCGATAATGGAAAAGGAATGGACGAGGAAGATGCTGTTCAATCCTTTGCTAGACATGCCACATCGAAAATCACAACCGAGCATGATCTATTTAGAATCCGTTCTTTAGGATTCCGTGGGGAGGCACTTGCGTCTATTGCTTCTGTTTCCAAGATCAGTTTATGGACATCAGACGGTAAAAATATGGGAACGAAAGTGGAACTGGAAGGTGGGAGAGTACTTTCTTGTACACCTGCTCCTATTCGAAGAGGAACCGATATTGTCGTAAAGCAGTTGTTTTTTAATACACCTGCACGCTTAAAGTATTTAAAAACAATCCAAACAGAGCTAGGTCATACAATTGATTTGATTAACAGATTGGCACTGAGTTTTCCATCTATTGCATTTAAGCTTACGCACAATAACCAAACCATTATTCAAACAAGTGGAAGAGGAGATTTAAGACAGGTTCTAGCTTCTATTTATGGCGTATCCAACGTGAAAAAAATGGTTGCTTTCGAAAAAGAGTCCTCTGATTTTCATATTACCGGATTTGCGACACTACCAGAGATTACGCGTGCTTCGAAAAATTATATGACGATACTTGTCAATGGACGCTGGGTAAAACATTATGGATTAAATAATGCGATTGTGGATGCTTATCACACATTACTTCCTATTGGCAGATATCCGATCGTTGTTTTAAACATTGAAACAGATCCAATGTTGACGGATGTGAATGTGCACCCCGCAAAGCATCAAATTAGGTTAAGCAAAGAAAAGGAGCTAATGGAACTTGTAAGACAAACCATTCGTTCCATTATGCACCGGGTGCAACAACCTCCTAAAGTTACCGAAAAACCTGTAGAAAAAAAACAACCAAGTGTGCAATTTGATTTCTTTAAACAAACCTATCAGGTACCAGAACCGCCGAGTATTCCAAGTATTGTAGAACCTGTGCAATCAACGATTGTCTACGAAGAGAGAGAACCCCTTCAAGAAGAAGCGCTTGTTGAAGATTATGTAGAATTTGTGGAAGAAATTGTAGAGGAAAAAAAGCCGTTTCCGGATTTACATGTAGTAGGACAAATTCATGGAACATATATTGTTGCGCAAAGCAATGATGGTTTTTATCTCATTGACCAGCATGCAGCACAAGAACGCATAAAATATGAATTTTATAAGGAAAAAGTAGGCGAAGTGAATGCAGGTGAACGACAGGCTCTATTACTTCCACTTACGTTCCACTATTCGTTAGACGAAGCGTACCGAATCAAAGAATCGATAGAAGAATTAATAGATGTCGGTATATTTTTAGAGGAGTTTGGCACCTCCAGTTTCGTAGTAAGAGAGCATCCAACTTGGTTTCCAAAAGGGCATGAAACAAAAATTATTGAAAGTTTAATCGAACAAGTACTAACGAACCGAAAAACAGACATTAAAAAGCTAAGAGAAGAAGCGGCTATTATGATGAGCTGTAAACTATCCATAAAAGCTAATCACTATTTGACAACAAGGGATATGGAGCAGCTACTAGAAAGTTTAAAAAATGCGAAGCATCCATTAACTTGTCCACATGGTCGACCAGTTATCGTTCATTTTTCTTCGTATGAAGTAGAGAAGATGTTTAAACGAGTTATGTAGGAGGGGTCTTATGGGAGAATATATTTTATCGATCGATCAAGGTACGACCAGTTCAAGGGCTATTTTATTTGATAAGGCTGGCAATATTGTTCATTCGGCGCAAAAAGAATTCATACAATATTTCCCGAAATCAGGCTGGGTGGAGCATGATGCAATGGAAATTTGGGGATCTGTGCTATCCGTTTTAGCTTCTGTGTTAACGGAAAGTGGGAATCAGCCAGAGAACGTGCATGCCATTGGAATTACAAATCAGCGTGAAACAACGGTTGTATGGAACAAAAAAACAGGGAAACCGGTATATAACGCTATTGTCTGGCAGTCTAGGCAAACGCAATCTATTATTGAAGAACTAAAAAAAGAAAAACTAGAAACCTTTTTTAAGGAAAAGACAGGGTTAATGCTTGACCCATACTTTTCTGCTACTAAGGTAAAGTGGATTTTAGACAATGTGGAAGGTGCTCAGGAGCAAGCCGAGGCGGGTGATTTACTTTTTGGTACGATCGACACTTGGCTGATTTGGAAATTATCTAATGGGAAGGCACATGTAACGGATTATTCTAATGCTTCGAGAACCATGCTTTATAACATATATGATCAGCAATGGGACAAAGAAATTTGTAACAAGCTCAACATTCCTATGAACATGTTACCAAAAGTTGCTTCCTCTTCGGAAGTATATGCGCAAACGGACCCTTCCGTCTTTTTCGGGAAAGAAATAGATATTGCAGGTGCAGCTGGTGATCAGCAAGCAGCTCTATTTGGTCAGTGTTGTTTTGAAAAAGGGATGGCTAAAAATACGTATGGAACGGGCTGTTTTATGTTGCTCAACACGGGAGAGGAAGCCGTTACATCGCCATCTGGTTTATTGACAACGATTGCATGGGGTATAAATGGAAAAGTAACCTATGCACTAGAAGGAAGTGTTTTTGTTGCAGGGTCTGCCATCCAGTGGTTACGAGATGGGCTGCGTATGGTAAAACATGCAGCCGAATCAGAGAACTATGCAAAAAAAGTGGACTCTACGGAAGGTGTTTATATCGTCCCAGCATTCGTAGGACTCGGAACACCTTATTGGGATTCAGATGCAAGAGGAGCTATATTCGGCTTGTCTCGTGGGACTACTAAAGAACATTTCATACGTGCCACATTAGAATCACTTGCCTATCAAACGAAAGATGTTCTTGATACGATGGTGGAGGATTCAGGAGTTCATGTAGAAGTCCTTCGTGTGGACGGTGGAGCAGTGAGCAATGAATTTCTTATGCAATTCCAAAGTGATATGCTTCAGTTACCTATAGAACTTGCAAAGCTCAACGAAACAACAGCGTTAGGAGCAGCTTTTTTAGCAGGTCTCACAACTGGCTTTTGGAAAGATGAACAAGAGCTTTCCGATTTGCGAGAAAGTCAAAAACTGTATGAACCAAAGATGGATGTCCATAATCGAAATAAATTATACAAAGGTTGGACGAAAGCAGTAGAAGCAACTAGAGTTTTCAAACTTATAGATGAAGAGGTGGAGTAAATGAAGTCTTCTGTGGAAAGAGAACAAATCTTAAATACATTAAATTATTATGAGTTTGATGTCCTAGTAATTGGCGGAGGTATTACTGGTGCAGGTATAGCACTAGATGCAGCTACTCGAGGGATGTCAGTAGCATTGGTGGAGATGCAGGATTTTGCTGCAGGGACTTCCAGTAGGTCAACCAAACTTGTGCATGGTGGACTTCGTTATTTAAAGCAACTCGATGTGAAAGTGGTAGCTGAAGTTGGGAAAGAACGAGAACTTGTGTATGAAAATGCAGTTCATGTGACGGAGCCGATGTGGATGCTGCTACCTTTTCACAAAAAGGGTACATTTGGAAAATTAAGCACATCTGCAGGTTTGAGGATTTATGATTTTCTTGCTGGTGTAAAAAAAGAAGAACGTCGTCATATGCTTTCTCCAGAAGAAACAAGCCAAAAAGAGCCGCTTGTAAAAACGAAAGACCTCTTAGGAGGAGGCTACTACGTAGAATATCGGACTGACGATGCAAGGCTGACGATTGAAATAATTAAAAAAGCAATTGAAAAAGGCGCGGTATGTTTGAATTATGCGAGAGCAAGATCCTTTATGTATAACGACCAAAATAAAGTAATTGGCGCAGAAGTTGTAGATACTATCAACAATAAACGGATTAACATTCATGCTAAAAAAGTTGTCAATGCAACTGGGCCATGGGTGGATGGGGTACGCGCATTAGATTCAATTGAAAATAAGAAAAAATTAAAACTAACAAAAGGTGTACATATTGTACTAGATCAGGATGTCTTCCCGCTTAGACAAGCAATTTATTTCGATACACCAGATAAACGCATGGTATTTGCTATTCCTCGCAATGGAAAAGCATATATTGGAACGACAGATACTTTTTTCGAGGGGAATATTAAAAACCCTGTAGCAACACATAAGGACGTAGATTACTTATTAGATGCAATTCACTATATGTTCCCACAAGTTCAAGTGTCGAAAGAACATGTGGAGTCTACTTGGGCGGGTGTTCGGCCATTAATTTATGAAGAGGGCAAAGATCCATCGGAAATTTCTCGGAAGGACGAAATTTGGCAGTCTGAAGCAGGTTTATTTACAATAGCTGGTGGTAAATTAACGGGCTATCGTAAAATGGCCGAGACAATTGTAGATAAAATCTCCAAACAATTAGGCGAGGAAAAGTATGGACCTTGCGTGACTAAGCATCTAACTCTTTCTGGTGGAGATTTAGGTGGATCCAATCAATTCGAAGCTTTTATAGCGATGAAAGAACAGATTGCACCTTCTTACGGATTAACAAGAGAAGAAGGCAGAAGATTAGCGAAATTTTATGGAACAAATGTAGATAAAGTATTTCAATACGCGCATATCCTAGGAACGGTTCCATCAAATTTACCATTAAGTCTGCTAGCGCAAATTTATTACGCGGTTCATGATGAGATGACCTATTCTCCTGTCGACTTCTTAGTTAGAAGAACAGGAATGCTTTATTTCCAGATTGATCAATTTAAACTGTATAAAGACGATGTGTTAAAAGTTATGAAGCAACTACTAAACTATACGGAAGAAGAAACAGCTTCCCTTCAAAAACAACTGGATATATGTTTAGTGGATGCTACTTTATCTGAAAGCGGGGACATTCTTTGAAAATAATCTTAGAAGGCAAAATGTCTGATAGTCACCTTATTCATATCGTACAGTATGAACCGGAACAAGCACCGATCGGACATGTACATCTCTTGCATGGAATGGCCGAGCATATCGATCGCTACGATGAATTTGCACAGTTTTTAGTTGGAAAAGGATTTATAGTAAGTGGTCATGATCATCGTGGTCATAGAAAAACTGCCGAGAAAAACGGACAATTAGGCTATTTTGCTGACGAAGATGGATTTAATCGAGTAACGGAGGATGTTCGAGAAGTATTAGGGCTAGTTCGAGAAAATATGCATGATATTCCGCTTATTTTATTTGGTCATAGCATGGGATCCTTTATTGCTCGAAGATATATGCAAAAATACAGTGACTCCCTATCGAAGGCCGTAATTTGCGGTACAACATTTAGCCCTGGACTGATGGGGGATGTGGGTACGATTATTGGGAAAATCGCTACTAGATTACAATCTCCTCAAACAGAGAGTGCTTTACTAAATCAGCTTGCTTTTGGAGGCTTCAATAAAAAGTTTAAAGATGCTAAAACAGAATTTGATTGGCTAAGTAGCGATGAAGAAGTAGTGAAGAAATATATAGACGATCCGAAGTGTGGCTTCGTACCTTCCAATAGGTTTTACACCGATTTGTTTGGTGGATTAAAAACAATTCATCAAGAAGTAGAAATAAATAAAATTAGAAAAGATTTACCGGTCTTTCTGATAAGTGGAATAAAAGATCCAGTAGGGAAAGATGGAAAAGATATTTTTAAGGTAGCGAAGGGTTTGAAAAAAGCTGGTATGCAAAATGTAACCGTACAATTAATAGAAGATGCAAGACATGAAATCTTAAATGAAGTAAATAAGCAGCAAACATTTGATGTAATCGCAAATTGGATGATGAAAGATGAATAACAAACCTGCAGTAATAGCGATTGTAGGACCAACCGCTGTTGGAAAAACTGCTTTAAGTATAGAGCTTGCAAAAGCATGTAACGGTGAAATTATTAATGGTGATTCTATGCAAATTTATCGGGAGCTCTCCATAGGAACAGCTAAAATAATGGAGGAAGAAATGGATGGAATTCCTCATCATTTATTAGATATTAAAGATCCTACCGATAGTTTTTCCGTTGCGGAGTACCAAAAGCTCGTACGTGATAAAATTGAAGACATCGCTTCTAGAGGAAAACTGCCGATTATTGTCGGTGGAACAGGCCTCTACATTCAATCGGTATTATATGACTTTCGTTTTACAGAGCAGCAAAAAACGGATGACAAAATCATCGAAGAACTGGAGAAACTATCTCCTGAAGAACTGTATGCTCGATTGGAAAAGAGCGATCCAGAAGCTGCACAAGAAATTCATCCCAATAATGTGCAACGTATTGTACGTGCAATTGAACGAGTCGAGCTTACCGGTAAACAAAAAAACGAGATCGAACAGAATCAAGGGCATGAAAGGGTATACCCGCATTATATAATTGGGCTTTCCATCGATCGGGACATTTTATACGAGCGTATTAATAAACGAGTCGACATAATGATGGAAAAAGGGTTGCTCGATGAAGTGAAGCGACTTCATGCAAATGGGATACGTGATGTTCAAGCTATTCAAGCAATTGGATATAAAGAAATTTATGCCTATTTAGATGGGGACATCTCTTTAGAAACGGCTATTGAAAAGCTAAAACAAAATTCTAGAAGATATGCCAAACGTCAACTAACTTATTTCCGCAATAAAATGGACATTCATTGGTACAATCCATTTTTAGATTCGGAAAGAATTATAAAAGAAATTATTGGATATTTGCAGGATAATAAATAATTATAGCGAATAGTTAAGAGGAAGAGAATATTTTTACAGGCAAAATGTAAATTGGGGGTATTGGAATGAAACCTATGAATATTCAAGACAATTATTTAAATCAGTTAAGAAAGAATGACATTTTTGTAACCGTCTATTTATTAAATGGCTTCCAGTTAAAAGGGTGTGTGAAGTCATACGATAATTTTACAGTTCTTTTTGAGTCAGATGGAAAGCAACAGTTAATATACAAGCATGCAATTTCCACATTTGCTCCATCAAAACCAGTAAAATTAACAGAAGAATAAGTTCGATAAATTGACAGATTAACTAGCTCCTATTATGCTTTGAAGGACTAAACATGAAGTGGAGAGTTAAAAAATGAATGTTATAACAACAGATGAACTTTTGCAAAAAATAGATGCTGGAGAAAATATTAGCATCATCGATGTACGTGAAAGTGATGAAGTAGCAACTGGTATAGTTCCAGGAGCAAAACACATTGCACTTGGTCAAGTAGAAGCAAGTATGGATCAACTGGATAAATCCGTTCCTCATTACATCATTTGTAAAGCCGGTGGTCGCAGTGCTATGGCTTGCGAAATTTTAGAGGAAAATGGCTATAATGTAACAAACGTTGCTGGTGGAATGATGAGCTGGGAAGGCGAGTTACAATTTTAATAGAGAAGGGCTAATTTCATTCATTTGAGATTAGTCTTTTCTATTTGCAATTTGGAAACAATGGATTAGGAGAGTATGACATGAATTTTACAACAACATTATCCGACGAGGTATTAGATCTAGCTGTGAAAGCAGAAACTAAAATCGCTAGTTACCATAAGGAAGTAGAAAAAATCGCTTTCTTTAACCAACAAAAAGTAATACACGCTTTTAAAGAGCATCATGTAAGCGATCATCATTTTCAAACATCCACTGGATACGGATATGACGATGAGGGCCGCGATACGTTAGAAAAAGTCTATGCAACAACTTTCGGTGCAGAAGCTGCACTAGTACGCCCGCAAATTATTTCAGGAACGCATGCAATTTCCATTAGTTTATTTGGCGTTTTACGGCCAAATGATGAGCTACTATACATAACTGGAAAACCATATGACACACTTCAATCGATTGTAAGCGGTGGAGAAGATGATACTGGCTCACTTGCAGACTTCGGGATATCGTATAAGCATATAGATTTACTGGAGACTGGAGCGGTTAACTGGGAAGCTGTGGAACAGGCAGTGAAAAGTAATACAAAAGTAATTGCTATTCAACGTTCGAAGGGTTACGCTGTGCGACCTTCCTTTACGATCAATCAAATCCAGGAAATGGTCCAAAAAATAAGAGGTCTTAAAGAAGATGCCATAATATTTGTTGATAATTGCTACGGAGAGTTTGTAGAAGAATTAGAGCCGACCAATGTAGGCGTCGACTTAATGGCTGGTTCGCTTATCAAAAATCCAGGTGGCGGTCTTGCTAAAACTGGAGGCTATATTGCAGGGAAAAGCGAATTCGTTACAAAATGTGCTTATCGTATGACATCACCTGGTATTGGAGCTGAGGCTGGTGCTTCATTAAACACGCTCATGGATATGTATCAAGGGTTTTTCCTAGCTCCTCATGTGGTATCACAAGCTGTTAAAGGTGCTATTTTTACATCCGCTATTTTAGAGGAAGTTGGTATGACGACTGAACCGCATTTTTCGAAAAAAAGAACAGATCTTATTCAATCGGTTTCCTTTTCAACAGCTGAACAAATGATTCAGTTCTGTAAGGCGATTCAAATGCATTCTCCTGTAAACGCTCAATTTGCACCAGAACCCGCGTATATGCCTGGGTATGAGGATGACGTGATTATGGCTGCAGGGACATTTATACAAGGATCAAGTATGGAACTAACAGCGGATGGACCAATTCGTCCCCCTTTTACCGCTTTTATTCAAGGTGGATTAACGTATGAGCATGTGAAATATGCCATTTTAGGAGCAGTACAATCATTAAAAAGATAGACGTAGAGCCACTTTCTGATTAAAAAGAAAGTGGCTTTCCTATTCTATTAATTTCTATGTAAGTTTATATAACATGGAGTTGACATGTTAGCTAACATGACATATACTACTTTTATAACCAACTAGGAGGTGCAGCGATGGAAAAGGAATGGAGACGTTCCATGCCACTGCTATCAATGAATATTGTCATGCAGCTAACCGGTTTAACTGCTAGACAAATTCGGTATTATGAAGAGCAAGATTTAGTTCAGCCTGCACGTACGGAAGGTAAACAGCGTATGTTTTCGTTAGATGACATCGATGTATTATTAGAAATAAAAGATTTGCTTAAAACAGGAGTGAATATTGCTGGTATAAAGCAAATTTTTGAAATGAAAAACAATCCCGCAGCCTCTAAAGATGTACGACAAGTGATTTCCGACAAAGAATTACGTGCGATTGTAAAAGAAGAGATGCAACTCGCGCAGAGACAGCAACGAGCATCTTTACGACAAGGGGACCTATCTCGATTCTATCGTTAGAACGAGGTTCATATAAAATAAAATTTTTGGGAGAGTGAATAAAATGGGCAAGTTTACAAAAGAAGATATTAAAAAGTTCGTTCAAGAACACGAGGTGAATTTTATTCGTCTTCAGTTTACAGACATACTAGGTACGATTAAAAACGTAGAAATTCCAGTGAGTCAGCTCGACAAAGCTCTCGATAATAAAATGATGTTCGACGGATCTTCTATTGAAGGATTTGTTCGAATTGAAGAATCTGATATGTACTTAGTTCCAGATTTAAATACATGGGTTGTATTCCCTTGGATTACAGGTAAAGGGAAAGTTGCTCGTCTAATCTGTGACGTAAATAAAGCGGACGGAACTCCATTTGCAGGAGATCCACGCAGTAACTTGAAACGTGTGTTAAAACAAATGGAAGAATTAGGATTTACAAGCTTCAACTTAGGGCCAGAGCCTGAATTCTTCTTATTTAAATTAGATGCACAAGGTGAACCAACGCTTGAACTAAATGACCACGGTGGTTATTTTGACTTAGCGCCAGTCGATCTTGGTGAAAACTGTCGTCGTGATATCGTGCTTGAGCTAGAAGAAATGGGCTTTGAAATTGAAGCATCTCACCATGAAGTAGCTCCAGGTCAACACGAAATCGACTTTAAATATGCGGATGCAATCACTGCTTGTGACAACATCCAAACATTCAAATTAGTAGTAAAAACAATCGCTCGTAAACATGGTTTACACGCAACATTCATGCCAAAACCACTGTTTGGCGTAAATGGTTCAGGAATGCACTTTAACGTTTCTTTATTTAATGGAAAAGAAAATGCATTCTTCGATGAATCAGCTGACCTACAATTAAGCGAAACAGCTATGCAATTTATGGCTGGAGTATTAAAACATGTTCAAAGCTTTACAGCAATTACAAATCCTTTAGTAAATTCATACAAACGCCTTGTTCCTGGTTATGAAGCACCTTGCTACGTTGCTTGGTCTGGTCAAAACAGAAGTCCATTAATTCGAATTCCTTCTTCAAGAGGATTAAGTACACGTATCGAAGTTCGTTCTGTTGACCCAGCTGCAAATCCATACCTTGCAATGGCTGTAATTCTACAAGCTGGTCTAGATGGTATCAAAAATAAATTAACACCACCACCAGCAGTTGATCGCAACATTTATGTGATGACAGAAGAAGAACGTAATGAAAATGGTATTTACAACTTACCACCAACATTATTTGCAGCTATTCAAGAGCTTGGTAAGAGCCCAATAATCCGCGAATCACTAGGGGAGCATATCTATGCTAACTTTGTAGAAGCAAAAGAGATCGAATGGGATATGTTTAGAACAACTGTTCACCCATGGGAACGTGAACAATACTTGAAAATGTATTAATCTTGATTTAACAGGGTTTATGCACCAGTTTTATGGGGTGTTATAAGTGGAAGAATTCTTAAAAATTATTCGCACCCCAATTTCACCCCAAAAAATAGGTAAAAAAATATTACTTGAAAACATCGTTCAGTCGTGAGTTGACTCGATCGGTGTTTTTCTTTTTTATTTTCTTGGAAACATGGTCGTATACGTCTGCTGTTATTTGATAACTACCATGACCCAACTGCTTTTGGATATACTTGATATCTGTCTCTGCTTCCATCAATAAAACTACATATGTGTGGCGTAAAGAATGTATAGGTAAGGCTTTATTACGCAAATCACCTTTTTCACATTGAGGAGATTCGTTTGTGGTTATCGCAATATTTACCCCTTCTCGTGCTATTTCAAAATGAATGCAATAATCCCTTTCTAATTGAAAGGGATCTGCAAAAAAGCATCATCTCTTAGGAGGTGATGCTTTCCTATTGAATTAATAATGGGAGTTTCCATGTCGTGACATGCACTGGATAAAAGCCATTGGTTTCACACGTTATTGATAGTCAGGGTGATAATACAACATGTAAACAGTGGAATTTAAAAAAGATGACTCCGGCACAGTACCGAAGATCGCAACGTAAGCTGCAAGGTTTCTTTTATTAAACTGTCCTAATATAAGGGCTCAGTTCATTTTAGAGATGACCGTTTTTTTATGCGATTATCTTTTTTGCTAAAACACTCATTCTTCTTCAAAATTATGGGTACGTAAGGGAGTGAATCCTGCTTGAGATAGTGAGTAAATTTAAATTTTGTCCTTCCATTTGTTTTATGGATCGCCTTTGATTTCTTGGGTGGTTAAGGGTGTGCCTCTGCATCTTATTAATTTAGTTTCGTATATTTTAAACTTAAAAAGAGAACAATGGAATTAATATGGAATTTTACCGTTCTTCCAAAAATGCTTTTTTACATATAGAGGTGAGGGATGTACATGTTTGGGAAAAAACAATCAAATGAAAATAAGCCTGTTTCTCAATCAAACGCAGAATCAGAATTATCAATAGAAGCTCTAAAAAAAGCCCTCGTTCAAATGGATGATGCGGAATTTGTGGAAATCAACATTTCTGAAAATCAAAATGTTGATCTTATCTACGTAAGAACCCTGATTGACCAAGAAAGATTAAATGAAAGCATTGTAAAACCTTTATCTAACTGTTCCAAACAATCCATTCAGGAATGCAATGTTCACTCAACAATAAACTCCATTTCCACTTTTAAAGAGGCAAAAAAGCAGCTGTTTAAAGGATCAGTCTTGTTATTTGACTCTTCATCAAACCTTTGGTTCGCTATCCCTTTAAAAAATCCACTTGGACGTGCAATTGAACCATCCGATACTGAAACCATCCTTTTAGGAGCAAAAGACAGCTTCAGTGAACAGCTAGAACAAAATATTACGCTCATTCGTAGACGTCTTCCAACACATGATCTGAAAACAGAGAAGTTCACCGTTGGTTCTTTAAGTGAGACAAATGTGGTCTTATTGTACATAGAAGGGCTGACCAATCCAGAATTTGTTTCAACCGCCAAAAAGAAGATTTCGGAAATTAATTATGATCTCTTCTTTGATTCTTCTCAAGTAGCGGCATTCATGGAGGAACATCAAGATAGTATTTTTCCTCAGTTTCAGCAAACTGACCGACCTGATGTTGTTGCTTATTCTCTGGGATTAGGAAAAATTACGATTCTGGTAGACAATACACCTTTTGCTCTCGTTGCCCCAATTACTATTTTTCATTTGTTCCAATCACCAGAGGATTATATTAATCGATGGGTAGTTGCCAGTTTTTTGCGCATCATCCGATATGTAAGTTTTATTCTGTCTATCACATTGATCCCATTCTACGTGGCATTAACAACTCATCACTATCAAATGATTCCTTTACAAACACTTTTCGTCTTGGTGGAGTCAAGGAGCAAGCTTCCGTTCACTCCTTTTTGGGAAGCATTTATCATGTTGATTTTTATTGAGATTATAAAAGAAGCAAGTTTAAGGATGCCAACAAAGACTGGTCAAACGCTTGGGGTTATTGGGGGCATTGTAATTGGTCAAGCAGCAGTTGAGGCTGGTTTGGCAAGTAAGGTGTTAATTGTCATGGTAGGGATTTCAACTATCGGATCCTTTCTTGTTCCTAATTACCTTGTGACAAAGGCGAATTCATTGATTCAATTCATTCTTCTTGTATTTTCTTCGTTTCTTGGGATAGTAGGGATTGTTCTGGCAATGATTATCATTTTAGCCCACCTTAATGGCTTGTCTTCACTCAAGCAGCCATATTTATCCCCTGTTGCCCCTTTCTACGGAAAAGATTGGCTTGACCTATTCATTCGAGGGCCTTTAGTCAAAATGAAGGAGCGTCCAGAACATCTTAAACCGCTGAAGATGAAGAGATATCCAACTAGGAGATGAACTGATGGTAGCCCTTCAATTATTTAATAAGAATGAAACCTATAATGGGTTCTATGTCATGTTGATGGTAAATCGCCTCCAAATGCTTTACTTTTTTTTGATTATGCCAAGGTTTTTGATCCATTCATATATGATTTGGGTGATTATAGCGGTCGGCATATTGTCTCAACTAAACATTCTTCTTATATCCAAATGGTTTTTAACCCGGTTTTCTAGCGAAGGATACAACGGATTTGTCCAATTATTCGGAAAAAAACTTGTACGTCTCCTCTCATTCATCGGGTTGTTCTTTATACTGCTTAAACTTTTCGTGATTATGTTAGGATTCTCGGAAATGATTCAAATATTTATGTTTCCAGCTACAGATTCAAATTGGCTTATCTTTTTTATTCTGTTGTCTTGTTTGTATGTAGCATGGAAGGGCGTTGAAAAAACTATACGTTTTGTCGTGATTTCATTTTTGTGTACATTTTGGATGTTCTTATTCTTTGCTTTTTTCTTCTTTCCTCCAATAGCTCAACTCACCGATTTGTATCCGATTATTCCAATGGAATTAAGCGGGGATTCCTGGAAAGGAATATTTTTAATTTTATCTTCATTTTCAGGGCCTGAATTTCTGGTATTTTTGGGACCGTGGTTTAAAACAAATAATAAGACATTTCGCTATTTGTCTTATGGCAATGCTCTAACCGTTATAGAGTATGTATCCTTATATATGGCGTCCTTATTCTATTTCGGTTCCAATTATTTAAGCAAAGGTCAATTTCCAATTGTCACTATGGCCCGTTATTTTCAAAATCCAATAATTGAACGTATTGATATGGTCATGCTTTCTTTGGAATTATTTAACATCGTCTTTGCGGTTTCAATTTTTCTACTGTTGTTTTATGGAGCATCTAAAATAGCTAATGGGAAAATGGAGAGTCCACCCAGTCGAGTAGGCTTTTTATTCAGTGTATTCATTATTTTAATTGGAATGATTCTTGTGAATGAATGGATTTGGAAGTCAGATGAAAAGCAGGTTATTTTACTTAATCTTCAAATTTTAGCAGGAAGCTTAAGTTACTTAGTGGTTCCAATTATTATTATCGTAGTGATGAAGATAAAGGGGGTTAATAAACATGAGACTACGAAAGAAGATGGCTAAAAAATTGTCAATCATATTTATGGCATTATGGTTAACTGGATGTGCCCCTTTTACTGAAAATAACATTATTGAAGAGCTTGCTCCAGTCACATTTTTATCACTTAGTAAAGGGGATGAAGGTAAAATAAAAATCAGTACGATTTTGGCTCCTCTAAGCAAAGAAAAAAAGAGTGTAATGACGCAAGAAGTAAGCTTAATAAAGGAGGGATTAAGGAATTTTAATTTAAACTTCTACCAGGAAATGAAATCTGGGCAAATGCGAATGCTGATAATTAATGAAGACCTCGGAAAAGAGGGGATTATGTCCATTATTAATGTGTTATTGACTGATCCGGATATTTCTTTGAGAATCTATTTAGTTATCGTAAAAGGAAATTTTGAAGAATACTTGGAAAATCAATTGGACAAACAAGAAAATCTTGATTACTCTTTTTACCGAATGCTGAAGCACTATGAGGAAAAAAATCAGGGAGAATTAAGTGTCGTTAATCTACATGAATTTAAAAATTTGTTATATACTCCTTATTCAGATCCTTTCTTACCTGTATTCAAAATAGAAAATGACGCTATCAGCTATGAAGGTACAGCCCTGTTTCAAAATGATAAACTAGTTGAAATAATAACAACTTTTTATGATCGTATCTTCCAGCTGTTAAACAACAATCACTACTTAGCAGTTTTACCGATCCCAGAGTTAGAGGTTGTTCTAGGTCATGTTAGGTCTAAAACGAAAGTGGATATCAATAAAAGCTTGTCTACTATGACCTATACAGTGAATATAGACTCAAGAATTGAAGAATACCGGGGAGAAAAGCAATTATTTGACCCAAAGGATTTAGAAGATTTGAAAAAAGATATCCAATCCAATCTTGAAAAACAAACACAAGAACTAGTAAAAAAGATGCAAGAATTGAATGTGGATCCATTACAGCTAGGCATTCATACATTAAAACCATTCTCAAAACCAATGGATGAAAAAAAATGGATTAAAATTTTCGAGAAGATGGAAATTAAGATTGATTATCAGTTTAATATTGAGCCTTTGACGGATTCAAACGCAAAAAGTTAATTAAGGTGACATTTGTATAATTACATATCCTAAACCAGCGTTGAATATGGTTTTCCATGCTTTTTCGGAGTTTCCTAGCATGAAAAAGAATGCGCCACCTATCATAATGACACTTGCTATTGGAAAACTAATCGCTACATGATTTGAACTAGTGGGTCTAATACAAATGCAAAACACATAAAGAAGACCACTCTTTGTAAGCGGCCCTCTTTATGTGTTTTATTGTTAATTAACAATTACTTCATTTACAGCTACTAGGTAATGACAAAGTTCTTCAGGCGCTATATTTTATATGGAATCAATAGTATAATTTTCACCCCACAAACACCCCATGAATACCCCGTTTGCTAAGACAAAACATGAAATCATATAATAAACTAAATTTACGATAACCTATATATATAGGTTTATTTGTACTGAATGACACCCAAAAACAGGTCGGTATATCATCCGCACAACTGTTCACCCATGGGAACGCGAACAATATCTAAAAATGTATTAATAGTAAAGCGTTGGGGCTCTAGGCTTCCAACGCTTTTTCTTTCGTTTCTTTTTCTCATTTTTGGGCAAGTATTTAGATTTGCCCAATTATTTTACAAGAGATTTCATAAAATCATTAAATTGATCCATTGATTTTTGTTCATAGCTTTCCGAAATATGTGAGTAAATATCAGAAGTTGTTTTCATAGATTCATGCCCAAGACGTTCTTGTATCACTTTCATGGACCAACCAGCCTCTAACAACATGACTGCATGTGTATGACGTGTTGAATGGATTGGCAAAGATTCGACACCTAGATGCTCCATAGCAGCTTTAAGAGTGTGTATTTTTAAAGTCAAAACCACTGGAATATTTTTCCTGATACATAAAAATAAGTATACTCGATATTTTTTTCAATATATATGGTTTAAGTCACAGTACGACCAAACGTTGCCGTAGACACATATTATGTACTAAGAAAATTAAAAAGGGCAATCAAATATAGATTGCCCGTAGAATTATTATTATTTATCTGGAAAGTCTACATGTAGTGGTGGAGGAACAAGCCAACCTTTACTTTTATTCAATCGTAACAATTTGGCACCTAGTTGAGCTTTATTCAGATGGAATTGACCATACATTAAACCGATATCTTCTCTAATGGACATTCCCATAGCTTTGCTGCAAGCAACTAAACCTGCAGCTACATTCATTGAAAGTGAAGCGCTGATTTCAGGATCGTAAAATCTTGCACCAGGTGGAATGTCCTCTAATCTTGCTTCCGGACGTTCAGGTGGTGCGGGAGGAAGCGCGACTCCATTTACTTTTAATATCTTTTCTAATTGCTTATTTTCGTCTTTCATACTGTAAATAAATTCTTCAATTAGTTTTTGTAAATCTTGGTCACCAGTGTGATTAAAAAACGTTTGATATGCAGCAATCAATCCATTGTTTGTTGCCAGATTTGTCCAGATTCCGAACACTTCACCATAATGTAAAGGTTCATCTTTTGGGTTTCCAGTTAGTATTCCCATTATTGCACTCCCTAACAATTCATAATTTTTCATACAAGGACTAGGATGTGCGGAGTATAAAAGATTATTCATTTGTATGGGAAATTTAAGAAACAGCAAAGTTTAAATTCGTAATTCGTATGTAAAGTGACACATTAATCGAAGTAAGGAGTGAATTTGGAGAATGGAAAAATGTTACCAATGTGATAATGGATGTAAAGAAATTCACTGAATTAAAGTCATAGATGAATGTGGAAAATTAACTATTGAAAATGTATGTAGTGAGGAATATGGAGAAGAAGTGCGACAAGAGATGTATCACTTACATTTTAATCGAGCAAATGAAGTAAATAATCAGGTATTTCAAAGACTCAAGTAGTGAAGTGATTCACAGTACGCCCATAATGCGAACTGCAATTTTAAATTGTATATAAATAGATAAAAATTAAATTGGATATCTCACCACTTTTATTATCAAGCTAATCATTATCAAATCGGAGCTTTTTAATACTTGTAAAAGGGTGAGAAATTGAGGACAAGATTGCAGAAAATGAAACAAGAGGATGGAAGCAAATAAGTGACATAAAAGAAGACTATGGGAAATTTCAAGTATTTCTTAAGTTTGATGCGATAAGGAGGCTCTAAGATGGGCAAGAACATTACGTTTGAAGTTACTGAAAATATTCACTGGGACAATTGGGGAAGGCTTATAGTGGTTTTTTCCCAAGGTCAAATATGTGAAGGTACACTACATGAAGACGGAACAGTTACAGCGGAAAGTCCGTATTATGAGACGTCTCTGACTATGTTGATTTAGATAGTATTAATATTTTATAACGACATAGTTCGACCAAAGTCTTTGAAGAGGCTGAAATAGAGAGGTTCATAGAAATGTGGGAGTATGGTTATAGCGTCTTATCAATCTATTATGTATTAAATCGAATTCCCTTGGAAATTGGATTACTTGCAATGGATAGAGCCGAAACTGGGTTTATAGATCAAAGAAAACTCGGAATCAATGGAAGACTACGACAAATACAGGTAATGCTTATGCCGTCACATTAGACCTTGCACCAATTGAATATAAAAATGGTATGGGCTTAGTTTTAACAATTAATGCAGAAGCACAGCAGCTGCAACAGTCAGTGTAAATGGACTTGAATAGGTATCTATCGAAAAGAAAGAGGATTTCAAATTGGAATTTTCAAGTCCGACATTAAAAAAAGAAACCGAAACATCCTTGCTCAGTAAATCACATCGTCAAATTATTATAGATGCAGCTGTAAAAGAAGGAGCAAATAAAGAATAGCCTGACAAACTAGAAAATAAGACGATCGGACGCTGGTGTAATAGGGTTAGCGGTTAAGTATACAATTGCGGGTGGGGGCTTTTTTATTTTAGTAAAAAAATTATAATGTATAGTTCGATTAGATTATGACAATAACTAGCTTGTAACAACAACTCAAAGGAGGTACTACAATATGAAAAAATTACTAGGACTTTTTCTTGTATTTTTGATCGCTTTTTCATTTACTGAATCTACCTATGCTACACCCAATACCACTACAAACAATACTCCTGACACTGACACTAACACAACTTCCGATATGGATGACGACGATGATACTGATTGGGGCTGGATAGGATTATTAGGGTTAGCGGGATTGTTAGGATTACGCAGAAGAGAAGAAATTAAGTAAGTAATATGATAAAAAAAGCGACCTCTTCTTAATTAGATTGGTCGTTTTTTTATTTGCCCAAAAGGAGTTGTACAAATCGATGTCGAATTGTGGTAATAAAAGGAGCTGGTTGAATTAATAATCTATTTTTAGTGTGCTTGAACCAAGTATAGAGCTAATAAAAGCACATATATATTCATTAGCTAAGTACATAATTATCGTTATCTTATTTGGAGCAATAGGATATTATATCACGTCCTATACTGGATTGAGAGAAATTAGAGTATTTGTAGCTTCTGCTCTTTATTTTTTGTATTGGTACTTTTTTATTTATTTGTTTCTACCTAACCTTAATAGCTAAGGAAAAAGCACCCTATCTTTGGAATGGGTGCTTTTTTTATTTGTCCAAAAATTAATAATTATTATTAGTTGTAAAATCAATCTAATGTTCTTTTATTATATAAAAAAGGGGGAGGTTAAAATATTTTTTTTAGATCTCGTTCATCCTTTAGTAGTTCAACTGCTTCTCGGAAGCGAAGAGAGTGAATATTTTCTCTTTCTCTTAAAAAAGCTAAAGCATCATTAATACCTGGGTCGTCTGAAATATCGATTAACCATTGATATGTTGCGCGTGCCTTTTCTTCTGCTGCGATATCTTCATACAAATCCGCAATAGGGTCACCTTTAGATTGGATAAATGTCGCTGTAAACGGAACACCACAAAAGCTTTTGATGCTCAGTGGACAATCTATTTTAAAATTATTGTTTTAAATAAATATTGGAAAAGATTAATTTAAAATCAGTTACAATATAATTGACCACAGAAAGTTTTTAGGGTGCCCAACTCATACAAAAGGAGTTGCCCAATTTTTGCCCAATTTTGTCTAATATGTAGTGATTAATAGTGACAATGAGATTACCAATTTAACTATTTAATGAGGTTTATGACGTTTAAATACGGGTTAAAATGTGTACGTATAGAATCCGCACAACTGTTCACCCATGGGAACGTGAGCAATACTTGAAAATGTATTAATCTTGATTTAACAGGGTTTATGCACCAGTTTTATGGGGTGTTATAAGTGGAAGAATTCTTAAAAATTATTCGCACCCCAATTTCACCCCAGAAAATAGGTAAGAAAATATTATTTGAAAACATCGTTCAGTCGTGAGTTGACTCGATCGGTGTTTTTCTTTTTTATTTTCTTGGAAACATGGGCGTATACGTCTGCTGTTATTTGATAACTACCATGACCCAACTGCTTTTGGATATACTTGATGTCTGTCTCTCTTCCATCAATAAAACTACATATGTGTGGCGTAAAGAATGTATAGGCAAGGCTTAGCTCTTTTTAGAATACGTTCAAGCGCATTAAAGAGGGTTGATTTTGGCATTGGTTCCCCATCTTTTCTACAAAGCGCTAAATTGAGATCATTGACGATAGACGTCGTTTAATATAAGTTTGTTTTGATTTTGAAAGTTTAGATGCGCTTTTAATGCACTTGCTGTCGTATCAGCCATTTCAATAACTCGTGATTTGCGATTCTTTGTATCTCCAAACAAATCATCTTCTTCGCTTGGTTGAAAGTCAAGACTCTTATTAATGCTAATTGTCATTTAGATGCCAGAATTTCCTGAAGCCTATGTCGTTGCACAGCCTATTTCTTCATAAACTCGCCCATAATTAAATGACAAAAAAAGGGAACCGAATCATCTTTAGAGATCCGGGTCCTTTTTTTAATTTCAGCAGTCAAAATTTGTTGTAAAATTATCCATATTTGTGCGTGTATAACTAATAAGCAACACTAGCGCACCCGTCGAATTTATACACTACGTATATTTATTCACCGCCCCTTGCTGCAGCGAGGTCTTTCTTTATGCAGAGTGAATATGGATGTATAGACTAATTGTTCGGGTGATAGGCATCAAATGGAAAAATGCTAGGAATGACGTGGTAACTACTAATGTCGAGAAATTATTCGATTAGTGCGCACAGGTACACACAAAAAAAAAAAAATCAGAAAAAACGAAATATTCTATTTCTTTTTTAAAAATGTGTGCTAGAATAACTTTATAATTGTATACAATTATTTTAAAGGCGGTGAACCAGTTGAATGAAAGAGCAAAAGTCAGTCGAGTCTCTACGAAAGATATTGCACATAAAGCGTTGAGAGAAATGATCATCAAAGGTGAACTGGAACCGGGTCAACCAATTGCGGAGGAAGAGTTAGCCAAAGAGCTACAGATCAGTCGAACCCCTCTTAGAGAAGCTCTTCAGATCTTGGAACTGGAAGGATTGGTCAATCGCAGTTTAA
This sequence comes from Psychrobacillus sp. FSL H8-0483, assembly GCF_038637725.1. Taxonomy (NCBI): domain Bacteria; kingdom Bacillati; phylum Bacillota; class Bacilli; order Caryophanales; family Bacillaceae; genus Psychrobacillus; species Psychrobacillus sp. FSL H8-0483. The sequence goes on from NZ_CP152052.1 coordinate 1,520,944, forward strand.
ACGGCCGTATGAATGTGGCGCCGATTTCGATCCAAGAAGTGAAAGAAATATTTGTTATCCGTAGCAACTTGGAAGGGATTGTCGTTGAAGATGCCATTGATAATATCACGCAAAAGGACATTGACCACTTAACCCATCTCATCAAATTACTCAAAATGGCGATAAGCCTGGAAGATTATGAGACAATCGATCGATTTGGTAAGCAATTCCACGAATACATTTACACGGTGAGTGGCAACAAGATAGCGGTCAAGTTCTTGTATCAGCTCAACAGCATGATCAACCGGTACAGGCGATTGGCACACAAAAGTATTGGCGATACAAAACGATCCGTAAAAGAACATAAGATGATCCTTCATTACATCATCCAAAAAGACAAGATCAACGCAGTAGAAGAAATGAAGAAACATATTTTAGGTTCGTTGAATCAAGCCATCAAGACGGTCGAAAAATACGAACATACCCAATTCTAACAAGAGAAAGGTACAGATTGAAATAGATTGCGAACCATATGAGAGGAGGAAGAGTTCATGACATATGCAGTAATGGGCGGTGGAAATACAGGGCAGGCCATTGCAGGATATCTGAAATTGAACGGAGAAAGCGTGAAATTGTATACCCGTGATCCACAGAAAGCTGAAAGAATTTCTACACAAGGGTTGGAAGTGAAAGGGATCTATTCGGGGCACGTCGATTTAGAGGCATCGACCACCATAGATCAGGTAATTGCAGAGGCCCAGTTTATCATTGTATCGACGACGGCTATGGGGCATGAGACGATTGTCAATCAAATTAAACCGTTCTTGCAACCCAATCAAACCATCATCTTTTTTCCAGGCTACTGGGGTGCACTAGAATGTGAACGAATTCTGGGTACTGATTTGATTACAGAAAAGAACATTACAGTGGCCGAAACGAGTGCCATGCCTTTTGTCAGTTTGGCCGATCAAGCCGGTTCTGTTGCGATCACTAAAATTAAATACAACGTACTAATTAGTACGTTGCGTAAAGAGAACCAGATTGCTCCATCGTTTATGGAAAGGTTTCCGCAATTGATTCCGGGAGAAAGTGTATTTGAGACTTCCTTAAATAATTCCAATGTGGTGATTCATCCTCCGATCACCCTGTTTAACGCAGCAAGGATTGACGCATCCGAGAGATTTCAGTTCTATCCTGACGGAGCATCTCCCTATTCCTGTAACTACGTAGAAAAGATGGATAAAGAACGACTGGAAATAGCAAGTCGTCTACATGTCGATCTTCAAAGTATTTTGAGTATCTTGAATGAATTTTATGATTCCGATTATCCCACGTTATATGAAGCTTTGCCTGGCTTGTTCCCTACTGGATTAGGTCCTACGACACTCGATTATAGGTATCTGACAGAAGACATTCCTTTTGGACTTGTTCCGATTTCAGAATTAGGGAAAATCTTAGGGTTGGCAACACCGTATACCGACTCCATCATCAGCACGGCATCTTTACTTATGAACAGCGACTATAGGCAAGTAGGGATTCGCTTTCAGGGGCTGACCGAGGAGAATCTACGGCGGATGTCCATGGTATAGCACATATAGGATTTGAAATAAAGCACTTGGGGAGGTAGAGATTATCTTACACGTTAAAAACTTGCATGTTTCATACAACCAAAAAGAAGTGTTGAAAGGTATTAACCTATCGGTCGAAAAAGGCGAGGTTGTATCGTTTATTGGTCCGAGTGGAACAGGGAAAACCACCTTATTAAAATGCATCAATTACTTAGAAAAACCCCAACAGGGCGAAATTCAAATCGGGGATCTGCATCTCAATTATCAAAGTTTATCCAAGCAAGACACCCTAAAGCTTCGCAGGAAAACTGCCATGGTGTTCCAGATGTTCAACATTTTCAAACATAAGACGGTCATCCAAAATGTAATGGATGCTCAAATAGCCGTTCAGAAAAAGTCCAAAAACGAAGCGTATGCCATGAGTTTGAAACAATTAGAAAAGGTAGGTCTTAAAGATAAAATAAATGAATATCCCTCTCGCTTATCGGGAGGACAATTACAAAGGGTCGGCATTGCACGTGGCTTGGCGCTTGAACCCGAGTTGATTTTGTTTGATGAACCTACTTCAGCTCTTGATCCCGAATTAGTAGAGGAGGTATTGAAAGTAATAGAAGATGTAGCAAAGTCCGGCATGACAACGCTTCTTGTCACCCATGAAATGGACTTCGCCAAGCGGATTTCCGACAAAGTGGTCTTTATGGAAAATGGTCACATTGTGGAAGTGGGAACGCCTGAACAAATCTTCGAGAAATCAGTGAATGTGAGAACAAGGCAGTTTTTGAAAAAGATCTATGCAGAGCAAGACCAACAAAAATTAAACATTAAGGGTGGTTGATGAGAATGAAGAAAAAGTCAATTTTAGTAGCAGCTTCTGTACTGGGTTTATCTCTCCTTACTGCATGCAATTCCACTGACAACAAGTCACAAGCTGAGAGCACTGGGGATTCAGGTGTAAGAACAATCAAAGTGGCGACTGGCCACACGTCAAAACCATTGAGCTGGGTCGATGAGAACGGCGAAGTGACGGGTTATGAGCCTGAGCTGATAAAAGAACTGGATAAAGTGCTTGAAGACTATGAATTTGAATTGTTCGGTGTGGAAGATTCAGCGGGTGAAACAGGACTAGCTACTGGAAAGTACGACATGTTGGCAGGTGGTCTAGGGTTCACGGAGGAACGTGCAGAGCAATATATCATTCCTTCAGAATCGAGTGGTCGTGCCCTGATCAAGATTTACGTGGCAGAAGATAGTGGAATTGAGAGCATTCAAGATTTGGTAGGGAAGAAAATTTCTCCTCTATCCCCAGCGGGTGCTACATATAAAACCGTTAAGAATTGGGAAGAAGAAAATCCTGAATTTAAGCTGGAGTATGATTTGGCTGATGTGGGAATTCCAATCGCAGATCGACTAAAAGAAGTGGCGAGTGGCAAATATGATGCGTTGTTCTATCCATCGAGTTACGGACAAATCGAAATCATTGAAGATCAAAATCTACCTGTTGTGGGATTGGACCCAGTCAAAATTATTCCTACGTTCTTTATGATTCACAAATCAGAGGAAAATGAGGAACTGAAACAAGCCATCGATGAAGGTCTAAAGGAATTGGCAGAAGCAGGCGTGCTTTCTGAGTTGTCTACTGAATTCTACGCAGAAGATGTGTTTCAATACGATTGAGGCTTTTACATGAACGTCTTGGTTCGAGTCAGATAAGGTCATAGTGAATATCTCCGGATCGACTAGAGCACATCCATATTCTCTCGTTTGGTTGAATCCCTTGAGAATATGGATGTAGACTAAGACGAAAAACATAGACATGACACCGTCATGTACAGAAGAGATATTCAATAGAGAAGGGAGAATGACGATGGAAACGGGTATGCAAGAATTACTAATGGAGTTTCTTAAAACGCTTCCGATCAATATTATCATCATCATCTTGTCGGCTGCGCTTGGGTTACTCTTTGCTGTGCTATTAACGTTTGTGCGACTAAAGAGAATTCCCGTCATTAGTCAATTAGCCGATTTGTATGTATCTTTTGCGCGAAGTGTTCCTGGACTGATTTTACTATTTATAGCGTACTTTGGAATTCCAAAAGTGTTACCTCTCATCGGTTTGGGCACATATGATATAAGCCCGATGCATGCTGCTATTATTTCCATGGGATTTTATCATTCTGGTTATATTTCTGAAGTGTTTCGACCCGCTTATCTCGCCGTTGAAAAAAGTCAACATGAAGCTGCAGATAGCTTGGGGTACACACCAATGCAAAAGTTTTTCCGAATTATTCTGCCCCAAATGGTCCCTGTTGCACTCCCGGGATACGGCAATGCCTTGGTTTACTTGATTCATGATACGTCGCTGATCTTTGCCATTGGCATCGTGGATATTATGGGAACCGCAGAATTGTCTATCTCACGTTCTTACGGTACTAATCAAATCCTAATTTACTTTATCATTGCCTTGATGTTTTCGGCTATGTGCTTCGCAACGGACGGATTGGTTAGAAAACTGGAGAAGAGAGTGGCCATTCGATAAAGGTTTAACCACAATAAGCAAGGGGGATTAACATGTTTGATTTTGAGGCTTCATACGAAATGTTTTTAGGGATATTGGGTGTACTTCCTGAAACCTTACTCATAGCGATTACTATACTTGTATTATCCACCCTTCTAGGAGTGGTGTTGGCTCTGATACAACAATATAAAATCCCTGTGCTGGTTCAACTTACAAAATTATTTAAACTGTTTTTACGAGGGACACCTATGGTGGTGTTTTTATACTTGATGTATTATGCACTCCCTGCCATTGGACAGTTCATCGTTACACTTCTAGGTATCGATTATAATATGAACAATATGTCGCCTCTGGTTATTTTAATTGTCACAGTTAGCCTCACGTTGTCTGCCTTTCAATCTGAGATCATCCGAGGCTCATTTTTAGCGGTAGATCCGGGGCAAATTGAGGCGGCGCAATCCTTGGGCTATAGTTTTTCTCAAACGTTTACGAGAATTGTTGCCCCGCAAGCTTTTGTCCATGCAATCCCTGATTTCGCAAACTCTTTCACAGTGGCCATCAAAGCCACTTCACTCGGGTTTTTAATCACCGTGATTGATATCTTTGCACAAGCCAAAATCATGGCAGCCCAGAACTTTCGCTTTGTCGAGGCGTTCATGATGGTGGCACTCATTTACTGGGGAATCGGTATTTTAATCACCAAGTTAGCCGACCGCTATGAGAATGATGTGCGAATCAAATGAGCTCATGCCATCACACAAGCCCCATACATACACATCCGTCCTTGCAGCCGCATGGGCGTTTTTGTATGTCTCTTTAAGCAGCAGGTACTCTTAATCTTGATTGATTTCCTACAGATTCTACACTCGTGACTACACCGTATACCAACTAAATATAACAAAGGTATAGACCACATAGACGACGAAAATCGAAGCGAAAGAGAGGAATGCGGGTTTCTTCGGTTTAGGTGAAACAACAGTAAAGATGATAGATACGAGTACTCCGGCAAGTAGAGTATGAGCGTGAAAGACAAGCACTTCTAGGAGAGACGTCGCTTTAGACATGAACTTAATGGGGCCTGTCACCCATCGCACTAGGAGAGGTTGATGGACGTCCTCCAATCTCTTACAGTGAACCTTTAATAGAGGGTGAAATGGTTAAACTCACAATTGAATTTACAAGTGCTGAGACGATTGAGATTGATGAACAGAACACCATTAATAAAGTAATTAAGGAAATCAACCATTCAAGAAGAGAAGGTACACAAGAAATGGAGTTCGAAATTGGACATCGAGCTACAATTGAAAACAGTGATGGCGAGACAAAATCTTTCCATTTTTTCAGCGAAGGTCTAAGTCGTCGTGAATTATATATAGATGCTAGGTGATAGCAAATACGAAGTTTACCGCAGTCGGAACATTAAACGCAGCGTAAGGTAGCGGTTTTTTTTATGTAAATTTATTACTTGTTAATCAAAAGATTTGAGTTTAGATTTAGATTAAATGCCCATAATAGTCTAAATGGAAAATGATGTTTCCAAAATCCTTTTTAGTTAACTTATTGAAATAGTTTACACTTAATATTTCTTCTTTTGTCAGTTCTCGTTCCGATTGGCTAATTTCTTTTAAATGATATGCAGCTGCCAGAGCTGTAGTATGAGTTCCACCATAGTCATTATATATATAAATCACGATATCATCCTTTGAATTGTTTAATTGATTCAAAGTAAACATCAATTTCATGAACAGATAATCTTCTCCAATACATCACCAACTGTACCATTAGCGATGTCGATTGGGGTTTTTTTGTCTAGAGGATTAAAAATTGATTCTATTGGTGTTCCACTATTAGTTATTGGTGCAAAACAATGTTGTGATAATATTTTTCGGTTGGTAGAAAATACAAAACAAATAGCCCAAAACAATAAGGACCAAGTAATTATTTTAGAAAATAACGAATTTAAGTAATACTTTTTAATTCTATTTATTTCTGTTTTAAAAAATTCTTTAACTTGTAAGAGATTGATGGTTTACAATAGGAACATTATACGCATGAAAACCTTATTGAACTACTATGGAAGAACGTAATTTTCTTGCATATTCTGTGGTGAAGCAGGTCTTCATAGGGTACTAACGGGGCAAGTTAGTTGAACAAGTGGAATGAAAATCCCTTGCAGTGCAGGGGGGAGTTGCTTATATCTATCTCAATATTATATGAAGCCACATTTTTACAATCAATTCTTCATATATATAAGAAAACAATTTAGAAGGAGATAAAATGAAATGAAATAATTTGCAATTCTGGCTGTAATTGTTATCCATACTGGAAAAGTGGCAATGCATGTGAATGCTTGTTTATTTAGGGGGATCGTGGATGTTATTAATTATAAGTATATTAATAGTATTAGGTTATACTACTTTCTTGATTTTTAAAATTTCTTTCAATACAGATAAATTAACAGGTATGACAGGTATGATAATAGTGATGTCATTGGGAATGATGTCAAGTTTGGTAATTGGATTAATCTCAGGAATTGTTTATAAAAATGATATAACTTCTTCAACGATTCTTGCAATGGTTTTAAGTTTAATTGTTGGATATTTTTTAGGTAAACGGTTGGGATTGGTTGTAACAATTGAAGGAATGGCATCTTCACTAATGGGTAGCATGATGGGAGCAATGTTAGGAGAAATGTTACCCTCAGAGAACTTTAAAATAATGTTAGCGTTTATGGATGTGCTATTTATAATAGTTGCATCTTTAATCTTTTTTCTAATCAGGAATATTTTAAGGAAAAGTAGTGATAAAGACCCTATTATTAATCATACCTACACTTCAATCTTTATCGTGGCTATTTTAACAACTATTGTATTGGTCACTACTTTTTATGAAGGTAATTATGTTGAAAATCTGATTAATGATCGCCCTGTTAAAAACCAAATGAATGAGCATAATCATCATTAAAGGTATTATTTTTATTATGAAACTAACGTGGTGTTTTAGTTTAATAATCATAATTAAAGACAACACTGATTTGTTGGCTTTTTCTGACGCATCTGGAATATATGTGTCGTAAACAATTTTATACTTCTAAAAGTATTCTCCTTCTATTTTGTCAAATTGTGTATATTAAATGGAACTAGTTATTAAAACTATTTATAAAAAAATGCTAGAGCCGATAATATCTATATAAATAGTTTAAAGGAGTTTCAAATGGATATAAGTGACTTAATGAAAAAAATCAATGAAAGAATGGATAATATGGATTTGGTTACGGCAAGAAGATTTATTGAGAACGATATAGAACTGATCAGTGAAAACAGGCATCTACTTAAAAGTAACGCAAGGTCATTGTTTGAAATGCTTTTAGATAATAAGGAATCTGTAATTAACAACTTAAATCGGTATGAATTGAATGTAATTTATGCTATCAATAACTATGCTTCAAATTTTGATGTACGAGGGTTAAAGCTTTCGATTAAAAATAATTCCGCCCTTTTGGTAAGAAAAGATATAAACCATTACTTAAATGAGGATGCGAAAACTTTATTAACTGGAATGAAAGTAATTAATATCGGTAATGAAAATGAATAGTTATATATTAATTCAGAACGTCCACACGGGCGTTCTTTTTATTTTATAAAAATTTGGGGGTGCGGAATGGGTGAAGAATTAATAAGAAATATTAGGGAGCGACTAAGCGGTATCAAAGCGAAGATTGATTATATTCGAGACATCCGCATTACAGCAGAAAGAGCACAGGATACTGCTGACAAGGTGCCAGAAAGTACCAAGAGCGCTCATAATCGCTTGGACAAAATAGACAAAATTATATGGTGGGTATCTACTACGATCATTGCGGCCGTCATTTTGGCTCTATTGGCATTGGTAATTAAAACAAACTAGGAGGAGGTATGATGACAACTGATAAACTAAAACAACATTTCGCTTTACTTGGAGGATTGCTATCAGCAATCCTTTTATTTTTGCAATCACCTTGCTCAGTAAAGTACATCGTCAAATTATTGTAGATGCAGCTTTAATTGATGGGATTAAATAAAGAATGGGCTGACAAACTAGAAAGTAAGACGATCACAGACGCTGATGTATAGGATTAGCTGTAAAGTATACAATTGCAGTAAATAAATACCCAAAGTAAAAGCGACCTTCTCCTGATCGAGTTGGTCGCCAAACTATAGAACTATTTGTAATGTTTTAATCCTCTTATGTTATTAAATAGGGGTGATTTTAGGTTTATTCTTGTGTAATACATATATAATTAATTCTATAAGAGCAATTAGTATTAGAGATAATCCGAAAAGTGGCATAATAATTCCGAGAATTACTAAAAGAAAAATGAATCCTACAAAACTTTTTCCCATAGGAGTTTTTGGAGGAGCTGACAGTTTCCCCTTTACTTTTCTATCTAACCACATCTTGTATCCCAAAATAATAACCGTTAAAAATGCCAAACAAACGAGTAAATTGATTATTTTATTTGGCCATCCAAATAAGTGTCCTTCATGTAATGGAATACCCCATGTAAACCATTTTGCTAATATACCATAATCTTCGTAACTAACTTTTGAAATTAGATTACCACTATATTGATCAAAATAGGTAGTCATTTCTTCATACGGACTAACATCTAAACCAGTGACACCAGTATTACTTCCTTTCGATACTGTATATACACCATCTTCACTCATTGGATAAACAATAGAATACGGTTTGGAGATCTGGGATTCGTCCACCTTATCCATCAGTCGTTGAACACTAATCATGTTACCACTATCAGTCATATTAGACATACCTGACATGCCATTATGGTGAGCATGAGCATCGCTTGATGTAGGTGCTTCATTTTTACGAGTAGCCCAAGGAATTTCATTGATCTCAGAAGTTGGTGGAACCTGCTGTAATTCCGGAATACCAATGGATGGATTTGATTGTGCTGCTGAGTATATGAAATTGCCCATGAGAGCAGACCAAGGCAAACCTGTAAAAATTAATATTACCATTGGTATGGCAATTATAGTACCAGTAATAGAATGTAGCTTTTTATGACCTTGTCTCTTATTCTTGTTTCCTTTTTGTCTTTTAAATACTTTACCTTTAAATGACATATAAACTCCTGAAATAAGTAGAAAAATAGCCCAACATGCTGCTAATTCAACTAAATAGTTTACAACTGTTCCGCCAACAAATAAAGAACTATGTAAACCTCTCATGACATTAGAAAAAGTAGTTGCTGCGTTCTGACTACCTATTATCTGATTATTATTATCAATGAATACATATTTCTGTTCGCCTTCTGCATTGGTCATCGTGAATCTTGTATTGTATTCATCTTCCAAAACAATTATTTTTGTTACATCAAAACCATCATACTTATTTTCTGCATTCTCTATTGCTTCATCTATTGTTACACCTTCACTTTTGGTACTTGCATTGCCAAAAAATAAATCATCATAGATTTGATTTTCGACATTTGTATAGAATAAGTAACCAATACCGCTAATTGTTAGTGTTATTAGTAACGGGGCAATAAATAAAGCGGCGTAGAAGTGCCAACGCCAAAAAATATTATAGAATTGCTTATTAATTTTCAATTTTGTTCCTCCTAAATTTTAATAGATCTATTATTCTGTTTTTTTATGATATACATTGAATCTATAAAAAAAATTAAAGTAACCACAGTAATTTTTGTAATTATGCAAATTTTGTTACTTCAACTCTCTCTCTTTTAATTTGTAATCAAATTCGAATTTAACACATTTACCATTCTATGAAACTATTGTGAAATTTGAACGAAATTTAATGTATAAGGATTAAATTATTTTAATTGCTAAAAAATTAGGTGATAAATAAAACGAATGTTCTTATAATAAATAAAAGTAGGGAACGAGTGTGCGTAAAAGAAATTTGAATGTATTGGAATATGTGCAAATTGCTAAAATGATCTACATGAAAAACAGTGGTGAAATTAGTAAAGGGCGAGTAAAGGTGTTGAAACATCGTCCATTCATGAGTTGACTCATACGGTGTTTTTCTTTTTTATTTTGCTTGAAGCATGGGCATAAACGTCAGCGGTTATTTGGTAGCTAAAATGCCCAATTGTTTTTGGATATACTTCATATAGGTTTCTGCTTCCATCAATAAAACTACATAAGTATGACGTAATGATGGATTGGAAAGGTTTTAATTTCAGCTCTTTTAACGATACATTCAAATGTTTTAAATAGAAGTCCCTGTTAAAATTTCTTCGCCCGGCATCGCGCTTGAACCAAAGTAAAGGCATTCACCTATGTTTCCCTAGAAGAGTATCTTATAGTTGATAACATCTTAAATAACTGGAGGGGATAACATGGGATACTTTGTTACGGTAGAGCAGGGAGTAAAAGTATATGTAGAGGATGTAAACCCAGAGGGAAAGAAAACAATACTATTTATACATGGTTGGCCATTAAATCATAATCAGTTTGAATATCAGTTTAATGTTCTTCCTGCAATGGGATATCGTTGTATTGCCATTGACTGGAGAGGTTACGGTAATTCCGATAAACCAATCAGTGGCTACAATTTTGACAGATTGGCAGATGATGTTCATGCAGTAATAAGTACATTGCAGTTAAAAGATTTTACACTAGCAGGACACTCCACAGGAGGGGCTATCTCGATTCGATATATGGCTCGATATCAAGGTTATGGCGTTTCAAAACTTGTCCTAATAGACGCTCAATCTCCGTCTAGTGTACAAGAAGAAGTAGCAAATACGTTCATAACAGAAACACTTAATGATCGGCCTAATATGTTGCGGAGACTAACGGATATTTTCTTCTTCCAGTATATTACCGCTCCATTATCTGACTGGTTCTTTCAGCTAGGATTACAAGCCGCGGGTTGGTCGACTGCTGCGGTCATGATGTCATTGAGAGATGAGAATGTGTACAATGATCTTGGCAAAATATTAGTTCCTACGCTAATTATTCACGGCATACATGATAAAGTTGTTCCATTTAAAAATGCACAAGAAACAAACAAATTAATAAAAAATTCACAGCTTGTCCCATTTCAATACAGCGGCCATGCTCCTTTCTATGAAGAACGTGACAAGTTTAACCAGCTACTAATACAATTTATTGGATAATAATTTATCGATTGGGAATATTCAAGAGCTGCATGATAAGAAGCACAGGCTACAGAAGATGCTTGAATTCTATTTGGACATCAAGAAGGGGACAGAGGATAAGATCGGTCAGTTGGAAGGGTTGAAATATCAAGTGGCTCGAATGAAGTATATGGAGAATAAATCTTATAAGCAGATTGCAGATGAATTAGGGAAATCGTATGGGTAAACGGAATGTGGCAAAAATTAGATAAGTCTTTATTCATTTTTAAGATTGTGCGATCTTGGCAGGTATCGGCAGCATCGTATTAAAGAATAAACCGATATATCCTGGGAGCGAATGAATTAATAAGAGGACGAATAATTTTTCCCCATAATAAACTAAACAAAGCATATGTAATCAGTCAGAACAGATCTAATTAAAAGTAACTCAAGCTGATTATTTGAAAAACTTAATAACAATACAAAATAATCCTGAACTTTTGGTGAGAAAAGATATACGTCATTATTTAATGCCGAAGCGATTACATTATTAATTGGAATGAACGCTATTAGTAAGGAATGATATATGTAACACCATGGAACGTCCACCCGGACTTTCTTTTTGTTTTGTAAAGAACTAAAGGAAAGAAATTGGAGTAATTTACTAGTTATAAAAACAAACGAACGTTCGTATAATGAAATTAAAAGGAGGAAACAAATGTGCGTATAAACATTTTAAAAATATTAGAACATGATCAAATTGCTGAAATGATCTATATGAAAAACAATGGTGAAATTACTAAAAGGCGAATAAAGGTATTAAGCGTAACAGAGGATTCATTCAAGGCTTACTGTTTTTTACGTAGTACAAAGCGGACTTTTAAAATAGATAACGTACTCGCATTTGTTCCTGTAATTAAGAAGGAGCGTGCAGTAATATGATTAGCAACACAGAATTTAATGAACTATTTGCAACGGTATACGAATCAGCAAAGTTAAAACATCGTGATGACAAGTGGGGTATGTCGATGATGTTGCCAGAGCATGTTGAGATGCTGAGGAATTATTATGATGAACAAAAGAAAGTACCTCGTCCAGAGCTAAACGAATGGGATTTAGAGATCTTACAAATAAGCCTAGAAAATGCAATGAAAAGTAAAGCAGATACAAAAATAAAATTGTGGAAAGATGGAGAGTTTTATTATAATAGGGGCATTATAGAGAGTGTGGATTTTACTAGAAGAACTATCGAATTACAGGATCCATTTTGTTTGTTGTCAATAAATTTAGAGGAAATAGTTGATGTAACAATTGTGGAATAAGGGTGATATTATTTATGGAAAAGTCTAAAGCAGAAATTGAATTAGAAGTTTTGATTAATAAGTTGTTAAAAACACGACCGCGTGTAGAAGCGATTGGTTATTTAGAATGGCTAGATAATTTGTCTGAATCCGATTTTAAAGATCAAACAGATTGTATAAAATTATAGATTAGGTAGAAGTTGAACAAAAGGTCGGAAAGCGTCCGTCTGGAACGGAAATCAATACATTGGAAAAGGGACCATCTCTCAGTCACTATATGACTTTAGGGACAGCCCCTTTTTTAGTTTATTTATTTTATATATAAAGCTCCTTTACACAAGAAAAGAAAGAGAACTTGCAAAATATCCGCCGTCAAAGAATTTGTCTGTTCATTTAAACTAGACCTTATAGTTCAGAAACTGGCACGATTTCATACCCTTCTGCTTTTAAGTATTTTAAAATAGGTTCTACTGCTTGTACGCTTGTGTCATGGATATCATGCATGAGAATGATGGAACCATCTTTAACATTTTCTTTAACAATTTTTAATATTTCATTTGGATTATGCGACTTCCAGTCCAATGTATCTATTGTCCATAAAAATGTTGGGCTGCTGATAGAGTTCTGGATTTGTTTGTTAACAGCCCCATACGGTGGGCGAAACGCAGTCGGTTCTCTCCCAGTAGCACTCTTTATAGCTTCATTTGTTTTTTCAACTTCTTGAATTCCTTCTTCCTTACTTAAGGTAGTAAGGTCCTTATGATTCCAAGTGTGATTTCCTAATTCATGTCCTTCATCTGCAACTTTTTTTGCAATCTCTGGATAAAAATCGACTCTGTTTCCCAGCATAAAGAAGGTTGCTTTTGCATCATATTTATCCAATAGATCAATAATCTTCAATGTGTTCTTTGGATGTGGACCATCATCAAATGTAAGTGCCACTCGTTTACCACTTGTTGAAGCACCCGGTTTTTCCTCTTTTGCTATCGGTTTTTCCTTTGCACCATCTTTGTCGGCTTTTTCCTTATGATCCAGTAGTAATTTATCCTTCCATTCATCCGTAAGTAAATCTCGCATCTCATCTATTGGGATAGAGATTTCTGGCATGCCTGCTGCTCCAGCAGTTACTTCATATTTATCAAATTTAAATACAGCTGACTCTTCAGTGAAATACAGGTTTGAAAAATTGTTTTCTTCATTCATTGTCCATTCCTTTAAATCTTCTTCAAATAATAATGGGGCATATTCTGCCGATTCTTTGAATCTTTCATTTAATAGCCTATATAGTTGTTCCCTATTCTGTTTTGAATCCTTAAAGATTTTAGTTTGTGGAATAAATGTTCCTTTTTCTACATCTACCAGATAAATCTTTGCTTTTTCTTGACCATTTGCTCCTACCACATAACTTCCTTCAGAAAATACAATAGAATATGTATTATCAGCGGTTAGATAGATATCCATAGTTAAGGATAAATTGGCCACATGATTTTTAATAAACTCTTTATTTTCTTTAACAGAAATTAAGAAGTCTTTTTTAGTAGTAGACACATATTCTTCTATAACTGCGTTCAATTTGTTACTTTTAAACTTTGGGTAATGCATGGCAATGTGATAATTTTCTTTATCGGTTATATCTGTAATTAAATCTACTCCAGGATACTTAGAATACTCTATTATTGTTCCATTGGTTTTCGCTTCTTGATTTACATCAGCCTTAGTATTTCCCTTTAGGTTTATAAAAAAATAACCAATAGAGAAGATGCAAATTATAAATATAATGCTATACGATAGTTTCGTAGGTCTCATAAACAAATGCTCCTTGTTGTTTTATTTCTTGGAATGTTGTAGCTGAAATGTTCCCTAACATAACGACCAAACGAATTCTATTCTATCACATATAAACATTATATGATTAAGAATATATGAGAAAAGCTAGCGAAATTAATATTATTTTGTTTTTGCAAATAAAAAGTAGTATATAATGACCAACTGGATATGCTTTGATTCTATTTCTCCTTGTTTGCAAATTTTCTTCAAATAATAACGTTTCAAAGTTCTAGCGACTCTGAATAAAAGGCAATAAAAATAGTATGAAGCATCTCTCACGAGGTTTTTTTTTATGAAAATTGCTGGTTAATGTATATTTCAAAGTTAGGTTGAGTGCAAAGGGGATTCGTTTCTATCTTACTTTTCTTTACTTGAATTAATCATAAATAAAATAACCAGATGATAGAATAAGAAAAATAGGGTGTATGGGAGGACGAGATGGAAACAAGCGAATTAATTTTGTTGTTCAAATATGTCGTAATAGGGTTAGTACAGGGTTTTACGGAGCCAATTCCTGTATCATCTAGTGGTCATGTCATTATTGCAAATCATTTACTTGGGCTAGATGAAAGTGGTCTAACCTTTGCCATATTAACGAATACCGCTTCCTTATTAGCTATTTGCTTTATCTATAGGAAGGATTTAGTACGTTTAATAGTGAACTGTTTGTTATATGTTCAAACAAAAAATGGCAAGTATAAAAGTGATTTTCTATTTATTATTTATATCATCATTGGAACAATTCCTGCAGCTGTTTTAGGAGTACTTTTTAACGAAGTTATTTCAGATCTCCTTACTAATATAAAAACAATTGCCTTCACCTTGTTTGTGACCGGTATAGCCTTATGGGTCATTCGAAACTTTAGGGGTGTAAAACGAGACAAAGATATTGGAGTAAAGGATGCTTTTATTGTTGGGTTAGCACAAGCGATCGCACTTGTACCAGGTATTAGTCGTTCAGGCGCTACCGTTATAGCCTCCGTTGCATTAGGGATGAACCAAGAAACAGCATTACGGTATTCATTTATGCTATACATTCCAATCAGCTTAGGCGGATTAGTTCTTGGTATTTCAGATTTGATGAATGAACCCGTAGAAAGTACTTTGGTTTTACCGTATATCATGTCCTTTATTGTTACAATCATCATGACGTATATTGCGATGAAGTGGTTTATGGGTATTATGAGAGATGGTAATTTAAAATATTTTGCTTACTATTGTTTTGCAGCTAGTATCATACTTTTAATACTTTCTTGATCTGCCATTTCTCCGTGTAGAGATAGGTGATTAAATAGGGAAATAACAATGAAGAGCATCCCATAGGATGTTCTTTTTTAGTTTTATTTTTTCCTGTTAAATTTTCTGGAGTAAACATTTTGTGAAAAGGAACAAGTCTATGGAGGAACATTACGTTAAATATTTAGAAGTTAAGTTGTGAAAATCATGTATCAATAAAATTGGTGCTTTAAAAGTGAAGCACATAACAACAGGTAAATAAGATAGTTCGTATTTCTTTACTAGTTGAGATAATTTCATAAATAGTACTTTGTCATTTAAATACGAACATTTATCACTTTGTAGATGGAAGCGGCAGGCGGCGACTCCAGCGGGATGAGTGAGACAGATAAGCAATCACAAACGACGCTTAGCGGCGGTGATGGCTTATCGCGCACCCCGAGGAAAGCGTCCGCCTATAACGGAAATTAACCATACTTTATTCCAAGTAAAAAGAATTGTTAATGAAAGAAATTGACCTATCCTCTTTGGATAGGTCTTTTTTTTGTGCGTTTGATAATAAATAAATGAGAAGTGTACGTATGAAGAAAAGATTTTGATACAAAATGATGATATTTTTGATTGTTCTGGGGAACAATTATTGTAGTTAGTGTAGGTGACTAATCTAATAGGATTTGATTGACTAATGAACCAGTCAATGGAGAACCATCAACCGTCTTTACAGCAACAAGTTGAAACGATAAAAAAAGATATGCAAGAAGCTTTTGCACAAAATATTCAAAGAGCTTCAGAACTGAATAGGATGCCACGCCCTGTAGACCCTGAATTACAATCTGTATTTGTTATGAGTTTGTTAGAGGGAGTATTATCCCGATGGTTATTTCAATCTGTAGACGATGAGTGGCGTCAGTTGGAAATTGATGAAATTGATGAACTTGTTGAAAAAAACGTGCAATTTGAATTTTTTGGTTTATTTGGAGTGTAATTTAAGGAGGAAAATAACATGAAAAAAGGTAAATTTATAGTCGCAATTTTAACATCAGCAGCGTTTCTATTAAGTGCTTGTGGTAAGGATTCCAACGTAGAAAAAGCTCAAAATTCTCTAGAAGCTATTCAAGAAAAAGGGGAATTAACGGTTGGTATTATGGGTACATATGCTCCTTATAATTTTATGAATGCTGAAAAAGAATACGATGGTTTTGATGTAGACATTGCAAAAGAATTAGCAAAAAGATTAAATGTTAAAGCAAAATTTGTTGCACAAGACTTCGCTGGATTAATACCTAGTTTGCAAAAAGATAAATTAGATATTTTGGTAAGCCAAGTAACAATTACAGAAGATAGAAAGAAACAAATTGATTTTACGGAACCGTATATTACAAATGAAGTAAAAGTTATCGTAAAAGAAGATAATACATCTATACAATCTGTAGAAGATTTCAAAGGTAAAAAAATCGGTGTTGGATTAGGTACGAACGATGAAGCGTACTTACGTAATGAGTTGATGCCAAAGGTAGGAGACTTCCAAATCAACACGTACGATGATGTCATCACCACATTAAAAGATTTAGATGCTGGCCGAGTAGATGCAACGATTAATAATGTATACGCATTAAAACCAATTATCGAAGAAAATGGTTTTAAAGTGAAATCAGTAGGAGAACCAATTAAATCGGATAAAGCCGCAGTAGCCGTTAAAAAAGGGGAAACTGAATTAGTTGATGCATTAAACAAAGCACTCGCTGAAATGAAAGAAGACGGTACGTATAAAGAAATTTTTGTAAAATGGTTTGATGAAGAGCCACAAGCTGAGTAAAGAAGGTTGGAATTTTAAATGGATATTATCATTGATAATCTGCCCTTTTTATTGAAAGGGGCGTATTATACTTTATTAATTACAGTGGTATCTATGTTTTTCGGCTTGATTATCGGTTTGATTACAGCGATTGCTCGTTTAAAGGGCAATCGTTTCTTTCGTACAATAGCGAGAGTGTATGTATCGATTATTCGGGGAACACCACCACTAGTGCAAATTGTGATTGTGTATTTTGGTCTTGTAGATTATGGAATAGAATTGGATGCCCTTACAGCAGCCTATATTGCATTAAGTATTAATATTGGTGCATATGTATCGGAAGCATTCCGCGGAGCTATCCAAGCAGTACCAGCAGGTCAAACAGAAGCCGCTCTAGCGACAGGAATGACGGAAGCTCAGGCAATCAAACGGATTGTCATTCCACAAGCGATTCGTATAGCAATACCACCACTTGGAAATACATTTGTAGGAATGTTGAAAGAAACTTCATTAGTATCGGTAATTGCTGTTACAGAATTAATGCGCTCGGCACAGTTATTAGTAGCCCAATACTACGTGTATATGCCGTTTTATTTAACAATCGCTGTGATGTACTGGATTATGAGTACAGCATTTACATTTATATTAAACAAAATAGAGAAAAGATTATCAGTTTACTAAAGGGGGGAACGTTGTGATACAAGCAAATGATTTATCTAAAAGCTATGATCAGCATGAGGTATTAAAACATATTTCATTGACGATTCCTGCCCATCAAGTTGTCGCTATCATTGGTCCAAGTGGCTCAGGAAAAAGTACTTTTTTGCGCTGTTTAAACGGACTTGAAACAATTTCTGGTGGATCTGTTTCTGTCAATAATCATCTACTACAAGCGACTGATAAGAAAAAGGAACGTCAAAAAACAATTCATGCGATTCGTCAAGATACAGGAATGGTATTTCAACAATTTAATTTATACCCGCATAAAACGGTCATAGAAAATGTTATGGAAGCATTAATCATTGTTAAGAATCAATCCAAACAACAGGCAAAAGGAACAGCCTCTCAATTATTGAAGCGTGTTGGACTGGAAGAAAAGGAGGATGTATATCCCTCAAAATTATCAGGTGGTCAGCAACAACGTGTTGCCATAGCACGAGCACTTGCAATGGAACCAAAAATCATGTTGTTTGATGAACCTACATCTGCATTAGATCCAGAACTTGTGGGAGAAGTATTAAAAGTCATGAAAGAATTAGCGGATGAAGGAATGACTATGGTCATCGTAACGCATGAGATGAAATTTGCCCAAGACGCCGCTGATCGAATATTATTTATGGCAGATGGACAAATCGTGGAGGACTCAGAACCGAAAGGATTTTTTGCACAACCAGCGACAGAACGTGCTCAGCGATTTTTGGCTAAAGTCAATGAATTCTAACAAAGGTAGGTTTATTAAAATGGAAATAAAAGCAATTTGGCAAGGTGGACGTGCTTTTGAAGCAAAAGGTCCTTCAGGTTATCCAATGACTATGGATGCAACACCAACTTATGGAGGGGAAGGAAAGGCGCCAACACCAACAGAAATGTTACTAAGTGCTTTAGCGGGCTGTATCGGAATAGATATCACGATGATCTTGAAACCTCATTTAGAAAAGATTCAATTCATTGAAATTACAGTAGCTGGCACACGACGAGAAGAAATGCCAACTGCATTTACAGCAGCTGAATTATTATTCGATGTGAAAGGGGATATCGATGCCAAAAAAGTAATACGTGCCATAAAACTTGGAGAAGAAAAGTATTGTGCCGTTTCTGCTTCTTTAAAAGCAGATATTACGCATCGATTAATCTTAAATGGTGAAGAAATAGAGATGCCAGAATAAACTAATAAGTTCCTCAATTATTTGAATTAATTTCATAAATAGTACCTTGTCATTAAAATACGAACATTTATCATTTTATTGATTGAAGCGACAGGCGGCGACTCCAGCTGGATGAGTGAGACAGATAAGCCATCACAAACGACGCGTAGCGGCGGTGATGGCTTATCGCTCACCCCGCGGAAAGCGTCCGCCTATAGCGGAAATCAACTATACTTTATTCCGTGTAGACCTATATTTCTTTAGTTTCATTTAGTATTGTTTGTGTTTTCTCGTGAAATTTTGAATTATCAAAATGATTCAATTAATAAATAAAACTCCCTCATTCATTTTGTTGGATGAGGGAGTTTACTTTAGATGTAAATGCTAATAAATGATTGACAAGTAGATTCGCAAGAATTTACGTTAATTCGTGTGAGACCAGATAAGATTATAAAAATCAATTTTCACATGCAATGCCATCTTTGTCACGGTCTTTGCTTTCATTTAATTTGTAAATTTCTGCAGATACTGTTGGTTTATTTTTAGTTTTACCGCCTTTGTTTTTGACTTTGGCATCTTTTGCAACTCCACCTTTATAGTCTTTGATTAGCTCGGTACAATTTTTATAGTTTTTTTCAGCTGCACCAGTGGTTTTAGGTTCTACTGTCATTAATCCAAATATTAATAGTGTGGAAAATAGTGTTAGAATAAATCGTTTCAATTAAAAATCTCCTTTTAAGGGAAATTCCTTTTAAAGAACACCCTCGTTATAATAATAAATATTATATATAAAATTGGTTTCATTTACCAATAAATAGTGTTTTACTAAAAACAAAACCCCTCAACCATAAAGGTAAAGGGGTTTTTCGATGATCTAAACGAAAATGTCCACTTTTCGTTTAGATATGATATCGGCTCTACGTAATCATACGTACAATACGTGATTTTGTCAAGATTTAGCGAAATTATTGGATATTACGATAAACTCCTACAACTTTTCCGAGTATCGAAACTTGGTTTACGATAATTGGTTCCATTGATGAATTTTCAGGTTGCAAGCGGAAGTATGATTTTTCTTTAAAGAAACGTTTGACAGTTGCTTCATCATCCTCGGTCATTGCTACTACAATATCTCCATTATTAGCAGATTGCTGTTGTTTAACGACAACATAATCTCCATTTAAAATTCCCGCTTCTATCATACTATCACCCATAATTTCGAGCATGAACAAATTGTCATCAGAAGTACCGAATGTTTCTGGAAGAGGGAAGAATTCTTCTACATTTTCAATTGCTGTAATAGGCATACCCGCAGTTACTTTCCCTACTAACGGAACATGAACCACACCTTGTTTTTCTGCAGTAACTCCAAAACCATCAAGTATTTCAATTGCACGTGGTTTAGTTGGGTCTCTTCTAATTAATCCTTTACTTTCAAGTCTAGCTAAATGTCCATGTACAGTTGAACTAGACGCAAGCCCTACCGCTTCCCCGATTTCACGTACGGAAGGTGGATAACCTTTTTTTCGAACTTCTTCTTTTATAAAAGCTAAAATATCTTCTTGTCTTTTAGATGCTTTTTTCAATGAGTTCACCTCTTTTTGTTAATTAATTTTTCCTATTAGAATATTTCTTAATAGTAGTATAACAGTCTCTAAAAGATTATGCAAACATAGGTTCTAAAAAACGTTGACAAAAACAAGTGTTCGTTTTATGATTAGAACATACATACCGAACAAACATTCTAATTAGGGGGATTTATAATGAATTGGATGAAAGAAAATTATTTTATAGCGCTATTTTTAGGATTAAACATTGTTTTTATGGTGACAATCCTAATTTCAAATACATTATCGACAGAAGAAGATTATCAAATTAAAATAGAACATGGCGACTCATTGTGGGAGCTTGCAAATAAATTTGGAGCTGACGAGCCACAAGAAGCTTGGATCAATAAAGTAATGGCCATGAATAACTTGCAAACAGCCCAAATTAAAGCAGGAGATACTTTAGTTATTCCACAGGTAAAAGAAAATTATCATTTAGATTATGGTACAGAGATAGCGGGCGATGGTAAATGAACTCAGTAATATATTGCCGTGTAAGCACGGAGAAAGAAACACAAGAGACATCATTATCAAGACAAGAGGAAGAACTAAAAGAATTTGCGTCACTACAAGGCTATGAAGTTGCTGAAGTGTTTACTGATCAACATAGTGGCTACGATATGGACCGTGATGGTTTACTTGATTTACTTACATATGTAAAAGAACATGATATTAAAGCTGTTTTTGTTCAAGATGAAACTCGAATTGGTCGTGGGAATGGTCGGATGGCTGTTTTGCATCTTTTGCAGAAAACAAACACATCTGTTTTTACTTTACAAGAAAAGGGCGTTTTAAATTTAAATGAAATGGACACTATGCTTTTAGAAATATTAGCATTGGTGGAAGAATATCAACGAAAGCTCCATAATGCCAAAATTAAACGAGGCATGAAAAGAGCAATTTCTCAGGGGTACCGTCCAGAGAAAAATTTAAAAACAAGAGGTAATCCAGAAGGAAGGGAACGTATTAATATACCTGTCGATGAGATTGTAAGACTTCGTAGAGCAGGATTAACTTATGAAGAAATATCCTCCACTTTAAAAGGATTAGGGTTTGAAATTAGTAAAGCGACCGTTCATCGAAGATATATTGAATTTATTGAAACACACGGAGAGTAAAGACTTGCACTCTGTGTGTTTTTTCCTTACCTTTATATAAGGAAATAAATGAAAGGGTGAGAACTATGTTAAGTAAAGAAAAGTTAGCACGTATTAGTGAACTTTCGAAAAAATCAAAAACTAATGGTCTATCTATAGAAGAGGCGAAAGAACAAAGCGCGTTACGAAAAGAATACCTAGAAACATTTCGTTCTACTATGAGAGACACGATTGAGAGCGTAAAAATTGTTGACCCAGCTGGAAATGATGTTACTCCTGCAAAAGTACAGCAAGCGAAAAAAGGTAAATTTCTGAATTAATTAATCATTTCAGAAACCATTGATAATACAGACATTCTTGTCTAAACTAGTATTATAGAAAAAAATTTGTTCGAGAGGATGTCATTTATGTCATTACAATCAGATTTACTAGCAATTAATACGATCCGTACATTATCTATTGATGCGATCGATAAAGCGAATTCAGGTCATCCAGGTCTTCCTATGGGAGCAGCACCAATGGCTTATACATTATGGACAAAACATATGCGTCACAATCCGAATAACCCAAATTGGTTTAATCGGGACCGTTTTGTATTATCTGCCGGACATGGTTCAATGCTTCTTTATAGTTTGCTTCATCTTGGTGGATATGATTTACCAATGGAGGAAATTAAGAACTTCAGACAGTGGGACTCAAAAACTCCTGGACATCCAGAATTTGGGCATACTGCTGGTGTAGAAGCAACTACTGGTCCTCTAGGTCAAGGTATTGGAATGGCTGTTGGGATGGCAATGGCTGAAGCTCATTTAGCGGCAACTTATAATAAAGGTGAACATTCGATAATCGACCATTATACGTATTCACTTTGTGGTGATGGAGATTTGATGGAAGGCGTAGCAGCGGAAGCTATTTCCCTTGCTGGACATTTACAATTAGATAAACTGATTGTGTTGTATGATAGTAATGATATTTCTTTAGATGGAGATTTACATAAATCATTCTCTGAAAAAATCGAGAAGCGTTTTGAATCTTATGGATGGAATTATATTTTAGTAAAAGATGGCAATGATATTACTGAAATTTCTGCTGCAATCGAGAAAGCGAAAGCGCAAAATGATAAACCAACAATCATTGAAGTAAAAACAGTAATCGGATTTGGTTCTCCAAACAGATCTGGTAAATCAGATGCACACGGAATGCCACTTGGTAAAGAAGAAACACTTTTAGCAAAAGCTGCGTATGAGTGGGCATTTGAAAATGATTTCTACGTACCTGAAGAAGTGTATGAAACTTTCAAGCAAGCAGCTAACCGTTTAGGGGTAGAGGAAGAATCTGCATGGAATGAAACTTTCAATGCATATGAATCGGAATTTCCTGAACTTGCTTCTACCTTAAAACAAGCAATAACAGGAGAGCTTCCTGAAAACTTTGCAGATGCGTTAAAAACGTATGAAGAGGGAACTTCTCATGCGACTCGTTCTGCTTCTGGTGATGCAATTAACGCTATAGCACAAAATCTCCCTTCATTCTTTGGAGGAAGTGCAGACTTAGCAGGGTCAAACAAAACAACAATGAAGAATGCAGGAGATTTCTCTGCAACTGATTATGCTGGCAAAAATATTTGGTTCGGTGTACGTGAGTTTGCAATGGGTGCTGCATTGAACGGTATGGCTCTTCATGGAGGCTTAAATGTATTTGGTGGAACATTCTTTGTCTTTAGTGATTATGTTCGTCCAGCGATTCGTTTATCCGCTTTAATGGGCCTTCCTGTTACTTATGTATTTACACATGACAGTATCGCAGTAGGGGAAGATGGTCCAACACATGAGCCGATTGAGCATTTAGCATCTTTAAGAGCTATGCCAGGTTTATCGGTCATTCGTCCAGCTGATGCGAATGAAACTGCAGAAGCTTGGAGACTTGCAGTATCTGCCAAAAATAAACCAACAGTACTAGTTCTTTCTCGACAAAACTTACCGACACTAAAAGGTTCAGTGGAGCAAGCAAGCGAAGGAGTTTCTAAAGGAGCATATGTTGTTTCTCCAAACGAGAACGCTGAAGCAATCTTACTTGCAACTGGATCTGAAGTTAGTCTTGCAGTAGAAGCTCAACAAGAACTTGCTAAAGAAGGAATTCAAGTATCTGTTGTTTCTATGCCTTCATGGGATTTATTTGAGAATCAAGATGAAGCTTACAAAAAATCAGTATTACCATCACATTTAACAAAACGTCTTGCTATTGAAATGGGATCTTCTCTAGGATGGCATCGTTATGTTGGATTTGAAGGAGACGTAATTGCTATCGATAAATTTGGTGCAAGTGCTCCAGGTGAGATTGTCATGAAAGAATACGGCTTCTCTGTAGAGAATGTTGTTTCTAAAATGAAAAACTTACTTCAAAAATAAAAAATGGTAAGAGCAATTCGAATACTTGTCTATAAAAGTATTCGAATTGCTTTTTTATTGGAATTTATATATAGAATGCATACAGAATCTATAGTATAATTTTCATTGGTGTCTTGTACACGTAGACAAGAACGTAAAGGAGGAGAAAGTATGGATACATGGATTTGGATTATAATTGTAGTAGTTGCGTTAATCGCTGGTGCAGCACTTGGATTTTTTGCAGCACGTCAATATATGATGAAATATTTGAAAGAAAATCCACCAATCAATGAACAAATGCTTCGTATGATGATGGCTCAAATGGGTCGTAAGCCTTCTGAAAAACAAGTAAAACAAATGATGAATCAAATGAATAAAATGCAAAAATAATAAAAAGCACTCGAAGTTGAGTGCTTTTTTATTTGTTTAGCGCTATTATATTTTACTGTTGCTTTTAGCATATAATTGGCGGTAGAATCGCGCAGACTCCTGCGGGAAAGCGAGAAAGACAAGACCCCGTAGGCGCAGCCGAGGAGGCTTGTCGGCTCGCCCGCGGAAAGTAAGCGGATTCTAACTAGATGTCAACAATGTAATTTAACAGCGCCTATTTATTTAATAAATTATTTTCTAGAAGGAAATCTGCAACAACTTGTTCATATTCCTCGCTATTCTCATTAAAAGACTTAGCGTGTTCGCCAATCTCAAACAGTTTAAGCTTTTTCGGGCCATTTTTCTTCTCGTATAAATCTTTCGTCATTTTAGGTAAAATAAAATCATCCTGTAAGCTGTGAATAAATAACACAGGCTTTTCAATGTTATCTACTACGTCAATTGGTGATACGAGATTTAACGTATAGCCATCACGTATTTTTAAAAATAAATTTGCGAAACGAATAGCAAGACTAGAACGAATTGGGGTAGTTTGTGTCATAATATGATACACCTGGTCTTCAAAATCTGAAAAAGCACAATCAGAAATATAAAAATCCGCATCATCTACTATGGACCCAGCATAAAGAAGAGTAGTTGCTGCACCCATAGATTCCCCGTGGATTCCTATAATAGCTTGTTCTCCAGCACGTTCTCTTACTGCTTCTAAAATGGATTGTAAATCTATCTTTTCATAAAAACCGAAACTTGTTGTTTTTCCTCCAGAATCTCCATGTCGACGATGATCGTACACCACAGTGTTAAAGCCCAATCTCTCAAACATCCGAACGAATCGAAGGGAATTGATTTTGTTTTCGGTCACTCCATGACAAATAATAACGTAATTGTTTGTTTGTAATGGTTCTAGAAAAATTGCTTTTAACGAGTACCCATTTTTAGACTCGATCCACTGTTCTGTTTTATTGACAGTGTTATACCATACTTCGTCTAATCGTTTTGAGGTAATTTCTCGATTTAAGATAAAGTCATATTCTTTTTTCTTCATATACATTAGCTTATTCGTCACAAAAAAACCAAAAACAGTAGCCATTGCTGTAAGAACGCTTGTAAAAATACTCGTCCAAATGATTACTCTTTTTTTCATTCTCTCAACTCCTACTTGCTTTTGGATAGTTTATACATCCCCGTTTCAATTGGGCGAGATACAAATGGTTCTATTGTATCTACAGCTTCTATTAATAAATCGAGGTCAATATTCGTTTCAATATTCATTTGTTCTAGCATATTCACAACATCCTCGGTTGCTACATTTCCAGTCGCACCAGGGGCAAAAGGACAACCTCCCAATCCACCGGTAGAGGTGTCAAATCGGTTAACCCCAGCTTGAAGTGCAGCCAAAATATTAGCTAGTCCCATTTTTCGAGTATCATGGAAATGAGCTGTAATAAGTGTGTTTGGAAATTCTTTTAGTAAGGCATCAAATAGATAATAACTTTCTTTTGGATTTGCCATTCCTATTGTATCCGCAACACTTAGTTCGTTTACACCCCAAGAAACAAACTTTCTACATAATTCGATTGTTTTTTTGGAATCAATTGCTCCTTCATATGGACAATGAAAAGCTGTAGATATGCATGCACGTACAAAATTCCCTTGTTCTAGTAGTTTTCCCACAATTGGTTGAAGTTCATCCATACTTTCTTGCGTTGTTTTATTAATATTTTTCTTATTAAAGCTATTAGATACCCCAACAAAAACAGCAAAGCTGCTAGCGTTAGCTTGAATCGCAAGTTCGACACCTTTTTCATTTGGTGTTAATACAAATTGTCGTCCTACTTTTTTAGCGTTAGCAACAATTTCTTGGGCATCTTTCATTTGTGGAACCCATTTTGGTGATACAAATGAGGTCAATTCCATCTCTTCCACCCCAGCCAATTGGAGTTTTTCAATAAACGCTAATTTTACCTCTGTAGGCACTTCATTTTTCTCGTTTTGTAGTCCATCTCTCGGTCCTACCTCGATAATTGTCACTTTATTTGGTAAACTAAACATAATCATCCCTCCCTCTTATATTGTAAGGAATGGATGGTTAAACAAGCAAATTTTATTCTAAATTAATAGAATAAGATTAAACCCTACAGTAGATATCACAGATTTGAGACTGTGTCGAGCTTGGCGTAGGAGTAAATAAGGTAAATAGGATTTGAATTTAGGGGAAAATGAGGAGGAATTAACGTGACAAATGAAGTAGTGATTGTTAGTGCAGTAAGAACTGCAATTGGGTCATTCCAAGGTGCGTTAAAAGATGTACCTGCAACAAAATTAGGGGCAATAGTAATTGAAAAAGCGTTGGAAAAAGCTGGGGTGTCAAAGGAAGTAGTAGATGAAGTGATAATGGGGAATGTCCTTCAAGCAGGTCTTGGGCAAAATCCAGCAAGACAAGCGTCCATTCAAGCAGGTTTACCACAATCTGTATCGGCACTTACCATTAATAAGGTATGTGGCTCTGGTTTAAAAGCAATTCATCTCGCAACTCAAGCAATTATTGCTGGTGATGCAGATATTATTGTAGCAGGTGGAATGGAGAACATGAGCCAAGCTCCTTATTTATTAAAAAATGCGAGAGATGGCTTCCGTATGGGCGATCAAAAAGTTGTGGATAGCATGATTTCAGATGGTTTATGGTGCGCCTTTAATGATTATCATATGGGAATTACAGCCGAAAACTTATGTGATCAATATAGCATTACAAGAGAAGAGCAAGATGCATTCTCTGCACGTTCACAGGCAAGAGCAGCAACAGCGATTGAAGAAGGAAAATTTCAGGATGAGATCGTCCCTGTAGAAATTCCACAGCGAAAAGGCGATCCAATCATATTTGATACGGATGAATATCCGAAAAAAGACTCCACGCAAGAAAAATTAAGTGGTCTTCGTCCAGCATTTAAAAAGGATGGATCTGTCACTGCAGGAAACGCTTCTGGTATTAATGATGGAGCCGCTGCAGTAGTCGTGATGTCTAAAGCGAAAGCAGATGAGTTAGGATTAAAACCTCTTGCGACAATCGTTGCAAATGCATCTGCCGGTGTAGATCCAAGTATTATGGGAATCGGACCAGTGGAAGCAGTGAAAAAAGTTTTGAACAAATCAAAAATTTCACTTGCGGATATTGATTTAATTGAAGCAAATGAAGCTTTTGCTGCCCAATCGATTGCTGTTGATAGAGAACTAGTGTTTAATCATGATAAACTAAATGTAAACGGTGGTGCTATTGCTTTAGGCCATCCAATTGGTGCAAGTGGAGCACGTATTTTTGTATCTTTACTCCATGAAATGGAGAAACAGGATGCAAAAACTGGACTTGCAACACTTTGTATCGGTGGTGGGCAAGGAGTAGCAACAATCGTTACACGATAAGAAAAGCGGAAGAGATTTGCTAAGCATCGACAAGAAACGTTCTACTGCTACGAACTTGCGCAAGCAGAAAATTGGCATTTGACCTCGAGGGGCTAGGCGCTGCAACTAGACAGTAACTAAGGAAGAAGGTTATACTTTCTTATATTTTTACTAAAGTAGGTGAACATTTTGGCGAAGAAAAAACAGAGACAACAACAGCGACAAGTAAAACCTTCTACTCCAAAGGAAGAAGGGAACGGTCTATTCGATCAACTTTCATCTGATGTACTTGCTAAACTAAAAGAGACAAAGAAACAACTAATGGCAGTGGAGCAAGAGAAAGAGGAAGAGCGACAAGCACAATTGGCTTTTGAGAAGAAGCAAAAAGAAAAAAATAAATCATTTGAAGAACTACTGGATGAATATGGTTATGGTGGTTCAAAGTTTTAATCAATGGCTCTGTTAAATTAGACTATAGTTTTCTAGAAGAATACATTTTGTGTTGAAAATCTACGAGACTCCTGCGGAAAAATGGGCTGCCAAGACCCCATAACGGGCTTGTAGGAACAAATCGGTTTCCACCATGTGGAAACCGATTTTCGTCTGTCGGCAACGCCATTCGACGTAGAAGGGGCGCTGTGATCAACATCCTGTTGCACTGAGGGGGCTTGACCGTTCGAACGCGGAAAGCGAGCTGATTTTCGGTAGCTAACAACATGATCTTTTAACAGAGCCTAATCAAAAAGCGATAAGATATGGTAAATGGTCTTTTTGATGAAATAAAAACAAAATATAGAGCGAATAAATGACCTATCTGCAAAAGTAGATAGGTCATTTATTTTTGGTATTTTGGGAGAATAATAAAAGTTCCCAAGTCATTGGGCAGAATAAGCATATAGTAATTAATAGGTAAATTATACATGGGCGATCATACAATAAAGGGGAGATAACATTGGGTTTTCAAAACCCGTTTATTGGCAATATTAATAACAATAACAATAATTCGAGTAATAATAACAGTTCACAAAACTTTGGACCTTTGCTCGCTCTTTGGGGTACAGTTGTATCCACATTAGGGGATACGATGCAAGCAATTGGAGGAGCAATTGCAATTGAAGAGAGTAATATTGCCGACCAACAGCAGCAACAAGAACTGCAAAACCTGCAAAGTCAAATTGATGAATTAAAGAAGGCTCAAACAAGCCCAGACATAGATAAGTTCAACAAATTGTTAGAGCAAGTCCTTAACCGTTTAGAACCGCAAGCCAACCCAAAAAAGAGCACTAACCATAAATAGAATTAATTATTGAGTTAATTTCATAAATAATACTTTGTCATTAAAAAACAACGTTTATCACATTGTTGATTGAAGTGGCAGGCGGCGACTCCAGCGGGATGAGTGAGGCAGATAAGCCATCACAAACGACGCGTGAGCGGCGGTGATGGCTTATCGCTCACCCCACGGAAAGCGTCCGCCTATAGCGGAAATCAACTATACTTTATTCCGTGTAAAATATAAGATTTCTGGTAAACGACAAAAAGCTCTTAGCGACATCACGCTAGGAGCTTAATACCATGTGAAAAATGTTTAAACTCTATGCTCTGTATATACATCTTGTTTCGTAATCTGGTTAACTTTTTGCAATATGTCTTCCGAAACATGCACATTGTATGCTTCGATGGATTCTAGAAGCTGTTCTCTACTACTTGCACCAATTATCATTGAACCTGTCACTTTTCTTTGTAATACATACTTAAGTGCAACGGAAGTAATAGGGGCATTTAAAGATTGTAATTGTTCGATAGTCTCCATTAATTCCGCATTAGAATATGACAAATATTCATTGGTTTTATTCGCGCGATTTAGCCCATCTGCAGTTAATAATCCTTTAGCCAGGGTTCCGCGACTAAACAAGGAAGCGTCATTCTTCTCTAGTAATGAAAACCATTCTTCTGGTCTTCTATCTAGTAAACTATATTGCATCATAACGGAGACAGCATTGCTTTTTTGTAAAAAGCGATTAATCACAGTTGGTCGAATAGAAGAGATACCATATTCGCGGATAAGTCCTTCCTTTTTCAGTGATTCCATCGTATCGATCACTTCATCGACATCATCTTCCATTGTTCCTCCGTGTAATTGATACACATCTATATAATCAGTTTGAAGACGCTTTAATGACTCGTGAACTGCTGCAGTTATCCATTTCTTCGATGGATCCCAATTCCAGCCGTCTCCTGATTCCTTCATGCGATTGCCGACTTTCGTTGCGAGGATAATATTCTGTCGATTGTTTTTGAAGGAATTTCCGACAATCTGTTCATTTTCACCTTTATCATATAAATCTGCTGTATCAAAATAAGTAATTCCGTTATCGATTGCTGTATGGATAATTTTATCTGCATTTTTTTGATCTGTTGGAAGCGACATACAACCTAACCCAATCTCCGAAACATATATATCACTTTTTCCTAATTGTCTTGTTTTCAAGATTCATCACGTCCTTTACTCCATGTTACAATTAGTACTATATAGATTCAACCTTATACTAGGGTTGGTATAGGGTAGAAGTTTCTGGGGATTGCATAGATTTACTTAATCTGATGCAATACTTCGAGATACATTTGATAGGAGAGGAAGATAGAAATGAAAAAATTTGAGGAAAAAACTACTCAATCTGATCTTATATACAAAGGGAGAATTATCACCTTACAAGTGGATGAAGTCTTACTCCCAAACGGAAAAACTAGTAACAGAGAGATTGTGAAACACCCGGGAGCAGTAGCTGTTATTGCTTTGACGAAAGATAAAAAGATTATCTTAGTAGAACAATATCGAAAAGCGTTAGAACGTTCCTTAGTAGAAATTCCTGCTGGGAAAATGGAACTTGGCGAACTGCCAGAAGTAACTGCACTCCGAGAATTGGAAGAAGAGACCGGGTATACCGCTAGTAAGCTGCAATATGTTCAATCTTTTGCCACATCTCCTGGGTTTGCAGATGAGATTATACATCTCTATTTTGCAGAGAATATAGAGAAAATGACAGTAAAAGCAGATCTAGATGAGGATGAGTTTGTTGAGTTAATGCATGTTTCTATGGAAGAAATGGAAGGTTTAATTGCTAATAAACAAGTCTATGATGCGAAAACAGCTTTTGCATTTCTTTGGTTAAAAGATTATTTAAAATTGGCATGATTTAAACTAGTACAAGCATATGATGAAAATAGATAGGGGGTGTTCCAATTTGAACCAGTCTTATACTATTTTCATTTCACTATGCGTACTTGTTATTAGTTTTATCGGCGGATTATATTTGTTTGAAAAAAGCACACCAGAACAGCAGCAATGGATTATTAATCTCTTGGACGCACGTGTTCTATTAGTAGAACAACCTACTTTTCTAGAAACTATTTTTCCTCATTTGATGATCGCAGTCGTATTTTTTTTGTTTTATCAACACCGTTATTTGCGAAAACTCATCTTAGTTATTTGTGCTTTTAAAATTACATTTTACGGTTTCTGCTCTAGTTATTTGCTTCAATCACAAGACTCTACATTTCCATATGTATTTTGGTGGTTCCCATTTCAATTAGTCTATTGTATCCTTCTTCTAGCTCTAGCAAATCGGGTTAATTTATTCGCGCTGTCCTTCTATATAATCGTTATTATTATAGAGTTCTTCTTAATGCCATTTATACTATTTAATAATTAGTACTTATTAATAATTATTATAGATTGAATCTCTTGTAATGAGAATTCAATTCTTGGTATAATGGAGGAAGTTAAGGAGGCGTCACATGGAGAGCCGTATTGATCGTATTAAAAAACAATTATCTGGTGCGAGCTATAAACTGACGCCACAGCGTGAAGCGACAGTCCGAGTTTTGCTAGAAAATGAAGAGGATCATTTGAGTGCAGAGGATGTATTTTTACTAGTTAGAGAGAAGTCCCCTGAGATAGGACTTGCTACAGTTTATCGTACATTAGAATTATTAAATGAATTGAATGTTGTGGATAAAATTCAATTTGGAGATGGCGTATCACGCTACGATTTACGACAAGAAGGTGCAGCTCATTTTCATCATCATCTTGTTTGTATTGAATGTGGTGCAGTGGACGAAATACAGGAAGATTTATTAGAAGACGTAGAAGCTATTGTTGAGAAAAAATGGAACTTTATTATTAAGGATCATCGATTAACTTTTCACGGTATATGTCATCGTTGCCAAGATAAATAATAGTCTCTGTATTATTAGGTTGTTGTTTTTTAGAAGAATATATTTTGTGCCGAAAATCCGCGGAAAGCGAGCGAATTATCGGCAGGTAACAACTTATCGTTTCACAAAGCCAAATAATAAAAAAAGGATAGCTATCTGCTATCCTTTTTTTAATCGGGAGGTATTAGGTTGAAAGACGGGTTACTTCACTTAGAGGACTATTTACATTTTTTACGTATTGAGCGTCAATTGGCAAATAACACACTCGTTTCTTACAAAAAAGATTTAACAGAGTATTTAAAATCTATACTAGAAACACAGCAATTACATAAGCTAGATGTGGTAGAGCGTCAGCATATCCTTGTCCATCTTCGAAAACTAAAAGAAGAAGGTAAGTCTGCTCGAACAATTGCCAGACATATATCATCCATTCGTTCCTTTCATCAATTTTTATTGCGTGAGAAAGTGACGAGTAAAGATCCAACGATCCATTTGGAACTTCCCCAACTAGAACAAAAATTACCTAACTTTTTATCTGTTGACGAACTTAATAATCTACTAAGTAGTATCAATTTATCAAAGCCACAAGGTGTGAGAGATTTAGCTATGTTTGAAATAATGTATGCGAGTGGTATGCGTATTAGTGAGTGTTTAAGTTTAAACTTAGAAGATTTACACTTAACGATGGGGTTTGTGAGAGTATTCGGTAAAGGCGGCAAAGAACGCATCATTCCTTTAGGTGGTGCTGCTATTCGTGCATGTACTCAATATATTGAGGAAGCAAGACCAAAACTACTAAAATCTAGTGAGCGTACAGATGCAATATTCGTCAATCAAAGAGGGAAGCGTTTAACAAGACAAGGAATCTGGAAATTATTAAATAAGCACGCATTAAATGCCGGTATACAAAAAGATATAACCCCTCATGTGCTACGACATACGTTTGCTACTCATTTAATCGAAAATGGAGCAGATTTACGTGCGGTTCAAGAAATGCTAGGGCATGCAGATATTGCTACTACTCAAATTTATACACATGTAAGTAAGACAAGGTTAAAAGAAGTATACAAACAATTTCATCCTCGTGCATAATTTGTCCGAGGTCTGACCTGTACTTTATTAATTTTTTTGGTAAACTAGAAGAAAATAGTAGGAGGGAATAAAATGTACAAATTTAAGCGCATACATGTTATCGTCATGGATTCTGTTGGCATTGGAGAAGCTCCAGATGCAGCAGCTTTCGGTGATGTAGGCTCACATACTATAGGACATATTGCAGAACAAATGAACGGTCTTCATATGCCGGTAATGCAAAAATTAGGATTAGGTAATATTGACACGATCAAAGGCATTCTTCCAGCTGATAAGCCCACAGCGTACTATGGGAAAATGCAAGAAGCTTCTGTTGGGAAGGATACAATGACTGGCCACTGGGAAATTATGGGTCTAAACATTCATACACCTTTTAAAGTATATCCGAATGGATTTCCAGAAGAATTAGTAAAAGCATTAGAAGAGAAAACAGGTCGTAAAGTTATTGGAAATAAACCAGCGAGTGGTACAGAAATTTTGGATGAACTTGGGGAAGAGCATATGCAAACAGGCGCTATTATTGTGTATACATCTGCTGACCCTGTTTTACAGATTGCTGCGCATGAAGAGATTATTCCATTAGAAGAATTATATCGAATTTGTGAAATTGCTCGTGAGCTAACATTGTCAGATGAGTTTTTAGTTGGCCGAATTATCGCTCGTCCTTTCGTTGGAGAACCAGGAAACTTTATTCGTACTTCAAATCGTCACGACTATGCATTAAAACCATTTGGCCGTACAGCTATGAATGAATTACAAGATGCTGGACTAGATGTTATTGCAATCGGTAAGATACATGATATCTACAATGGAGAAGGTATAACTTCTGCCGAAAGAACGAAAGATAACATGGATGGGATGGATAAATTCATCGCCACATTAGATAAGGATTTTACTGGAATTAGCTTTATAAATTTAGTCGATTTTGATGCGTTATTTGGACATCGTCGTGATCCAATTGGATATGGTAAAGCATTAGAAGAGTTTGATGCCCGATTAAAAGAAGTTTTACCTAAGTTAACAGAAGAAGATTTGTTAATTATTACAGCAGATCATGGAAATGATCCGACGATGCCAGGAACAGATCACACACGTGAATATGTTCCTCTGACTGTATATTCTCCAAGATTTAACGAAATAACAGAATTACCTCTTCGCACAACGTTTGCGGATATTGGTGCGACAATTTCTGAAAATTTTGGCGTAGCAAAAACAGCATTTGGAGATAGTTTTCTATCTTTATTAAAATAAAAGGGCGTGTTAAGCAATGAGAATGATTGATATTATTGAAAAAAAGAGAGACGGTCATCCTTTAACAAAAGAGGAGATTGAATTCTTTATAACTGGATACACGAATAATACGATTCCAGATTACCAAATGAGCGCGCTTCTTATGGCCATTTTCTTTCAAAATATGAATGACGATGAACGAGCTAATTTAACTTTAGCAATGGTGAACTCTGGAGAGCAAATTGATTTATCTGCGATTGAAGGTGTCAAAGTTGATAAGCATTCCACTGGTGGAGTCGGTGACACGACTACGTTAGTTCTAGGGCCGCTAGTAGCAGCATGTGGTGTTCCCGTTGCTAAAATGAGTGGACGTGGGTTAGGTCATACTGGAGGAACCATTGATAAGTTAGAAGCAATTGAAGGTTTCCATGTGGAGCTTACATCTGAACAATTCGTTAAACAAGTAAATGAGATAAAAGTTGCCGTAATCGGACAAAGTGGAAATTTAACGCCAGCGGATAAGAAATTGTATGCGCTGCGTGATGTGACTGCTACTGTTAACAGTATTCCTTTAATAGCGAGCTCTATTATGAGTAAGAAAATCGCAGCAGGAGCAGGAGCGATCGTTTTAGATGTGAAAACTGGTGACGGCGCATTTATGAAAACAACAGAAGATGCACGTGCATTAGCAAAAGCGATGGTACGAATCGGAAATAATGTTGGAAGAACAACAATGGCCATTATTTCTGATATGAGTCAACCTCTTGGAAACGCGATTGGAAACTCCTTGGAAGTCATAGAGGCAATTGATACGTTAAAAGGAAATGGACCAAAAGATTTAACTGAGCTTTGTTTGACCCTTGGCAGCCAAATGGTAGTCGTTGGAGAGAAAGCGGATACACTAGAAGAAGCAAGAGAAATGTTGCTTCAAGTAATTAAAGATGGTTCGGCTCTAGAAATCTTTAAACAGTTTATCAAATGGCAAGGTGGAAATGAAAAAATTGTGGATGATGTGTCATTACTTCCACAAGCAGCTTATACATTTGAAGTGCCAGCCTCAAAAGATGGCTACGTAACATTTATGGAAGCAGATGAAGTTGGTACTGCTGCAATGTTATTAGGTGCAGGACGAGCAACAAAGGAATCTGAAATTGATTTAGCAGTAGGGATTAAGCTAAATAAAAAAGTTGGAGATTCTGTTAAAAAAGGTGAATCACTTGCAACTATACATGCAAATTCGGAGAATGTAGAGGAAGTGTTGAATAAATTGACTCAATTTATTGAAATAGAATCTACAAGAAAAGAAGCTCCTCCTTTAATTTATGAAATAATTACAGAATAAACATTATATAAATAGGCATCTCGTAAAGGTTTATAAAAACTTTTATGAGATGTCTATTTTTTGATTAAAAAATAATAAAGATTCCCATACTTTAAGTGAACAGCCCTTTGTCGAAAATCGACTAATAAACAATGATTTCTTCTACTTTTGTCAAGCGCAAGGAATTAAACCTGTTCATGTGGAATTGCGCTATCAGAGGAGGCGATTTTATGATTCATGAAGTAGAAAAAGTTGGAGACGAAATTATTATTATTCGATTAAAAGGTGAGCTAGACCATCATAGTACAAATGATATCCGAAACGAGATAGTTCCAATGATTAAAAATGGTTCTATTAAAGTAATAGTTTGGAATTTAAAAGATTTGCATTTTATGGATAGCTCAGGAATAGGACTTATCCTAGGTAGAATGCGAGAACTAGCTCCAATAGATGGACAAACTATCATTGTGAATCCATCACCAACCATGCGTAAAATTTTTCAGTTTGCGGGGTTAAGCCCATATATTTATAGCGAGTCAGAAATTGAAATAATGTCAAAATTAGGAGGAATTGTTTATGGACAATGAGATCACACTATCTTTTATTGCCAAAAGCGAGAATGAAGCATTAGCAAGAATGGTTATGTCTAGTTTTATCGCGGCAATAGATCCAACAATCGAAGAACTATCTGAATTTAAAACGGTGATTTCGGAAGCAGTAACAAACGCTATTGTACATGGCTATGAGGAGGATGGAGTTGGTAAGATCGAAATTCATGCACAAAGAACAAATCGAGATATTGTAGTTTCCATCGTGGATTATGGTCGTGGAATTCGAGATGTTACGCAAGCGCGTGAACCTCTTTTTACAACTAAGCCAGAACAAGAACGTTCGGGTATGGGATTTACGATTATGGAAAGTTTTAGTGATGATGTGGAGATATACTCAATTCCTGATAGGGGGACGACTGTAACTATTACGAAGAAATTTGTACCAATTCAAGAATCTTGTAGGATCGTCTAATGATGAATAATAATAAGCCGACTACTTTATTGACGCAAGAGAAAATGAGGGAACTCATAGCTCTATCGCAAGCTGGGGATAAACTTGCAAGACAGCAGATGATTGAAGGTAATACAAGATTAGTTTGGTCCATTGTTCAACGATTTGCTTCCAGAGGAGCGGATTTAGAGGATTTGTTTCAAATAGGTTGTATCGGTCTAATGAAGTCGGTTGATAAGTTTGATTTGTCTTATGAGGTAAAGTTTTCTACGTATGCGGTTCCGATGATTATTGGAGAAATTCAGCGATTTTTAAGAGACGACGGAATGGTGAAAATAAGCCGCTCTATTCGTGAATTAAATTTTAAAATTCGTCATGCAACGGACGATTTTTTAAAAATGCATGAACGTCAGCCAACTATTTTAGAACTTGCAAGTATATTAGAAGTCTCTAGAGAAGAAATTGTGATGGCCGCAGACGCATTGAGAGACCCAGCATCCTTACAAGAGCAACTCTATGAGAATGAAAGTGGGGATGCACTAACATTAATGGATCAAATGAAAGATGAACGATCAGAAAAGTCCTTTGACCATATACCTCTCAGAGAATTGGTAGAAAAACTTGAAAAAAGAGAACAAATGATTATTTATTTACGTTATTACTTAGACTGTACACAAAGTGATATTGCAGAAAGATTAGGTATTTCTCAAGTACAAGTATCGAGATTAGAGAAAAAAATTCTAACTCAGCTAAAGACTTGGCTAGTACCTGTAGGTTTTGCTAATAATTCAAAAGCTAAAGATAGGTGATTGAAACGAAATCATTATTTAAAAGTATGACAGAAGCAGAAAATTTTTTGAAGGAAAAGTTTGGAGTAAATGAGTCCTATGATTTTGGAACTCTGCATACTCATTTATATGAGTTTCCGGTATTACTTGTCTATATTAATGGATTAGTTGACGGCTTAGTTTTAACTGAGTTACTAACGGATACGCAAAGGAGATTTACGGAAGAAGAAATAGATGAAAATGAAATTATGGAGCATTACTTCCCGTATTATTCTATTACAAAATATGATTCAAAAGAAAAGTGGCTTATTGCTCTACTAAGTGGACAAGTAACTTTTATTTTAAATAATGGATCTGTATATACAATAGATGTCCGTCATTATCCTGGAAGAAATCCGGAAGAGCCGGATAATGAGAAAGTAGTGAGAGGCTCTAGAGATGGCTTTACGGAAAATATCGTACAAAATACAGCCCTCGTTAGAAGGAGAATCCGAGACACTAATTTACGTTTTGAGTTACATCAGGTGACTAACTTAGGTCAAACAGATATAGCTATTTCGTATATAAAAGGTATTGCGAATGATGATAATTTAATTCAAATTCGAAAAAGATTGAAACAAATTAAGCACGATGGATTAACTATGACTGATAAAGCAATAGAAGAGTGGTTATTTAAGCAAGGGTTTCATCCACTGCCATTTGTTCGTTTTACAGAAAGACCAGATATAGCAGCTGCTCATCTATTAGAAGGTCATATTTTAATTATAGTGGATACTTCTCCATCGGCAATTATTGTGCCAACTACACTGTTTCACCATTTGCAACATGCAGAAGAGTATCGACAAGCTCCTGCTATTGGAACAATAGTTCGATGGATTCGTTTTTTTGGTGTATTTTTAAGTTTATTCTTATTACCTTTTTGGTACCTGTTATCCAAGTATCCAGAGTTTGTACCGAAAGCACTTGACTTTTTGGGACCAAAAGAAATGGGCGAAATCCCACTCTTAATCCAAATAATTGTTGCAGATATCGGAATTGAATTTTTACGATTAGCAGCCATTCATACGCCGTCTCCTTTGTCTACGGCAATGGGAATTATCGCAGCCCTAGTCATTGGACAAATGGCGGTAGATGTAGGTTTATTTGTTTCAGAAGTAATATTGTATACAGCACTAACAGCAATTTTTACTTTCTCTATTCCATCGTATGAACTGAGCATTACAACTAAAATTTTTAGAACGTTTATTTTACTAAGCACGGCAGCTTTTGGAGCAAACGGATTTTTTATATCGTCGGTATGTTTACTTTGGTATGTGTGTTCTGTAAGACCTTTAAATGTGCCTTATTTGTGGCCTGTCCTTCCTTTTTTCCCAACTGCATTTATGCGAACACTGATCCGTTTTCCTATGCCTGTGGATGCGAAGCGC
Source organism: Psychrobacillus sp. FSL H8-0483 (assembly GCF_038637725.1). Taxonomy (NCBI): domain Bacteria; kingdom Bacillati; phylum Bacillota; class Bacilli; order Caryophanales; family Bacillaceae; genus Psychrobacillus; species Psychrobacillus sp. FSL H8-0483. The sequence continues at coordinate 1,560,096 of NZ_CP152052.1, forward strand.
CCGTTTATTACAAGATCACCTGTTCGTAAAAGGTCTTGAATAGAATTGCAATTTCCTCATTTAATATGGTAAAGTTCATATAGGAATAGAGGAAATGAGGCGAGATACATGGTGATGGTATCAGAGCATGCAGTAAATGAAAAAGGGCACCTTTTAATAGGTGGAATGGATAGCTTAGAACTAGCAAAAACCTACGGTACTCCGCTATTTGTATACGATTTGTCTCTTATAAGAGAACGAGCTCGTGCATTTATTAACACGTTTAAAGAACAGAATGTTAAAGCGCAAGTAGCGTATGCAAGTAAAGCTTTTTCAAGTATTGCAATGTATCAAGTGATGAAACAAGAGAATTTATCGTTAGATGTAGTTTCTGCAGGTGAACTTTTTACAGCTATAAAAGCTGGATATCCAGTAGACCGAATTCATTTTCATGGAAATAATAAAAGTAAAGATGAATTATTATTGGCAATCGAGCATAAAATTGGATGTATCGTAGTAGATAATTTTTATGAAATTGAGTTATTAAAAAAATTAGCTAAAGAACATAACCAAAAAGTGAATATTTTGCTACGAGTAACCCCAGGTGTCGAAGCACATACCCATGACTATATTACAACAGGTCAACAAGATTCAAAATTTGGTTTTGACTTAATGAACGGACAAGCAGATCTTGCTTTCCAGCAAGTGTATCAAGATGAATGGATTCAATTACTTGGTTTACACTGTCATATTGGATCACAAATATTTGAAACAATTGGTTTTAAAGTGGCAGCTGAAAAACTGATCAAGAAAATGTTTGAATGGTTTAATAATTATCAATTCCAATGTACTGTTTTAAATCTAGGTGGTGGCTTTGGTATTAAATATACGAAGGAAGATACGCCTCTAGAGCCATCCGTTTACGTAAAGGAAATGATCATTGTTGTTAAGGATTTGGTAGCCGAAACACAGTTTGCTATGCCTGAAATTTGGATAGAACCAGGCCGCTCGCTGGTAGGGGATGCAGGAACCTCTCTGTATACAATCGGATCTGAAAAAGAAGTGCCAGATGTTCGCAAGTATTTAGCTGTGGATGGAGGCATGTCTGATAATATTCGCCCAGCTTTGTATGGCGCAGTGTATGATGCCGTTATTGCAAATAAAATGGACGAACAAAGGGAAGAAGACTATACAATTGCAGGGAAATGTTGTGAATCTGGGGATAAGCTGATTGATAATATATCATTGCCAAAAGCAGAACCTGGGGACATCTTAGCAATGTTTTGTACTGGAGCTTACGGCTATGCTATGGCAAGCAACTATAATCGTTTAGCTAGACCAGCTGTTGTCTTTGTAGAAAAAGGAAAGCATCAATTAGCTGTAAGAAGAGAAACTTTGGAAGACATCGTTCAACTTGACCTTCCCTTCACATTGGAAAAGGGGTGAAGTTAGGTTGAAAAAGTTAAATGTCATTTTATTTTCCATTATTTTCTTAACAGGGGTTATTTGGGGATTAATTTATTGGCTCTTCATTGCTCCAAATGCTAATTTGTAATTTGGACAAATGTCGTGTACGATTAAAAAGTTCTTTTTAACCTTATGCAACTGAAGAAGCTACTTCTAATGAAATAAGTTAAAGCCTCCGGTGGATGCCGCAGATAGTTCATTGTGGAAGAAGCATGATGCAAGATCTTGCTCAAATACGCCAAGGCGTATTTGATGAAATTAAAAGAGGGTCTAAAAATATGTTACTTCGTTATAAAAAAGCATTTGAGAAGATTTCTATGGGGCTTCTTTCTTTTATGCCTCAAGAAAAAGATATGAAAAAATTATTAGAAACCATTCATCAGTATGAGACAAATCCAGAATGGCATTTGTTTGTATGGAAAGAAGAAGAGGATTTTATTGGGATTATTGGTGTTCGTGTGGATGAAACTATTGGAATCATTCAGCATATTTCAGTTAGTCCCTCCCATCGTGGAGAAGGAATTGGAAAAGAAATGATTCAAACGTTGCCAAACATTTTACATACTTCGTCTATTCAACCGTCGGAAGAAATAAAACCTTTCTTCGAAAAGTGCCAAATAGAAAAAGAAGAGGATTGACTTTGTTATAAGTCATCTCTTCTTTTTTTCTGTTTTTCTCGTTCTTCCAGTATTTCTGATCGATCTCGAAGCATATGCTTATGAATAAGAAAATGTAAATCTTCTCTGTTTTCTACTTCCATATCATTGACTAAAGAAAGTAGCTGTACATTTTCAATTTCAATATGAAATTTTGAGAATGCTTTATTTTCTCTCATCAAGCGAAGAGCATTTGTCGCATCATGCATCAATTTTGTGTAATTAATCGTTTCATAGAAAGGGGACTGTCTTGTTTTTTCCAGTCGATTAATACTGCCCGACATTGTTTTAATCGCTCCGGTATTATTTCCTCTACGCCAATGATACATAGATGTTGATAATAGAATGAGTGCTGCTAGTGGATGGCTCTTTTGTCTGGGAGCAATTTCTTTCCAATAATCCTCTAATAGCTCATGGCATTCAAAATAATCGTATGTGTCATTAAATTCTTTTAAAAAATGAACAAAACTAGGATGAAATGTGGGGTGCAATACAATCACCTTTCCTCTATAATAGTGTTAAAAACCGAATAATAGGTGGAGTTTTATGTCTTATGAAGTAAAAACAGAAGCATTTGAAGGGCCTCTCGATTTATTATTGCATTTAATAAATCGTTTGGAAATAGATATATATGATATTAAAATGGCAGAAATAACAACACAGTATATGGACCATATACATGCTATGAGAGTTTTAGAGCTTAACGAAGCAAGTGAATATCTAGTAATGGCCGCTACGCTATTGTCCATTAAAAGTAAAATGCTTCTCCCCATTCATCAAGATGATGAGATGGATGATGATTTTGATATCAACTTGAATGATCCGCGGGACGAGTTAGTACTCAAATTAATAGAGTATAAAAAGTACAAAGAAGCTGCTAATAGTTTACAAGAGATGGAGGAAACTCGTAATCTCTTTTACACACGGCCACCTACAGATTTAAGTGGATACCAAAGTAATCAACAACTTGCCTTATTTGAACTTGACGTCAATGTGTATGACATGCTTGGAGCATTTCAAAAAATGCTTCGAAGAAAACAATTGAACGCTCCGCTCCATACACGAATTAGTAAACAAGAAGTATCGATAAAAGATCAAATGAAAAATGTCATTGCCACACTCAAGCAAAGTGGGGGAAGATTATCTTTTTACGAGCTTTTTCCAACAAGAGATAAAACTACGATAGTTACGACGTTTCTATCTTTGCTCGAGCTTATGAAACGTCAGATTGTACAAGTGGAGCAAAAAAGTAATTTTGAAGATTTATTTGTTCACTTGCGAAAGGAAGATATAGGTAGTGAATTCGAAGACGAAATTGAAGAGTAGTATAGAGAGCTTGCTTTTTGTAAGTGGAGAAGATGGTTTAACAAAAAAGCAGCTAGCTTTTTTAACAGAATCAACGGAAGAACAAGTAGCAGAAGCTATAGATAATATGATAATGGCTTATGAAGACAATGAAAATCGAGGAATACAAATTAAGCAACTAGCAGGTACTTTTCAGTTTGTGACAAAAGAAGAAAATGTTGCATGTATTCAGAAATTAGTAGAAAATCCTACGACGCAATCTCTATCACAAGCCTCTCTGGAAGTATTGGCGATAATCTCCTATAAACAGCCGATTACAAGAGTGGAGATTGAAGATATTCGTGGAGTGAAGTCCGAACGACCAATACATACATTGTCTGCTAAAGGGCTTGTTCAAGAGGTTGGACGCGCAGAGGGAACAGGCAGAGCTATTTTGTATGGTACAACAAATGAATTTCTTCAATATTTTGGTTTAAAAGATATTCATGGACTTCCACCATTACCGGAGGATGTAGCTGTAGATGAGATGGAAGACACGGATCTTTTTATGACGAAGTTTCAAGAAGCATTTGAAGGATAGAAATAATATAAAGAGGAGTATTTTCTATTTATAAAAAAGCGCTGATTCTATTTTTGTTTTTTTTGATTTGGAACGTTAACGATGCGGAGGCTTCCTCTTCATATGCAGTAATTGATGCAAAAACAGGCAGATTATTAGAAGGAAGCAATGTAGATGCGGAACTGCCAATAGCGAGCCTTACAAAGGTTTGGACTGCATTAACGGTGCTTGATAACGCTTCGTTGGATGAAGAAGTAACTATTTCTTCTAATGCTGCCATTCAAGAAGGTTCTTCTTTGTATTTACAAGCTGGGGAAGTGTGGACAGTTAATTCGTTATTGCATGGTCTTCTTTTGCAATCTGGAAATGACGCTGCATATGCCCTTGCGGAACATACAGGGGGATCACTAGAAGGCTTTACAAAAATGATGAATGAAAAAATACAGCTTGCAGGATTAGAGAATGCACACTTTACAAATCCATCAGGACTCCATCATGATGATCATTATGCCTCTGCATTAGATATGGCAAATATGTTCCGTTTGGCGCTACAAAATGAGGAGTTTAACAAAATTGCATCAGCCAAAACCTTTAAACCAAAAGAACGCGCTGTTATTTGGCGTAATAAGCATAGATTATTGCATGAAAATGATCACGCAGTTGCAGGAAAAACTGGATATACGAAAAGAGCAGGGCGTACGCTCGTCACTTACTTTAAGGATAAAGAAAAAGAAGTGATCGTTGTCACTTTAAATCATTCAAATGACTGGGCTACTCATACCGCTCTTGCAGAACAAATTTTCCAAAACTATGATGTCGTAAAAGTAGTAGAAAAAGGGAAGTATCGCCTCTTTCAAAAGGATATAATTGAAGTCAATAAGGATTATTATTTATTGTTAAATGAAGAAGAACAAAAAAAGGTAAATAATGTGCTGTTAATTCCTCGAAAAGCCAGTGTAAAAAATCCATATTTGTGGAACGTTACAATAGACAATCAAGTCGCTCTGCGTTTTAATGTGAAGAAAATAAAGTAGAATAATCTGGAAGACAGTTTTTACAAAAGACTGTCTTCTTTTATTTTGCTGGAAAGTGTGACATAATTCAGTCATGTAACTGGAAAGAATGGACGAGGTGAATGTGTTGGAAAGATTACAAAAAGTACTTGCACATGCAGGTGTAGCATCGAGAAGAAAAGCGGAAGAATTAATCCTTCAAGGAAAAGTGAAAGTGAACGGAAAAGTTATTACGGAACTAGGAACAAAAGTTTCGAATTCGGATACGGTAGAAGTTGAAGGAGTAAAATTAGAAAAAGAACAAAAAGTGTACTATTTACTCTATAAACCAAGAGGTGTAATATCAGCAGTTTCAGATGACAAAGGTAGGAAAACAGTGACAGATTTATTACCACTGCATATAAAAGAACGTGTTTACCCAGTTGGTAGACTCGATTACGAAACATCTGGTTTATTACTACTGACGAATGATGGCGATTTTTCGTATGCATTAACGCATCCAAAATTTAAAGTGGATAAGACATATGTTGCAAGAGTAAAAGGAATTCCTTTGAAAGAACAGTTAAGACCTTTAGAGCGTGGAATCGTTTTAGAAGATGGAAAAACGGCTCCTGCTAAAGTGAAGTTATTATCCGGAGAAAGAAAAACGAATAAAGCAATAGTAGAGATAACCATTCATGAAGGAAAAAATAGACAAGTGCGTCGTATGTTTGATGCTATTGGTTTTCCTGTGCAAAAATTAAAACGCGAAAGATTTGGCTTTTTAACATTACATGGCCTAAATGCTGGTGATTGGCGCGAATTAACAACACATGAAATAAAACAGCTTCGCGTGTTAGCTGAAACTGGGAAAATAGGTAACTGATCTAAAAAGTTCACAAACCATTCAAATGTAGTCCTTTTCTGATAGGTTTATTTTGGTATAATATTGACGATTATGCATGGACTGGAGGAAAAAGAGTGGCTCAATCGAAAAAGCAACGATTTTATATTCGAACTTTTATTTTGGTAGTGCTTACAATTGCTATTGTATTTACTGTATATTCAAACTTGACAAAAGATAAAAATGCAGTTTTACAAGTTGGCGATAAAGCACCGGATTTCGTATTAGTTGATATGGAAGGTAATGAACATAAACTTTCTGATTATAAAGGGCAAGGGGTATTTTTAAATTTTTGGGGAACTTGGTGTAAGCCATGTGCCAAAGAAATGCCTGCTATGGACAATCAATTTAATGTATACAAAGATCAAGGAGTTCAAACATTTGCAATTAATATTGGTGAATCAGATTTAAAAGTAAATAGCTTTGCGAATCGCTATAAATTATCATTTCCTATTGCAATCGATCGAAATAAGAGCGTGATGGAATCATATAATATCGACCCTTTGCCAACAACATTTTTAATAAATCCTGAAGGGAAAATTGAAAAGATTATTAAAGGTGAAATGACAGAGCAAGACATAGCGAATTTTATGGAACAAATTAAACCTTCCTAAAGGAGTCTTATAAATGGACAAGATAGTTTGTACATGTGGACATGTTAATCCAGTTGGCACAGAATTGTGTGAAAGCTGTGGGCGTCCTTTAAATCAAGAGACAAAAGATAAGAAATTGGTAGATATGAGGTATGAAGGATCTGCCAGACGATCACAAACATACAACAAAACAATTATTGATAAAATTTGGAATTTCTTTTCGAGTGTAAAAGTAGGTATGTGGATAATTGTAGCTATTTTAATTGCAGCAGCAATTGGTACTATACTTCCTCAAGTGTTTTATGTACCCGCAGTTAATGAAGAAGAAATTGCAGCATATTATGAAAGAATTTACGGGACTTTTGGAACAATTTATTACGAGCTTGGATTATCCGATTTGTATAGCTCTTGGTGGTTCCAAGGACTAGTTGGAATGTTAGGTATTTCTTTGGTAATTGCGAGTTTAGATAGAGTTATCCCGCTTTATAAATCACTTAAAAAACAGAAAACCAAAAGACATATTAGTTTTTTGACTCGCCAACGTGTTTATGGAACGGGAGAAGTGGATTCTCCGATCAAATCTATTGAACAAGCGGAAGAAAAGTTGAAAAAAATGCGCTATAAAGTGAAACGTGAAGGAAATGCTATCTTAGCTGAGAAAGGTCGTTTTTCCCGCTGGGGCCCATATGTGAACCATCTAGGTCTTATATTGTTCTTATTTGGTGTCATGCTTCGAGCACTACCAGGTTTCTATGTAGATGAGACAATGTGGTTACGTGAAGGAGAAACGTTATATATTCCAAAAACAGATGGTTATTTCTTAGAAAGTAAGGAATTCATTTATGAAACTTATACGAAGGAAGAATCGGAAGAAGTATATGGCGCTGCTCTAGATCGTGTTGGTAGCATAGCAAAGAACTATCAATCAGATGTCGCTTTGTATAAAGGACCAGAAGATGCAGTTGCAGGACAACCAGAAGATTTGGCTTTTGTAAAAGAAGAATCTATTCAAGTAAATAAGCCATTGAAATTCGATCATTTTTCTGTTTTTCAAATGGATTTCCGTCTAGATGAACTGAAATCAATGACGTTCCAGTTACAGGACAAAGAAACGGCAGATTCGTTTGGGGAATTTACAATTGATTTAGCAAATCCTCAAACCGAATATAAATTGCAAAATGGCTATAAAGTTGAAATTCTAGATTACTATGCTGACTTTACTGGTTTTGAAGAAGGCGTGCCACAATCAAAGTCGCCAATTCCAAACAATCCGGCATTTTTAGTGAAAATGTATAGTCCTGAATATCCTAAAGGTGAAACTAGTTTCGTTATGATTAAAGAAACTTTGGAACCGCTTGGAGAAAACAAACATAAAATTGCCTTCCAAAGCGTAGAAACAAGAGACGTTTCAGGATTAACGGTTCGAAAAGATTTAACACTTCCTATTCTTGCACTTGGCGGTCTTATCTTTATGATTGGGGTAGCACAAGGGTCTTATTGGAACCATCGTCGTATTTGGATTCAGCTACTAGAAAATGGACAAGTTGTAGTAGCAGCCCATACGAATAAAAACTGGCTCAGTGTTAAAAAGGATTTAGATGAAGTTTCAAAAGTTTCAAATCTCCCACAATATGAAGATCAACAAGACATAGATTCCAAAGAGGAAAAAGAGGAAGGGGTATAACAAGATGGTTTCATTAAGTAGTAATTTACTATTTATTGCATTCGTAGCTTATTTAATAGGGACATTTTTATTTGGTGGTGCAGTTAGATCCTCTAGTTCAGAATCAACTAAGTCCTATGCTCGTTGGGGAAAAATGGCGATTATTGTAACGATAATTGGATTTGTATCCAACTTAGGATATTTCATTACTAGATGGATTGCAGCTGGACATGCGCCAGTTAGTAACTTATTTGAATTTACAACTGCATTTGGAATGATGGTTGTAGGTGCGTTTATTTTAATTTATTTTATTTATAAAACGCCTGCTCTTGGTCTATTTGCTTTACCAATTGCAGTATTAATCATTGCATACGCGAGTATGTTCCCTAAAGAAATTACACCGTTAATCCCTGCACTTAAGAGTTATTGGTTAACGATTCACGTAATTACGGCAGCACTAGGTGAATCAATTTTAGCAATTAGTGCGGTTGCAGGGTTTATTTGGTTATTAAAAAATATTGATATGACGAAAAAAACGAAACAACGATTTTGGATTGAAGCTGTAATGTATCTGCTAATACTTGTTGTTGGATTTGTTGTAGCACAAACAAGTTTTGCAATTGCAGATTATAAAGCAGAGTATTCATATGTAAGTAAAGACGAAACGGAGCATACGATTGAATATAATATGCCAGCATTATTTGGTATGAATCAATCTGTAGCACTTACTGAAAATGCATTTGAGCCTCTTGCTGAGATGCCTCCACTTGTAAACGCAAAGAAATTAACAACCGTTACTTGGGCAATTTTATTTGGTACAGTTATCTATTTATTATTAAGATTAATCCTACGTAAGCGTCTTGCTGCTGTCTTACAACCATTGGCTAAAAAGGCGAACTCTCAGCTAATGGATGAAATTGGATATCGGGCTGTATTGATTGGTTTCCCTGTATTTACGCTAGGTGCACTAATCTTCGCAATGATTTGGGCACATGAAGCTTGGTCACGTTTCTGGGGCTGGGATCCAAAAGAAGTGTGGGCACTTATTACATGGCTATTCTATGCATTATTCTTGCATCTTCGTCTTTCAAAAGGCTGGCAAGGTGAGAAGTCAGCTTGGATTGCATTAATAGGATTTATCATTATCATGTTTAACTTAATTGCTGTCAACTTAATTATTGCTGGGCTTCACTCCTACGCGTAATTGTTACATTTATAAGAAAAGCTCTTAACTCTTATACTAAAGAGTTAAGAGCTTTTCTTTCATTTTAGTAAGAGTAACTGTACAATATATATTAGATGTTGAAGAAGGGTATGATAATCTATGTCTGAAATGATAAAACTTTTAGTAGTAGATGATGAAGAACGTATTCGTCGTTTATTGAAAATGTACTTAGAAAGAGAAGGTTATGCTGTAGAAGAAGCAGAAAATGGTGAGGTTGCTTTACAACTTGCACTAGAAAATGAATATAATTGTATATTATTAGATATCATGATGCCTGAAAAGGATGGTATTGAAGTAATTACTGAGCTAAGAGAGCATAAAGAAACCCCAATCATATTGTTAACAGCAAAAGGGGAAGAAGCAAACCGCGTAGAAGGCTTTGAATTAGGGGCAGACGATTATATCGTAAAACCTTTTAGCCCAAGAGAAGTTGTATTACGTGTAAAAGCTCTTATCAAGCGATCATCTGCGTTTTCTCCAACGCAAGGGACTTCAGTCTCGAAAGATATCGTAGTATTCCCACATCTTACCATTGATCATGATGCACATCGTGTTACTGCTGATGGTGTTGAGGTAAGTTTAACTCCGAAAGAATATGAGTTACTTTATTTCTTAGCGAAAGCACCTGATAAAGTATTCGATCGTGAACAATTACTAAAAGAAGTTTGGCATTATGATTTCTTTGGAGATTTGAGAACAGTAGATACACATGTGAAACGTTTACGAGAGAAGTTAAACAGAGTATCCGAAAAATCAGCGAAGATGATTGTGACTGTTTGGGGTGTAGGCTATAAATTTGAGGTAGTCAATGAATAGAATTTGGAATAGTGTTGTCGGGAAGCTATGGGGAACCATATTGCTTCTCGTCTTATTTGTGTTGTTTATAGTCACGGTATTAATGCTGGAATTTTTGGAAGATTTCCATACGCAACAGGCGGAGGAGTCACTTAGACAAGAAGCTGCTACCATTGGGAAGATAGTGGAACAGCATGATGAAGTAGAAGACTCCCTGGAAATCATCCAAGATATTTTGGGTTCTGAAACGAATGCCTTAATTGTCCGAAACTCCGAATCTGTCTTTTTATCTGTCCATGAAGGACTAAATAAAGACGTAATTAAAGACAAGATTTTAGATGATAAGGATCTTGCTAAAATCTATACTTCTGATAAAACGATTATTAAAAAGACGCTTATGCCTTCCATGACTTTTGAAGATCGGATGGAAAACTATATTATTCTTGCTTCTCCTTTAGAATCGGACAAAAAAAAACATGGAGCAGTATTTATTTATCAAAGTTTAGAAGTAGTGAATAAGACTTCAAATAGTACGACAAAAATAGTCTTTTTATCTGGTTTTATTGCATTGTTATTAACAACTATGTTCACCTTCTTTTTAACCTCTCGAATTACATCTCCTCTGCGAAGTATGAGAGAAGCAGCATTGGAATTAGCAAAAGGAAACTTTGAAACGAAAGTTCCATATCTTCAAAGAGATGAAATTGGGGAGCTGGGCTCTGCTTTTAACCGAATGGGAAGACAGTTAAAGCACCATGTGGAAGTGATTAATCAAGAAAAAGAACAACTTTCTAGTATTCTTACATCTATGACAGATGCTGTCATTACATTTAACAAAGATTTTAAAGTTATTGTCAGTAATCCTCAAGCAGACCAGCTCTTTCAAAAATGGTATGCTAACAATGAAACAACCAATAATTCCCATTTGCCTGCAGAGTTACATCATCTACTCGATCATGTATTTAACTTGGAGGAAGAAATAGATGAAGAATTAGAGATTAAAGGAGCCTATTTCTCCGTTTCTATTAGTCTTCTGTATAGTAAAGACTCTGTTCGTGGAGCAGTAGTAGTTCTTAGAGATATGACGGAACAACATCGTTTGGATAAGATGCGATCCGATTTTATTGCTAATGTCTCGCATGAGCTAAGAACACCTATTTCCATGTTACAAGGATATAGTGAAGCAATTATAGATGATGTAGTAACGACAGAAGAAGACAAAAACGAAATGATACGTGTTATTTATGATGAGTCGAAACGAATGGGAAGATTAGTGACAGAGCTACTCGATCTAGCTCGATTGGAGTCCGGGTATTTAAGTATTTACAAAGAAGAAGTTTCCATTATTCCAACGATTGAACGTATTACTCAAAAGTTTGATCAAATTGCAAAAGAAAAAAATATACAATTGGCGTTTGAACATACACTATCAGAAGGACTTTATTTACAAATTGATGAAGATCGCATGGAGCAGGTTCTTACTAATTTAATAGATAATGCTCTTCGACATACACCAGATGACGGGGCCGTCACGGTTAAATTAGCACATGTAAATCAGCAAATTACGATTGAAGTAGCGGATACAGGATATGGTATTCCGAAAGAAGACCTTCCGTATGTATTTGAACGTTTTTACAAAGCAGATAAAGCAAGAACGAGAGGGAAGAGTGGAACTGGGCTTGGACTTGCAATAGCTAAAAATATTGTGGAAAGACATAATGGTTCTTTGTCTGTTGAAAGCGAAGTTGGCATTGGGACGACATTCGTTATTAAATTACCTTTAAGTTAGTGAAACAAAACTGTACATGAAACGACTAATTGAAAGAACGGGGGGAGCATATGAATGACTCCGTTTTCCACCGCTTGTATGATAGTTATCATCAAGACGTTTTTCAGTTTTTGATCTATTTAGTGAAAAATAGACAAACTGCGGAAGACCTGGTCCAAGAGGTATATGTTCGTGTGTTAAGAGCTTATAGTAAATTCGAAGGAAAAAGTTCGGAAAAAACCTGGTTATTTTCAATTGCTAAGAATGTAGCAATTGATCATTTTAGAAAACATGCGGTTAGGAAGAAAAGATTGTTTGATTCGTTTGATTGGGAGACCATGCAGCTCGCTTCTACAGACATGCTTCCAGAAGATTTAGTGCAGTTAAATGATGAAATGAAAACTTTACTGATTGCTTTAGATGAATGTACGGGTGACCAAAAGATGGTCATTATTATGCGTTATTTTCAAGAGCTTTCGATTGCGGAGACAGCCCAAATATTAAATTGGACAGAAGGTAAAGTGAAGACAACACAGCATCGTGCAGTAAAAGCACTTCGTCAACGGTTATCTGTAAAAGAAAAGGAGGGTAATGTTCATCATGAGTAACATGGAAAACGAAGATCGCATCTTAGATGAGCTTTTAAGTAACATGCCCAAATTTACAGATCATCGTCCTAAGGAAGAAGTGTTAATGAGGGTACAAACAGAACTAGAAGGTCACAAGATTGAAGATAAAAGAAATAAAGTTAGCGGCTCTGTATCTAGATGGATGCCTTTAGTCGTTTCAGTTGCTTCCGTTATTTTGTTAACTTTTCTTGTCTCCTCTTATATAAATGAAGAAACGACGATGAAAGAAGAAAGTAAGGCTGACCGATCTTCAAAAGAAGAAAGTATGCGTTCTATGGATGTAACAGAAGAAAGTGTAGAGGAAGATAAATCAATAGAGACCAATGATAGTAAATCAAAAGAACAAGAACAAGAACAAGCAAATGAAATGACGACAATGGCTAGTATTGTTGAGTCTCCAGTAGAGTTGATACCACTTAATACTGCCGCAACAGCTGTATATGGAGATAGTTTAAATGGAGGAACGGTATTCCACTTTTCGTTAGTGGAAAATGCATATTCGCTTCCAGTGACCATTATAATTCCAAAAGAACAAATAGCTATTGATTTTCCTGGTATAACGCCAAATAGTCTACAGTTGTATGAACGCTATGCAGAAATGATTGATGAAGAGGCATTAGGATTTAATGATTATCATCCATACAAAGGTTATTTTGTTGCAGAGGAAAATGTGTTAAAGCATTATTTACCAGAAGGTCATGGCTATGATACAGCTTCTGGCACGTCCATTCCTTACTGGACTTCAATAAATGAAATTTTTGCAGACTTTGATTGGTTAGCTAGATTAAACGAGGATGGAACTCCTAGCGTTTGGGATCAGTTCGGACCCTTGGATGAACCTACCCCTTTAACAGGTGTAAATGGACGTTACTATCACAAATATGTAGCTTTGAACGGTGAAACGTATTTAACTTCCAATGTAAATGAAGTTACAACAATTTCTGAGGCATTTGATCAAATGAAGAAACGAGAGAGCGATCTATACATTCCTGTTATTCCAAATGAAGTTACTTATTCCTATAGAGATGACAATGGGACTTCTGTTATTCAGTTTGATGAACCTCTAGACTTAACAACATTGGATCGAAAAGATGCAACTCTGATGATAGAAGCATTCGCTTTGACAGCTGCTAGCTTCGAGACTGAAGTGAAGCTGGAAAATATTGTCCAGCAGCAATGGGAGGAATTTGATTTAACAAAGACACTTCCTAAACCACTAGGTCCTAATGGATTTATCTTGCAAACAAAACAATAGCTGAGAATGCTACCCTTAAATAACTTAGGGGTAGCATTTTTTTCATCGGAAAGCGAACAGATTTTCGTTCATAACATCATGATCGTTTAACAGAGCCTTCTACTAAAATATGAAACAGTATTATTGCATCTCCTCCATTATTTTGTTAAGATGTTATTAATTCAAGATAAATAGCTTGAAGGACAACAAAATATTGATTCATCTTCGGGGCAGGGTGTAATTCCCGATCGGCGGTAATAGAATTTTTTTCTTGAGCCCGCGAGCCGTTAAGGCAGGATTTGGTTAAATTCCAAAGCCGACAGTATAGTCTGGATGGGAGAAGGTGAAGGTGCAGTCGTTTTTCGTATGCTCTATACGGATACGCTTATTTAAGTGTACCTTTTACTCCCTTAAGCAAATAACCGCTTAAGGGATTTTCTGAGTTATACAAACGATCTGAACCTTTCTTCTTGTGGAGTGAATCGCAAAAGGAGAGAGGATTTATGATTAAAAGTAAGACGCGAATGCTTATTGCAATCGCTATGTTGAGTAGTATTTCTTTTGTATTAATGCTGCTTGCGTTTCCGTTACCTGTTTTACCTGCATATTTGAAAGTGGACTTCAGTGATATTCCAGCATTAATTGCTGCAATCACTATGGGACCTATAGCAGGAGTACTCGTTGCATTTTTGAAAAATGTGTTAGATTGGCTGTTCGCAGGTAGTCCAACTGGTGTGCCAGTAGGACATATGGCTAACTTCGTAACAAGTATTTTATTTTTAACACCGGTTTATTTAATTTATCGTAAAGTTACATCTTCTAAAGGAATTGCGTTTGGTTTAGGAGCAGGAACAATTTCGATGGCCTTTGGCATGAGTATTTTAAATTATTATGTATTCTTACCAATGTATTCCTATTTTTTAAATTTTCCAATGGAAACAGGTACAGCATTATTCAATACAATAATTTTCGGTATTTTACCGTTTAACTTAATAAAAGGTATTTTAGTGACAATTGTTATGATTGTTTTATTTAAGCGAATGAAACCTTTGCTGGATAAAGTAACACATTCATTTCAACTTCCTAATGTAAATTAAAAAAAGGTCGTTTCTCTAATGGAGAGAAACGACCTTTCAGACTGTAGACAAACTCAATTTTGGGTGCATAGAGTTGATATTAAATTCGGCAAGGACCACCACTTCGCTTTCCGTGGGCTTGGCTTCAGCCTCCTCGTCACTGTGTTCCTGCGGGGTCTTCTGCTCAAGCTGTTCCCACAGGAGTCTTCGTGGTGGTCCTTGCCTTATAAACAATTCCTTCTAGATATCCACTATTTTTACTTTTAATTTGATAAAGCAACCTCTTTAGGATTATTTATTATTCATAACCGTTTAAAAAAATACTTTTGTCATCAAGTCGAAAGGTCGTTTCTCTAATGGAGAGAAACGACCTTTCGTTTTGTATTATTCGAATTTTAAAGCGTCACCTTCGAATGATTCGTCTGCTACTTTTATGGAATCTGTTGGACAGCCCTCAAAAGCATCTTCCATGTCCTCTAGCAGTTCTTCTGGAACTTCCGTCGTACCCATGTTATTATCTAAAATGACGAAAGCAATTCCTTCATCATCATAATCATAGATATCTGGTGCAGCTGCTCCACAAGCTCCGCATGCGATACATGTATCTTTATCTACTATTGTATATTTAGCCATAATTATATTCTCTCCTTTTTACCTACTTACACGAATTAGCTATCGTATTCATTCTAAAGATGTTTTCATTACTTTTCAACAAAAATACTTTATAAATGTGAGGTATTTCAATTGTATTTTCAAAAACTTTTACTTGTAATCATACATAAATTTAATGGAGAACGGTCTTCCATGGCACCATATTATCTATTAAAAGGAAAGAAATCAGGACAGACGATACAAGATGTTACTTATTTTGACCTTCATCCTTTTTTCTCTCTTTATCCTAAACTATCTAAAGAAGAATATAATGTCGAAATTTCAACACTTCTCTCCAAAAATCTTATAGAAGTGAAAGAAGCGTTTATTTTTATTACCGAACAAGGACTTGGGCAAATCAAGTCGATGAGAGAAAATCTTTACAATGGATGGGACTTAAGGGGTAATGAACATATTTTCTGGAGGAGATTGGATCTTACCGTACAAACATTATCCCATTTCCAGGCAAATGAGAAAAGATTTATACCAAACCAAAAAGATAACGCTATACATCATTTTGTGAGGGGATTTTTATTAAAGAGAAATTTCCAATCCTCGACTTATGGTTCCCAATTTAAGAATCAACTTATGCTACTTCTCGAAAATCCAAAATTATTAGAAATACATCGCACCTTGTTTGTGTATCGACTAAGTGGATATAAAGAAAGCGGCTTGACCTGGGAGCAGCTTGCGCAGGAACAAAACTCAACAATTTTAGATATGAAGTTCCAATTTATTGAGTGTTTGCATATCCTGTTGAGCGATATAACTGCTGAGAAATTTCCGGATTTGTATGAACTATCGAAAGATATTTATGTCCTCACTCCTTTAACTGATTCCGCATCGAAAACAAGTCAATTATTTGAAAAAGGATATACCATCGATGAAATTGCACAAATGCGCTTTTTAAAATTAAATACAATTGAAGACCATGTCATTGAAATTGTTTCCGCTAATCAAATGTTTCCTATTTATTCTTTTATAACATCTGAGCAACTTCAAAGAGTGTTGGATATATCTAAACAATTAAAAACGAAAAAATTAAAAATTATTCGGGAAAATGCTTCGGATTTAAGTTATTTTCAAATAAGACTCGCTTTAACAAAAGGGGAAGAAGTGCATGGATAAGTTGACTGAAGTACTTCATAGTAAATTTGGTTACACTTCTTTTAGAGAAGGTCAAAAAGAAGTAATCGAGCAAGTTCTTGCAAGACAGGATGTAGTTGCGATTTTACCCACTGGCATGGGGAAATCGTTGCTGTATCAGTTGCCGGCTTACTTTATGGATGGAACTGTCATTGTCATTTCACCTTTGTTATCGTTAATGCAAGATCAAGTAGAACAACTTAAAATGATGGGAGAGAAACGAGTTATTGCCATTAACTCATTTTTATCTTATGACCAAAAAGAAATTGTTCTTAGGGATTTAGCTGTCTATAAGTTTATTTTTACTTCGCCTGAAATGCTACAGAACGAACGTTTTAACAAAGCGCTATCTGCAATTCCTATTGCCTACATTGTAGCCGATGAAGCACATTGTATCTCGCAATGGGGATTTGATTTTAGACCTGATTATTTAAGAATATCGAAATCGCTAAAAAATGTTAAAGATGTTCCTGTACTCGCACTGACTGCTACTGCAACTAAAAATGTAGTAGAAGATATTAAATCGACGTTATTAATGAAAAGTCCATATGAATATATCCATTCGCTTGACCGTACTTCTATTGCTTACGAAGCCCGAGAGGTAGATAACCAACAAGAAAAAATAACATGGATATTTGGAAGGATAACTTCCACTAGAGGACCAGGTATTTTATATACACAGTCCCGAAAAAAAACAGAATTTTATGCAGAGGAGCTACGAAATCGGGGAATTCGTGTTGCGTTCTATCATGCAAAAATGGATCAAGACGATCGCATATTAATTCAACAGCAGTTTCAGCAAGGACAATTGGATTGGATCTGTGCTACAAATGCTTTCGGGATGGGTATACATAAAGGAGATATAAGACAAGTTATACATGATCATATCCCAACTTCTATTGCTAGCTATATGCAAGAGGTAGGTAGAGCTGCCCGCGACGGTAAGCAGTCTATTGCTTCCATCATTTATACGAACTCAGATGTAGAACAAGCATTTTATGTTGCAATGCAAGATTTTCCAGGTGAACCTGATATTCGATTGACCTACCAACACCAATTAGAGGGAATAGAATTACAGCTTCCAGAAACAACTGCCCGTATTTTAAATTATTGGAAGGAAGAGTTAACTGAACAGGAAACAATTCATTTATTTCAAAACATTAAACAAAAGAAGTGGGTAGAAATTCAAAGCTTATACACAATGCTTCAAAATGAGGTATGTGTGAGAGAACAATTATTACACTATTTCGATGAACAGTTGTTGGAAAGGCCGGTTCATTGTTGTTCTAAATGCGGTCTTCATATACAAGATATTTTTCAAATGGATAAAGAACAAAAGATAGAAAAAATTGAGTTAAATTGGAAAAACAGACTAAATAGACTGCTCCACTAGTTAAACTTTTGATAAGTTTACATTTTCAACAAAATTCGGCATAATAGAAGTAGATATGAAGGCAGAAATGGAGTTAGACTAAAATGAAACAAGATGACTATCAGAAAAAAATTGATGAACATAGACAATCAATCAGTTTAGAAGATGATTCTACTGAATTAAGAAGAAGCAGAAGATCTAATTCATCGAAAAAGGCGAAGAAAAAGTCGAAAAATGTATTAATTCCCACATTATTTGGTGTTTTTATCTTAATTCCCATTTTCATGTTCATTTATGTGTATTATTTCTTCACACCGGAAGAGGAAGAAGTTACCGATCCTGGAATAATCCAAATGGAAACTAAAACAATTTCAAATGGATTAAGTAAACAGGAAGAAGCGAAAGAAACTGTC
Organism: Psychrobacillus sp. FSL H8-0483; assembly: GCF_038637725.1. NCBI lineage: Bacteria > Bacillati > Bacillota > Bacilli > Caryophanales > Bacillaceae > Psychrobacillus > Psychrobacillus sp. FSL H8-0483. The sequence continues at coordinate 1,578,523 of NZ_CP152052.1, forward strand.
GATGAAAATACTGAAGGCGTAGAACAAACGCCTGTGACAACTACTGAAACAGAAGAAAAAGAAGAGACAAAAAATGTAGAAAATCTAGAAGAAAAAAAGGAAACTCAAGTAGAAACCAGTCAACAAGTTCAAGCTAACACACATACTGTAGGGAAAGGAGAAACACTTTATCGAATAGCTATGAACTATTATAATAATCCTGATGCAGTAGAAAAAATTAAGGACGCAAATGGTTTATCATCTAATGAAATTTCCGTTGGTCAAAAATTAATTCTGCCATAATTAGGATTAAAAGAAGGATAATTGTGGCTTTTGTTGAATATAAATATGTATCTTGTTTGGGAGAGGTGTTTATATGTTTGTAAAAAGTGTCATGATTCCGAAAGAAAAATGTTTAACGGTACATGTGAATACTACAGTATTAGAAGCTCTACAAGAACTAGAAGCAAAAGAAATCGATGCACTACCGATTATTGAAAATGGAAAGTATAAAGGAATGTTCAATAAGTATCTTTTATACAAAGCCTTTTTTTATAGTGATTTAGATAAAGAAAGCTTTTTACAACAAACAACAGTATCAGATGTTATAACTAGAGAAGATACGTTTGTTCAAATAGAGGATGTATTTGAAAATGCATTTATCAAGCTCTATGATTTTCCAATCCTTGCGGTTGTAGAAAACGACAAGTTTCTTGGTCTGGTTACTCGCTATGATACAATTACTCAATTTAAAAGTGCATTCGGAATGAATAGTAAAGGTACGAGGATAACGTTTACTTCAGTTGAATCAGAAGGGCGTATTCTAAAAATGTCTGATATTCTTCATAAATATCATACATCTGTTATTTCACTTGTAACATTTGATGAAACAGACAAACTAGTTCGCCGAATTGTGCTCAAAATTGAGAACGATCAAAAAATAGATCGAATTTTAAAGGATCTCGAGAAGTCAGGTTTTCGTGTTTTACATATTGAAAAAGATGCGTAAAATTATCAATATAGAAAATACGAGCGAGGACAGGGATAATTCCCTGTCCTTTTGCATGTTTACATAGGAGGTTTATAGTTGATATATATGGTCATATCTATTGTCGTTATCTTCATCATCTTATTTTTATATATGCTATTTCTTGCATTTCAAATTAACGTGAAAGAGCATTCTATACAAATAAAAGAAATGCTGGACGGAGAACAGTTTCACCTATTTTTCATATCCGATATTCACCGAAGAAAAATAGATGACAAATTGATTCACTCGATTATAGGAAAAGTAGACATAGTTATTATTGGTGGGGACTTAACAGAAAAGGGAGTACCACTAGAGCGTACAGAGCACAATATTAAGCAATTAAAAAAACTTGGAAAAGTATATTACGTATACGGCAATAATGATCGAGAAGTAAATGAACAAAGACTTCAATCTATCTTCGATAAGCATAGCGTTCGCATGCTAGTAAACGAATCGGTCGATCTGAATTTTAGAAGTTCTTTGATTCGCCTTGTTGGGATTAATGATGGATTTAGTGGGAATGTAAAAATATATGAGGCATTTCAGGAAGTAAAAGATACGGATATCCTCGTTTTTGTGTCACATGCGCCAGCGTATTTCCATCATGCGAAAAAGTTAAGTAAACCCCATTTACTATTAGCTGGCCATCTTCACGGAGGTCAAATTCGTTTAGGTCCTTTTGGTATGTATGAAAATGGAACTTTTAAAATAAATGAGAACAGCGCAGAGCTTGTAAGCAATGGTTTTGGTACGACGGGTGTTCCACTAAGGTTAGGGGCAAAATCGGAGTGTCATATAATAACTATGCATGGCACATCGATTGATCAAAGATAGTAAGAAGAGAAAGGAAGTTTTACCAGTGGTACAACATGTAGATGTTTTAATTGTAGGAGGAGGGCCATGTGGAATAGCTGCTGCTATTTCCACTCAAGAGCTTGGTTTGAAAACAATAGTAATCGAAAAAGGAAACATTGTAGAAGCAATATACAATTATCCAACTCATCAAACCTTCTTTAGCACAAGTGAAAAATTAGCAATTGGAAATGTACCTTTTATTGTAGAGGAAAGGAAACCAAAGCGAAATCAAGCATTAGTATACTATAGAGAAGTAACGAAGCTGAAAAATATTCAAGTGAATAAATACGAACAAGTAGAAAAGGTGGAAAAAAAGGATCGCTACTTTCTTGTAACGACATCAAAAACAATTTACCACTCTACCTACGTCATAATTGCAACTGGTTATTATGATCATCCAAACTTTATGGGAATTCCAGGTGAAGATTTACCGAAAGTACTTCATTATTTTAAAGAAGGCCATCCGTATTTCGCTCAAAATGTTTTGGTGATTGGAGGGAAAAACTCTGCCGTAGATGCAGCACTTGAGCTGAATAAGGCAGGAGCGAATGTCACTGTCGCTTATCGTGGAAGTGTATACTCCCCTAGTATAAAGCCTTGGGTATTACCAGAGTTTGAGGGGCTCGTGCGAAACAAAGAGATTCAAATGCATTTTGATACAGAAATTTTGTCAATAGACGAGCAGTTTGTCTATTTAAATGGACCAGAAGGAAAGTTCCAAATGGAAAACGATTTTGTCTTTGCGATGACAGGTTATCATCCTGACCATGTATTTTTAGAGAAAATGGGTGTTCAGATAGACCAAACATCTGGTCGACCTACATATAATGCAGAAACAATGGAAACAAATGTAGAAGGTATATTTATCGCAGGTGTGATAGCGGCAGGGAATAATGCAAATGAAATTTTTATTGAAAATGGAAGATTCCATGGAAATCAAATTGCTCAAGAAATTGAACGCAAGAGAAAAGACACGAAAATATAAAATTTTGGTCTTGTGACTGTCCAGATTTCAGAGATCACTTGTAGAACCAAAACGGAGCTTTAGCAGTAACGACTTGAAAGACATGACATAAAGAGTACTCTGTAATTATACAGATACAGCACTTTTCAAACCATTTCTTGAAAATGGATATGCCTATATTTACTTTGTTTCTCCTTGTTTTCGGATTGCTTTGGACAGAGCGACTATTACACCATTACCGGGATTTCTAGAAGGGGCTGTCCCTAAAGTCATATAGTGACTGAGAGATGGTCCCTTTTCCAATGTATTGATTTCCGTTCCTGACGGACGCCTTCCGCGGGCATGGCTTTAGTCTCCTCAGGCCAACACGATGTTGGTCACGAAGGCGTTGAGGCCCACAGGATGTGGGTCATGCAATCGTTGCCGCAGGACGCGGCGAACTTAGATTGCCTTCCATTTGAGGTGGCGTTCTTAGCCTTTGTTCCTTTGTTCTCTCCTGCGGGGCCTTCAGCTCATGCACCTGCCGCTTCGCTTTCGGTGCAGAAAACATCTGCTATTCCCGCTGGAGTCGCCGTCTTCCCCTACAATCAATTGCCTACAAAAAATAGTAGTTTTATAAAAAGTATACAAATAACAGGTGTAGAAAAAGACTCGTTTTTCTACACCTGCTTCAATTTTATGGGCTTATTGGACAGCCCCATCTTTTCGGTAATCGTATGGCCGTTGCCTTCCGCCTATTTTTGTCAGAATAAGCAAGGAATTACCGTAGAAAAGGATAAAGTGCCCGAAATTGAATCTTCGGGCACTTACATCAACAATATAAAAGTAGTAATTCTTTTATTTTCAGAAAGTGCTCTTTTCCTGACAATTTGTTCAGGACAAACTTTATCTCTAGGCTTCTCTCCACGATTGACTCTCGGTAATGGTATAGCAGAAATATGTTCCAAAGCGATCCAGGAATGATTGTGGAACAGTTAACATGAATCAACTTAACACGCTTATAAGGGCAAGGCTGGCACTTTTCTTAGATAGAGAAAATATGATTCATTGCTTTTTGTGGGTCTGGATGATTAAGAGCAATGAGGAGTGCCAGTCTTGCTTTTTGACCGTTTATGCCCTGTGCAAATATGACTCCTAGCTCTTTTAACCCTTTTCCACCACCTACATAACCATATACATCTTGTGCAATTCCATTAAAGCAACGAGAAACGAGTACAATTGGTATGTTTCTTTGCAAGATATCTTCAATAATAGGGACAAGGCTCGGAGGCACATTTCCTTGACCTAATCCTTCCAATACTATTCCGTCATAGCCTAGCTGGATGGATGATTCTAATAAATCTGGTTCCATTCCTGCATACACTTTAAAAAGTGCTACTCGTTTCGAGATACTTTGAATTGGGAAAACTGTCCGGTAATTAGGAGAATGATGAAAATGTACAATGGACTTTGAAATAAAACCAATGGGTCCATATTGCGGACTTTGGAAGGTGCTGACATTGCTAGCGTGCGTTTTTGTCGCATTTTCTGCGGTATGTATCTCATCATTTAAGACAATTAATACCCCTTTACCAATTGCGTCCTTTGATGAGGCTACTTTTATAGCAGAAACTAAATTGTATAACCCATCTGAGCCAATTTCATTGGAAGATCTCATTGCACCTGTTATCACGATCGGGATCGATGTATCGACTGTTATGTCCAAAAAGTAGGCTGTTTCTTCCAATGTATCTGTACCATGTGTAATGACAACTCCATCAATATTTTTTTCTACTATATACTGATCGATTAACTGTTTTAGAGTTAACATTTCCGCAGAGGTAATATGAGGAGAAGGTAAATTAAAAGCCTCGATTTCCAAAATATTTGCAAGTTTTTTTAGTTTTTCTGCCTCTACAATGAGAGGATTTTGAGAAGCAGGAACTACTGCGCCTGTTTCCGCATTTACTTGCATAGATATTGTTCCGCCTGTATGAATAAGTAAAATTGTTTTCAATAGAAAAACCCCCAAAATTTTTACAATTAATGCAAATAATAATGTATAATAAAGATAATGAATTGGAAGGAGTAAGGATATGTTCATACTGCTTTCCGTTGCAATTGCTCCTGCACTTGCACTTTTAAGTTATTTTTATTTACGTAAAGAAATTGCCAAAGAGCCTTCTAGATTATTGTTACACACATTTATATATGGCGCTATATTAACTTTTCCAATTTTATTTATTCAGCATGTAATTCAAGAAGAGCAAGTATTTTCAGCCTTATTTATTCGAAATGCCTTATTTTCTAGCACCTTAGAAGAGTTTTTTAAATGGTTAGCACTTCTAGTAGCTATATACAAACATGTGGAGTTTGATGATCCTTACGATGGGATCTTATATGGAGCTAGTGTTTCTCTTGGATTCGCAACGGTCGAAAATATTTTGTTCCTATTAAACTTTGGTATGCATGATGCATTTATGCGTGCGTTGCTTCCAGTTTCCAGTCATGCATTATTTGGTGTCGTAATGGGGTATTATTTAGGTAGAGCAAAATTTTCAACTTTAAATAAGTCCCGATATGAAATTACGTATGCATTAGCTGCTCCTTTAGTTTTACATATAATATATAATAGCATTTTAATTTTTACTGGATTTGAACTAATCTTAATGGTCCCATTCATGCTTTTTTTATGGGTATTTGGCTTATCAAAAGTAAAGAAAGCACATATTTTATCGCATAAAAGAAGATATGAACATCATGAATATTTTATTAGAGAGGAAATCTAGCTGATGCTAGATTTTTTTTGTATATTTAGTAAAAACTTACCCAAGCTATATAAAAAGGAGAGATGTCGTTTGAAACAAATTAAATACATCCTTATTAGCTTGGTAATTTGTACAGCTAGTTATGCGTTATTAAATCAAGAGCAACCTACACAGGCTTTCTCCGCTCAGATATTAGAACGGGGAGCATACGGAGATGATGTAATTGAGCTACAAGCTAGACTACAATACATTGGATATTACACGAGTGAAATAGACGGTAAGTTTGGATACAGCACTTACTGGGCCCTTAGAAATTTTCAAGAGAAATACGGACTTCCTGTCGATGGAATGTTAGGTGAAAAAACGAAGAAAAAGCTTGTGAATGCTTCGGAATTCAATGAGAAATTTGTGCATGAACAAATAAAAAAAGGTAATAGTTTTACACATTACGGTGGGAAGGACCTAAAGGCACAAGTAAAAAATAAAAAACCGGAAAGTACAAATATGCAGCTTCCCCCAAAATACACAGAAAAAGATTTAAAGCTAATTGCAAACGCAGTATATGGAGAATCTAGGGGAGAGCCATATGAAGGGCAAGTTGCAGTTGCAGCAGTTATATTAAATCGAGTTGATCACCCTGATTTTCCAAATACAATTAGCGAAGTAATATTCCAACCACGAGCATTTACTGCAGTAGCAGATGGGCAAATTTGGTTAGAGCCGAATGAACGTGCTAAAGAGGCTGTATTAGACGCACTAAATGGATGGGATCCAACTGAAAATGCTATCTACTATTTTAACCCGGAAACTGCTACTAGTGAATGGATCTGGTCTAGACCACAAATTAAAAAAATCGGACAGCATATATTTTGTTCATAAGGAGATAAAATGAAAAAAATTGTATGGATAATAGTTGTTGCTGCTGCCGCCATATTTCTTGTATATCATTTTCAAGTTCAAGCCCAAAACACGCGATTAGAAACTGCACTTGCAAACCAATATGCAAATCAATTAACAACAGCTTCTGAACAGCTTACGGTATTAAGTGATTCCATTGATCAGACATTACTATTTAAAGATAAAGCCGCACTCGATAAACCTCTAGATGATGTATGGAGAGTATCTTCTGATGTGCGGGCATCTATTTCAGCCTTACCAATAGATCAAGAAACCTCCACGGTGTGGATGAATTATTTAACCCGTATTGGAAATGGCGCTTCGCAAGTTAAGGCTGGAAAAGTGCCAATAGAAGAATGGCAAAAAAACATGACAAGTGCTCGTGATAATTTAAGATCGTTATCTGATCAATGGGCTTTTACGAATAGAGAGGATGGAAAGAAAGATTATATCGTAGCATCTTTTGTACAAAACAAAGTAAGTAAAGAAAATGAGAAGAGTTGGAAAGCTCTTGGGAGTTCTGTAAAAACTTATACGGAAAGTGATTTTCCAATGACTGCAAGTGAAGCGGATCAACAAAAGAAGAAGGATTTGCAACACATTAAAGACGCAGAGATTAGTATGGATCAAGTAAAACAAAAATTTAGGGAGCTGTTCCCTGAACTAAAAGATGCTAAACTGCATATTACAGAAAGCGCAAAAGATGCTCCTTATCCCTTTTATCATGTAGAATTTCATAAGGGAATTCGAATTGGATATGCAGATTTCACGAAAAAAGGAGGTCATCTACTATCCTTCTTATTGGAAAGACCTTTTGATAATACAACCATTAGTGTTGAACAAATGAAAGCTAAAGCATTAAAATATATGAAATCCTTTAATTATGCCGATACGAAAATGGTTGATTTCCGAGAAAATAATATTGCTTGGCATTTAGCTTTTGCAAGAAATGATGCTGAAAATAATGCACTAGTGTATGCAGATGGCGTTCAGTTGAAAGTTGCAAAAGATAATGGAGAGCTTTTAGGATTAAATGCAATGGAATATATTCAAAAGGAAAAGCTTGTACCTCAAAAAGTTATTCCTATAAATTATGATGAACTATTTTCCGGGAATTTCTCTGTAGAAGAAGAGCGATTATCCTATGTGGAAAATCAACAATTACAACAACGTCTTGCATATGAAGTTTTAACAAGAAGTGATACTATTGGCACGTATAAAATATATATTGATACGGAAACTCACGAAATATTACACTCAGAAAAACTCCCGTAAAATATTTTCTTATAGAAAATGGAAACTTTAAATGTCATAATAAAAGTATTATGACATTTGAAGAGGGTAAAAACATGAAAATCAAGTTAGGTACAAATTTAACCTTAGAGCCAACCTTTACTGAGAAAAAAGAAAAATACCGTTGTAAAGTAGTTGATATGGATGATCAATATATTTATGTGGATTATCCTATCGACACAATAACAAACAAAACTGTATTTTTAATTGACGGTACCCAGCTACGTGCCACCTATGTAGAAGAATTAAAGTCAGCGTTTGCCTTCCAAACAGAAGTGTTAGGAAAGAGGAATGGGCAAATTCCGATGATTAGGCTTTCGTATCCAGGTGATTCCGAAATTATTAAAATTCAACGAAGAGATTTTGTACGTGTCCATTCACCACTAGATGTGTCTGTTCAATTTGAAGATGAAAAGTATCAATTTATTACAGACGATATTAGTGCAGGAGGTAGTGCAATATTATTGAATCGAGAGGTAAAATTTAAAGCTAATGACGATGTATCGATATTAATCCCCTTAGCATTCAACAATGGGGATATTAAATACGTATCTACTATTGCTAAAGTTGTGCGCATTTGGGACAAAGATTCCCTAACGTTAGCATCCTTGCAATTTACTGATACGGATGATATAGATAAGCAACACATTGTACGTTTTTGCTTTGAAAGACAGTTATTAATGAGGAAAAAAGGATTGAAGTAAAAGTCTGTTTTTACAGGCTTTTTTTTTTCGTATCATTCTATGATAAAATATATTCGAATAGAGTGGAGGATAAAAATATGACGAAACAAATACAAGTTGCTATTGATGGTCCAGCTGCGGCAGGTAAGAGTACAATAGCTAAAAAAACAGCCGAGTTATTAGGGTATACATATGTGGATACAGGAGCAATGTATCGAGCTATTACGTATAAAGCAATACATTCAAACATAGATTTGCTAGACGGAGAAAAATTAACAGATCTATTGAATAAAACCTCTATTGAGTTAAAGCCTTCTCCTAAAGGACAATTAGTATTTTTAGATAATAGAGAGGTAACGGAAGAAATTCGTTCTAAAGAAGTAACTGCTTCCGTTTCAGCTGTAGCTGCTCATGCAAACTTAAGAGCAGAAATGGTAAGAAGACAGGTTGAAATGGGTAAAAACGGCAGTATTGTAATGGATGGACGGGATATTGGGACACATGTATTAACCAATGCAGAGCTTAAGATATTCATGTCTGCTAGCGTGGAAGAAAGAGCAAGTAGAAGATTTTTAGAGAACCAAAAAAGAGGAATTAATACAAGTTTAGAAGAACTAATAAAAGAGATTGCTCTTAGAGATAAATTAGATAGTGAACGAGAAGCATCTCCTTTATTACAAGCTGAAGATGCCATCTACATCGACACAACCTCGCTAACAATCGAAGAAGTTTCCGAGAAGATTATGCAGCTAGCTAAAGAGAGGATGGTTTAAAATGAATCTTTATTCCTTTGCAAAGACGATCGTTTTTACCGCCTTAAAGCCAATTTATCGATTCGATGTGATTGGAGCTGATAACTTTCCAAAAGATGGAGGGATATTGCTCTGTACCAATCATATTAATGCATTAGATCCCCCTGTTGTCGGGATAAATGCTCCGAGGCCCGTAAATTTTATGGCAAAAGAAGAATTGTTTCAAATACCATTATTAAAAAGTATCCTACCGGGAGTACATGCATTTCCCGTAAAAAGAGGAATGAGTGATCGTGATGCACTACGTCGTGCTTTAAAGCTATTAAAAGAAGGCGAAGTGGTCGGTCTTTTCCCAGAAGGAACGAGAAGTAAAGATGGGAAGCTTGGAAAGGGTTTTAGCGGTGCAGGATTCTTTGCTTTAAGAGGAGAGGCAAACGTCGTACCATGTGCGATTGTCGGTCCATATAAGCCGTTCAGGCGTTTAAAGGTAGTATATGGGAATGTAATAGATATGCAGCCATATCGAGAAAGAAAGGCTTCTCCTGAAGAAGTGACGGAAGTTATTATGGCAAATATTGCTCAATTACTTGAAGAACATAAAACAAAATAATTAGAATTTTTATTTTCCAGAAGTGCTTCTTTTTGTATTTCTGTCTTAGTTCGCATAAAATAGATAAGAGACGTTGTGAAGGAGGAATATCATATGTCAGAAGAAATGAACTTAAACACACATGAGTTTAAAGAGGGAGATCTAGTAAAAGCGACGGTTGCACAGGTAGACGAAAAATCCGTAATCGTATCAATTGAAGGTGCACCTTTCGATGGAATAGTTCCAATTAGTGAACTATCTAGCTTGCATATTGAAAAAGCATCCGACTCCGTTTCCATCGGTGATGAATTAGAACTTATGATTACAAAAGTAGAAGAAACAAACTTTGTTCTCTCTAAACGAAAAGTGGATGCTGAGAAAGCATGGGAACAGTTAGAAAAGCAATATCAAGCAGGAGAAATTATTGAAACAGAAGTAAAAGAGGTAGTTAAAGGTGGATTGGTCGTAGATCTAGGCGTACGTGGATTCATACCTGCTTCTTTAATTGAAGATCATTTCGTTGAGTCGTTTGAAGATTATAAAGGCAAAGTATTAACTTTTAAAATTGTCGAGTTAGAAAAAGATAAAAATCGATTAATCCTGTCACATAAAGCAGTTCTAGAAGATGAAAAATCCGTAAGTAAACAAAAAACATTGAATTCCATTCAAAGTGGAGATATAGTTTCTGGGACAGTACAACGAATTGCTTCATTTGGTGCTTTCGTAGATATAGGTGGAGTAGACGGACTTGTGCATATTTCGCAAATCTCTCATGAACATTTGGAGAGTGTGACTAATGTTTTATCAGAAGGACAACAAGTGAAAGTGAAAGTACTTTCAATCGATAGAGATGCAGAAAGAATTTCTTTATCTATTAAAGATACTTTACCTGGTCCATGGGCAGAAATGGAAGAAAAAGCTTCTAAAGGAGCTGTATTAACAGGTAAAATTAAACGACTTGTTTCTTATGGAGCATTTGTTGAAGTATTCCCTGGTGTGGAAGGACTTGTTCATATTTCTCAAATTGCACACCAACATGTTGGTACACCGCAAGAAGTGTTAAAAGAAGGCCAAGAAGTCCAAGTGAAAGTGCTAGAGGTAAATAGTGCGGAAAAACGACTTTCTTTAAGTATTAAAGAGCTAGTTGAAAACGAGGATGCATTTAATTTGGCTGATTATCAACTACCGGAAGAATCTAAAGGTTTCTCCATTAGTGATGTGCTAGGTGACAGACTAAAAAACTTTACAAAATAAGATTAGTAACTAAGAATCACAAAGCAGGTGACTTCAATAAAGTCGCCTGCTTTTGTCATTTTGTTGTATAATACAAAATAGACGAAGTTGGAAGGATGAATAAGTAATGACAAAACCAGTAGTAGCAATCGTTGGTAGGCCGAATGTCGGCAAATCGACTATATTTAATCGAATCGTAGGAGAGCGTGTATCTATCGTGGAAGATATTCCAGGAATTACACGTGATCGTATATATAGTTCTGCCGATTGGTTAACACATGAATTTAATATTATTGATACAGGTGGTATTGAATTAAGTGATGAACCGTTTTTAGAACAAATAAAACAACAAGCTGAAATCGCAATGGATGAAGCAGATGTTATTATTTTCTTAACAAATGGTCGTGAAGGAATTACATCAGCGGATGAGTATGTAGCTAAGATTTTATACAAAACAAAAAAACCAATCGTTTTAGCAGTAAATAAAATTGATAATCCTGATATGCGTGAAATGATTTATGACTTTTATTCTTTAGGAATGGGTGAACCTTTCCCTATTTCAGGATCTCATGGTCTTGGTTTAGGAGATTTATTAGACGAAGTGGCGAAAAACTTCCCAGAAGTAGAAGATCAAGAGTATGGCGAAGAAGTTATCAAATTCTCTCTAATCGGAAGACCGAATGTTGGTAAATCTTCTTTAATCAATGCATTTTTAGGGCATGATCGCGTAATTGTAAGTGAAATAGCAGGTACAACACGAGATGCTATTGATACGGAGTATACATTTGACGATCAAGATTACGTGATGATTGATACAGCTGGAATGCGTAAAAAAGGAAAAGTATACGAAACAACTGAAAAATACAGTGTGCTTCGTGCTTTAAAGGCTATCGAACGTTCTGACGTTGTTTTAGTTGTTTTAAATGCGGAAGAAGGAATTCAAGAGCAAGATAAAAAAATTGCTGGATATGCGCATGAAGGCGGAAAAGCAGTAATTATTGTTATGAATAAATGGGATGCAATCGAAAAGGATGACAAAACTATGAATGAAATGACGAAATCCATTCGTGAACATTTCCAATTCTTAGATTATGCACCGATTATTTTTGTTTCAGCAAAAACCAAACAACGTGTAAATGCTATTTTCCCAGTTATTAATAAAGTAAGTGAAAACCATGCACTACGAGTTCAATCTTCCGTATTAAATGAGGTAATTGAGGACTCTGTAGCACGTAATCCTGCTCCAACAGACAAAGGAAAACGACTTCGTATTTATTATGCAACTCAAGTAGCTATTAAGCCACCTACATTTGTTGTGTTCGTAAATGAACCTGAAATGATGCATTTCTCATATGAACGATTTTTAGAAAATCGAATTCGTGAATCCTTTGATTTTGAAGGGACTCCAATACGAATTATTACTCGCGCAAGAACTTGATTATATAGGTTTAGGGGGCGTAATTGAAATGGAGAAAGTAACTGTACTTGGAGCAGGGAGCTGGGGAACAGCACTTGCAATGGTGCTTGCTAATAATAATCATGATTGTCTCCTTTGGTCACATCGAGAAGACCAAGCGAGCGAAATAAATGAACAACATACAAACAATAAGTATTTACCGAATACTCTTTTACCTAATAACTTAAAATCGACGAGTGATTTTGAGCAAGCAATTCAACATGCATCAACAATTGTTATAGCAGTACCTACGAAGGCTATCAGAGAAGTATGTCAGGACATGATACAACATTTAAATGAAAAAAAATTGTTTGTACATGTTTCAAAAGGAATCGAACCTGATTCCTTCAAACGAATTTCGGAAATGATAGAAGATGAGTTGCCGACTAATCTTGTGGAAGCAATTGTTGTTCTATCAGGTCCAAGTCATGCAGAAGAAGTAGTGTTGCATCACCCTACAACTGTTACTGCTGCAAGTTCAATGATTGACGCCGCAAAAAAAGTACAAAATCTATTTACGAATACTTCTTTTCGAGTTTATACAAACGAAGATGTAATCGGGGTAGAGATTGGAGCAGCACTAAAAAATGTAATAGGTTTAGCAGCTGGTATTGTCGATGGATTAGGTTATGGAGACAATGCAAAGGCTGCTCTAATTACTAGAGGACTTGCAGAAATTTCAAGACTAGGTATTAGTTTAGGTGCTCAACCGTATACTTTTTCAGGTTTAACTGGTATGGGTGATTTAATTGCGACATGTACAAGTGTTCACTCTAGAAACTGGAGAGCGGGGAATATGCTTGGGAAAGGGGCTTCCCTCGAAAAAGTATTGGATGAAATAGGTATGGTAGTCGAAGGTGTACGAACAACGAAAGCGGCATACCAACTTGCGAAAAAGCAGCAAGTAGACATGCCTATTACAGAAGCACTACATTCGGTATTATTTGAAGGTGGTCAACCAAAAGAAGCCGTAGATATCCTTATGCATCGTACAAAAAAACATGAGTTAGAGGATTATAAAACGTTCTAACCTTCAGACTGTTGAGAAACGCTCGCATTCTTCGTTGCTCCTGCGGTTACTCGTCGCAGAAAAAAGCGTTGCTCCTGCGCGAAGCTCGTCGCATACAAAGAATTAAAACCGATCCGACATGATTTCGCGAACTTAGGTTGCATTCTTGGACAAGTGTTTTCATTCCGTCTGAAGAACATATTAAAACAACAAATTGAGTTGTATGAAATACAACTCTTTTTTTGTTATGGTATACTTTTTAACTGTAGAAAGGTGGGGAAACTCTTGTTGTTAATATCATCAATGGATAAGATGTGGATTTCGTTTGGGTCTATGGGATGTTTGTTGCTAGCTATGATAGTTATGTATTTTGTAAAAAATAAGTTTACAAACAGTTTCTTGAAATTTATCTTCGGTTTGTTTGCATACATATTGTTATTTATAGGTTTTATCACGATGGTGTATATCATCTTTAATCCAACAAAAGCTTAGTAAGGAGATTCGGATGAAAAAAATTAGTCTTTTTGCAGTTCTTGCCTTTGGGGTACTACTATTAACCGGTTGCGGTTATAAAAGTGGTTATGAACCAGAAAATTTATTGCCATATGAAGATCAATTAGACGCTGTACAAAACGCTGTCGACAGCTTTAGAGAAAACTCTAGTGGTTTGTTACCAATCAAGACACGTGATATGGAGACCGATCAATATATTAAATATCCAATAGACTTTAAAAAAATCGTTCCAGCTTATTTGGGTAAAGCACCAGCAAATTCGTATGAAGCAGGTGGAATTTATCAATATGTTCTAATGGATGTTGAAGAAAATCCGACTGTAAAATTAGTTGATTTGCGAATGGCAGATACCCTACGTGACATAAATTACAGAAAAGGGATTAATGGGTTTGGCCCTATTGCAGATACCATCGCTGAAGGTGTATATAAGCTAGATTACAAGAAGATGGGATATAAAAGTGAACTGTCTGTTCAAAGCCCGTATTCGGACACTCAGCTACCTCTAGTAGCTACTGGCGATGGAAAGGTATATGTAGATTATTCTATTGAGTTGAGTCGGTTGCTTCAAGAAACGAAAGCTGAAGTAAAGCCAGGGGAAGATATTCGCTTTCTTTTGACGGATAATTTTGCAATTGTTCCAGCTTACTCACTTCCCTACACTGTAAATGAAAATAATGAGCCTGTTTTTATGATTGCTAAATAAATTGAATTTTCTTAAACTTAACGTTTCATGCTTTATGCATGAAACGTTTTTTGTGTGCATATATTAAATGGCGAAGAAAGGAGAGTATCCATGTCGAGTAAACTGTATGAACAAATAGCAGAACGAACAAATGGCGATGTGTATATTGGTGTAGTTGGTCCGGTGAGGGTAGGGAAATCTACCTTTGTTAAAAGAGTAATGGAGCTAGTTGTCATTCCGAATATTCAAGAGGAATCAGAAAGATTACGTGCTCAAGATGAACTGCCACAAAGCTCCCCAGGTAATGTTATTATGACTGCTGAACCTAAATTTGTACCTGCTCATGGAACGAATATTCATCTTGGTGAAGACCAACTACGTCTACAAATTCGGTTAGTAGATTGTGTAGGTTACATGATTGATGGCATAAAGACGCACTCAGGTGAAGATGGACAGAAACTAGTGCATACGCCATGGCACAATGAAGCTATACCATTTGAAGAAGCTGCTAGAATTGGAACTGATAAGGTAATTCGTGACCATTCTACCATTGGGATTGTTGTAACCACAGACGGAACAGTTAATAATATTCCTAGAAAAGCGGCGGAAGCGGCAGAGCAACAAATAATTGCACAATTAAAAGAAATAGGAAAGCCTTTTGTTATTGTTTTAAATAGTAAGACGCCTGGTCATATTGAGACACTTCAATTATCTGAAGAATTACAAAAACTACACGAAGTTCCTGTTATTCCCGTTGCAGTAGATCGAATGACGGCGGAGGAAATTCAATACATACTTCAACAAGCATTGTATGAATTTCCAATTACCGATATTGAATTAGTAAAGCCAGATTGGACCGATGTATTAGAACCAGATCATTTTGTGAATAATGCAATTACATCTTCCTTACAGGAATGGCTTCAAATCGTCTCAAAGATGAAAGATGTAAAAGAACTAGCTAATAGATTTAAGCAAGTGCCTTTTATTCAATCAGCAGAAGTAGTTGAAGCGAATCCAGGTAGAGGGTCTGCATGCATTCAAATAGGCTTAAAACCAGAAGTATTTCAAGAAGTGTGTGATGAGTGGCTAGAAGAACCAATTCAATCCAAAAAAGACTGGCTCTTATTTGTGAAAGAAGCTTCTACCGCGAAAAAAGCGTACAATAAATTTTCTGAAGCATTGGAAGCAGCTAAAACTACTGGTTATGGGGTTTCACTTCCAACTTTACAAGACTTTCAGCCTTCTGCACCAGAAATTATTAAGCAAAATAATTTTTTTGGAGTTAGTTTAAAAGCAAAAGCCGCGTCTCTTCACATTATTCGAGTAGACATGGAAGCAGAATTTGCACCACTCATTGGCTCAGAGTTTCACAGTCAACAGTTATTAAAAGATTTAAAACATGGTTATTTACATGATCGTGATGCTCTATGGCAAACACAAGTCTTTGGAACATCCTTAGTCGAAGTGTTGAAAGAGAGCTTGCGATATAAAACGGATAGCGTTTCAACTGTTGCGAAAAAAAGAATGAGACAAACGATTGAACGAATGGTCAATGAAGGCGATCGAGGGATGGTTACATTTATACTGTAAATATGCTACAGGGCTTTTCGCATCTATGCGAAAAGTCCTGTTATTTCATAATTTTACAAGTTTTTTCGGGAAAGTTCGCTAAACACGCACAAATAGTGTTGCGAAGGGTTTTCCATTGTGATAATCTTTTAACAGGATTGAAGCTATCTTCCTTTGAGAGGAGGTGAATGGTATGAATAAAACAGAATTAGTGAACTCTGTTGCAGAGGCTGCAGATCTTTCTAAAAAAGACGCTTCTAAAGCTGTAGAAGCTGTATTTGAATCAATTCAAACTGCTCTTGCAGATGGTGAAAAGGTTCAATTAATCGGTTTTGGTAACTTTGAGGTTCGTGAACGTGCAGCACGTAAAGGGCGTAACCCTCAAACAGGTATGGAAATCGACATCGCTGCAAGCAAGGTGCCAGCTTTTAAACCAGGTAAAGCACTTAAAGACGCAGTTAAATAACTGATGACGTAGTACATAGAACGGTTATTGTGGAGCTTACTTCACGGTAACCGTTCTTTTCAATTGGCCTTGTTATATTAGGCAGTTGTTTTTTAGAAAAATATATTTTATTACAAATATCCGTGAGACTCCTTCGGAAAGACGGGCTGCCAAGACCCCCTAGCGGGCTTATAAGAACAAATCCTACATCCGGTTGTCCCGAGGAGGCTCGGAAGTTCTTCCGCGGAAAGCGAACGGATTTTCGGCAGGTAACAGCATTATCGTTAAACAGAGCATTTCAATTACATAACAAATACGAAAGATTTCAATATACATAGATAAAAATTATTTCTTAAATTTGTTTCATATGCTAAGATGCTTATGATATATTTACGCAGTTTAGTTTAGGGGGTCAGCAGATATGACGAACGTCGATCTGAAAAAAATAGAAGAAGCAATTAAAATGATTTTAGAAGCAGTTGGAGAAAATCCAGAAAGAGAAGGATTACTCGAAACACCGAAAAGAGTTTCCAAAATGTATGCAGAAATGTTCGAAGGATTACATCAAGATCCAAAAGAATATTTTAATACAGTTTTTCATGAAGAACATGAAGAGCTTGTCTTAGTGAAAGATATTCCTTTTTATTCCATGTGTGAGCATCATCTAGTTCCTTTCTACGGAAAGGCTCATGTGGCCTATATTCCACGTGATGGGGTAGTCACAGGCTTAAGTAAATTAGCAAGAGCAGTTGACACAACTGCTAGACGCCCTCAATTACAGGAAAGAATTACCTCTAGCATTGCAGATGATATTATGGAAATGTTAAACCCACATGGAGTGTACGTAGTAGTTGAAGCGGAACATATGTGCATGACGATGCGTGGTATTAAGAAACCAGGTACTAAAACGGTAACTGCTGTTGCTAGAGGGATTTTAGAAACAGACGATGTAAAACGTTCGGAAATTTTATCCTTTATACAGATGAAGTAACAGTTTTGTCTGAATGGTTAGGAATATGGTATGATAAAAAAAGACTGTGAACAAAGGAGACTATAAAATGTCTAGTTCAGATTTTATCGTTATAAAAGCAGAAGAAGATGGCGTTCATGTAATCGGCTTAACACGTGGCACAGATACTAAATTCCATCATTCTGAAAAGCTTGATGCTGGTGAAGTGATGATCGCTCAATTTACGGAACATACTTCAGCTATGAAAATTAGAGGAAAAGCATCCATTCATTCTGCAAACGGAATAATTCAAAGCGAATCAAAAAAATAAACCAGACTGACAAACAAAGCAAGCAAACTTCTTTGCTTGCTGATGAAAAGTCTGAGTGACAACTTCGCAAAACTGTAAATATAAAGAACCACATAGAAAAATCAAGCGCGGTTGGGAAATGGAGTAAAGTGTATGAACGAATCTTTGATCACACAACATGTAGAGCAATATAAAAAGGATATTCTCATGCAAACTCAGCAAAGCACTTTGTTAAAATATACAGGAAGTCCTGTTATTGACGAAGAGCGTTTGTTTTTTACACTTTTACCACTCCTCAATGGTGAAGATTGGAACGAATCAGTTAAGATTTCTGCAATTGCTGTTTCCCTTATTTTTGCTGCACTTGCTGCACATGATTTAGTGAAAGAACAAAAAGCAACATCAAAAGTACAGCAATTACAGGTGTTAGCTGGAGATTACTATAGCGGAAAATACTATCAGCTTTTAGCGAAAGATAACAATATTGAATTGATTCAACAACTATCAGATAGCGTCGCTTCCATTACGGAGCATAAAACGAGATTCTATGATCATCAAGATTATTCATTTGAACAGCTAATTCAATCTATCCAACTAATCGAAAGCAAACCTATTGAACAGTTTATGGAATTCTACTCATTTCATGAATATGTGTTTATCATGAAAGAGGCGTTATTATTATCCACCATGAAAAAAGAATTGACTGCTTTTGAGAACCAAGAGAGTGTATTTTATATTAGTAAATCTATTAAATTACAAACAAAATTAGACATTTTTCAATCAGAGATAGAAAAAATTGAAAAAGAGTTGATTAAAGATATCCGTAATTCGGAATTATTAAAAGAACACGTAAAACATGCTATTTTAGAGCGAGTAACTGAACGTGCGCTAGAAAAGCAGTTGAGAGAAGGTTAAACGGTGGGAAAATCAAAAGAGCAACATGTACATGAGGTTTTTGAAAAGATTTCGACTAACTATGATTCGATGAACTCAGTGATTAGCTTTCAGCAACATAAAGTTTGGCGTAATGACACGATGAAAGCGATGCAAGTTAAAACAGGAAGCAGCGCATTGGATGTATGTTGTGGTACTGCAGACTGGACCATTGCGCTAGCGGATGCTGTTGGTTCTACCGGAAAAGTAACTGGACTAGATTTTAGTCAAAACATGCTGAGTGTGGGGAAAGAAAAAGTAAAAGATATCCCTCAAATTGAATTGTTGCATGGAAATGCAATGGAATTACCTTTTGAAGACAATACATTTGATTATGTAACTATTGGTTTTGGTCTTCGAAATGTACCAGACTATAAACAAGTGCTAAAAGAGATGAACCGTGTTGCAAAACCGGGGGGCATGGTCGTTTGCTTAGAAACCTCGCAGCCAGATTCAAAATTATTTAATGCTGGTTTCCGTTTTTATTTCCGTTATATTATGCCGATGTTTGGGAAATTATTTGCAAAAAGTTACAAAGAATATTCCTGGTTACAAGAATCAGCTAAAGAGTTTCCAAATAGAGCGGAGTTAACAAAGTTATTTGAAGAGGTCGAGATGTCAAACGTTACAAGCAAGCCATACAGTGGTGGAGCAGCCGCAAGGCATATTGGATATAAAAAAGATATTTAAGTGGGAGAAGGTTTGTATCTGTGGATAAGATGAAGTTGAAATTACTTTATTCCGACTTAAAGTCGGATTTAGATGTCATCGAAAAAGAACTTGTAACTGCGGTGAATTCTTCCTCTCACTTATTGAATGAAGCTTCCCTTCATTTGCTTCTTGCTGGCGGTAAACGAATTCGTCCTGTCTTTGTAATGCTTGCAGCAAAATTTGGAGATTATTCGATTGAATCTATTAAAAATGTTGCAGTCTCAATTGAACTAATACATATGGCTTCCCTCGTTCATGATGATGTAATAGACGATGCCGAAACAAGAAGAGGTAGAGAAACAGTAAAAGCTCAGTGGAATAATCGAGTAGCAATGTATACAGGTGATTTCCTCTTCGCTAAAGCAATTGAATACATAACGGCAGTACAAAATACATATGCACATGAAGTATTATCTCATACGATGGTAGAGCTTTGTATTGGGGAAATTATTCAAATTGAGGATAAGCGTCTGTTAGATCAAACGGTTCGAGATTATTTGAGAAGAATAAAGAGAAAAACCGCTATATTAATTTCAGCAAGCTGTGAATTAGGTGCAATTGCCTCCCAAGCTGATGAACAAACAGTAAGACACTTAAAGCGTTTTGGTTATTATGTTGGGATGTCATTCCAAATAATTGATGATATTTTAGACATAACTTCTTCAGATGAACAACTAGGCAAACCGGCGGGAAGCGATTTAATGCAAGGTAACATTACGTTACCAGTTCTATATGCGAAAAATGATCCAGCGATTGCCCCTTTGTTACATGAAGTACTAGAAGGAACTATTTCTGAAAAAGACAGACAAAAGCTATTAATTGAAATCAGCAATTCGGCTGGAATGAAGCAGGCAAAACTAGTTAGTAATATGTATTTGCAGAAAGCTTTGAACGAAGTAAAGCAGTTACCATCCAACTCTGCAAAGAAATCCCTACAAAATATTGCATTATTTATGAGTAAACGTAAGTTTTAATCAATGAAGGCCAATTTAATTTGAAAATAATGCATTAAAGTGATATTATTTGTAACGGTGGAGAAATTAATCCATTTTATATTTGAAGGAGTGTTATTCATGGAAAAAACATTTTTAATGGTAAAACCTGATGGCGTACAACGTAACTTAATCGGTGAAATCGTAAGTCGTTTTGAGAAAAAAGGATATCAATTAGTTGGAGCTAAATTAATGCAAATTCCAGCAGAATTAGCTGAACAACATTATGGCGAGCATAAAGAACGTCCATTCTTTGGCGAATTAGTAGAATTTATCACTTCTGGACCAGTTTTCGCAATGGTTTGGGAAGGTGAAAATGTTATTTCTACAGCACGTCTTATGATGGGTGCTACAAATCCAAAAGAATCTGCTCCAGGAACTATCCGTGGAGACTTCGCAGTAACTGTGGGCAAAAACATTATTCACGGTTCTGATTCACCTGAAAGCGCTGAACGCGAAATCGGCTTATTCTTCAACAAAGAAGAATTAGTAGCTTACGCTAAAGACGCAAACAACTGGATTAACTAATTTTAAAAATGAAAAGACAGACAAATGTTCACATTTGTCTGTCTTTTTCTATTTTCGAAACGAACCGTTTGAGATATACTAAATATAGGCTAGTTGAAAGGAACGATGTCATTTGACAGATTATATAAAATTTGTGGATTCCATTAAGCGTAAAACAGGTATTGATCTTGCAGCTTACAAAGAAGCACAGATGAAGCGTCGACTTACTTCCTTATATGAAAAAAAGGGGTATAAAAACTTCCTCGCATTTTTTGAGGCACTCGACAAAGACAGAGACCTCATGAATGAGTTTCTAGATAGAATGACGATTAATGTATCGGAATTTTATCGGAATGGAAAGCGATGGGAGATCTTGCAAACTAAAATATTCCCCAAGTTACTTGCTAACAACAAACGCTTAAAAATATGGAGTGCAGCTTGTTCGACAGGGGAAGAACCATATACAACAGCTATGGTTTTATCTAACCATGTCCCTTTATCACAAATAGCTATTCAAGCGACAGATTTAGATGAAAATGCAATTCAACGTGCAAAAGTTGGAATTTACCCAGAGCGTTCACTTGCTGAAGTTCCAGATGAAATGAAGAGCAAATATTTTGAACAACAAAATCAATTTTATAAAGTGGATGACGCTATTAAGAAAACAGTAACATTTAGAAAACATAATTTATTAAATGATACATATGAGAAAAACTTTGATTTAATTATTTGTCGAAATGTGATGATTTATTTTACTGAAGAAGCAAAAGATCAAATTTATCAAAACTTCAGTGATTCCCTTCGTTCAGGAGGCATTTTGTTTGTAGGTAGTACAGAACAAATATTTAATCCAGGGAAATACGGGTTTGAAACAGAAGATACATTCTTTTATCGTAAAAAATAAACTGTCCGGAGAAAAAACGGACAGTTTTTCTTCTATACTTTGAAATAGTTTTTATGATATAGTGGAGAACAAATACTTTAGCGAGTTGAAGGGGGAAAGTGTTGTGCGTTATTTAACAGCAGGTGAGTCACATGGACCACAACTAACAGCAATTATTGAAGGGTTACCAGCACAATTAGAAATTACAAGTGAACAGATTAATAAAGAATTGAAGAGACGTCAAGGTGGGCATGGTAGAGGTAGACGCATGCAAATTGAAAAAGATACAGTTGCCATAACAGCTGGTGTTCGTCACGGAAAATCTTTAGGATCACCAGTTTGTCTAGTAGTAAATAATGATGATTGGAAACATTGGACAAATATCATGGGGATTGAACCACTAGGAGAAGAAATTGATCCTGAGGATATTAAAAGACAAATTACTAGACCACGCCCAGGACATGCAGATTTAGTTGGGGGTATGAAATACGGCCATCGTGATTTGCGAAACGTGTTAGAGCGTTCTTCTGCTAGAGAAACGACTGTAAGAGTTGCCGTAGGAGCAGTAGCAAAACAATTATTAAGTCAATTAGGAATCTCCATTGTTGCTCATGTTACAAAAATTGGTGGAATTGAAGCGAATCTAGATTTAGCTGCTGAAAAAACGATTGAAGAGATTCGAGCGATTGTGGAAGCGGATCCTGTTTACTGTTTAGATTCAGAAGCTTCTGAAAAAATGGTAGAAGCGATCGACCATGCTAAAAAAGCAGGAGATACTATTGGTGGAGTTGTAGAGGTTATTATAGCAGGAATGCCAGCTGGAGTTGGTAGTTACGTCCATTATGATCGAAAATTAGACGCTAAACTTGCAATGGCGATGATGAGCATTAACGCATTTAAAGGAGTAGAGGTTGGTTTAGGATTTGAAATGGCGAATCTATTTGGAAGTCAAGTACATGACCAAATCTCTTGGAATGAAGATAAAGGTTATACGCGTGACACAAATAGACTTGGTGGTTTAGAAGGCGGAATGTCTACAGGAATGCCAATCGTTATTCGAGGAGTAATGAAACCAATCCCAACACTATATAAACCATTACAAAGCGTAGATATTGATACAAAAGAGCCTTTTAAAGCGAGTATTGAAAGATCCGATAGCTGTGCTGTACCAGCTGCTTCAGTAGTGGCAGAGGCAGTTATTGCTTGGGAGATTGCAGCAGCGGTTTTAGATACTTTTAATGGAGATCAACTAGATACGTTAAAAGCAGACATAGAAAGACATCGTGCTTATACAAAGGGGTTTTAAACCATGATTATCCCGGTAAAAACGAAAGATACTTCGTACGAGGTGCATTTAGGTGAGAACATATTAAGCGAGTTTTGTATTCGACATGCAGAAACTTTAGAAAAAGTAGATCAGTTAGTCATTATTACGGACGAGCATGTCTGGAGTTTACATGAACAATATGTTCGTGAACATTTTACATTCCCATTTAAACTTTTTATCGTTCCAAATGGAGAAGCATGTAAAACATTTGAGTCTTATTTCAAAGTTCAAACGTTTTTATTACAAGAAAATTGTTCAAGAAACTCTGCTCTTTTCGCTTTAGGAGGAGGTGCTGTCGGAGATTTAACTGGATTTGTTGCAGCTACATTTATGCGAGGAATTCCATTCTACCAAATACCTACAACTATACTAGCTCATGATAGTGCAGTTGGAGGAAAGACAGCCATTAATCATCCAAACGGGAAAAATATGATTGGTGCTTTTTATCAGCCAGCGGAAGTGCTATATGATTTTCACTTCCTAGCAACCCTACCTGAAATAGAAGTCCGTTCTGGTCTAGCGGAGGTTATTAAACACGCGTTAATTAGTGACCAAGTCTGGATGGACGAGTTTTTCTCGCTATCTAGTATGGAATCTATCGACAAAGAAGAACTGCTCATTTGGCTTGAAAAAGGGATTCGCGTCAAAGCACATATAGTCGAGCTTGATGAAAAAGAGCAATCTTATCGAAAGTATTTAAACTTTGGACATACATACGGCCATGCTATAGAAGCTACTGTAGGTTACGGGAAAATCACACATGGAGAAGCAGTCATGATTGGTATGATTCCTGCTTTAATGTTAAGTGAAATAAATGGTGAAGTAGAACAAGGCTATGCAAAGAAAGTCTATTATTTTGCGAATAGTCTTGGGTATAATTTTCAGCATGTTCTACACTGTCCATTCGAGGATTTAGCAAGTTTTATGCTAAAAGATAAGAAAACGACCAATGGGGAACTTCATTTTGCGTTACTTCAAACCATCGGCGAACCATTTGTAAAAGTTATTTCCATGGATGAAGTGAAGAAATGTGATGAACAATTGAGGGAATGGATCAAGGAGGCGTAGAAATTGATTAGAGGCGTAAGAGGGGCAATAACTGTAACGGAAGATTCAAATGACCAAGTGCTACAAGAAACAGTACGACTTGTTCAAGCAATGATAAAAGCAAATGACCTTGATCCAGAGACAGTTGCTTCGGTTATTATTTCAACAACATCAGACATTACGTCTGCTTTTCCTGCTAGAGCTGTTCGCGGGTTAGAAGGCTGGAGTTATGTACCAGTAATGTGTACGCACGAAATGAATGTTCCAGGTGCGCTTGAGAAATGTATCCGATTATTAATGCATGTTAATACAGAAAAAGCACAACAAGATATTCAACATATTTACTTAAACAAAGCTGTTCATTTGAGACCTGATTTAGTTAAATAAATGGCGATGTTAATCTACATTGTTGTTATTTGGTAGAATCTGCTCCTTTTGCGTGGATTCTACCGCAAATTATATACTAAGAAACAACAGTAAAATATAACAGTGCCAAATAAATAAAAGAGATGAGGTTTTTATGGTGAAATTTAAAAAACAAATTGCTGGTTTACAAGCATACCAACCTGGAAAAACAACGGACGAAGTAAAAAAAATGTATAACTTAGATAAGGTAACAAAACTTGCTTCAAACGAGAATCCATATGGTGCATCTCCCAAAGTAAAAGAGTACTTAAATAATGCCAATGTAGACTATGCCATTTATCCAGATGGATATGCTACTAAACTTAGAACTGCTATAGCACAACATTTAAATGTATCAGAAAAACAATTATTATTTGGAAACGGATCGGATGATAATATTCTCATCGTTTCTCGAGCAATACTTCAGCCAGGTTTAAATACGGTTGTGGCAGATTTAACATTCGGTCAATACAAACATAATGCAATTGTCGAAGGAGCAGAAGTCCGTGCAATCCCACTAACAGAAAAAGGGGAACATGATTTAGAGAAAATGGCAGAAGCAGTGGATGAAAATACTGCAATTGTATGGATTTGTAACCCGAATAATCCAACTGGAACACTAACACCTAGTGACAAAATTAGAGCTTTTGTTGAAAAAGTACCAAGCGATGTATTGATCGTGTTAGATGAAGCCTATATAGAATATATAACAGATGATACATATGAAGAGTCTATTGGATTATTAGAAAAGTATCCAAATGTTCTAATCATGCGTACATTTTCTAAAGCTTATGGCTTAGCGAGCTTCCGAGTTGGATATGCCATAGGTTCAGAAGAAGTAATTAGCCAGCTTGAACCAACACGCGAACCATTCAATAACACAGTGTTAAGCCAGGAAGTCGCAATTATTGGTTTAGAGGATCAAGCATTTATTACCGAGTGTAAAGAAAAAAATAATGCTGGCAGAGCTCAATTTGAAGCATTTTGCAAAGAGCGAAAACTCAATTTCTATCCTTCCCATACAAATTTTATTCTAATGGAAGTAAAAGCAGATAGTGATGTGGTGTTCCAAGGATTGATGAAGCGTGGGTTTATTGTTCGTAGTGGAAATGCGCTAGGTAAACCAGGATATCTTCGAATTACCATTGGCACAGAGGAACAAAATACAGAGCTATTACAAAAATTAGACGAGGTTTTACAAGAGGAAGGCGTATTATAATGAAACAAACAGTTCTCATCATTGGTCTAGGATTAATAGGGGGATCTTTAGCGCTTGGTTTAAAGCGTAATGAGGAGATCACGATCATAGGTCATGACTCGTATAGTCACACCCTTCAAACAGCAAAAAGAATTGGTGTCATTGATGAGATGGCCGTCCAAATAAGAGATGCTACTGAATGTGCAGACGTTATTGTGTTTGCTACTCCTGTCAGTGAAACCATACGATTGATGAAAGAAATGCCTAACTGGCATATAAAGAAGCATGTCATTGTTACAGATACCGGAAGTACAAAAAAAGAAATAATGAGTGCGGCCGAAGAGCTAAAAAATGCTGGTATTACGTTCATTGGTGGACATCCAATGGCTGGTTCACATAAAAGTGGTGTTGAAGCAGCGCGAGCACATTTATTTGAAAATGCCTACTACTTATTAACACCTTTTCCAGGCGAAAATAAAGCTGAGGTCAAGATTCTTTCAGACTTATTGCAGGTGACAAAAGCGAAAACAGTTGAAGTGAGTGCAGAGGAACATGATCATATGACCGCTGTAGTCAGCCACTTTCCTCACTTAGTTGCGGCTTCGCTTGTGCACCAGCTTGCCGGAGAAAATGAACAATTTCCATTTACCAAGCAACTTGCTGCAGGAGGCTTTCGTGATTTAACAAGAATTGCTTCTGCAAATCCGATTATGTGGCGAGACATTACCGTCCAAAATCGGACTGAATTAAGCAATCAATTACAAGTGTGGACGGAAGAGATGATTAAGCTACAAAATCTTTTATTACACGCAAATGCGGAAGACATTGAAGCATACTTCTCTAAAGCAAAAAAGGTTCGAGATGAATTGCCAATTACTGCGCAAGGTGCGATGTACACCGTATATGACTTATATGTGGATATTCCGGACTATCCTGGAGTTATCTCCGAAATTACTGGTTATTTAGCAGAAGACCGTATCAGTATTACAAACTTACGAATAGTTGAAACGCGCGAGGATGTATTTGGTATTCTAGTTATCAGTTTTCAGACGATGGATGACCGAGCTAAAGCAGTTGCATGTATAGCAAATAAAACGACATTTGAAACGTATATTTCTTAGGGGAGGTAAAAGGACGATGGTAACTAGCAAAACATTAGATTATGGGCAACCTTCCTTACAAGGAACAATTCGTATACCTGGAGATAAGTCTGTTTCTCACCGCTCCATAATGTTTGGTTCTATTGCGGAAGGTACGACGACTGTAGAAGGTTTCTTGCAAAGTGACGACTGTTTAAGTACGATTGATTGCTTTTCGAAGCTTGGAGTAGAAATTACTGTGGATGGAGAATATGTTCGTATCGAAAGTAACGGAATCCAAGCATGGAACGAACCAAACGAAATTTTATATACTGGTAACTCGGGTACGACCACTCGACTGATGCTTGGAATTTTAGCAGGCTCTCCCATTTCTTCTGTACTAATTGGTGATGAGTCCATTCAAAAACGTCCGATGAAACGTGTCACGAATCCTTTAAAGCAAATGGGTGCAAAGCTAATTGGTAGAGAAGATGGGCAGTATACACCAATTGCAGTGGAGGGAACAAGTTTACAATCTATACACTACAAAATGCCTGTTGCTAGTGCACAGGTGAAATCTGCTATTCTTCTAGCTGCTTTAAATGCTGAGGGAGAAACAGTTGTAGAAGAAATAGAAACTTCTCGTGACCACACAGAAAAAATGCTACAACATTTTGGTGCTAGCGTTTCGGTAGAAGACAGAACAATACGCCTCCAAGGTGGACAAAAGCTTACTGGGACACATGTTGTCGTACCTGGAGATATATCGTCTGCTGCATTCTTTTTAGCAGCAGGTGCAATTGTTCCTAATACTAAGCTCACTTTAACAAACGTTGGGTTAAATCCGACAAGAACTGGAATAGTGGATGTACTGCAAGCGATGGGTGCAAAGTTAAGCATTAATGACTCGGAAAATAATAGTCATGAACAAATGGGGACGATTGAAATCGAGACCTCTGAAGTAACTGGAACTGAAATCGGTGGAGATCTCATCCCACGACTTATTGATGAAATTCCGATTATTGCTTTATTAGCAACACAAGCAGTCGGAAAAACTGTAATTAAAAACGCAGAAGAATTAAAAGTCAAAGAGACTAATCGAATTGACGCGGTCGTAAATGAACTGAAAAAACTCGGTGCGAACATCACCGCAACAGATGACGGCATGATTATAGAAGGTCCAACATCTCTGCATGGTGGTGAATTAAAAACCTACGGTGATCATCGAATTGGGATGATGGCTGCGATTGCAGCCCTAATTACTTCTAGTGCTGTAACAATTGATAATGCAGAATGTATTTCCGTGTCATATCCAAATTTTTTTGAGCAACTGGATAGCGTTGTTATAGCATCCCTGTGATGTAAACAATTTATATTAATTTTATGACACGCTCCTTCTGATTGAACCTGATAACTGTGAGCGACATTATTTTTTATGTCACTCACGTTTTTTTCAGTGGATTAAGCTGTGTTTTATCAGGGGACATATAATTGGTGTGGTCAGTAATTATAAGGAAATAGTTAGTTGTCTAAATACCTCGTAAACTCATCAAAAGTAGCTGTATATAGTATTGAAAATCTAGGTATTTCATATAAATGGTCTTCACGAGAGGCTACCTAATACGCTATCTGCGTCTAAGGTAATTTCCAGTGAACAACAAAGTATTTTTCTCTCATACTTTCAATTATCAAAATATCATTATTTATCTTGATATTTTAGGAGAATAATATTGTAACTCTTCATTTTTATCCGATGGCCAATCTTGTAAATTCCACTTCTTCCATGAAGATTCATTTTTAAATTCATCTCTCCATATAAGTTTACATTCCTCGCTATTCTTTGTAGATGCAGTAAGGGCTTTGAGAAAATTGTTTTCGGGCATTATTTGAACAATCTTTTCTTCAATTTTATTTTTGATTCCTCCACTCTCATCCGTTTTATTAAGACTCTAGTTGTTCAGACTTGGACTTTTGTTCAATCTATCTACATAATTATTGGTTATAAAAACATTCTAATTCCATAATTAGGAATTTTTCTCACTTAAACATTTTGAACAGCTTATAAGTGTGATAAAACTATGAACTCTTGTTCAATGAAATGTTTTTCTCTTGTATGACATGAATCTGTCCTGTACGATAAAAAGGACACTAGAAGGACAGGTGAATTTATTGAATAAATTACAACCATTTTTGGAAACAATGGAAGAAGGAAATATAGAGAAGCTAAGTGCAATATTGGATGTTTTTTTATTAGATGGAAATCCAGATGAGCAATACGAACTCGCGGATTTATTAACACAATATGGTTTTTTACAAGAGGCTTTACAAGTTTTAGAACATTTGCAATATTTGTTCCCGGAAGAGAATCAGTTAAAAATTGATCAAGCTCAGCTGTACTTAGAATTGGATAAGGAAGATGACGCTTTAGAAATGCTGACAATGGTTGAAAAATCAAGTGAAGCATATCCACAAGCGCTACTAACGCTAGCTGATTATTATCAAATGATTGGCCTATATGAAGTTGCTGAACAGAAAATAAATGAAGCTATTGCTTTATTGCCATCTGAACCGCTTCTGCTGTATGCAAAAGGAGAACTTTTATTTGAAACAGGTCGATATTTGGAAGCTGCTCGATTAATGGAGGAACTAGTACCGCATCAAGAAGCGTTGCAAGGTGTCAATTTATCGCTCAAGCTAGCTGAAGTTTATAGTGCCGGAGCAGCATACGAAGAAGCGATCCCTTATTATACGGAGGCTTTAGAAAAAGAGGTAGCACCTGATGTTTTATTCCATGCAGCCTATGCATCTTTTCAGGTACAGCATTATGAAACAGCTGCAAAACATTTAGAAAGTTTATTAGAAATTGATCCGGATTATTTCTCTGGCTATATGTTACTTGCTGAAACGTTTGCAATGCTAGAAAAAAATGAGGAAGCATTAAAGACAATAACAGATGGAATTGCTCGAGATGAATTTGAGAAAGAATATTATTTATTTGCAGGTAAAATTTCTTTGAAATTGGGTAGAGTGATAGAAGCGGAATCATTTTTGCGTGAAGCCATTGCATTGGATCCTGAATATATGGATGCAATTTTCATCCTTTCTTCTCTATTTTCTTCAGAAGAGAAGGATCATGAGTTAATCGACCTATATGAAACGTTGAAGCAAGAACATTTTGAATGGTCTTCCATGTATCCATTTTTAGCTGCTGCATACGAGCGTTTAGAATTATATGAAAAAGCATACGAATTTTATAAGCTAGCATATACTGAACATAAAGAGGATGCTTCATTCTTACAAAAGTACGTCTATTTCCTATTAGAGGAAGGGAAAAGAGACGAAGCACTTGAAGTAATATCCATATTGCAGATACTTCAGCCAGAAAATAGTGAATGGTTTGACATGTTGGAATAAATAAAGGAAGGAGAGGTTACGTGACTGCTTCTGTTTCAGTTGGCGAGAAAAAAGAATTTGTTCGTTGGTTTCTAAAAAAGTATCAAATGAAGAGAAGAGAGTGCGTTTGGATTTTGAATTACTTAATAAGTCACGAAACACTGTTGAATAACGTCCATTTTGTAGAGGAAGCACATTACTGCCCTAGAGCTATGATAATGTCTGTTACTACTTCCTCGGGCATCCCTTTTCGATTTTATAAAGGGAGTATTATGACCGCTGATGCGGAAAAGTCTTTTCACGATTTACGTTTGCATCCTGAAGAAGATATGTATATTCAGCTGAACTTTCAAACACTACCTCCAAGTCCAGAGTATTTGGCGGTACTGGAAGAAAACCCTTTTATGCCAAAATATCTGCATATTAGTGAGAAAGACAAACTTATTGCCGAGGATATATTAACAGAAAGTCTTCATTCATTTCAGGTAGAGCAATTAAAAAAGCAAATCGATCAAGCAATTGATGAAAATAATAAAGAAAAATTCCTAGAACTTTCCGATTTATGGAAAAAACTACAGCAAAGAGAAAATTAGGAGAGATAGTCATGCATTGGAACGGAAAAGATAGTGCAGTATTTCTAGCACAAAAAGAATATATAGATACAGCGGTGATTCCGTTAATATTAATCGACGGTTCGGAGCATGGATTTCAATTTGCAGCATCTGCCGCTGATTTTACTTTATCCTTAGCGAATGTGATTGAAAATCAATTCAAAGGAAGGATTGTTTTATTTCCTTCCTTTTCTTATACAAGAAGTCAGGACAAGCAACTAGTGATGAAAATTTGGAAAGATGAGATAAATCAAGTAGGATTTAAGCATATATTTTTCGTTACATCTGATAGAGATTGGAGTACAATGGGTGAGGCAGAAAATGTGATTTGGACACCATCCGTGCCACTCGACTCTATGGATCAAAAAATGAGGAATTCTGTCTTAGAAGACCAACTCCGACAACTCATTCCGATATTTGCGACAAAATGGGCAAAATAGTGACATTTTCAATCATTTGTTCACAAAGTTCATAATTCGCGTCATTGGAATATTGACCTTCTATTTTAGTTGATATATTATGTATATGTCCTAGTATTATTATTTCAAGCAAGTATGTCCATTGGACTGACCTTTAAGTAAGAGGGGGGAAAAGGATGAGTAACAATAAAGTATCGAGACGTCAATTTCTAAGTTATACCTTAACTGGTGTTGGCGGATTCATGGCTGCAGGAATGCTTATGCCTATGGTACGTTTTGCAGTTGATCCTATATTGCAAAAAAAAGAAGGCGGAGATTTCGTACTAACTGAAAAGAAAGTTGCAGATATTACGGATGTTCCAGTACGTGTAGACTTCACTTATGAACAGGTGGATGCATGGTACAAGTCTGATGTAACAAATTCTGCATGGGTTTACAAAGAAGGAGATAGTATTATTGCTCTTTCACCAGTATGTAAGCATCTAGGTTGTACCGTAAACTGGGAAGGTGACCCAGCGCACAAAAATCAATTCTTCTGCCCATGTCATGGTGGTCGCTATGAGAAAACCGGAAAGAATGTTCCAAAAACACCACCTCTAGGTCCGTTGGATCAATTTGAAGTTCGTGAAAATGACGGTTTCTTAGAAATTGGAAAAGCTATACCTAACACATTAGTTTAAAAGTAAGGGGGTACGACATCAGTGCTTAATAAAATCTATGATTGGGTGGATGAACGTCTAGATATTACTCCTATTTGGCGTGATATTGCAGACCACGAAGTACCAGAACACGTAAACCCTGCACACCATTTCTCTGCATTTGTTTATTGTTTCGGAGGACTAACATTCTTCATTACTGTAATTCAAATTTTATCTGGTATGTTTTTAACAATGTACTATGTACCAGATATTGAAAATGCTTGGGAATCTGTTTACTACCTTCAAAATGAAGTAGCATTCGGTGAAATCGTGCGTGGGATGCATCACTGGGGAGCGTCTCTTGTTATCGTTATGATGTTCTTACATACATTACGTGTATTCTTTACTGGTTCTTATAAAAAACCTCGTGAACTAAACTGGATGGTTGGAGTATTAATCTTCGCTGTTATGCTAGGTTTAGGATTTACAGGTTACTTACTTCCTTGGGACATGAAAGCATTGTTCGCAACGAAAGTAGGTATTGAAATTGCAGCATCTGTTCCATTTATTGGTGGAATAATTAAAACACTTTTAGCTGGTGATGAAACAATCATCGGTGCTCAAACATTAACAAGATTCTTTGCGATTCATGTGTTCTTCTTGCCAGCTGCACTGTTTGCATTACTAGCAGCTCACTTTATCATGATTCGTCGTCAAGGTATTTCTGGACCACTATAATGGGTAAGTGGTACAGATAATTCTTACAAGGAGGGGACATTATGCATCGCGGTAAAGGTATGAAATTTGTTGGTGACTCACGTATTACAGATCCAGCTAGCAGACCAAAGAAAACTCCGAAAGACTATTCTGAGTATCCTGGTAAAACAGAAGCTTTCTGGCCTGATTTTTTATTGAAAGAATGGTTAGTCGGTGCTGTTTTCTTAGTTGGTTATCTAGTTTTAACTGTTGCACATCCGTCACCACTTGAACGTCCAGCTGATCCAGCGGACACAGGCTATATTCCAGTACCTGACTGGTATTTCTTATTCTTATACCAGTTATTAAAGTATGAGTTTGCTTCAGGTCCTTATAACGTTATTGGAGCTATCATTATTCCAGGTTTAGCATTTGGTGCACTTTTATTAGTACCATTCCTAGACACTAGTAAGGAAAGACGTCCATGGAAACGTCCTTTACCAACTGGCTTTATGTTGCTAGCACTAGCTGCAATGATTTTCTTAACATGGGAATCAGTTGTAAACCATGACTGGGAAGCTGCTGCAGAATACGGTAAAATAAAAGAAGAGGTTTCAGTTGAATTTGATGAAACTTCGGAAGGCTATCAGCTATATCAAGCCTCGTCTTGTATTGGCTGTCACGGTAACGCATTTGAAGGTGGTATAGGTTTACCGTTAGTAGGCTTAGAGTTAACTGCTGACGAAATCGTTAATATTGCCCATGAGGGTCGTGGTGGTATGCCAGGTGGTACTTACCAAGGTACTGAAGAAGAACTTCACAAGCTTGCAGAGTTTATTACAACTTTACAGCCAGCAGAATAACTTTTAAAAAAAGAGAGTCAGGAAACTGGCTCTCTTTTTTTACTATTATGAAGGAGCGTATACATGAAAGACATGATAACGTATTTGAAATTAGTGCTCTTTAATAAATCCTTTATGTGGTTATTATTCTTTGTTAACTTAGTGGGCACAATTTATGGCTACATTTGGTATGAAGGACAATTGTCCGTGACGGAGTCTAAATTTCTTCTATTTGTTCCGGATAGTCCAACAGCAAGTTTATTTTTTACCATCGCATTATTTGGTTGGCTTTTAAAACAAAATTGGAAGTTGATTGAGGCACTTGCATTAATTACGTTGGTAAAATACGGATTATGGGCAGTTGTCATGAATATCTGGATGTATATTGAAAATGACTATCTTGGTTGGATCGGCTGGATGCTCGTTGCTTCCCACTTTGCAATGGCACTGCAAGCTGTGTTATATATTCCTTTTTATCGATTTACTTGGGTGCATATATGTATAGCCTCTGTATGGACATTGCATAATGATGTCATTGACTATGTGTTTGGACAAATGCCTGTTTATCGAAGTCTGGACCAATATGCGGCTAATATTGGCTATTTCACGTTTTGGTTATCCATAGCATGTATTGGTCTTGCTATTATCGTTTATCAAAAAAGCATAAAGCGAATTAGTTGATTGCTCGTCCATTACCTATTAAAATAATAAGTATAGATTGAGAGGGGGAAATAACTGATGATGACTTATATCGTATATTTTGCAGTAATTCTGTTATTGCCGATATATGCACAAATGAAAGTGAAAAGTACGTATAAAAAATATTCTAAAGTTAGATCTACTTCTGGTATGACTGGTGCACATGTGGCTAGATCTATTTTAGATGCAAATGGATTATACGACGTGAAAGTAGTTGAAAGTCGTGGATTCTTAAGTGACCATTACAATCCTATGACTAAAATTGTAGCATTGTCTTCTCATAACTATCATGAGGCATCCGTGGCTGGAGCAGCGATTGCAGCCCATGAGGTCGGCCATGCTATTCAACATAAAGAGGCTTATTCTTTCCTAACATTAAGACATAAGCTAGTTCCTGTTGCTAATATTTCTTCCAACGCTTCATGGATTTTCATAATGATAGGTATGCTAGCAAGTTTTTCTAATTTGTTATTAGTAGGGATTGTTCTTCTTGCAGCAGGTGTTTTGTTCCAAATTGTAACACTTCCTGTCGAGTTTAATGCTTCTAATCGTGCCATGGATCAAATGGTGTCTTTAGGTGTTATCCGTAATGAAGAAGAACCTCATGCGAAAAAAGTATTAAATGCAGCTGCGTTAACATATGTTGCTGCAGCAGCAGTTGCAGTTCTTGAGCTCGTACGTTTAATATTAATCTACACAGGTATGACAAGAGACGAATAGAATATTTGAAAAGGATTGTCCCGTCAAATTTGACGAGGGACAATCCTTTTTTAAAGATAGGCTCTGTTAAACGAACATGTTGATACTTACCAAAAATCGCCTCACATGCCTTTGGGCTTTTCTCAGTCTAGAGGTCGTTTTTCATCGTCCAGCGTAAATCCTTCGCCCATTACATCGTTTGTTTCAGTAACAGAAACGAATGCATGAGGATCCACAGCTGTAATAATTGATTTTAAGCGAACAATTTCATTTTTGCCTATGACACAATATAAAATTTCTCGCTCTTTTTTCGTATAATGGCCGTAACCTCTTAAAACTGTTACACCGCGTTCCATTTCGTTCGTGATTCGGTTAGCAATTGCGTCTTGATGTTCAGAAATAATAAAAGCACCACGAGCAGCATATCCGCCTTCTTGCACAAAATCAATGACTCTTGCTCCAACGAACACTGCAACAAGTGTATACATCATGGAACGAATATCTAAGAAGGTGAGCCAAGAAAGTAAAATGATTACGGCGTCAAATATGAACATGGTTTTTCCCATGCTCCATCCAAGATACTTCTGAGCGAGTCTAGCAATGATGTCTACTCCACCTGTAGTACCTCCTGCGCGGAAAATTATACCGAGTCCTGTACCAATGAATACACCTGCAAATAACGATGCTAGAAATAGGTCGTCATTTAATCCTATTTGTATTTCATACGTTTGAAATATTTTAAGGAATACAGATACTGCAATTGTTCCAATTATTGTATAGTAAAATACTTTACGTCCAAGTAGTTTCCATCCAATGATAAACATAGGTATATTAAGTAATAAGTTCATTAAAGCTACATCCCAATGAAATACGAAGTATAGTATCAATGTAATTCCAGAAAATCCACCTTCACCAAGTGCATTTTGCATATTGAAATGTACAAATCCAAAGCTAAATATCGCAGATCCAATAATAATCATGATAATATTTTTTAATTTTAATCCAAGACCCATTGTTTCACCTCTTTTAATAATACATACTTAATGTATTATCGATTATTTTATTGATTTTGACAACTACAGGTGATATTTATTACGATGAGAGAAGGAGAGTGAAGAATGATGAAAGAAAAGAAGACGTTATATGCGCTTCAAAATGAAGTGGATTCATACATAAACCAGTTTAAAGAGGGATACTTTCCTCCAATGGAACTTTTGGCAAGGTTAACAGAAGAGTTAGGAGAGCTTTCTAGAGAGGTACAACATAAGTACGGAACGAAGAAAAAGAAGGAGACAGAAGTCGACAAAGAACTTGCCGATGAAATGGGAGATTTCTTTTTTGTATTAATTTGTATGGCTAATGCAGAAGGAATTGATTTGCAAGATTCTCTTCAAAGTGTATTACATAAATACAATACTCGGGATAAAGATCGTTGGACTAAAAAGGAGGACTAATGATGGTTATTAAAGTTGCAGTGGCAGGACCAAGAGGAAGAATGGGAAGAGAAGCAATAGATACTATTCTTAAAAACCCTGAATTTCGTTTAGTAAGTGTGTTAGACACTAAAAAAGATCTAGTCTATTTAGGAGAAAGCGTCTCTGTATTTACTTCGTTAAAAGAATTAATTGAGCAAACAGAACCGGATGTATTAGTAGACTTAACGGTTCCTTCAAGCGTTTTCGATCATGCTATGACGGCTTTAGAGTATGGAGTAAGACCTGTTATTGGCACAACGGGCTTTACTGAATTACAATTAGATGAAATAAGCAACAAAGTAAAAGAGAAACAGATTGGTTGTATAATTGCTCCAAATTTCTCTATAGGTGCTGTTCTTATGATGAAATTTGCACAAACGGCAGCTAAGTACTTACCAAATGTAGAGATAATTGAAATGCATCATGATCAAAAAGTGGATGCTCCTTCAGGTACAGCAATGAAAACAGCACAAATGATTCAAGCTGTAAGAGAGAATGTGGAACAAGGACATCCAGAGGAAGAGGAAATAGTAGAAGGGGCACGAGGGGCAAACATAGAAGGCCTGCATATACATAGTGTTCGTTTACCTGGATTAGTCGCACATCAACAAGTTTTACTTGGTGGGGAAGGACAACTACTCACATTACGTCACGATTCGTTTAACCGCTCATCGTTCATGTCAGGTATCGTTTTATCAATTAATGAAATAATGAAGCGAAATACGCTAATTTACGGTTTAGAAGACATTATTTTATAGGGGTGACAACATGAGAATCGCATTAGTTGCACATGACAAGAAAAAAGAAGATTTAATTCAATTTGTAACTGCATATAAAAATATATTAGAAGAACATGAATTGTTTGCTACAGGAACGACTGGAACGCGTATTATGAGTGAGGTAGGATTAACGGTATTTAGATATAAGTCAGGGCCTCTCGGTGGCGACCAGCAAATTGGGTCCGCTATTGCTAATAATGAAATGGATATGGTTATTTTTTTCCGAGATCCACTTACTGCGCAACCACATGAGCCAGACGTTTCTGCTTTAATTCGACTTTGTGATGTGTATCAAATTCCACTCGCGACGAATATGGGAACCGCAGAAATATTATTAAAAGGGATAGAAGAAGGCTTTTTAGATTGGCGATTGTTAGAAGAAAGACGTTCACGTTAAGGAAGTGAAGTTATGCGAAAATTAAAAATAGGTATCACTTGTTATCCATCTGTGGGTGGATCAGGTGTCATTGCAACGGAGCTTGGCAAAATGCTAGCGGAAAGAGGTCATGAGATTCATTTTATTACTTCAAGTGTACCTTTCCGTTTAAATAAAATGTATCCAACCATAACGTTTCACCAAGTGGAAGTAAACAACTATTCTGTTTTTCAGTATGCACCATATGATATTGCGCTTGCGAACAAAATGGCAGAAGTTATTGTAGATGAGCAGCTAGACGTGCTACATGTTCATTATGCAATACCTCACGCCGTCTGTGCAATTCTTGCAAGAGATATGGCGAAATCTAATATTGGGATTGTCACAACGTTGCATGGCACAGATATTACAGTACTTGGATATGATTCATCGCTGTCAGGTGCTATTCAATATGGTATTGAAAAATCGGATATTGTAACAGCTGTTTCCGATTCTTTAGTTAATCAAACGATGGAATTAATATCTCCTCATAAAGAAATAGAAACTGTTTATAATTTTGTCGATGAACGAGAATATAGAAAGAAGGACCCTGGTAACCTAAAAGAACTTTTTGGAATCAGTCCGGAAGAGAAAGTAGTAATTCATGTATCTAATTTTAGAAAAGTAAAGCATGTGCCAGATGTAGTAAAAAGTTTTGAACTAATCCGACAAGAGGTTCCAGCGAAATTGTTATTAGTTGGTGATGGACCAGAAAAGCATCCTGTCATGGAATATGTAAAAGGTACATCCATGGAAAAAGATGTTTTGTTTTTAGGTAAACAAGAAAATCTATCTGAACTTTATGCTATTTCCGATTTAATGTTACTTCTTTCAGAAAAAGAATCGTTTGGATTAGTTTTGTTAGAAGCAATGGCGTGTGAGGTACCTTGTATAGGTACAAATGTTGGCGGCATTCCAGAAGTTATCACTCATGGCGAGAATGGCTATTTAGTTGAACTAGGTGATATTGGAAAAGTTGCAGAATACGGTATTAAAATATTACAAGATCCTAGTTTACATAAGCAATTAAGGGAAAACTCTCTTGAGATTATGCAAGAGCGATTTAGTTCATCAAAAATTGTGGAACAATATATAGCAATGTACGAAAGAGTGGCGAGAAAATAACATGATGAGAAATCGGTGGCCAGATGCTTATAAAGTAATTGAAACGCTTGAAAATGCTGGCTTCGAAGCATTTGTTGTAGGAGGTGCGGTCCGCGATTTTGTACGAAAAATAAATGCAAATGACGTGGATATAACAACGAATGCAACACCGAGCGATGTCAAACAGTTATTTCATCATACGATAGATGTAGGAATTGAGCATGGAACAGTGTTGATTGTACTAGAGGAGACTATTGAGGTAACTACTTATCGTTCAGAAGCGACCTACTCCGATTTTCGTAGACCCGATGAAGTTATATTTGTTCGATCTCTCCAAGAAGATTTACAACGGCGTGATTTTACGATGAATGCCATGGCGTTAACGAAATCAGATGAGGTAATCGATTATTTCAATGGTAGGGAAGATATTGAAAAGCAAATTATCCAAGCGGTAGGAGATCCAAAGCAACGATTCTCCGAAGATGCATTAAGGATGCTTCGAGCTGTTCGTTTTTCAGCTCAGTTGAATTTTACATTACATACAAGTACTTTTGAGGCAATCCAAACACTCCATGCACTTATCTCCCATGTTTCGATGGAAAGAGTAAAAGTAGAGCTGGAGAAAATATGGGCTAGTAAACATGTAGCAAAAGGGATGGATTTATTTATTTCTACTAATTTAGCTAAAAACTTTCTTGGTGATTGGTCATCTTATCAAAAAAGCTGGGAGAATTTTTCTAGCTTTGGTAATCCAGCGAATGGATGGGCATATTTTGTGCTCATGCAGCAACCTACGGAAGTAAATGCTATCCTTTCCTTTTATAGATGCTCTAATGCCGAAAAAACACATGTGAAAAATGTAGTGAAGGCGGTAGATCAACTACAAAAGGGAGATTGGACGCCTTATGACTTTTTTCAGTTTACGGAAGAAGTATTAGTAATTGCTTCAAGCTATGCAAAAGCTATTTGGAATAAGGATGTTCCCTATACAGGGAAAGATATTCATCACATGAAAGCCTCCATTCCTATTTCGACTGTTAAAGATATTGTGGTAAGTGGTCATGATTTAATGGAGTGGACAGGACGAAAAAGCGGTCCGTGGATTAGAGAAGTTCTTGAAAACGCAACACTCTCGATAGTAAATAACAAGTTAAAAAATGATAGAAAACATATAAAGGAATGGTTTTTTCATGAATATCCTAATTAAAGAAAAGATTCTTTCCCAATTACTAGGTGCACAGGGAATCCCAATTTCAGGTCAAAAGCTTGCTGACGAATTAAAAATTTCTCGCACCATGATTTGGAAGCATTTAAAAAGTATTGAGGATGACGGCTATGTTATAGAGGCTATCAAGAAAAAAGGATATGTCTTGAAATCAATCCCTGACATTGTCTCGCCTGAACGAATTACTCCCAATTTACAAACAGAGTATTTAGGAAGAAATATTGTCTATTATCCTGTTTGTGATTCGACTCAAAATATCGCAGCTTCCATAGCAAGGGAAGGTGCCCCTCATGGAACAGTTGTTATTACCGAGGAACAAACAGCTGGTAGAGGAAGACTAGAACGTAGTTGGGATTCGTCTGCAAATAAAGGGATTTGGATGAGTGTCATCATTCGTCCGGAAATAAGTCCACAATTTGCAGCACAATTTACACTGGTTTCTGCTGTAGCAATTGCACGTGCAATTGAAGATACGACCAAATGTTCACCAAATATCAAATGGCCAAATGACTTACTTATCAACGGGAAAAAAGTGACAGGAATTTTAACAGAACTGCAAGCTGATATGGACCGAGTCCAGTCAATTATTATCGGTATTGGCGTAAATGTAAATCAGGAGATCGATGCGTTTGAACAATCCATTCAATCCATCGCTACTTCCATAAAAATAGAATCCGGTGATGAAATAGATCGTGTGGTTCTAGTAGCTAAAATTCTAGATTATCTGGAAAAGTATTCGAATATATATGTTGAAAATGGCTTTGAACCAATTAAAATACTTTGGGAAAGTTATAATTGCACGATAGGTAAACGTATTAGAGCAAACTTACTGCGGGAAACGTTAGAAGGCGTTGCAATTAGCATTACAAACGATGGAGTACTAGAGCTTCAACTGGATAATGGAGAAATTCGAGGTATTTATTCGGCAGATATTCATCTAATTTAATTATGAGAAGATAATTTGGACGTAGACAATATTTTCTGTTATTCTGTATGCGTAGGGCAGTATCTGATTAGAACTGCACCTGTTGTAAATTGCAATTCAATTGAATAGTCTGCCTTGATCTATGATTGACAGGGACGGAGAAAACCTACTAATTTACATTTTCTGCCCTTCTGTCCATAACTGGATTTGAAGGGCTTTATATTTGGTTTTCTCTTCACTTAATATGAGGAGGGATTTTTTGAAGACGACAAGTAATTTCTTGAACATGAAGAAGAACAACGAAAAGATTACGATGATCACAGCGTATGATTTTCCAACAGCTAAGTTTGCAGAAGATGCAGAAATTGATATGGTGTTAGTGGGAGATTCAGTAGGAATGGTTGTACTTGGTTACGACTCTACAGTACTTGTAACAATGGAGGATATGATTCATCACGGAAAAGCTGCTAGGAGAGGTGCACCAAACACCTTTTTAGTAGTAGATATGCCTTTTGGCACGTACCACGGATCAGTTGATCAATCCCTTGCAAATGCTGTGAGAATCATGCAACAAACAGGCGCTCAATCGGTGAAACTTGAAGGTGCTGATGATGTGCTACCTCTCATTGAAAAGCTGACATCTGCTGGAATTCCAGTTGTTGCTCATCTTGGCTTGTTGCCACAATCTGCTGGTGTTCTTGGTGGTTATAAAGTCCAAGGTAAAACGGCAGAAGCTGCAGAAAAATTAATAGAAGATGCCAAAAAATGCGAACAAGCAGGTGCTTGTGCACTTGTATTAGAGTGTATACCCTATCAGCTTACTGAAAAAATTTCCAAAGCCCTAACAATACCTACCATTGGTATTGGAGCAGGGGCTACTGCAGATGGTCAAGTATTAGTGTTCCACGACATGGTGAAATACGGTACACATCATATTCCTAAATTTGTAAAAGAATTTGCAAACGTTGGTGTTCCAATTATTGATGGTATTAAACAGTATGTAGAAGAGGTAAAGAGTGGTTCCTTCCCAGCGCTTGAGCACTCCTTTACGATGAAGGAAGAGCAACTAAACCAATTGTACGGAGGCAATCATGCAAACAGTTCAAACAATCAATGAGTTAAAGCATATTATTGGAGTAAATAAAGAGAAAACAATTGGGTTTATTCCTACAATGGGATACTTACATGAAGGACATCAAGCATTATTAAATAAAGCTAGAGAAGAAAATGATTTCATTGTAGCAAGTGTTTTCGTCAATCCTGCCCAATTTGGACCAAATGAAGATTTAGATCGATATCCAAGAAATATAGAACATGATACAAAACTAGCTACTGAAGCAGGAGTAGATGTACTTTTTGTTCCAACTCCAGAAGAAATGTATCCATTTGAAAGTGGTATTACGATCCAAGTAGGAGAACTTTCGACGAAATTATGTGGAGAAAGTAGACCAGGTCATTTTGATGGAGTTTTAAAAGTTATTACGAAGCTCTTCCACCTCGTTCAACCAACTAAAGCATATTTTGGGCAAAAGGACGCGCAGCAGCTAGCAATTATTGAAACATTTGTAAATGCATATAATTTTCCGGTACAGATTGTACGAGTTCCAACAGTTCGTGAAACGGATGGACTTGCGAAAAGTTCTCGTAATGTCTTTTTAAGTGAACAAGAACGAGCGCAAGCGGTTCATTTATTCAAAGCTTTACAACTAGCTACAGAGACATGGAAGAAATCAAAAAATGTAGACGAAGCAATTGCAAAAGGAAAAGCGCATATTGTAGAAAATACGTCTGGTAAAATAGACTATTTTGCAGTATTAACCTACCCAACCTTGCAACCTGTTTCAGAACAAGCCGATCAACTTTTATTTGCAACAGCTGTATTTTTTGAAAAAGCTCGTTTAATAGATAATATTTTAGTAGAAACAAAGGAAGTGTGACGGAATGTTAAGAATGATGTTAAACGCAAAGATTCATCGTGCAGTAGTCACGGAAGCGGATTTAAATTATGTAGGAAGTATTACAATTGACCAAAATATTTTAGATGAAGTTGGTATGTTACCAAATGAAAAAGTGCATATTGTCAATAATAACAATGGTGCTCGTTTTGAAACCTATATTATTGCGGGAGAACGTGGCAGTGGCGTAATTTGTGTGAATGGTGCAGCAGCACGTCTTGTGCAACGTGGGGATATAGTTATTATATTATCGTATGCGTATGTAATGAATGAAGAAGCGAAAACACATAAACCAATTGTTGCCATTATGAATCCGGACAACACAATAAATCAAATTATTCATTATGAACCGGAAGCAACTGTCATGTAAGAACTTTTCTAAATGGGTTGTCCAATCAGCCCATAAATTGAAGCAGGTGTAGAAAAGCGAGTCTTTTTCTACACCTGTTTTTTGTATACTTTTAATAAAAATACTATTTTTTGTTGGCAATTGAATGTAGTGGAAGACGGCGACTCCAGCGGGAATAGCAAATGTTTTCTGCACCGAAAGCGAAGCGGCAGGTGCATGAGCTGAAGGCCCCGCAGGAGCGAACAAAGGAACAAAGGCTAAGAACTCCACATCGTGTGGCAACGCCTTTGTGACCAACATCGTGTTGGCCTGAGGAAACTGAAGCCATGCCCGCGGAAAGCGTCCGTCTGAAACGGGGAAATCAATACATTGGAAAAGGGAGCATCTCCCAGTCATTATATGACTTTAAGGACAGCCCCTTTTCTATTTAGCATATTTTTCGTTTCTATTTAAGGAATGTGGTACAATTTTTTATAAAGATGCAAAAAAAGAGAGAATTACCAAGCTAATTATAATGACTGTGAGTTGAAGAAAGATGGAAAATCATAAATATGCAGTTGTCGATATTGAAACAACAGGCCATTCATCTTCCAATGGTGACCGTATTATTCAACTTGCAATAGTGTTTATTGAAAACAGCAAAATAGTGAATACTTTTTCTACATTTGTTAATCCAGAAAAGCCGATTCCATTTTTTATTCAAGATTTAACGAAAATTAAAGACGTCGATGTGCAAAATGCTCCTCGATTTGAAGAAATCGGTCCAGAAATTTTGGATTTACTGCAAGATCATATTTTTGTTGCACATAATATTCATTTTGATCTTTCGTTTCTACAGAAAGAATTAATACGAGTAGGGCTACCAAAGTTGATTTGCAAGAATATGGACACAGTTGAATTTGCAAAGCTAATGTTTCCAAATGTATATAGTTATAAACTGCAGGATATTGCTACAGAATTGCATATAGAATTACAATCCGCGCATCGTGCAGACGATGATGCGTTAGCTACTGCACACTTATTGTTAAAATGCATTGATCAGCTTTTAAGTCTGCCTCTAAAAACGATAGAACTATTACATAAAAGATCTTTTCAGTTAAAGTCTAATTTGTCGATTCTATTCTTTGATGTCTTAACGAAAAAGAGAAAAGAAGTGGAGTCGAATGATTTTCCACTTTATCGAGGGATACCCATCAAAGTAATAGTAGAAAGCAATCTGTATCCATCGTCCATACCGTACCCTTCCACAAAAGAATTAAAAAAAGAATTATTTCAAAAAGGTTTTTCCCGATTTGAAGAAAGATATGGCCAGTTTGAATTAATGGACGAAATTCATCATGCGCTAGAAAAACAAACAG
Source organism: Psychrobacillus sp. FSL H8-0483 (assembly GCF_038637725.1). NCBI lineage: Bacteria > Bacillati > Bacillota > Bacilli > Caryophanales > Bacillaceae > Psychrobacillus > Psychrobacillus sp. FSL H8-0483. The sequence goes on from NZ_CP152052.1 coordinate 1,623,142, forward strand.
AAATAGTTTGCGAAGCGGAAACCGGCATTGGGAAAACATTAGGCTATTTGCTACCAACTGCGATTTATGGGTTAGATCGTCAAAAACCTATTATTATTAGTACATATACAACCCATTTAATTGATCAGTTAGTGATAGAAGAAATTCCAAAATTAAATGAAATTTTAGGTACTGAAACGCGTGTAGCGAAATTAAAAGGGATGCACCATTATATTGATTTGTATCGCTTTTGGCAACATCTTCAGTTGGAAGATGAGTCCTATGACGAAACATTTACAGTTATGCAAATATTAGTATGGCTAACGATGACGGAGGAAGGGGACTTAACAGAATTAAACGTTTCTGGTGGAGGTCAATTATTCGTCGATAAAATTAGAAGAACCGCACAGTCGAAGCTAAGGGAAGTTGGAGACTTTGACTTTTATAAACGAGCTGTTCGCAAAAGTGAAAAATGTGATATTTTAGTAACAAATCATGCGATGGTTTTAGCGGACAAAGAAAGAGAAAATAAACTTTTATCGCACGGTTGTGCAGTTATAATTGATGAAGCTCACCAACTAATTCATGCAAGTATGTCTCGTAAAGAACGTATTTTTTCTTATACAAATTGGAAGTATGCATTAGGTCAGTTTGGTACGTTAGATACAGATCAATTACTAGGTAAACTTGTATTACTAAGAATACCATTAGCTTTGCAATTAAGACTGGAAAAGCAGTTTGTAGACGTTGTAAATACATTTGATCGAGCAGTTTCTTATATTATTTCATCTATTCAACATTTAGGTGCTCATTCAAAAAGTACTAAACGAATGGTAGCGTTAGAAGGGTTGAATTTAGATCGTTCTATTTTCCGTTCAGTGGCCACGTCTATTCAAACGTATGTATTATCTGCTAAATCGATTATTGATTCTTACTCAAAAAATGCAGAAGAAGAACTAACACCTATTTTGTTAAACGAGTGGGAATATTGGTTAAGAGAGCTAGAGATTAAAGTTAGTGAATGGGATGAAATATTTTTGCAAGATGAGGCAGTAGAAGCGAAATGGTTAGAAATTGATAATAGAAGTATACCTGGTAGCTTAACAATTATTAAAAGACCATTAAACTATCAGGATGATATAAAAGATGCAATGGAACCGTTAAGAGAGGCTGGAGCAGTCATTTGGACCTCTGGAACGCTAACGGTGCCATCAAATAAACATTTTATAACTGCTCAACTCGGATTAAGTCCTCAAATTCCGATACATCAGTTTAAAGCTGCGGCTAACTATTATAATGGAGCAGAACTTCTAATAGTGGAAGATATGCCCGACATTCAACATGTATCTCAGAATGATTATATTGAATCAGTAGCTGAGGCGATTGTACAGACAGTGCTTGTATCTGAAGGCAGATGCTTTGTTTTATTTACATCACAAGATATGCTTCGGAAAACAGTTGATTTAATTCAAGACACAAATTTACTAGAAGATTATATGTTATTTGCACAAGGCATGACCTCAGGAAGTAGAATGCGCTTATTGAAATCATTTCAACGCTTTTCAAAATCGGTGCTTTTTGGGACGAATAGCTTTTGGGAAGGTGTGGATGTACCGGGAGATGCACTTTCGGTCATTATTATGGTTCGTTTACCATTTTCATCTCCAGACGACCCATTATTTAAAAAGAGGGCAGAACTCTTAACAAAAAATGGACTAAATCCATTTTCAAATTATTCACTCCCAGAAGCGGTCCTCCGATTTAGACAAGGATTCGGTCGTTTAATACGCTCATCTACCGATAAAGGAGTTTTTATCGTATTAGATAGAAGAATTGAAACGAAGTCATATGGAAGTGACTTTTTACAGGCAATTCCTAATATTCCAGTAAAGAAAGTATCGTTAGAAAATATGGTTTTAGAGCTAGAAAATTGGTATACTAATTGAGGATTAGTTTTAGAAAGCGGGTAGAAATATGGAAAACAAAATTGATGTGCTGTCAACCGTCACAGTCAATTACCAATCGGACTTGTATAAATTAGTTGACGTACTAAATCGAACATTAAAAGAGCGAGATTTAATGTTCGGACTAGCACTTGATAAAGACGACCAAGAAAAAGCTGTTTTTACGATTTATAGGACTTAACAAATGGTACTTAAAAGATGGCTATTATTTCTTGTTGTTTTTGCTGTTAGTTTAACAGTTATTCTCAGTCTACTAATTTACTTTCAAGCAAAAGCACCGTTTAAAGATGCTAATAAATCAGCCGAAACCTATGTAACCGAAAACAATTTATTAGCACAGGTAGAAGATGCTTATGTGTATAACAGTTCTTCTACATTCCACACCATCATTGGTAAGACGGCAAAGGGTGAGGAAAAAGCATTTTTCATTCCTGAAAAAGAAAACGATGATGCAATTATGGAAGTGAATTTACAAGATGGAATATCTAAAGAGCAAGCAATCCAACTAGCGATGGAAGATGAAACAAATAGTAAATTATTGCATGCAAAACTTGGTGTAGAAGAAGTAGGGCCAGTTTGGGAAATAACGTATGTCAATGAAACAAACAAACTTAATTACGTCTATCTATTATTTGATAATGGAGATTGGTGGAAGCGAATTTCAAACTTATAAACCTAGGAGGATAACATGAAAAAAATTATGATTAAAGACATGGCACGTCATGTTGGAGAAACAGTAAAACTGGGTGCATGGCTTGCAAATAAACGTTCAAGCGGTAAAATTGCATTCTTACAGCTTCGTGATGGCTCTGGTTTTGTACAAGGAGTTGTTGTCAAAGAAGAGGTTGGAGAAGAAATTTTCCAAACTGCTAAAGGTATGACACAAGAAACATCCATGTATATCATTGGTGAAGTATTAAAAGATGAACGCTCTTCATTTGGTTATGAAATACAAGTAAAAGAAATAGAAGTGATTCATGCAGCAGTTGATTTTCCGATTACACCTAAAGAACATGGTACTGAATTTTTGATGGATAACCGTCATTTATGGCTTCGTTCAAGAAAACAACATGCTATTATGAAAATTCGTAACGAAATTATACGTGCTACATATGAATTCTTTAACGAAAATGGTTTCGTTAAAATGGATCCACCAATCTTAACAGGATCAGCACCAGAAGGAACTTCAGAATTATTCCATACAAAATATTTTGATGAGGATGCATTTCTTTCTCAATCAGGTCAATTGTATATGGAAGCAGCAGCAATGGCTTTAGGAAAAGTATTTTCATTTGGACCAACTTTCCGTGCGGAAAAATCCAAAACTCGTCGTCACTTAATTGAATTTTGGATGATTGAGCCAGAAATGGCATTCGTAGAATTCGAAGAAAACTTAGAAGTACAAGAGCAATATGTAGAATATATTGCACAAGCTGTATTGAAAAACTGCACATTGGAATTAGAGCGTCTAGATCGCGATGTTTCTAAACTTGAAAATATTAAAGCGCCATTCCCACGTATTTCATACGATGATGCAATCAAGTTTTTACATGAAAAAGGATTTGATGATATTAAGTGGGGCGATGACTTTGGTTCTCCACATGAAACAGCGATTGCGGAAGCATATGACAAGCCAGTTTTTATCACACATTATCCAGTAGGTATTAAACCATTCTATATGCAACCACATCCACACAGAGATGATGTTGTATTATGTGCAGATTTAATCGCACCAGAAGGGTATGGAGAAATCATTGGTGGATCTGAACGTATTCATGATTATGATTTATTAAAACAACGTTTAGCAGAACATGGCCTAGATGAATCCTCATATGCTTGGTATTTGGAACTTCGTAAACAAGGTTCCGTACCGCACTCTGGATTTGGATTAGGATTAGAGCGAACTGTAGCATGGCTAAGTGGAGCAGAGCATGTACGTGAATCGATTCCATTCCCACGTTTATTGAACCGTTTATATCCGTAATCAGTAAATAAATTAAAAGTAATATAATAAGAAAGGGAGTACGAGTATGCAAAAGCGAGATCGTCTCCGTATCTGGACTGAGCAGGGAAATGTAACCATTTCCCAGCTTTTTTTTAGCCATTATAAAGCCATTAATGTTAAAGATGAGGAAGCTATTCTCTTATTGCATTTATTTGCTTATGGAGAAGCAGGAAATCATTTTCCGACGCCACAAAATTTAGTGGACCGTACACATTTCAATGAAAATAAAGTAGTGACTATTTTACAGCGTCTTGTGCAAAAAGGTTTAATTCAAATCGAGCAGCATAAAGATCCAAATGGTGTTCTCTATGAATACTATGCTTTTAATTATCTATGGGAGTTGCTTGTAGATTGTGTAGAGCAACAAGAAAATAGTATGCAGGACGAGCAAGTTCGGGTCCAAGAAGGCGAAATCTATAAATTGTTTGAACAAGAATTTGGTCGTCTATTGTCACCAATGGAATATGAAACTATTGGTATGTGGTTTGACCAAGACCAGCATTCTGCTTCCTTAATTCGGTTAGCATTAAAAGAAGCAGTGTTATCACAGAAGCTCAGTTTACGATATATCGACCGTATTTTATTCGAATGGAAAAAGAAAAATATTAAAACCGTTGAAGCAGCTGAAAATCAAACAGCTCAATTTAGAAAACATATTCCAGCCCAAAAATCAGCTGAGCCACAATCGGGTTCAGCGAAAGTGCCATTTTATAACTGGTTAGAAGAAAGAGAGTAGGTGAAAAGATGCTTACGAAAGCACAATGGCAATATTGCCTAGATGAGATGGAACGAATGTTTCCAGATGCTCATTGTGAGCTAGTGCATGAAAACCCTTTCGAATTATTAGTAGCTACTTTATTGTCTGCACAGTGTACAGATGTATTAGTAAATAAAGTAACAAAAGACTTATTTCAAAAATATAAGAAGCCAGAAGATTACTTAGCGGTATCCATCGAAGAATTACAAAATGACATTCGTTCGATTGGTCTATATCGCAATAAAGCTAAAAATATTCAAGCATTGAGTAAACAATTAATAGAATTGTACGATGGGGTAGTTCCACCTAACCGCGATTTGCTTACGACTTTTCCTGGAGTAGGGCGAAAGACCGCAAACGTGGTCGTTTCTGTCGCTTTCGATATTCCTGCAATCGCGGTGGATACACATGTAGAACGAGTATCCAAACGTTTAGGGCTTTGTAGATGGAAGGATACCGTGCTCCAAGTGGAAGAAACGTTAATGAAAAAAACACCAATGGAATTATGGTCCAAAGCACATCATCAGCTTATTTTCTTCGGTCGTTATCATTGCAAAGCACAGAACCCGAATTGTCCAACCTGTCCACTATTATCAGTTTGTAGAGAAGGTAAGAAAAGGATGAATAAAATTGCCCAAGCTTGATCACGATAATTTCCAACAAGACTTCGATGATTGGATAGAAATTAGGGTACAATTAACTGAACTTTTCAAGGATAAGCGAAAACCTACGACAGAATTAATGGAGAATGGTATCGTTCTGCTAGCAAATGTATTAGAAAAAGCAGAAGGAGCAGCCCCTCTAAATTTTGAAGAGCGATTTGCATTTATCAAAAAAAATAAACATAACTATGCAGCATTTCGCCAATTAGACGAGCTTTTTAATGAAACTAAGAAGAAAATTGCACGTCTCCGCGTTATGAAAACCCCAAAATAGAAGAATTAATGCTTTCTTGAATCATATTAAAAAGCGAGTCGTCCTTATTGTAGGACTGCTCGCTTTTTCTACTGAGTAAGAAAAAAATTTCCCCTCAGTAAATGTACAGACTCCAGCACTTTTGCACATTCTCTTGAAAATAATCTACATATATTTACTTTGTTTCTCATTGTTTTCGGATTGCTTTGGACAGAGTAACTATTGGACCATTTCCGGGATTCCTAAATGCGAGGGACGTGAAGAGTCATGTCCCCCGCATTTATTCGGTAATCGGATGACAGTCTTTCTGTCCGATACAATCCTAAAATGACGATACACAAAGTGCTATTGTTTTGGGGAATAAAGGAATGTACCCTGTCATATTCATACAGTAAGCAGCCAAAGATGCAATACTATCATGAAAATAATATACGTTGTTGAACTACCGGGTGCTTAGTTCAACATGCTATAGTAAAAAAATGAAATGGTGTGTCAGTTAACCGTTTTGTATGAGGTGGACCGATGTGTTTTTTTAAATCAATTTCAGATGATATTCGATTTGCCCAATTAGAATTTCGTAAACATACAAAATCGAAGAGGCTTGTTATAGGATCTTTTCTCGCCTGTTTGGCTGCTGTACTTCAGGCAACAGGTGGCTTTTTACCAGGGATCGGATATTTTATCAGCCCATTTGCTACTTTACCTATTTTGATTGGTGCTATGTTTTCCATTCATATGGGAGTGATGTCTTATTTTCTTACCATCCTGTTGCTATTCATTCTGTTTCCAAGTGAACTAGTCATTTTTCCTTTTACAACAGGGTTGTTAGGGATTGGTATAGGTGCAGCTTTTTCCTTTTTCAAGAAAAGAGTAAGTATTATTTTTATTGGTGCAATTCTCTTAACGATAGGTATTATGAGTCTACTAAATATTTTCCACTTTCCCGTACTTGGTCCAACCGTATCCGATTCCTATTCATTCCTTACAGCAGGAAGTATTTTTATTTTTTCATTCCTTTATAACTGGTTATGGGTTGAGATGGCTTTATTCTTTTTTAAAAAATTAAAGACCGTTATAACTTAGTGCAACCATACCAGATTCCTTATCTGATCCGTCGAAACTCATCAGGAAAATTCTCGACAGGCCTGTTGCCGCGGAATATAACTTCTTCAAAGACTGCGAGTTATCTTACAAGTAAAAGCAACATAATATCCGTTCTATTGTAAGAGAAATACAAATATTCTGGATGAAATCAAGGTGTTCAGCTTTTAAATACACGAAAAAATAAACAAACAAGGGAGCCTGATTGTTCTCTTGTTTGTTTTATTTCTATTCAATTAAATCCAAGAAAGAGATTTATCTGTTATTAAGTCGAATTTTATAGTTATGAATCATGGAACAATTTCAAAAATAGTACCTTGGTTAAAATCAGTCACATTCATAGAGCCATAAACCCCTAAATATAGTCTGGTTTGATTCAGATTCGTTCCCAAACTAACATAAAAAGCTGATTGAGACCCAAAATTATAATCGGTTTCAATAACACTAAAATCATTTAATTTACAATCTGGTCTTACCTTGGTATAAGCTAAAACCCCTCTAATCGGTGGTTGAGATCCTTCATCACGGGCAAAATCGGTAAACACAACGCTGCCCTTTAAATCGGGAATTCCATTACCCATATAGGCTTGCACTCCTGTAAGTGCAGTACCTCCAAACTTATCAGGTCGGGGATCCTTATGAAAATAACTAGTCAGAGGCTGAAGACGTAACACTGAAGTTTTTACTGCATCATTGTAATAGGCAATTGTTTTCTCCTCTAAAGTCGGATTTGCAGAGCAGCCCCTTATAATGGAAGCAGGAAAAGCACCTTCCCACCCTCGCCAGCCAAAGTTAATAAATCCTTCTAGGTCAGGTTCGGATTTCATTAAAGAAGTTTGAATAAGTTGAGTAACCGGTATTGGTTTATAATGAACGAATGAAAAAATCGACTCTACTAAGTCCTGTCCGACATTTCCCACATATTTGATATATTGATTATCAAACCTTTGAAATGAAATACCAGGTATATTACGAACCCCTTTGGAAATTACCGTAAGTGTTTCCTGAATAGGTGCAGGAAGTTCATTAAAACGTGTGACTACGGGGGGATTATCGATTAATGTATTCTTAGCTACATCAATTTCAATTATTTTACCGGCGATTTCCATATCATCCTGGCTTAAATTAAATGGATCATAGCCTGATCCACCATCTCCGGTTGTTAAAACAAGTTTTCCTGTTTCAGGTGAAAAGTTTAAGCTATTGACACCATTATGATTAAAAAATGGTCTTCTTAAATTAAGTAATGCCCGCCGTTTTCGAGATTGACCATTCGATTGTAAAATCCATTCTTCAACTGTATCAATATGATCAAATTGAGTTTCTCTATTAATCCACTTTAGATTTAAGGTTCTGGGGTCACACGGATTAGGCTGAAAAAATTCAGGAAGACCATCTTGGCCTCGTCCTGCAGCTTCTGAATTAGGAAGAGCACCTGGACCTTGTGTACCAGCTACAGAATAATGAAGATAAAACAGACCGTTATATTGAAATTCGGGATGAAACGCTAGCCCTATCAATCCTCGTTCATCATATCCACCACCAGAAACACCTAGTTTTATTATTCGCGGGCGAATATCTAAAAAAGTCCTTATAACTCCATTTCCAATGTAAAAGATCTCTCCTATCTGGGTTGCAATAAATAATCTTTCGATTGAGTCACCCGGAACTATAGTTGTTTTCAAAACCGTGGGTAAATTTATTTTATTTACAATGGGCCGTAAACTAACCTTAACTTTTATCAACTAACTTTAGACACCTTCTTATTGTTTTCTTTTTTAAGAATATGATTAGATCTGTTCTATTAGTACCAGAGTAAGGCCGGGAAATCGGTCACTGGGGACGTGTCTGTTTTTGCACATTTATTTTTAGGCTATGTTAAAGGAAAAGGTTGATTTATCGTAAAATGGTATGATGACGCCTTCCCTACATATAATAAAATATACTTCTCTAAAACTGGATATTTATGTTAAAATGTGAATTAGTTTGTGAAGGAATGTAATTGGTGGTAATTGATCATGGATGGATATTGCAGAAGGTTCTTAATTACGTTAAATGATCTTCCGTTAAAGAGCGCGATTGTTGAATAAATAAATGTCTCTTTTCTTAATTTTACTAAAGGATCAGTTTAGTTGACTAGGTAAAATATGGAGAGTGGAAATGCTAAAAGAAAAAATTAAAAATTGTCATAAGAATTGTAGAGAAGAGAACTTTATTGGGATTGGCTTGACAAGAAAAGTATTCAGAATAATAATTTTCCGAATCTTTTTTAGCTGTTGTTTCGTACGTTAAAGTAGGAAAGGAAATGGAGGCTGGCAGAAATGGAAAAAACTAAAAAAATGATGGTCGGTATATCAGCAACAGCATTAACGTTAAGCTTAGCTGGCTGTGGCACATCTACAAGTAGCTTACCACCAAAGCCTACGGATCAAAGTTGTCGCGATTGGGACTGGTCAGAGGAGGATGGCGTATGGCAATGCGATGAAAGTAGTTCAGGCCATTACGGCGCATACTACTATGGGGGACGCTATTATAAAAATAAGTCTGCATTAAGTAGTAGCGCTGACTATACAAGTTATAAAAGTAGTGAGAGCTTTAAAGCGGTAAAATCGAGCTCAGGTTTTGGCAGTGGCTCAAAAAGTTTCGGGGGATAAGAGAGGCGGAAAAACATGAATGTGTATGTAAATTTTTTATCATATTTAGGCGTATCACTGAGCTTATTAATTATCGGGATGCTGTTATTTACGTTAAGCACGCCCAAAATTAAAGAGTTTCAATTGATTGCCAATAAAAATGTAGCAGCTGCAATGCTTTTAGGTGGTAAAGTGGTGGGGCTAGCAATTGTATTAGGGGCTGCTGCCGAGTATTCCATATCGTTAATAGATATGGCCGTTTGGGGCGCAATCGGAATTGTAGCGCAAGTAATTGTATTTTTCCTTGCAGAACTAATGACAATTCGTTTTAGTATTCAAAAAGCGATTGAAGAAGATAATCGAGCAGTCGGAACGATTTTATTATCGTTATCAGTAGCAGTTGGCTGGATTGTTGCGAAATGTTTATCTTACTGAGGTGGGGGTAGCTTTGAAGCAGTTAATTTATTATATCGATAAAGGAAATGGCCGTTTTGAGCCGTTTTATGAATATATGGCAACCAATGTAGGCTTCGATGAATTTTATGCACGACAGCTTTGTACATATTTTGTTATGCATGGTACACAATTTGAACTAATATCGAACGAAATGGAAGAAAATGTGGAAGTGCTCATACTAAAAGAGATAGGACGTAATTTATCTGGTGAAGACGAACAAAGCTTCCGTGGACGAGGCATCCATATCGAATTTAGAAGTCCAAATGAACGTGAAAATTACCGAGTGCTCTCACATATTCCTTGTGAGACTCATTTTGAAGTTATTCGTTATTTACTAAAGGATGTTGTAGATGTTCCTATAGTTGGACAAATGCTCGTTACTTCTACTGAAATTGACGAAGACCGTGGTGTATATGTGATTTATGTAACAGATTTGAAAGTGAGCTGAATGACTTCATGTATAAAAGCAATCGTCAACAGTTTTATTCACAAATAGAACAGTTTTGGGCAGATTTATATGATGAGGAATATGCACTTTATGATTTATATGAAGTAACAGAAGATGAAGTGGAAAAAATTCGATTAGCGACGGAACGCACCGGCAAAATTTATTTTAAAATCGCACATTTGTTGCGTAATGTACCAGATGAAATATTACTTGAAATGGGCTATCCAGAACAAACCCTTCATTTTCTTCGGTTAAAAATTTTAGAGGCTGAAAGTGTAATCGCGCGCTTTGATTTTATTCCATATAACGACAGCTACAAATGTATTGAAATAAATGCAGATACACCAACATTTATTAAAGAATTGTTTTTTGTTAATGAACGTATATGTCATGCGTTTGCTATGGAAAATCCAAATGCTAAAATGGAGCAACTTTTAAAAGATATGGTTAGGAAAAGTGTTGCTCAAAGTAAACCTTCACAAAAGGCACATATTGTCTTTACTGCGCATGAACAAAATATAGAAGACTATTATACAACGCTTTACTTAATGCAATTTATACCTGGAGCTAAATTTACACCGTTACATCAACTACAAATACAAAACGGAGTCGGATTGTTTGATGAGGATGGGAAGCAAATTGACGTTTTGTATCGTCAAACGTTTCCTATTGAAAATGTAATTCAAGATGAAGACGAAGCACAAAATCCAATCGGTTTATGGTTACTTGAGTTAGTTGAACAAAATTTGTTAATAATTATTAACCCACCTTCTGCGTTTTTGCTTCAAAATAAAGCGGTACAGGCTGTTATTTGGGGCTTACATGAGGAAAGCAATGTATTTTTTTCAGCTGAGGAGCATGAGTGGATTTCCGAGTATTTTTTACCAACATATTTAGAAGAAAATCCATTTATCGAAAAAGGCCTGCACTTTGTAAAAAAGCCTGTATTCGGTCGTGAAGGAAATACAGTTGAAATTTATGACAAGAGTGGACAGTTAATAAAAGAAGATGTACAAAAATCTTATAATCAGTATATAAAGGTGTATCAGCAATATATCGAGCAACCAAAAGTAACTTTCCAAAGCGAAAAGGGGGAACAAGTAGGGGAAATGTTAATTGGTAGCTTTTTAATTAGTGGGAAACCAGGTGCTATTGGATTGCGAGTAGGTGGGATGATTACAAACAATTTGTCGTATTACTTGCCCATAGGAATAAAAAGGACTATCTAAAAAGGGACAAGTTTGGGTTCTAAACTATTTATGAGATTGTGAAGGAATGTACTTAAAGTAATGGGGTGCTTTAGTGCAACAATAATTCCAAAGTGCCACTTTCCCCTGTTAAGTAGACAGTCTTAGGGGGCTATGCAGCCAGCGAGATTCCTTGATATGAATTGATTTAATCGCTTCTTTCAGCTCCTGATCCCTATCAAATCTTCTAATTCGTTTTCCCTGTGTATCCAGCTTTTATAATAGCTTGAACGGTGGACTCCTGCAATTTCAGTCAGCCAACTAGCTGGATATGTAACTTTCATATTTTCAATGATTCCATATTAACGCTTTTTTTGAAATTATTACTTTACTATATTGTAATCTCATTCTACGACTATTCTCTTAAAATGAATACGACTTCAAGGATATTCATGGACAAAAGAATTTGCTTAAGCAAGGGTTTTATCAATGAAAGGGTGGATAAAATGAAACAGTTTATGACGTTTATCGTTGCATTTTTGCTAACGATTCCTATGATATCCAACGCAAAAGCGGAGTCTAACCAAGCATTTTCAGATTTAAAAGGAAACAGTGCCGCCGAAGCAATTTTATATTTACATGACAAGCATATTATCAGTGGCTATCCAGATGGTACATTCAGGCCAAATGAACCTATAACGCGTGCACAGGCAGCGGCAATGTTATTGAAAGCACTTGATATAGAGGTAATTGAAAATCCTACCGTTCAGTTTAAAGATGTAACGACCAAATCGAACTATTATTCCATACTAGCGACAATCAATGAAAAAGGAATAATTCGTGGAGAAAATGGTTATATGCGACCAGGGGAAACAACCTCTCGCGCACAAATGGCTGCCATTTTACGGAGAGCGTTCAATATGCCTTTAGATAGTCAGCCAACTTTTACAGATGTATCTCCGGCACATTGGGCTTATTCAGATATTAATAGCATTGCTAAAAATCGGGTTGCAAGTGGTTATCCAGATGGTTCTTTCAAACCATCTAATATAGTTACACGTGCACATTTCTCCGCATTTTTAGCTCGTGCAATGGAAGATTCGATGAAAGTGAAGGCTTATAAATCCTTTGTTGGTGAAATCGGTTCAGAAATTGTCCGGGACGGATGGAAGTATACGATTAAAAACTACAAGCTAGTCAAAATAAATCAACAGACAAATGAAGAAATTGTCTTACTTTCAAGAGATAATTTTGAATATGTAGAAGGCCACTTTGAGGAGAGACTTGGAAGAGACTACCCGATTATTTTATATAATAATGATCTCTATATCCCATACCAAAGAGTTATTGGAATGATGTTTGAAATTCCTTCTTCATTTGGTTTGATGAAGACAACGATAGAAGGTGGAAAGTTTGAAGAAATTAAGCTTCCGTTTATGTCGTATAATATAAGAGAAAGAAACATGTATGTATGGAATGACAGAATCTACTATACAGTAGAAAAAGAACCACGTGATTTTGAGCCTTCCTATAAAGATATACCCAATGTAGATGATTCCTTATTTCTTTATTCCCTCAATTTAAGTGGAGGAGATTTAAAATTAGAATCCAAATTTAGTGCTCGATTCATTTTTGAGGATATTGGTGGAAAAATCGGTACATTCCCTTATACACAAAATCATAAATCCGTAGAGTATGAGCATTCAACCATCTACTATTTTAATAAAAAAGGGGTATTTAAATACAGCTTACTAGATAAGAAAACAGCTCAATTATCTAGCATTCAAGCAAAAGATATGATAGTAACAGATAAAGGACTAGAGATTATAGATGTACGAGATAAAAAACATATATTGAAAAAATAAAATGATTAAAGTATCCTCAGGGGTGCTTTTTTATTTTTTTCTGAAATACCATCCCTAACATATACCGTCTCTCCTGGTCTTAATGTATCTGCCGCTTCTGAATCATTTTCCACGGAGCTCCCACCAATTTTATCATTTCAATACGTATTCTCTTAGTGGTGATTGGTTCTCTAATTTGACACCCTTTAGAAAACATGAATTCAAAAATCGCTATTTCCATTGAGGAATGAGAGGATTGAAAGTGTTCAATCTCCCTACCTTGGGGTCTTAATTTTGGTAGTTGGGTTCTTACTCAGGTAGCCTTCTTCATGAGACCAACGAAAAAACGATTTCATAAAGCGGATACGATGTGCAAGACTGGTTGGTTTTAATTGCTTGCCGGATATAGCAAGATATTCCTTTAGTTGATTTGTATCTAGCAATTCCAGTTCTACATCTTTAAAATAACCAATTAGTAGCAATGACTGTAACTGGTATGCCTTCAACGTTTGCGAAGAAAAACCCTCTATTCGCTTATCAGCTTCAAACGAAGCCCATGCATTTGACAGTAACAATTCCATTCCCCCTAAAATAGTAATATATTAAAGGGGTTATTGGCAACTTAATAGAATTATAGACATAAGGAGTGTTTTTACTAACGGAGTAGTTTAGTTGAATAAGAAGATGAACACCAGAACTTCTAGTCGGGAGGTAATATAGTGGAAAGAAAATATAATTTGTGGTCTTTTCTTTTATGCTTGTTAGTAACTGCTCTTTCTTTACAGAATTTATATGCTTCTTATAACCACTCGTGGTCAGTTGCACCACCTGCTTCGGTTTTATGGTTGCTCACTTTTATTACTTTTTTTATGGGTATTTCGGGATTTAGAGACAAAAGCAACAGGGGAGCAAGATGGAGAAGTTGGCTGACTGTCTTAATTGCATTTCCACTTTCAGCAATTTTTCTATTAGGGATAGTAGTGAATACATTTGCAAGAGAACCCATTGCAACAACCCAATCACCCGATTCTAAAATGACAATCGACTTCTACACATTAAATGGTGGTGCAGCTACTTCTATTAGTGTAGTAGGAATAGTAGATGGTCCCCTTTGGTTTAAGAAGAATATCTACTCTGATGACAATATGCACAAGGCAGATGTGGCTTGGACAAGTAACGATATTATTATAATAAATAATCACACTTTGAACTTAGATAAAGGGGAAGCTTTTTCGGATTAATAATTCTTTTTACTAACGGGTGCTTAGTTAAAGATAATAGGTTGCTTAGGCAACTCTTTTTTCTTATTGAACTACCATGAAAATTAGTTTCTTCAAGAAAAGAAAAATGACAATACTTAAGAGGACCCAAATCGTTAAAAAAAGAGGAGAGCGTAAATAAGTCTATGGATTACGGTTAGTATCAGTATTGACACTACCTAACCATTTTCATTCTCTGTGGTGCAGCACTGATTTTGTGCTGCATGAATAGCTACCGGGGCAGTTTAGTTAAATAAGTAGATACGGTTAAATAAGAATATTATGGTGAGGTGATTGTATGGACATAGGTAGCGAATATTTAAAAATAGTTATTAAACGATTTAAGGAAGCGAAAGTGACCGCCGAAAAAGCAATAGAACAATTAACCGAGAGCGAATTATTTTGGGCTCCTAATGAAGAGTCCAATAGTGTCGCCATCATTGTGAAACATATGAGTGGTAATATGGTATCTCGGTGGACTGATTTCCTTATAACAGATGGAGAAAAACCTTTCCGAAATCGTGATGATGAATTTATGGGAGACATTCAAACCAAAGAACAGATGATGGAACTGTGGGAAATTGGCTGGAATACTTTTTTAAACGGATTGAAAAGTATTGAAGAAGAACAACTCTTAAAAACAATTACAATCAGAAATGAACCCCATTCAGTTATGCAAGCTATTGAACGCCAAATGTACCACTATTCTTATCATATTGGACAAATCATTTATGTAGCAAAATTTTTAAAATCAAGTGATTGGAAAACATTAACTATACCTCGAAAAAAATAAATAAATGATGCTTCTTCAACTACCATGAAAATTAGTTTCTTCAAGAAAAGAAAAATGACAATACTTAAGAAGACCCCTACTTAATCGTTAAAAAAAAGAGGAGAGCATCAGGTTTGTTGGGTAACTGTACTTAATGAAACATGAAAACCAAGTTGCTATAGGTTAAGAAAAGTAATGATTAGGAGGTGTGCAAAATAGATAAATTTACGAAATGGTTTATAGCTTCATTTATATTGGGGATTGTAGGGCTAATAGCAGTATTTTTCGTGGAAGATATTGCAAGAGTGACTGGTGAAAAGAGTCGAAGCATATTGTTAGCTGGCACTATAACGATATTCATTTTAATTCTATCTTCGTTATTTAGTATTGTTAAAGCTAATTCAAATAGAATCAAAAGGGAATTAGTTGTCTCAGCATTTGTTGCCATAATTCCTTTAACAGCTTTAATAATAAATGGGTTAATTTTCATAGTCTATTTTGTAGGAAAATAAAGGGTCTATTGTGAAGAAATGATCTTAAAGTAATTTATTATTGATTTGTTCTACTGAACAATCGCTTGAGTTCGCACAGCATTAACAGAATTAAAATAGTACCTTCTCTAACTAACGAGTGCTTTACTTGAAGATCATTGAGCTGCTGGACAGCTCTTTTTTTCTTATTGTACTAACGCAGCAGGTTAGTTCAAGAAGAAATATATAATTGGGAGGGAAGAAAAATGATTTGGGGAAATATATTACTATGGATTGTTGGTTTATTTATTTTGTACGTAGTAATTTTTGCAGCAGTAAAGGATGCCATTGATAAGTCAGAGGTAGGTCAAATAGTAATAAAGAAGTATGGAGTTAAAGAGGAGATAGTAACGATTAGTGATAAAGAAATTGAAAAGGAATTAGAAGACGATGAAAGAAGGTAAAATGCGTAAAGATTTGTTGATTAAAGACGGCTGTCGAGATTCATTTTTGTACAGTGTCTTGGAACACGAATGGAAACATTAATAAATATAAACTTTCTTCAGCTAACTGGTGCGTTACTTGAAGATTAATGAACTGCATAGACGGCTCTTTTCTCTTGTTAAACTAACGAAGCAGATTAGTTAAAGAAGGGTTTTTACAGAAGGACTAGGAATTACATATTTTGCTGTGTCTAAAAAAAATTGATGGTGTCAGTAAACAAAAATTATAGATATCAAAGGGGTTCATAGGGTGAGATTTCTAATAATGACAGTAGGGACAACACATAGTGGAAAAACTACATTTGCTAACCTTTTAGAGAAAAGATTAATAAATTCAGTTGTTATTGACCAAGATGTACAAGGAGAATTTTTAGAGAAACATTATCCATCTTTATTACCAGAAAAAGGACCCAAAATTTTAAAATTTGCTCTTTCACAAACAGTAGTAGAATTTGCTATTCACAAAACCGATAATCATTTTATTTTATGTAATTCTAATCGACAAAAACAACCTCGATTAAATTTGATAGAAAAATTTAAAAAAGAAGGTTTTCAAACCCTTATTGTAAATTTTGATTTACCACTAGATATATTAAAAGACCGTATTAAAAATAGTCATCGAGATACAACAATCCTTAGAAATGTTTCAAACTATGATGAAGTATTAGATATTCAGCTAAAGCAAACAAAAATAGAAGGTTTTACTCCTCCCACTGAAGATGAAGTGAACCACCTATTCACTATTACTAATGAAACTGATGTTAAAACAGTTATTGAAAAAATCATTAATTTGGTTTAAGTGAAAGAGATAAGAGGCTGTTATTATATATTTGTTTCCATAATACTTCTTCAATTTTATGAATAATTTGAAATAATTAGTTTCGATGAAAAAAGGGAAATTGGCAAGGACTAATTACTCTACCTAACAAAAGACTAAGTATCATATTTGTTATTGAAGAGGGCAAACTCAAAAGCTTAGGAGGGATTACCATTCCTTGACGTTCGTTATTGTAACAAATCACCTTGTAAATTGAACAATTATATTTCTTTTCAAAGTAATTGGTTGGCGTGCGGTTCAAGTACGAATCGTTCAGGAAATTAAAGAACCAATTGCCGATTAAAGATCGGCAATTGGTTAATAGATTGAATTGGTTTCTTCTGTCTCCATAGCATTTGATGGCAATAAATGGATAATCCCTAGTGAAAAGAGAAAAAAGGTTTTCATCTTTATCCCACCCTCAAAAGATAATCAATAGCAAAATTAGGTAGAATTTTATTATAAAGATTAACTTTTCATTCTTAAATAACGTCGGAACTATCTGTATTTTTGACACCTACATCAAACTTTGAAACTGTTTTTTCAAGTTCTTCCGCCATTTTATTAAGCCTTAAAACGGCATAAAGGATATCTTGATTGAAGTTTTCTTGCTCAATTGTTCGGTCGGCCACACCTTCTGTTGCCTTTGCAGCCTTATGTGCAAGCATCGTCGTTTCCATAATTCCTGCTGTGATTTCCTCCGAGAATGCTGACATTTCTTCTGAAGTTACAGAGACTTGCTTTGTATGAGATACTACGCCCTGAATAGAATGGAGAATACTTTCAAATGATTTTCCAGCTTCCTCAACAGCTTGAATACCGTTTTCTACATTTCCTGTTACAACATTCATTGTATGTACTGTTAAATTCGTATCCACATTTATTTTAGAAATCAAATCCGATATGCTATTTGCTGATTTTTCCGATTGCTCAGCTAGCTTTCTCACTTCCTCAGCTACTACAGCAAAGCCCTTTCCAGATTCGCCTGCTCTAGCCGCTTCAATCGCAGCATTTAACGCAAGTAGATTCGTTTGTGTAGCAATGTCACGAATGATATTAATAATAAGCGAAACTTCGTTTGATTGATTCTCGAGTTTTTTAATTGCATTTGCCGATAATTGAACAGATTGACGAATAACATTCATTTGATGAATCACTTTTTCAATGCTACTATTTCCAAGCTCTACATTTTGTAAGCTAATCGATGATAATTGAGATACATTTGAAGAAGCTTCAGCAATTTGTTGAATGCCCTCTGACATTTGCTCTAATGTAACAGAGCTTTCCTCCGAGCTTTTATACTGTGCATGAGCTCCTGCCGTTACTTCCTGAACGGACGCAGAAATCTGGCTAATTGCTTCACTTGCCTTCTCGCTACTTTTAGCAACTGAATTGGTCGTGTCAATTAACTGCTTGGACCCAACATTAATGCCAAGAATGATATTTTGTAAATCTAATACCATCTGTTGAAATGCTTGTGTTAGAAGTCCAATTTCATCCTTTCGACCAGTTTCTATCACGACAGTTAAATCACCATTACCAATTTTTCTTACTTGTGATGTTAATTTTCGTATAGGCTTCGTTAAATAATCTGTGAAGAAATAAACAATGCAGATTCCTAATAATAAGACAATCAGTGTAATAGTAATAATTTTAATTTGATTGGCATCCATGGCTTCATAAACTTCTGTGGCATCCAAATCTGCCCCCAATAATCCAATCACATCTCCAGCCTTATTTTTTATCGGAGCATAAATAGCTAGTATAGCACCATATTCTTCATCATTTGATAACTGAAATTGTACTTTCCCAGTTTCAAATACTTGTTTCATCTTAGGATAGGATTCTGGTGATTCCTCTTGAACGCCAATCGTTGAACCCTCACTTGGCGTACTATCTACCATATAGTAGTATTCGTAGTCCTCACCCTTCTTCACACGAGACATCGTATACAAACTAGATACCTCATAAAACTCTTTAACAGAGCCTAGTTCTTTTTGTAATTCTTGATAATACCCTTCCTTTTTAGCATCAATTTCTAAATTTTGATATCCTTTATCATCTATCTTAGAGATTGCATGATCAATCATAGCTAAATTTTGTTGACCAACAGTCTCTTTCACTAGATCTAACGATGAACGATAAACAAAAAAGCTAATCAGAAAACACGAAATAACAAGTAAAATTGAAAAAACCATTAACATTTTAATCTTTAAGCTACTTCTCATCGATGAACTCCCTTTAATCATTTTAATATTCCATTTCCTGCCACGGAAATATCCCGCAATTTTAAGAATATCAGGAGTTATAAATTTTGCAATATTTTCCTGAGTATAATGTTGGTATTTCTAAAATATTATTTTACTTGTTCATTTATAATAAAGTTTGATTTAAAATCATCTCTCCTATATAGATTTCTACGAGGTGAGGTGAGATGATCTATTTCATTGGATATTTATGTTAATATCACTATAAAGATTGTGAAGAAATGTACTTAAACTAATGAAGCAGTTTAGTTGAATAAGCCAGCAAAAAAAAAGTATCTAAGAATAACTAATAAAATATGTGTAACGTTAGGGTAAATCTACTGCATGGATGGCTAAAGGGTGCTTTACTTCAAGAAGGAGTAAAGCCTGTTCCCTTATTCAACTAAAGCAGCAGGTTAGTGAAAGAGGAAATAAATAACGAGAATAGAATATAAACATTGAGGATTAGGATTCTTATCAATTAATAAACATTAAATTACTTTAGGGGAGTGAGTGACATTAATATTAATCAAAATGTAAAAACGTCGGGTGCTTACGTTTTATATCGGGGGCTGTTTATTTTTCAGGTTGGTCCTATAGAAGAGGCAGATAACCTTGGAGTAGTTAGACTTGGTGGGCATAAAGAATTTGAAGAAACCGCATTAGAGACAGCTAGGCGTGAAGTTTTTGAAGAGGCTTCAATGAAAATAACTCCAATAAATTCTCCAATAACTTTTCATATGAGTGAGTGGGGAAATAAACCTTCCATAATACGGTTAGGCGAGGAAATAGCTCCAATTTTAGTTAAAGGAAATGAGCAGGAATCTTTATCAATAATGTATCTTTCCTACTCTGAAAATGAACCAAATCCCTCTTCAGAAACTAATGGACTTCTACTACTAACTCCAGAAGATGTTCATTTTATCTGTAATAATAAAATTACTTTAAATGATTTTATTAAACAAAATGGAAAAGCGATACTAAAAGGAAATATAAATAGAGATTTATTTTTAATACCTTTTCCTCAACTATTATTTCTTTCAAAATTGTTAAAAGAACATCCAGATTTATTCATCATAAAATAATGAACAAAACGGTATAAAATGGGAGGAAGTAAATGTATATTGTACTTATCGGTTTTTTTTATACTTTTTCTTATATCAACAACCACGGGGCTTCTTATGATGTTTAAGCTGATAAAGAAAAATAAATATAACGATGTAACTGGAACTCTTGCTTTGGGGACAGGAATTGCTAAAGGGTGCGTTTTTACAATATTGGAGACGCTTTTTCACTAACGAGGTGCTTTAGTGAAAAATCATGGCTGTGTTTGTCATAGCCTTTTCATATTGTGCTAACGCAGCTGGTTATTTGAACAAGGATATTGTATTTTGAAACAAATAACATTTCAATGCTTTGGGGGCTTATATAAGATGAATCAAGTATTAGCAAATATTATTTATTTTGTATTCACAATATTTATTTTTAGTACATTATGGAGATTTATGGGTGTATTGTGGAATACTTATGTACCTTGGAATGTTAAAACTGACCTATTAACAATTTTTGTTGTAACTCCAATACTAATAGTTGTTTCGTTTATTTTGTCGAGTTTGTCTTTTAAAGTCATAAGAAGTTCTAATTAATATTAGAGTTTTAAAAGTCCTTATTGCAGTAAAGGGTGCTTTAGTTAAACAAGTAGTTGCTGTAAGGGTAGCTTTTTCTTATTGAACTAACGCAGCAGAATAGTACAACAAGGTTAATGGTTATTTGAGGTGAAATGTATAAAAAATGATTGTTTAATTTATATAAAATCAACCGGAAACCATGTTAATTTATTAATAACTTTTAAGTAGGGAGGGAAAATGTATGAAACTAAGATTAACTTTAGGGATAATTTTGACTTTGACCCTAATAGGATGCTCTAATATTACTCAGAGTGTATCGGAATATCCAGCCTCTTCATTAAATCAAGATCAACAAACATCAGATAAAAAGAATTATACCAAAGATGACGCAATAGCAACATTTAAGAAGAACAAAGACTATAGTAACTATGAAATATCTGATTATGTATTAGTGAAAGATGATAAATTACCAATGTTAAAGGCGGTTATTTCTTTTTACGATAATATAGAGAATAATAGTTGCAATCTTGCTTTTATTTACGGAGATACGATTCAAAGAGTAGGTTTTGCAGTAAATGAAGTAGATGGTGTAAAAACTTACGAAATTGCTGATAATAGTCGGTTAACATATGTCGGGGATGGTGCGGTAACAACATCAATTCGTAAAATAGAAACGAATGAAATAATAGACTATAAAATTACCTTCTCATATGATGAGTCAACATCAACAACTAATTTTAAGGTTGTAGCGGAGAAACCAACAAAATGAGTGAAATGGACTTAAACTAACGGATGCTTAACTTCAAGAAGGAGTGAAGCCTTTTTTCTTATTAAACTAACGCAGCAGGTTAGTTGAAGAAAGATTGCGTGTAATTTCGAACTTTTACGAACCGTTTTCGTTCATATAACAAGTATGTTCACCCCTCTCGTGTAAATAATAATACGATGTCATCGGAATAGAGCTTGTGCGATTGTATTATAAATGTAAGCGTCAAATAGCCCCCACCTTACTATAGATGGGGGCTTGTTGTATCATTTTGATAACTTATTAAAGACGATACACGTAATAGGTAATGTTGTTGACCAATGCATCAATTTGTCAGAGGCATTTACGTCTGTCGGTTAGTATTGGAGAAAAGCAAACGCCATCTGTCTGAGTATCGCAGTAACCCCCAAAAGTAACGGTTTGGATTTCTACGAATTCCTGAAGAAACTTTTTACGGATCTAAGCGGAATATAGTAAAAAAATGAAGTAAGCCGTGTATTCGATTTAAAAAAAGGTGCGCTTATTTTTTATAATTCGGGCTTACATCATTTTAGCTCATTGCCGCTTCTTCGTTTTCTTATTATTAAGTCTCTCTGCCGGTGTCAAGGGTTTGTTTGCAAGTTCATGATCAAACTCTCTTGATAAATTCTTCCTAGCCGCTTGCTCATCACTAGCGTTACCACTTAAATTGTTCTTCGGGCTGTTGCTCACTATATACACCTCCATGATTTTAGTTTGCCATGTGGTGTCCTTAGTATGCATTTTTGTTAAATCTTACGGTAATTGTTTTGTAATTGATATCTCTTCGAATGTGGTTACTAGGTTCTCTCCTTCGCAGCAGGTTAGTTTAAGAAGGAAATAATGAATGAAATGAAGAATGTTACAAGACAAGAGGTGTTTTTATGTTTAAAAACGGTGATATTAGAAAAATTACTTGTGCTTATATGTGGAGTTTTCTTTGTAGCACATCTAAAAATAGAAAACACTAAAACTGAATATGAAAAGAGGGTGACTAGTTATCTGGTGGATGAAAAGGGATATGAAAAGAAAGATATAAAATCTGTTGATGGAATATATGGAGTAAAATTGCCGCCATATTATGTAGTAGTAGTTTTTGAAGATGAACCTTATGTTAAATATATCTATTATGCACATGATGGGGTCAACCAAATTGAGTATATTCTCAAAGAAGAGGCGATAAAGATTAATATTAATAAATCCGAATTAAAAAATTATGATCCTTTAAACGAAATTGATAAATATATCATTGAATAATTACATATACCCTTATTCAACTAACGAGTGCTTTAGTTAAAGATTCGGTTTCCGAAATAATTAATTTTTATTACAAAAAGCCCTTACAGGTATGAAAAATAGCCCCTTTTTGATCAATCCTTGTTCAAAATAGGGGCTATGATTTTCTATTAGAATCAGCATTTGTAGCTATGTCTTAATCAATCTATATTCCAGACCAAAACTTCTTTGTTAGAATTAGCAAGGAACAAAGCGTAGAAGAGGATGTAGTGCCTGAAATTGTATCTTCTTTCGGACGCTAACAAAATTAATAGAAAAGCAGCCATTTTTTTATTTTTAAAGCAAGCGTACTTTTTCCTTAAACGATTAGGGGAGCGAGCGAAGGTCAATCAATGGCAACCGGATTACCGAAAAAAGCGTGGATAGAAGTGAATGAGTCACTTCTATCCACGCTAGACTTTCAGTAATGGTCAATCCATTCGCTTTGTCCAAAGCGAACCGATTACGATCAATTGAAGACCAAGGAGCTTACGCTTTTTTTTATGGGTTTGGACTTGTATTTTCATCGGATGAACCGTCTGGATTGGTCGTGTCTACTGGCGGTGTTTCATTTTCACCACCATCTGGATTACCGCCGTTTCCGTCACCATTTCCATTTCCATTGTTGTTTCCATTTCCATTCCCATTTTCATTTCCATTTCCATTGTTATTCCCGTTCCCGTTGTTGCCGTCAGCTGGATTTTCACCCTGCTCGGGATCTATTGGTTCCATTATTTCCAGGTCCTCTTCTACAAATCCTTCTAGTGTGAGGGAGATAGAGGCTGGTTCACTTCGAACATCATCAGAAACTGCTACTACAGAGAATACATACGTACTTCCTGGTATTAGGCTTTGAACTATTAAGCCATTTTGATTTGTAGTTTGAAGTACTTCGTTTGGACCGTTGTCAATTGCGACAGATACCTCGAATTGTACATCTACCTCTTGATCTTTCGGTTGTTCAAAGTCCCAAGATAACGTTGCAGAAGATGTTATCTCATCAAAATCAACCTTTAAGTTGGAAGGAGTATTAAGCTCTAACTGTTTATAATGTTCCGAAACCACTGTAGGCTCTGTTCCTTTCACAAATAACTCGGTAGCTTTTAATTCATCAGGTGTGTATTCACTTGCCAACTGAAGTGGACTTGTTCCTTTTTCAATCGTAGCTTCTACTACTGAATTCGGTTTACTAAATCTTTCGGTTGACTTTCCGTTTGAAATATTTGACATGACTTCCTTAAATATAGTTTGCGGTAAATATCGTTCTTCATTAGTCGTCATTGGTGTTTTTAGTTCAGGATATCCAGACCAAACTGTAATAGAATAGTTAGTTGAATAACCAGCGAACCAAACATCTGGGAATGCACTATCTGGTAGATTCCATTCGTCCATTTGTTGCGAGCTGTAGTTAGATGTACCGGATTTTCCTGCTACATCCAATCCGCTTATGGCTGCCCGTTTCGCTGTACCTTTTGTTAATACATCACGTAGCACATCTGTCACTATATAAGCAGTGGAGTCCTTCATCACCGGTTTTGTTTTATGGTCATATTTCTTTTCAGTTTTCCCATCTCGATAGACAATTTTATTGATTGCGTATGGTTCGGTATGAATACCATTATTACCAAATGCAGCATATGCACCTGCCATTTGAATAGGTGACATTGATTTAGAAGTACCACCAATTGCTGAACTTTCTGTTACATTTCCAATATCAATGCCAAATCGATTAATAAATTCTTTGGCATCTTTCGTTCCGACTTCTTGCAATGTTTTAACAGCTGGTACATTTCGAGAGTTGTATAGAGCTTCCCGCATAGTCATGCTTCCTTTATATTTTCCATCGAAGTTTCGAACAACTTGGTCTGTACCAGTATAAGTAATTTTCTCATCTACAATGGTATGGCCAGTAGACCAATCTAAAAATTCAACTGCAGGACCATAATCGATTAAAGGTTTAATCGTGGAGCCTGGAGAGCGAGTCTTCATATCTTGAGCGAAGTTAAAACCACGATCTGCTCCGTAATTTCTCCCACCACCAACTGCAGCGATAGCGCCTGTTTTTGTATCTATTACTGCTACAGCTGACTGAATATCCTCTGTAGGGAACATATCTGAGTTTAGAGTTTTTTCTACTTGCTCTTGTGCATTTGGGTCTAGTGTTGTATGAATTGTAATTCCTTCTGAAATGGCGTCTCCATCTCCATTTTTCTCTAACTCATCTAATACAATATCAATAAAAGCATCATATTTCGAACCTTGTTTAGCAACACGTTGATCTTCCGGTAGTAGAGAATCTTCTACTGGGATTGCTTGTGCTGCTTTCATTTCTTCATCCGTAATTTTGCCATGTAAGTTCATTAAGTGAAGAACAATGTCTTTTCTTTTCTCAGCAAGATCGGGATTTTTAAAAGGATTGTAGTTGTTCGGACTTTGTGGCATACCTGCTAATACAGCCATTTCATGTAATTCTAAGTCCTTTAAATCTTTTCCA
Organism: Psychrobacillus sp. FSL H8-0483; assembly: GCF_038637725.1. Classification (NCBI taxonomy): domain Bacteria; kingdom Bacillati; phylum Bacillota; class Bacilli; order Caryophanales; family Bacillaceae; genus Psychrobacillus; species Psychrobacillus sp. FSL H8-0483. Next base: position 1,648,679 of record NZ_CP152052.1, read on the forward strand.
TAAAAATATTGTGAAGCCGTTCCGAAGCCGTAAATTCTTCCAGACATTAATACTTTATTAAAGTACATTTCAAATATTTCTTCTTTTTCATATTTACGTTCTAGTTGAACGGCAAGGTATGCTTCTTGTGCTTTACGTTTTAATGTTTTTTCATTCGTTAGGAACGAGTTTTTAATCACTTGCTGTGTTAATGTACTTGCCCCTTGAGAACCAAATCCGCTAGTGAAGTTTGCCAGTACAGCTTTTCCTAAGCGTAAGAAATCAACACCTCCATGCTCATAGAAACGGGCGTCTTCCGTAGAAAGGATTGCATCTTCCATCATTTGGGGGATTTCATCGTAAGTCACATATTCACGACTTTCACTACCAACTGTCGCAAATTCCTCTCCATTTGCATCGAGTAATTTAGGACTTATTGGATCTTTCAATAATTGTTCATCTAGTTCTGGTGCAGTGCTAGCATAATACGCAAAGAGGGAACCACCTGCAATGGCGACTATTACTCCTAATAGGATGAGTGAAATAAATATACGTTTTACCCATAATTTTATTGGTTTTTTTGGTTGATTCTTTCGTTGTAATTGTTTTCTTCGTTGTTCACGAGTTGTTTTTTGCTCACTCATAAACGTCTCCTCACTTTCACTTTATACGTTCAAGTCATTAACTACTTTTAAATAATCAATTCTTGGTGCATATTTTGGAGTAATTTCTATGGCATGTTCTTCAAACTCAGACAATGCAATAGATTTTCTACCTCCTGTTTGCATTCTATCCCAAAAGAGCTTTAATTGCTCAAAAGGTAAATAAAAATATCGATCTACTGCAGAAAAGCGAACAAGTAAAAAACTAATCCCACGTTGCTTAACTACTTTGCTCATATGTTCGACCTGATGGAGATGAACATTTTTCAATGGAAATGCTGTTCTATTTTCCGTTTCTTTTGCTTCAAAGTCAATATATTTACCTTCAAACACACCATTAAAGTCCGTAGTAGAAGGAGTTCTATAATATGCTTCTTTAATAACAGCGCTGCTTCTACTTGGATAATCTACTTTGACAACTTGAATAGGGATTGGTTTTTTATAAATGACAGCTATATCATGTGCTAGATAGTATTCATTTGCATCATTTAGTTCATCTTCTAATGTCTTTCCCCTATTACTAAAAGAATAATCCTTTTTTCTAACATTTGCTGTTTCTTTTTTAGGAGTATACATTTTCCCATTTGGATAATGAATAGCCAAGTCACTCACCTCTTATGCTACTAGTTTATCACAAGTTAGTTAGACGAAAACGATACACATTTGGTTTCATTTTTTTCGTTGTCGAGCAGACACTAGTTTTGTCTGTTGCATAGAACCTTTGTCGAGTAGGAAGGGATTTATAGCGTATGAAGGAATTTATTCTAAAAAGGAGTGTTTAAAATGAACAAAATTGAACGTCTTATTGACCAACTAGAGCTATTAGAATACCTACTTGAAAACCGATTAAACGATGAACAAGAGCAGTTTGAGGAAGATTTTAGTAAATCATCATTTCGTTTACTTGGAAAAATTGAAAAAATCGAAAATAAATTATAAGGAATAAAGTTGCTGCTTAATTTAAATTCGAATGTATGAGTATCTTGAAACCGCTTGTCTAAGTATGAAAGTGTTTGTCAACAATCGGAAGGAATGTATGTTCGTTCATAACTAGTAATATCTTTAAAAATTTGCTAAACTGTTTCTAGAATGCGAGGGATTACTTTGTCATTATTAGAGTTAAGTAAACAGTTATTAAAAGAATGCGATGAAAGTATTTCGCGTTTTCATATTTATCGAGCAGAAGACAAGGAACCAGATTTTTTTCAAGATGTGAAGCCACATGCATATAAAATAGATGAATTATTACTTGAATGGGAGCAGCTAGTTAGAAAATGGATTCAAGTAAAAAGACCAAAGTATGTACATCCAAGTCAAATTGACTCATTACTTGAATCCATGAAGCAATTTATCGTGCAGTCGTATTATAAAGCAACGAGTAAGAAACGATTTCTTCAATCTGTCCATTCATCCAAATACACGTTAGAAACAGTTATTCAAGCGATTAAGGAAGTAGGGGATGAACATGCTTAATCAAAAAAACATATCGAGCATTTTAAACGATTGGAAAGTTGATAAAAATAGAAATTCACGAATTGAGCATATTCATACAACAGAAGAGAAAGAAGCAATATATGCTTCTTTCCCAGAAAAGATGCATCCTTCTATTATGAAGGCTTTACAAAGTCGTGGAGTGAATCAATTATATAGTCACCAGCGGCAAGCGTTTGATGCTGCAACTTCTGGAAAGTCCTTAACTACCATCACACCTACTGCCTCTGGAAAATCTCTTTGTTATCATCTTCCGGTTCTTCAGTCAATTCTGGAAGATCCAACTTCGCGCGCTATCTATCTCTTTCCGACGAAAGCATTAGCTCAAGATCAAAAGAGTGACTTAAACGATTTAATACAAGCAAGTGAGGAAGAGATTTTAAGCTATACATATGACGGCGATACCGAACCTGGTATTAGACAAAAAGTCCGTAAATCAGGTCATATTGTATTAACGAATCCAGATATGCTGCATTCGGGGATACTTCCACATCATACAAAGTGGGTTTCTCTATTTGAAAACTTAAAATATATTGTGATAGACGAAATTCATACATATAAAGGTGTTTTTGGTAGCCATGTTGCGCATGTTATTAGACGGTTACAAAGAATAAGTGCATTTTACGGGAGTAATCCTCAATTTATTTGTACATCTGCAACTATTAAAAATCCAAAAGAGTTAGCAGAAAACTTAACAAATACCACGCATGAACTTATCGACCAAAATGGTGCACCTGCTGGAAAAAAACATTTTGTCTTTTATAACCCCCCAATCATCCATCCAGTGTTTAACGTGCGAAGAAGTGCTATTTTAGAAGTGCGTGATATAGCACAAGAATTATATGTAAATGGTATACAAACGATTGTATTTGCTAAAAGTCGAGTGCGTGTGGAAATGCTGGTAACCTACTTGCAAGCTTTAGTTAGTAAAAAGATCAATGACCAAACGATTCGTGGGTATAGAGGCGGTTATTTGCCTTCAGAAAGAAGAGTTATTGAAAAAGGATTAAGGGATGGGACGATTCGAACAGTAGTAAGTACAAATGCACTTGAATTAGGAGTCGATATTGGACAACTCCAAGCATGCATTATGACGGGATATCCAGGCAACATAGCTAGTGCTTGGCAACAAGCAGGACGAGCGGGAAGAAGACAAGATGAAGCGCTCATTATTTACGTGGCGCAGTCAACTGCACTTGATCAATACATAGTGAAGCATCCCGAATATTTCCTTGGACAATCACCTGAAGAAGTTCGTATCCATCCTGATAATATTATTATTTTAATGGATCATTTAAAATGTGCAGCATTTGAATTGCCTTTTACATCAATAGACATGTATGGGGAATTTTCCATTCAAGAACTACTAGCTTTTTTAGAAAGTGAAGGAGTTTTATTGAAAACTGCAGATAAGTGGCATTGGATGTCCGAAAGTTTTCCAGCTAGCAATATAAGTTTGCGTTCTGCCTCCCAAGAAAACGTTATTATTATTGACCAAACAGTACCTGCACATACAAGAGTAATTGGTGAGATGGATCAATATAGCGCCATGACATTGCTACATGAAGAGGCTATCTACTTGCACCAAGGGACGCAATACCAAGTAGAAAAACTGGATTGGGAAGAGAAAAAAGCGTTTGTACGAGAAGTAGATGTCGATTATTTCACGGATGCAAATATTGCGGTTGAATTAAAAGTGTTAAGTGAAGATAAAGAAAAGGAAGCGAATATTGGAACACTGCGTTTTGGAGATATTATTGTGCTTGCACAACCGACGATTTTCAAAAAGATTAAGTTTGATACACATGACAATATCGGATCAGGTAAAATTCATTTGCCACCTCTAGAACTACATACAGCTTCTACATGGTTCAGTTTTGACAAACCGACCGACTGGACAGATACTTTATTATCCGATGCGATGACAGGGGTAGCATACGCGTTGCATGCATTTATCCCATTATTTATCCATTGTGATGCAAAGGATATTCATGTCGTGCCACAAGTGAAATCCATTAATGTAGAAAAACCCACATTTTATATGTACGATAGTTATCCTGGTGGAATCGGACTTTCTGAAAGAATGTTTGATTTGTGGAATGATCTAGTTCCTAAAGTTACAAAGCAAGTGGAAGAATGTTCATGTACAAGTGGGTGTCCTGCATGTATTGGTGCTCAAGATGCCGAGTTAAATTTGAAAAAAGAAGTGATTAAATTACTTCATTTATTGCAGGTGAACAATCATGTCCTATGAAAATAAGCTAATGCAAATGAAAGGCCTTGTTAAAAAGAATTTGCCAAACGAGCCACCTAAAAAGGAAGTGCCAACTGCTGCACTTCCTTTTTATGCAGAACAATGGGAAAACGCAGGGCTAAAACTAGTCAAAGATGAACGCGGTTTTTTATTTGTGAAAGAAACATTTTATACAGACGAGCATATACATGGAAATATTGGGCTACATAAATTAGAAGAAGCAATTTTGTTCATGCGTGAAATGTACCCGGATCACCCATTAACGATTAGTCCAGATGCTCCTTTTAGTTTTTATGATACGGAAACAACAGGATTAAAAGGGACAGGAGTACTAATCTTCTTGAATGGTGTGTTAAAAAAAGAAGAGAAAGGTTTTTTATTGACCCAATATGTGCTTGCCGATCCTAGTCAAGAACCTTCTTTCTTATTGGCCACTGATTTTTGGAAAACTTCCCAAACAATCATTACGTACAATGGAAAAAGTTTTGATTTACCGCAATTAGTAACCAGATGGACGATGAACAGAAAGGCAATTCCTCCTTTAAAAGAACATGCACAAATAGATCTTATGCATTCTTCTAAAAGAATTTGGAAAGGTGATCTGGAACGATTTAAGCTAAAACAAGTGGAAGAGATGAAGCTTGGTTTCAGGAGAGAAAATGATATTCCTGGGCATCTGGCTCCTATTATTTATTTTGATGCTGTGAAGCACGGGGACCCTACTAATTTGATGAAAGTTTTAAAGCATAATGAGTGGGATATTCTATCTTTAGTAACTTTATATATTTTATCTGTAGAGATACTAAAAGAGAAAGAGGTACAGGAATCGGCCATTACGTACACGAATATTGGGAAATGGTTTCGAGATTTAAAAACAATGGATGCTAGCATTGATTGGTTTCAATTTGTAGTAGACCAATTTTCCGAAGAAGAAGTGAGCTTAGCTTATTATTACGTCGGATTATATTTGAAGAGAAAGCAATTACCAGATGAAAGCATTCAAGCTTTTCATGAATCATTGAAAGAAATAGTTGGGAAATATCGTGTAGAAGTGTATATCGAGCTTGCAAAACTCTATGAACATCAAAAGAAGGATTACGATATGGCACTAGAAATGACTCTAGAATGTTTAGATTACGTAGCTAGATGGAATAGTGACAGGAAATTGCGTGTAATGCTGGAACTTCAAAAGAGAAAGATGAGAATAATACGGAAATTAAATATTTCCCGGGAAAGCGCACAACCTAACAAAAAGCGCGTTTAATTACCTTAAAAAGCTCCATTATTCGACATCATTATGCTATAATACGGTTAGCGAAATGTACATGGAAGGAAGATGCCACATGGAATTAAAACTAAAGGCTTCAGATATACTTGAAAGAGAATTTAAAACTGGCCTAAGAGGCTACAATCAAGAAGAAGTAGACATTTTTTTAGATGACATCATTCAAGACTATGAAGCATTTGAGAAAAAAATTTCCCAACTTCAACTAGAAAATAAGCAACTAAAAGAGGAAATAGCAGAGGTTCCAAAGCGAACTGCACCAGCACCACAAACTGGCGCAACTAACTTTGATATTTTAAAAAGACTTTCTCATTTAGAGAAACATGTGTTCGGGAGTAAATTGTACGAATAATTATATTAATAAAGAATCATTGTTTATATGACGTATATCGTATATACTAGTTTTACCACTTATATATTCGGGCAATCGCTGCAATGCTAGACATTGTAGAGGAAAGTCCATGCTCACACAATTCTGCGATGAATGTAGTGTTCGTGCTTAGTGAAAAAATAAACTAAGGCAGCTAAATTAGCTGACGGCGGGATGAAGGCCTAAGTCTTAGGATATGGCTGACAATCTCTGAAAGTGCCACAGTGACGGAGCTGTATAGGAAACTATACAGGTGGAACGGGTAAACCCCACGAGTGAGAAACCCAAATTATGGTAGGGGCATTTTCTTGAAGGAATTGAACGGATAGAAGAACAGGAATATTCCTGTAGATAGATGATTGCCGTCCACAAGGTACGAGGTAAAGCACCGTTTGAGTACTGTGGAAACAAAACATGGCTTATTGAGTGTATGAGTGGCTATATTTAATAATTAAGAAGCTCTCCAATCTCGGAGGGCTTTTCTATTCTAAAGAAATTGTTGTTGTAATCCAATATAAAGAGATATTTTACGAAGGCAGGGCATTGAGTGTGAAGAACCAGCAAGCACCTGAAAACTTTTATTTATATCCAAATAACTTAGTGGAGACAATATTTCATTCTACTACAGAAGGTATTATGATTACGGATGCTGAGATGCGTATCTCACTGGTCAATTCTGCCTTTGAGTCGCTTACGGGATACATAATGGAAGAAGTTCGTGGGAAAACACCAAAATTATTACAATCTGGAAAACAAGATGCATCTTTTTATAAAAAAATGTGGGAAGATTTAAACAATAAAGGTGTTTGGCGAGGAGAAATTTGGAATAGACGTAAAAATGGTGACATTTATCCTGAAATATTAACGATTACTAGTATCGTTGATACCGAAGGGAAGTTAACCAATTACTTTGGTATTTTTTCGGACATTTCCAACAAAAAAGTAATAGAGAAGGAACTGGAAGAGCTAACACTTACCGACCAGTTGACGAGCATATCAAATAGAAGCTCTTTTAACGAGTTGTTATTTAATTTAATTACCGATTCAAAAAATAGTCCTTCTAAACATGCTATTCTTTTTATTGATTTAGATCGCTTTAAACAAATCAATGAAACATTAGGAAATGAAGTGGGCGATTTACTTTTAATTGAAGTCGCAAATCGGATTAATACAGTTGTAAGGGGTACCGACATCTTTGCAAGGTACGGTGGAGATGAGTTTTTATTAGCAATTAACAGTATGGAACATCAAAAAGAAGCGGTTCATTTTGCGAAAGATGTAATAAAAAAATTAAATAAGCCTTTTTATATTAATGAAGAAGAAATTTATATCACATCTAGTATAGGAATTAGCATTTATCCGCAAGATGGAGTAGAGGTAGAAAAGCTCATACACAAAGCGGATAAAGCCATGTATTTTGCTAAGCAAAATGGACGAAATCAATACGCTTTTTATTTCGAAGAGTTAAAAAGGGATTCCAAGCGATTACTTCTTTTAGAAGCAGAACTGAGAAAAGCCATTCAAGCAAAAAAAATTACGATTGCATACCAACCAAAAGTTTCTGTAGATAAACAAGAAATAATAGGTGTAGAGGCGCTTGTAAGATGGACAAGTGATAAATTAGGGTTTGTATCTCCTGGAGAATTTATTCCGTTAGCAGAGGATACAGGATTAATCATCCCATTAAGCGAATTAATTATTGAAAAGGTATGTCTGGATATATTGGATTGGAGAAAAGAAGGGATAAATAAATTGCCCGTATCCATTAATATAGCAGCACTTCACTTTCAGCAGGATGATTTTATTGAAAGAATAAATGAGATTGTCATGCAGTATAATTGTAGTCCACAGCAACTTGAATTGGAATTGACGGAACGTACCGTCATGCATGATTCAGAAGGTATTGTAAGTAAATTAATTAAGCTTAAAAATATGGGCTTTAAAATTTCCATTGATGATTTTGGAACAGGCTATTCTTCCTTAAGTTATTTAAATCGTTTTCCTTTAAACTATTTGAAAATTGATAGTAGCTTTATACAACGAATTACTTCTTTAAAAGATAAGCAAGCAATTGTCGATTCTATTATTTTGATGGCGCATCGATTGCATTTAAAAGTGGTTGCTGAAGGAGTAGAAACAAAGGATCAAGTAAAACTTTTAAAGGAAATGGATTGTGATATTATTCAAGGATATTATTATAGCAAGCCAATTCCTAGTACAGAGCTTTTGGATTTCTTAGAGCTTTGGGATATTCATAAGCAAGAGGGGAATATATAATGACAACATTTAAATTAGTAGCAACTTCCGCAATGGGTTTAGAATCTATCGTTGCAGATGAAGTAAAAGCATTAGGGTATGAGACAACAACAGAAAATGGAAAGGTATACTTCGAAGGGGACGAACGCGCAATTGCACGAGCAAATATTTGGCTACGTGTTGCAGACCGAGTAAAGATAGTTGCAGCTCAATTTCCCGCGCGAACATTCGATGAACTTTTTGAACGAACAAAAGCAGTACAGTGGGAGAAATTTTTACCTGTAGATGCAGCATTTCCGGTTCAAGGGAAATCCGTTAAATCGACGTTATTCAGTGTGCCCGATTGCCAAGCAATTGTGAAAAAAGCAGTTGTGGAGAGATTGAAGCTTGCACATAAACGAATTGGCTTTTTAGATGAGTCAGGTGCAACATATAAGTTAGAAATTAGCATTCTAAAAGATATTGCGACGATTACTCTTGATACAAGTGGCGCAGGGCTTCATAAACGGGGATATCGCCATGGACAAGGGGAAGCTCCATTAAAAGAAACCCTTGCAGCAGCACTTGTAAAAATATCTAAATGGAGTCCGAATCGTCCATTTGTGGATCCATTTTGTGGTTCGGGTACAATCCCGATTGAAGCTGCAATGATCGGACAAAATATTGCTCCAGGCTTTAATCGTGATTTTCACAGCGAAGCGTGGTCTTGGATGCCGAAAACTATTTGGGAAGATGTTCGAAATGAAGCGGAATCTCTTGCTAATTATGATCAAGAGCTTCAAATCTTTGGGTCCGATATCGACCATAAGATGATTCAAATAGCAGAGCAAAACGCTTTTGAATCTGGTTTTGCAGATTTGATATCTTTCAAACAAATGCAGGCTTCTGATTTTTCCACTACCTTAACTGATGGTGTAATGATTGGAAATCCTCCGTATGGAGAGCGTATTGGGGAAGTTGAGGAAATAGAAAAAGTGATAAGTGATATGGGACATATAATGAGCCAACATCCAACATGGTCCGTTTACATGCTTTCTTCTATGGAAAACTTCGAAAATGTGTATGGTCAAAGAGCTACGAAGAAACGAAAATTATTTAATGGTTTTATTCGAACAGATTACTATCAGTTCTGGGGTAAACGTTCATAACAGTAAGGGAGACTAGGTTCTCCCTTGCTGTTATATTATTATTCAAGGGAGTTTTATGATGAAACAAGCTTTGCCATTCCAACTTACAAAAGACCGTTCTTTCTTCGAATCACTAGGAGATTGGATGGGTGATGTCTTATATGATGAATTACCTGAAAAAGGATTTGAATGCCGTGATGAACAAATTTTCATGGCGTATCAAATTGAGAAGGCGTTAAAGGAAAAAAATGTTCTATTTGCAGAAGCGGGCGTAGGTACTGGGAAAACGATTGCTTATTTATTGCCAGCTATTTCATATGCACGTTATACCGGAAAACCTGCTTTAATTGCCTGTGCGGATGAAACGCTTATTGAACAATTAGTAAAAGAAGCAGGAGATATTTTTAAGCTTCAAAACTACTTAGATATTAAAATTGATGTTCGTTTAGCGAAATCTCGCGATCAGTACCTATGCTTAAAACGCCTAGAAGAAGCGCAAAAGGATGGAGACAATGATCATTTTTTAGAGGAAATTGAAGACCAAATACCAGATTTCGTGTATGGACATTCTTCTCTACAAAAAATCTACCCATTTGGAGAGCGTAGCCAATTTCCTGGTGTAAGTGATGAAGATTGGCAAAAAGTAAATTATCATCCGACGCAACAGTGTATGGTTTGTGATGTTCGAAATCGATGTGGGCAAACCATTCACCGTCAACATTACCGTGAATCTACGGACTTAGTCATTTGCTCACATGAGTTTTTAATGGAACATATTTGGACAAAAGAATCACGTGTCCGTGAAGGTCAGTTGCCTCTATTACCAGAAGTTTCGATGATTGTATTAGATGAAGGTCACTTACTCGAATTTGCAGCCCAAAAAGCATTAACATACGAAGTACAAAGTGAAACGTTAATTCGCTTACTAGAAAGAGTAATGGTCGATGGGGTTCGTGAGAAGACACTAAATCTGATGGAAGTGTTACAAGAAACACATGATAAGATTTTCGGGCTTTTACGCTTAAGCAGTAATTCAGAAGAAACGGAACGTATGAAAATAGATAAAACGCCAGAATTAATTCAGCTATGTAAGCAAGCCATTCGAATTACGAATGATTTGTTAGAGGAATTTGTATTTGAGTCAGAGTTATATACGATACCTGAATATGAATTACGTATGGTGGAAGAATTTTTAGAGCAGTATTCCTTCTCACTTCGTTTATTTACAGAAAAAGGTGACGGAGTAGAGTGGCTTGAAATAATTGACGGGTATGAAACGTTAATCATTATGCCTCGCCTTGTAACGGATATTTTACATGAGAAATTATTTACATCTAAATTACCTATTATCTTCTCGTCTGCTACTTTATCGATTGAAAAAGACTTTACGTATATTGCGGATTCATTAGGAATTGAGCAGTTTCAATCATTCTCTGTAGAATCTCCTTTTGAATACGATGAAGTAATGAAAATCGTTGCGCATCGTACAGACCAGCAGGAAAAAGTGAAGCAAGTGGAGAAATTACTAGAAGACCAACAGCAAACACTCATTTTATTTAAATCAAAGGCAGCGATGGAAAATTTCCGTCTAACTTCGAGTTTAAAAAATAATGTTGTATTTGAAGGTGATCGTGAGTTATCAACACTTGTAAAAGAATTTCAAAATGGAGATTTCGCTACACTTTGTTCTTACCATCTTTGGGAAGGGCTTGATTTACCTAAACATGCGTTAACGCGTGTCGTTATTTATGATTTACCGTTTCCTCCAGTAGATCCTTTATTTGATGCGAAACGATCTTTTTCGAATGATCCTTTTGAAGAAGTAGAATTGCCATTTATGTTATTAAGACTACAGCAAGGAATTGGCCGCTTAATCCGTACATCTGAAGATCATGGTGAAATTCATCTTTTATTAAATGAAGAAGAAGCTAAGCTTGAAAGCAGATTTACAGGAATATTACCTACAACACTTTCTAATTAATGCAAGGGGGATTTGGAATGACAGTAGAAAAACAATTTTTAGACTATGTGAAAAAGATTGGTGCGTACCAAGAAGCATTAGGGGTATTATATTGGGATATGCGTACAGGTGCTCCAAAAAAGGGTATTGATCAACGTTCAGAGGTAGTTGGGGTACTTGCCACTGATGTGTTTAATATGTCCACTTCAGATGAGTTAAAAGGTTTATTAGACGAGATGGAATCAAAATTAGATTCGGTTAACCTTGTGACAAATCGTGTGTTTGAAGAAGTGAAAAAACAATATGATCTTAGTAAAAAAATACCTGCTGAAGAATATAAAAAGTTCGTCATTCTCCAATCTAAATCAGAATCCGTATGGGAAGAAGCGAAGGCCAAAAACGACTGGTCTATGTTTATGCCCTACTTGCAAGAGATAGTGGAGACATTAAAGCAGTTTGTTTCGTATTGGGGTATAAAAGATGGGAATCCATACAATGTGCTATTAGATCAATACGAGCCAAGAATGACAACGGAAGTGTTAGATCAAGTTTTTGGTGATTTAAGAAAACGAATCGTTCCATTATTAAAGAAAATTGCAGAGTCACCTAACCAACCAAAAACAGACTTCTTATTTAAACATTTTGACAAGCAGAAGCAAGAAGCGTTTAGTCTAGATGTATTACATCAATTAGGGTATGACTTTGAAGCAGGTCGATTAGATGAAACAGTACATCCATTTGCTACTGGTCTCAATCGAGGAGACGTTCGTATCACAACTAAATACGATGAATCAGATTTCCGTTCAGCTGTATTTGGAACGATTCATGAATGTGGCCATGCCATTTATGAGCAAAATGTTGATGAAGAATTGACTGGAACACCTTTAGCAGGTGGTGCGTCAATGGGAATTCATGAATCACAGTCTTTATTTTATGAAAACTTTGTTGGACGTAATCCGAAGTTTTGGGAACAAAACTATGAAAAGCTTCAAAGTTTCTCTCCAGATCAATTTGGGGATGTGCCGATGAAAGACTTTTTACGTGCAATCAATGAAGTGAAACCTTCGTTAATTCGTATTGAAGCGGACGAATTAACGTATGCCCTTCATATTATGATTCGGTATGAAATTGAAAAAGGTTTATTTAATGGCGATTTGAAGGTAGAGGACCTACCAACAATTTGGAATGCTAAGTACGAGGAGTATTTAGGTATACGACCAGCGACGAACGCAGAAGGAATTTTACAAGACGTCCACTGGGCTGGAGCTAGTTTTGGCTATTTCCCTTCGTATGCATTAGGGTATATATACGCATCTCAGTTTAAAGCTGCGATGTTAAAAGATATTCCTAATTTTGATGAGTTATTTGAAAAAGGAGACTTATCTCCAATTAAAGAATGGCTTACTCAAAATGTGCACCAATATGGTGGAGTGAAAAAACCTTTAGAAATTTTAAAGGATGCTACAGGAGAAGGGCTTAACGGCAATTACTTAGCTGAATATTTAGAAGAGAAGTATACCAAAATATATAATCTTTAATAGATAAAAAGAGAACCTTATGACAATAAAGGGTTCCGTTACTTATCGCAAACATTAAAAATGTAATTTAAAATGACTATCAAATTGTATATCAATTTGATAGTCATTTTTTGTTGCTACTTAGGGAATTTTTTATTGAAACTTGTATAGCAAAATATAATTCGAATTGTAGACATCAATAGCTGGTGTATGTTTACATTTTGATACACATTTTTAATGCCGTTTGGTATACACAGATTTTCCGATAGATAGTATATTTACCATTAATCCGTTTGATTTTAAAGAATATTTGGATATTTATGCTAAAATAAGTACCGAGATCCAATAAGAAATTAGATAAGATTATTTAAAAACTGCGGAGGTGGTTTCATTGATAAAAGAACAATTAAAGGAACGAGCAAGAACATTAGTACAACTTCCTAATCATTTTCAACCTTTCATAGAAGAATATTTTGAGGGTGAGAATGGTGAAGGGGAAGCCATGTTTTCATGGACAGATGAACAAAAAGATGAAGGCATTTCGATCACACTAGACCTTGTCGGAAATTTGACAAGTTTATCAATTGGACTGAACAAAACTAACACCGTTAAGGTCTCCCTAAATGAAAGTGAATTAAAAGAACAAGCGGAGCAATTTTTACATAGCCATTACCCTCATGCCTTACAAGATTTAACCTATTTTCAAACGAAAAAATTAACTGATGCCTACCGCTTTTACTATGAACAAATTGTGATGGACTTACCATTAGCTCATGCAGGTTGCTATATCGATGTTGAACCTAGTGGGGAGATTGTTACTTTTAAATATTATGGATTACGACCAGAACCAATAATTCCAAAAATATTGATAGCAAAAGAAAACCTAATTGAACATGTCCAAAATCGACTCGATTTTCAGCTTACTATAACAAATTTGTATTCTGTTATACATGATGTAGACGAAGATGGGCTCCGACTATTGTACAATCTCGAGCTTTTCATGAAATATAAAGCCGATGTAGTGGAGCCGACGTTAACGATAAACCACGAAGAAGACGTAGATTATTCGGAAAAATATGTTTCATTACCTCCACCACCTACAGTAATACGAAAAGATGTTTCCATAGAAGAGATCGTTGGAATTACTGAGGGGATGGAAGTAGTTCGTGAAGCCGATTGGGGGGAAGAGACAGGGATTGTCTGGCGTGATCGGGATTGGAAGATGGAAGAAAACGATTTATCGATTAATAGCTTTTTTCAAAGTCATAATGAAGATTCCGTAAAAGCTTTCATTTCGAAAAATACAGGGAAAGTTAGAAGATTTGTGTGGTATAAAGATCGAAGGGGCGACCTTTGCTTAAATAGGGATGAATGTTATCAAAAAGCTATTAACTTTCTACAAATGATTATTCCAAATTATTATCAATATTTTCAATTAATTGTCCGTGAAAATGAAGACAAACTGGATGATACTAGAATGAAAGAAGCGTTTAGCTTCCGCGTGCATAACGGACTTGGTATACCTATTTATTTAGAAATAGTCATAGTTACCGTTAATCGGAAAACAGGCCAAATAGATTATTATAGTGGGCATAGTATTGACTTTGAACAACTTAGTCATATTTCATCTGAACCTGTTATTTCGAAAAAAGAAGCGTATGACATTTTTCTCAACCACTTGGATTTTGAATTAGTATGGAATAAAAATTATGAAGAAAATGAAGAATGCTATACACTTGTCTATCAAGCATGTGATCGCCATACAAGAAAATCTATCCGATACATTGATGCGATAACAGGAGCAGTTATTACGGATAAAGATTAATAATATATGCGTAGAGAAACATTCGAAATAATAGCGGCCTAGATATACGTCTGGAACGGAAATCAGTGCATAGAAAAAGGGGGACCATCTCTCAGTCACTAAATGACTTAGGAGACAGCCCCAATTAATATACATTTTCATTTTTGTGTGTAAATTAATGTTTTTCGATAGGTAAAGGAACCCGTTATTATGTCAAGGTTCTCTTTTTTATGTCTTCATCTGTTACCACAATTTGTATCCTTTAGAACCTGGTGGTGCATTTTGGATCATATCGATCACTGGGACCGTGTAAGCGAATAAAATCAATAATATACAAATTGTCAGCCAAATCTTCCAATTTTCTAAAGCCATTGGAGTTTTTTCAGCGTTCTCTGAAACTTCGCCTATAGGGAATTCTGTTTCTCCCTTTGGTGCAAACCATAGTAGATTAGCTACAATATAAAGTACTAAAATAATGCCGACGAATAGTATTGTACCACCAACTGCTTGTGCAACTTGGTAAGGAATCCAATCCGTTGCCTGAGCCGCCCCTCCATATGTAGAGAAGTCAGAACGACGAGGTGCTCCCATCAATCCAACAATATGCATGGCTCCAGACATAATGCTCATTCCAACTGCCCAAACAATTGCTTGAATGATCGCAAGTTTGTTCATTTGTTTCGTTAATACTCGTCCTGTCAGGTGAGGGATTAACCAATAAGAAGCCCCAAAGAATGTTAATACTACAGATGTCGCTAGTGTAAGATGGAAGTGACCAGTAACCCAAATTGTATTATGAATTACTTGGTTCATTTGGTTAGAAGCGTTGATAATACCACCAGCACCAGCAGGAATGAATGCTGCCATCCCTATAAATGGCACGACAAATCTAGCATCTTTCCAAGGTAATTTTTTAAACCAACCAAGTATACCTTTTCCTCCAAGTTCACGTCCTCTTATTTCAAATGATGCAAATAAAGAGAATGCTGTTAAAAGGGAAGGGATAACAACCATCATTGTCAAAACAACTTGTAAGAATTTCCAAAAAGAATCAATCCCTGGTTCTGTTAATTGATGGTGAAAGCCAACTGGGATAGAGAAAATTAAGAAAAGCATAAATGATAATCTTGCAAGTGCATCTGAGAATATTTTACCGCCGATAATTTTTGGTACTACCACATACCAAACCATATATGCTGGTAATAACCAGAAATAAACTAATGGATGTCCAAAATACCAGAATAAAGTACGAGAAAGTAAGACATCTACTTTATCAACCCATCCTAATGACCAAGGAATTAGTTGGAATACTACTTCC
Source organism: Psychrobacillus sp. FSL H8-0483 (assembly GCF_038637725.1). Taxonomy (NCBI): domain Bacteria; kingdom Bacillati; phylum Bacillota; class Bacilli; order Caryophanales; family Bacillaceae; genus Psychrobacillus; species Psychrobacillus sp. FSL H8-0483. Next base: position 1,664,702 of record NZ_CP152052.1, read on the forward strand.
ACTGCTACTCCTAAAGAACAGATAATCCACATTGCTAAGTTTACGACAACCATAAATGTTAATAATGGACTTGGTTGCCCAGGATGAGTTTTACGCCATTCGATGTATTTCGAAATTTGTCCAGCCCCACCTATCCATGAACCGACTACTACTAATGCTAAACCTACGTAGAAAATCCAATGTGCTTGAAGCGGAGCATAGAATGTATATAGTACAGATGCCTTGTTTAATAAAACCATTACAGCAGCTGCTATAGTACCAATAGTCATTGTCCAAAAACCAATCCAACCTAAAAGACGTTGTTTATCTGTTAATGTACCTGCTGTTCGACTGACAGCAGCAATTTGAAACCCAAAAATAAAGTATGTTGTTAAAATAAGTGCTAATAGAACTCCGTGTACTGTTAATAGTTGATAGTAACCAATTCCCCAAGGGAGTGTAAATTGACCGGAACGTACTAATGTCTGTAATAATCCACAAAGACCACCGATTAATAAAGCAACAAATGCTACGTATACATGTGCAAGTGCAAGTTTACCATCGCGAGGATCTACTTTTACCATATCTTTCGCTTTTTCTGTCATTGTTGTCATGTTACTCCACCACCTTTAGCATGGATGTCATAGAAGAGTGTCCTATGCCACAGTATTCATTACATAAGATTAAAAATTCTCCAGTTTTATCAACTGTTGTCACGTATTCGGATACATATCCAGGTTCTAGCATCATGTTAATATTAGTACCTGCAATTTGGAAACCATGTACGACATCTTTCGTTGTTGCGATAAATTTCACTTTTGAACCAAGTGGTACTTCTATTTCAGGTACATTGTAATAAAAAGCAGATGCAACTAACACCACTTCATAGTCCCAATCTTTACCCTCCACTTTATGTACTCCAGGATTATTGAAAGGTGCTATCTCATCCACTCGCTCAGGATCAATGTACACCTTTGCACTTGGTGGATGGGAACCAAAATGGAATGCACTAAAACCAACAATAATTAAAAATAAGACCAGTGAGCCAACTCCAAATGTAAGCCACCATTTCTCGTACTTATGAATATGCATAACCTCTAACCTCCATCATATTAAAATCGATCAACAAACAAGTAAAATGCCATGAACCATGTAACTAATATAAATACTCCAACCATACTAACGGAAACGAGTGTTCCTTTTAAGTCGGGTTCCTTTTCATGCTTTTTGGACATTTTCCTTACACCTCCATAAATCGTTTTTGTATAGATTCATATTAAATATAAAAAAGTGTTGTGGATGTGAGAAATATCACAGATATAAAGTAATGATGTGAAGAAAATGTGAAATAATATAAACGGCTGTTGATTATCCAATTTGCCTCATTAAAATTTCACAAGAAATGCGCAAGGATCCCATGTTGCACTTGTACGTTTTTGGTACGCTTTGGACGAAATAATCACTCCATCATTACCGAGGGCTCAGTGTAGAAGGACTGAGCAGCCAAAATTGCATCTTTGGCTGCTTACTGTATAAATAGGAAAGTCGCTATTCTTTCATTTCCAAAAAGCTTTGGCTCTTCTATTACAAGTAGCTATGGAGAGTGACGGACAAACCAACGACCGCGCAATTATCGAAAAATGCAGAGGGATGCGATTTTGTCGCATCCCTCCGCATCAAGAAATCCAGGTAATTGTGTAGAACTCGTTCAGTTCCAAGCACTCTAAAACACCTAAATATAGAGGGTATAGTGTGTTATCACCATTTTAATATGTTATTTGTTGAGTACTTTTGGTTTATCACCATGTGAAATAATATAAATAAAGAGGAAATAAAAAAAGAACTTTCATATTTGAAAGTTCAGAAAAATAGTATGTATGAAAGTCCTAAAAATTTATTCATCAATTGTTAGTATGATTGTTAAATTTCCTATATTTGCAAGTTCAACGGGTAATTTAAAAGCGTGTTGAAAACCGAATAATTTTGTTCTTCCAACAATGACAGTGGGTGGTGTAATATCTACTTCGACCCCATCACGAGCTACTACTGTACATAAGTTACCAGCTACCATATTCCCCAATTCTCCAGTAAATGATTCCAGCATTTCCCCCTCTAAAGGCATTCCAAACATAGTTGCTCCAATGGAAGATAAACATTCTGAAGTTGAATCTATAATAATACGGCCTTTAATATCTCCAATCATTCCTATTAGAACGCCCATTTCTTCTTGCTCAAAGGGTTGCACCATGAGAGAGGGAGATTTAATATCCATCGGAAGAGGGATAACAGATTTTAACGATTGTATAGTTCCATTTAATATAGTTTGTATGTGTTTTGACGCAGTCACCATATCCCCTCCAAATAGTAAAGATGTATCGATTTTAGCATAATTACTAGGAAAAAAGAATAGAGGTATAGAAAATGATGCAATAGTATGGTATATTTAAATGAGAATGAAATTCAAATTCACTGAGAGGACGATTTGAATGTTAGCTATATTAATCGGTTCTACTGTAATATTATTTAGTTTAGTTACGACACACGTCTTGCGTTCAACAACTCCACAACCAAAATAAGAAGTATATCTATATATGACAAAATCTAAATTCGAAGGTGTCACCTCAGACTGTCTTGAAAACGCTTGTCTAAGAAGGTAACCTAATCTCGTCGCATCCTTGCAACAACCGTTGCAAGGATGCGACGAGCTTTGCGCAGGAGCACAGCTTTTCTGCGACGAGCTTTGCGCAGGAGCACAGCTTTTCTGCGACGAGCTTTGCGCAGGAGCACCGAAGAATGAAGGGGTTTGTCTACAGTCTGAGATGACTTTATTTGATCTTTCAAATAGAGTCATCTTTTTTCATGTTTTCTGCTATGATAGACATATATTGTCGAACTATAAAGGAGAAATATTTTTCACATGAACAATACAGAGAAACTACAAATCATAACAGAGAAAAATGCATTGCTAGCAACTATTTTTCACCAAAACAAAGACGAAGAACGTTATGCTAAAGCGAAATTATTTGCAGACAAGTTAGAAAAGGGTACTTTCACCATTGCTTTTGCAGGACATTTTTCAGCAGGTAAATCGAGTATGATCAATGCTTTAGTCGATGAGCAACTACTACCGACAAGTCCTATTCCAACTTCTGCAAACATAGTGACTGTTAGAAAAGCAGCTGAAAATTATGCGCTCGTTCATTTTGTGAATCAAGCACCTGTTCAATTTTCAGGAGAATATGATATTCAATTAGTAAAAAAATATTCAAAAGATGGAAGTAAAGTTTCACAAATTGAAATAGGGCATGAATCTTCTAGCTTACCTGAAGGTATTTCAGTGATGGACACTCCAGGTGTCGATTCCACAGATGATGCGCATAGAATTTCCACAGAATCTGCCTTACATTTAGCAGATATCGTGTTTTATGTAATGGATTACAATCATGTACAATCTGAGCTGAATTTCCAGTTTACAAAACAATTGCTTCATTATAATGAAAACGTATATTTAATTGTCAACCAGGTAGATAAACATCGAGAAGAGGAATTGTCATTCTCTGCGTATAAACAATCTGTTGCAGACGCTTTTAAAGCATGGTCTGTAGAACCAAAAGGGATCTTTTTTACTTCCTTAAAAGATGCAAATTTCGTACATAATGATTTTCCAAAAGTGCAACAAATTGTTTTACAGTCGATTCAAAATAAAGAATCCTATTTTCTTACATCTGCTCAAGCAACCATTGAAAAATTAGCGGACGAGCATAAAAAATACTTAGAAGATGAAAAAGCAGCATGTTTTGAGGCGTTTGAAAACCAGATAACGGAAGAGGATTGGAAAAATAAACAAGATATTAAAGAGCAGTTAGAAGTTTCGCAAAAACAAATAGAGCTTCAGGATTTAAGTCTATGGAAAAAATCCTTTGAAGATCAACGTAAAGCCATTTTAGAAAACGCATCTATTATGCCTTATGAAATGAGAGACTTTTTAAAGTTATATGCAGAAAGTAAACAAAACTCCTTTAAAGTTGGCTTTCTAGGAAGTAAGAAGAAAACGGAAGAGGAAAGACAGAAAAGACTGGAAGATGCGCGACAATTACTGGAGAAAGTTATTGCTACAAATATAACGGTCCACGTAAAACAATTAATGAAATCCATGTTAAAAGACGTCTCTTTATTAACAGAAACGAAGTCCAATGATATTGATGGAATAGATTTTACTATTTCATCTATACTTATTAGTGAAACTTTGCATGAAGGTGCGAGCATTAATGGGGATGCGATTCTCCATTATGCAAATCGTGTATCTGATGCTGTAAACCGATATTTTATTCGCGAAACAGATAGTTGGAAAGAAGAAGCTACTGTTTATATCGAACAAAATCCATTAGTAAATCTAGAACTAGTGGAACAGAAGACAGAGCTGTTAAACGAAAAACAACTAGCTATCCATACCTTAGAAGAAGTAGATGAAAGATTAAATGTTTTTGATAAAATAGTGGAAACAGCCCCTCTCCAAATTAGAAAAGAAAGAGATCGTTTACTGAGCGAATGGGAAGAGGAGCGACGTAAATTCCAAAGCTCCATTACAGAATATGATGCAACTGCAGAGGAGCAAGAAGAAATAATCGAGGAAATAGATAAAGTAGAAATACTTGAAAAAGAAGAGGTATTGCTCTCTTCAGATGCAGTTTTACAACGAGCAAATAGAATTGGTGAAGTGCTAGCAGAAATACCCGATTTTACAGAAGCAGCGACTGTTATTAAACGAAAAGCAACACGTGTTAAAAATCAACAGTTTACCATTGCATTATTCGGAGCTTTTAGTGCTGGGAAATCAAGTTTCTCCAATGCATTAATGGGAGCGAATGTTCTTCCGGTTTCTCCTAATCCAACTACTGCTGCAATAAATAAAATACATCCGATTTCGGAGCACCATCCACATAATACAGCGGACGTTGTTTTGAAAACGAAAGAACAATTATTTGTGGAAGTTGCATTTGCATATAGTCAATTAGGAATTACCGTATTCACATTAGAAGAAGCTTATGAGAAAGCAAAAACAGTAATGGATGAAACTGTAGTAGAGGAAGTACATAAATCGTTTATTACAGCCTTTTACAAAGGGTTCCCAACTTTCCAAGATCAATTTGGAGAGACTCTTCGTGTAACAGGGGAAGAATTTGGTCAATACGTGGCAGAAGAAGCGAAGAGTTGTTTTGTTGATTTTATTGATTTTTATTATGATTGTGAATTGACGAGATTAGGGGTTACTTTGGTGGACACGCCAGGAGCAGACTCTATTAATGCGAGACACACTGGTGTTGCATTTGATTATATTCGAAATGCAGATGCTGTACTATTTGTTACTTATTTCAATCATGCATTTGCAAAAGCAGACCGAGAATTTTTAATTCAACTTGGACGTGTGAAAGATGCCTTTGAACTGGATAAAATGTTCTTTGTCGTCAATGCAATTGATCTTGCAAACAATGAAGAAGAAGCAAACCTGGTCAAGCAATATGTACAAGATGAGTTGCAACGCTTTGGTATTCGATTCCCACGCGTGTATGGGGTTTCTAGCTTACAAGCACTACAAGAAAAAGTGGCACTAGTAAAACTACATGAAGGAATGCTGCAATTTGAACAAGCATTCCATCAGTTTTTAGAAGAAGACTTAAAACAAATTGCCGTGACATCTCTCGAGGAAGAATCGACTCGTCAGCAAACAAAATTACTAACATTAATTCAGCAGACGGAAGCAAACCTTGCGAGAAAAGATGAGCGGATCATTGAGTTGCGAGAGCAAGAACAAAAGATTCGAAAACGCTATGCAAACTCAAAATCTGCAACCATTTCGAAAGATGCAAAGCAAGAGCTAGAAACGTTATTATATTACGTTTTACAAAGGGTCTATTATCGATTTAATGAATTTTTTAAAGAGGCTTATAATCCTTCTTTATTTACAAACAAACCAGCTAGTCTGGCGTTAGAAATTGCATTAAAGGATATATTGCACATGATTCGATTTGATTTGGAACAGGAAATGCGTGTGACAAACTTCCGTGTGTTACAATTCATTCAAAAACAAATGAAACAGTTAGAAAAAGAAGAACTGCGTGTATTAAAGGATTTAAATGCAAGTTTTACATTTACTCCTCATGAAAGTGAGGACCGAAAATTATTAGAGTTTGTTGGTCCTTTTGAAAACCTAGGAAAATACGAAAACGTGAAATCCTATTTTAAAAACACAAAAGCATTTTTCGAAAAGAATGAAAAGGAAAAACTTCGAGATACATTATCTGAACAAACGAAAGTAGAAGCAGAGATGTATTTGAATAAAGAAAAAGACCGACTTGCTCATTGGGTGGAGCAATATGCAGATATTGAAACAGAAGCTGTCCGCATAAATTGGCTCAATGAATCGCTTGCACAAATTGATTCGGAACGTAAGTTACTAGAGCAAGAAGAAACACTTACCAAATGGAAAGAGATATACGCACGTATATAGGGAAGGGGGAGAACAAATGAATAAGGTGTTTGTGGAATTAAAAGAGGTAGTAGGTGGTCAGGTTCGATTTATCGATACTCGCTTTGATTTAGCACGTCCTCTAGCAGGTCGTGAAATGTATAACTTAGAGCATATAGAAGGGGCTATTTATTGGGACTTAGAACAAGATTTATCCGATATGGCGGGTGAGCAGGGGAGGCACCCAATGATTTCAAAGGAGAAGATGACGAATCTTGTGCAACAAGCGGGATTATCTCCAAAAGATTCGATTGTTATATATGATCAAGGTGGCTCGCCATTTGCTTTACGAGCATATTTTTTATTAGAATGGGCAGGTTACTCTAACGTTCATGTTCTCCGTGAAGGGTTTGCGGAAGCGATAAAAGTACTCCCAGTTACTGATGTAAAACCTATCATTCAACATTCGGAAGTTACTCCAGAATGGAAAGACGAGCTATATGTTGACCTAGAAAAAGTGCAGAAAATAGTAGTAGGTCAACTAGAGGGTCAGCTAATCGATGCTCGCTCTGCCGTACGTTATCGCGGAGAAGTAGAACCAATTGATCCAATTGCAGGTCATATTCCGACCGCAATAAATTTTGATTGGGAGCAGCTAAAAAATGACGGACAATTTTTAGCAAATGAAGTGTTAGTGGAGAAACTAGATGGTTTAGCTGATAAAGCCAAGCCTGTAATCGCTTATTGTGGAAGTGGTGTCACTGCAGCACCTTTATATGCAAGCCTAAAAGAAGCAGGATATGAAAACGTCCAGTTATACGTAGGAAGCTACAGTGACTGGATTAGAGAAAATGAAGTGGAAACTGAATAATGGATAAGTGTTAAAAAGGGGCTGTCCAGTAAGCCCAAAATTGAAGCAGGTGTAGAAAAACGAGTCTTTTTCTACACCTGCTTTTTGTATACTTTTTATTAAACTACTATTTTTTGTAGGCAATTGATTGTAGTGAAAAACGGCGACTCCAGAGGGATGAGTGAGACAGATAAGCTCATAAACGACGCGTGAGCTGTGGTGATGGCTTATCGTTCCCCTGCGGAAAGCGTCCGCCTATAGCGGGAATCAAATATACTTGATTCAATTATTAAAGAGAAATTTTTTATTTACATATGCACCATCATTAGTAGCGATAACTTCTGCATAGGGAATTCCAAAAACTGTGTATGCGATGACTACGGAAGAAATTAACTCCCCATCTTTTTCTTCCATTGATTCAATACTGTAAGAAACGATTAATACTTGGTCTAATGAGTTGTGAAAAGTATCGGTAGTCATTTTAAGCGCATGATTAGCAAGCGCTCTACTAGTATGGTCTTCATAAAGCTGTAAATTGCTTTCTAATAAGTTTGAAGGTAAAAAGGCCGATATTCCAATAATAAGCATTGCTAATTTGAAAAGAGCATGCCTTTTTTTTAGTCGTTTGTTCCTCTTAGTCATTCTGTGCATCTCCAATTCCATTTTAAGTCTGAATGATTCATAATGAAAAGTGTAATAGTATTTTATTCGAAGCGTATCAAAATTAATCCAAGCATTTTTCATACGTTTGGTACTTTAAAAAAACAAAATAATATCTTTTGTTTCTTATTTCCGTTATAATAAGTTGTCTTATGTAAACAACTATAGTATAATGGGCAAATTGTATACGGATGAAATGAGGGCTAATAATGAAAAAATCAATATATGGTCTTACAAGAGATCAGTTAATAGAATGGTTAATGGAGCATGGACAAAAGAAGTACCGTGCGGAGCAAGTATGGGATTGGTTATATATTAAGCGAGTACAGAGCTTTGAAGAAATGAAAAATGTTGGTAAAGATTGTATTGAGTTATTGGAAGAGAATTTTGTCATTCAAACATTAAAAGAATCTGTGAAACAAGAATCAGCGGATGGGACGATCAAGTTTTTATTTGAAATGCAAGATGGTAACCTAATTGAAACAGTATTAATGCGCTTTAAATACGGATTATCCGTTTGTGTTACAACACAGGTTGGATGTAATATTGGATGTAGCTTCTGTGCGAGTGGGCTACTTAAGAAAAATCGTGATTTAGATGCTGGAGAAATTGTGGGTCAAATTATGAAAGTACAAGAGCATTTAGATCAATTACAAAAAGATGAGCGTGTTAGCCATATCGTTGTAATGGGTATTGGGGAACCGTTTGATAACTATACGAATCTAATGAATTTCTTGCGTGCAGTAAATGATCAAAAAGGACTTGCAATCGGTGCTCGTCATATTACGGTATCGACAAGTGGTCTAGCGAAAAAAATCATGGACTTTGCAGACGAAAACTTACAAGTAAATCTTGCTGTATCTTTACACGCTCCAAATGATGAACTTCGTACGAAAATCATGGTAATCAACAAAGCATTCCCAATTGAAAAAGTAATGGCCGCTGTCGACTATTACTTAGAAAAAACGAATCGTCGTATTACGTTTGAATATATTTTACTTAAAGATGTAAATGACCATGTAGAAGAAGCTCTTCAATTAGCTAAGTTACTTGAAAACAAGCGCCATCTATCTTATGTGAACTTAATTCCATACAATCCTGTGGATGAGCACGGACAATATCAACGAAGCTCAGAAAAATCAATCAGTGCATTCTTCCAAACATTGAAGAACAAAGGTATAAACTGTGGAGTTCGTATGGAACAAGGAACGGACATTGACGCTGCATGTGGTCAATTACGAAGCAAACAAATTAAAAAAGAAAAAGCGACAAATTAAAAAAACGCATCAGCCGTTGTGGCGATGCGTTTTTTCTTTGTTCTCAGGTGGACGTTCATCTATCGTATGCTTAAATGCATATCCCTTATTAATGGTAAAAATGGAAAGGGTAAAGATTATAATAAAAATGATGATGGCAATAATAATAACCGCTGTCATTACTTCTCCTCCAAACGCTAACATTACGAATATCATAGCACAAAATGAACCTTAAAACTAAATTGTCCATGTTGTTGAAACTAACATGAAAGTTTAAACATTCACGTTAGTTTCAGTGACTTGGACCTGGAGTAGGTAGTTGCTTCCAGAAATTTGTTTACATTGTTTTTTTACCTGACTTGCGAGTTCAGATAATTGAAAAATGGTCTGACAATCCTTGTTGGAAACCCCAGCTATTGAAATAGTTAATAACGGAAAATGCTCTTCAATACCATGACGATTTTTAGAAACAATACATCCCTTTAGTAGATCGTGAGCATGATAAAAGTGCTCTACCGATTCATCAAATTGTTGAACTATTTTTTCACATAACTCACTTATTTGACTTGAATCTGTTATTAGGATAAAGTCATCTCCACCTATATGACCTACAAATCCACCAGAAGGACAATTACTCTCTAAAATCTCGGCTAATTGGATAATCACTTTATCGCCTTTTTCAAAGCCATAGATATCATTATAAGGTTTGAAATTATCAATATCGAAGTAAAGCACTGTAACATCAGTAGAAGCATCAATACATTTTTGAAGCTGTTGTTCAATTATAATATTCCCTGGCAATTCTGATAGGGGATTTAAATGCTTTGCATAGTCAATTTCTAGTTGCATACTTTTTTCAAGCAGATCTTTTACGGTTACAACTCCAAAGTATTGTTCGTCTTTTGTTACTGTAATAAAGTCATATAAATGCAATGGATCTCGCTTCATTGCAATTTTTGCAACTACATCAATCGCGGTTTTTGCATCGACTTTCATAAAGTTTCGGCTCATAATAGCGGCAATTGGCTTTTTATTATATAAACTATATCCGTATGGTCCACTAAACTTTAAATGTAGCTTGTTTCGAGTAATAACCCCAATTAGTTTATTTCCATCTCTAATACAAAATCCAGGTAAAGCATCATTTCCTTCCATTAAGTTGCTAACTTTTGAGATAGGCATACTGCTTGGTATTGTGCGTAAAGGCGTTGCAATTTGTTCAATAGAAGTATCCGTTAAACGATTAAGACTTACTTGGTATTTACGAGAGTTCTCTGTCTCAATCAAACGCATGACTTCTTCTCGAATTGGATATAAGTTACTTTGCGGCCTTTGAATGAAATAGCCTTGGCCAAAGTGTACACCAATATCGATGAGAGTAATTAGCTCTTCTCTTGTTTCAATACCTTCTGCAATAATATGTATTTGTGAGTAGTTGGCAAATTCGCTTAAACTCCGAACAAGCAATTGTTTCGTTCGATCCTTATTTATATCGCGAATAAGTTTCATGTCTAACTTAATAAAGTGTGGTCGTACATCGGTAATGACGTTTAGCCCAGAATAGCCAGCTCCAACATCGTCAATTGCTATTTGATAAAATTGTTTTTTGTAATGATCGATAGTATTAATAAAATCTTTTAAGTTGTTAATTGCTTCACGTTCAGTAATTTCAAACACTATAGAATCGGAGTCCATTTGAAAGATGGATAAAAAATCCTTTGTAAAACCTTGCTTGAATTTAGGGTCATTCATAATATTGGGATTGACGTTTATAAAAAGCTTACCTTCTGCTTTCAAATGATAGGCGTATTTCAAGGCGTTTGCTCTACATACATGTTCCAGCTCCCAAAGCTGTCCGTTTTTCAAGGCATAGTCAAATAAGGCTTCTGGGTTTTCGAAGGATGTATTAGCTGGGCCACGTGTTAATGCTTCATAACCGTAAATTTGACTATTATGTAGCGATATAATTGGCTGAAAAACAGTTTGGATTGCTTTTTCTTCGATTATATATGAAAATAATTCCTCATGATGATGATTTTCAATAGCCATTCATAGTTCCCCCTAAAATGAACAAATTACGCTCAATCTAAATTATAAATGAAAAATATCAATGCTTTGTAAATTTGATGTAAAGATTTAGTTATTTTTGGGAGCGTTATTGTCCATTTGAATCATTAATTATTCTCTTACCCACATGTTAAGTCTTTGAAGACTATTTTTCCAAAGCTGCTGTAATATTTAACTGTTGTTTTTTAGTGTATATTTTGCAGTTTAATCAGTGACAGACTCCCTCAGGAGCAGCCGAGGATACTCGTCCGTTACCCACGGAAAGTAAGTGGATTCTACAAACTAACAACAATGTAGTTTAACAAGACCACTCCAAAAAGAAAAAGGGCTGCCCTATAGTTAGGACAGCCTTTTATCATCATCGAATTTAAGCCATTGCTGCTTCGATATTACCCCATGGAATATTCATTGCTTCAGCAACGCCTTTTCCATAAGCTGGGTCAGCTTTGTAGCAGTGAATGATGTGTCGAACTTTAATAAATTCTTCTACACCATTCATATTACGAGCAGTATTTTCAAACAATACTTGTTGTTGTTCTGGGCTCATCAGGTTGAAAAGTTTCCCTGGTTGTTCGAAATAGTTGTCATCGTCTTCACGGAAATCCCATTGAGTTGCTCCACCATTGATTGGTAGTACAGGCTCTTTGTATTTCGGTTGTTCTTTCCATTGACCATAGCTATTAGGCTCATAAGGTAATGTTCCGCCTAAATTACCATCTGTACGCATTGCACCATCTCTATGGAAAGAATGTACAGGACATTTAGGTTGGTTAACTGGAATTTGGTGATGGTTAACACCTACACGGTAGCGTGCTGCATCCGCGTATGAGAACAAACGACCTTGTAACATTCTGTCTGGAGAGAAGCTAATACCAGGAACAACATTTCCTGGTGAGAAAGCAGCTTGTTCTACTTCTGCAAAATAGTTTTCTGGATTACGGTTTAGTTCCCATTCTCCAACCTCGATAAGAGGGAAGTCTTCTTTATACCAAACTTTTGTTAAATCAAAAGGATTGTAAGGCATATTGTTTGCTTGTTCTTCAGTCATTACTTGGATGAACATTTTCCATTTAGGGAAGTTTCCATTTTCAATATTTTCATAAAGATCACGTTGGCTGCTTTCACGGTCTTGACCAACTAATACTTCCGCTTCTTGATCTGTTAAGTTTTCGATACCTTGTTGTGAGCGCATGTGGAATTTGACCCAAACACGTTCATTGTTTGCATTGATCATACTGAATGTATGACTACCGAACCCGTGCATTTTACGGTATGAACTTGGTAAGCCGCGATCACTCATTACGATTGTAATTTGGTGAAGTGCTTCTGGTAAAGAAGACCAGAAATCCCAATTGCTATTAGCGTTACGCATACCCGTACGTGGGTCACGTTTAATTGCATGGTTTAGGTCAGGGAATTGAAGTGGATCACGGAAGAAGAAGACTGGTGTGTTGTTACCAACTAAATCCCAGTTACCTTGTTCTGTATAAAAACGCATAGCAAATCCTCGAATATCACGTTCAGCATCAGCTGCTCCACGTTCACCAGCAACCGTTGAGAAACGAACGAACATATCCGTTTCTTTTCCAATTTCGGAGAAAATAGCAGCTGAAGTATATTGAGTAATATCATGCGTAACAGTGAATTTACCATACGCACCCGAACCTTTAGCGTGCATTCGACGTTCTGGAATTACTTCTCTATTAAAGTTTGCTAATTTTTCAAGTAACCATACATCTTGTAATAAAATTGGGCCTCTTGGTCCGGCAGATTGAGAGTTTTGGTTATCTACTACCGGTGCGCCAGCTGCAGTCGTCAATTGATTGTTATTGTTGTTTTGGTTTTCAGACATTGACTATTTCCCCCTAGATTAGAATATTTATAATACAAGAATGATTATATCAATAAGTGAGAAATAATGCTAGAAATGAAGTGTGATGTTTTTATAATTATTATAAACTGTACTGATCATTGACCGTAAATAAGTGCCTGAAAGTGTTGATATTACTAGATTTTTATTAGGTCAGAAGGTCAAATAGAGTACTGTCTTTGTTTATTTCCTTAAACGAATAACCATTCTCAGTCATTCGAGAAATGATACCAGAATAATCCATACTGTTTTTTAATTTAATTCCAACTAAAGCCGGACCTCTTTCTTTATTATTTTTCTTTGTTTACTCAAATGTAGTGATATCATCGTCTGGTCCAAGTACCTTATCAAGAAAGGGGCATGAATATTTTGGTGACAATCCCCAGTTGTGCACAAGCATAAGCAACACCTTGTACATGGTTACCTGCGCTTGCACAAACGACCCCTTTTTCTCTTGCATAGTTCTCAATTGTTTTTATTTTGTAATAAGCACAACGTATTTTAAAGGAACGAACATGTTGCAGATCCTCTCGTTTAATGTAAATGGATGCTCCTTATTTTTCAGATAAATATTCGTTTTTTTGTAATGGTGTATGGACAACCACGTCTTTTAAAAACTGATGTGCTATAAGCACGTTTTCTACTTGAACGGTTTTCTTATCTGTTGCTTGCATAATTTTAATGCCAACCTCCAATTTTTAATGAAACATTAGTGTATTTTAACACACTACAGTACTGCAACTCTACAAATCTTTTTTGATAATTTGAAATTTTGTAACTATTTAATTAGGAATTAATTCTACTCTCGTCCATAAACCTAAAGATATGTTACAGGGTTGTTACGAGTGCCAGGCACCAGTAACAACTCTGTAACTTAAACATCCGTAAGCATATTTTATAAACTTAGTTGCATACTAACGAACGTGATAATTTGCAGAGAATTCGCTTTGCAGAATACTACATATATCGATGGAACAGAAAGAGGAGATATATAAATGGCAATTAAAGTAGCAGCAATTATCGGTAGTAACAGAAAAGAATCATACAATTTAAAACTTGTGGATTTTATGAAAAAGCGGTATGTTGATCAATTAGATATTAATATCATATCCATTAATGAAGTGGAAATGTTCAGTGTAGATATTGAAAATAATCCTCCAAAAGGTGCAATGGACTTTAAGTTGCAAGTACGTAATGCAGAAGCAGTTTTATTTGCAGTACCTGAATATAACTTCTCTATTCCAGGGGTATTAAAAAATGCAACGGACTGGTTATCTCGAAGTGGAAATGACTTAGTAGGAAAACCAACATTTATCGTAGGTTCTTCTATGGGAGTATTAGGAAGCGTGCGTGCACAAATCCATTTAAGAGAAATCATCACGAACCCAGCATTACAACCAAAACTACTTCCAGGAAACGAAGTATATATTGGTGCAATTCATACAAAAATGAATGAACAAAATGAGATTACAGATGAAGGCACAGTTACTTTCTTAGATCAAGTAGTAACCAACTTTGTCGATTTTTACAACAACGCAAAATAATCACTAAACAAACATGAAAAACGTGAATTTCACGATTTCCATGTTTGTTTTATTTTTCGCGAATGTTTAAACATTCGCAATAGTTTCTGTGCTATGCACAAAAATGTTATAGATGGTTTGATTTTTTGGGTGTATAGTAAAATCAGAGATTTGTTTTATTTTGGAAGGGAAGTTGTAATGTTGGGTAAGCTTGTCACGAAGTCAAATATTGCACTTTTAGGTTTAATTTTGATATGGGGTGCCAGTTGGCCAATCTATAAATTGGCATTACCATATACTCCTCCATTATTGTTTGCAGGAATGCGCGCAACGATTGGTGGGCTTTTATTAGGAATCCTGTTATGGAAGAGGCGAGATCTAATAAAATGGTGGAAAAATTGGAGATTATATTGTATTTCTGCTTTATTTAATACGATTCTATTTTTTGGCATACAGACAATTGGTCTAAATTATTTACCTGGAGGGTTGTTTTCCGTTCTCGTCTATTTTCAACCAGTGTTACTAGGATTGTTTGCATGGATCTGGTTAGGTGAGATTATGACTCCTATCAAAATAACTGGTTTACTTTTGGGGTTCATTGGAATTTTCATAGTTAGTTTAGATGGATTAACCTATCATGTATCGATCATTGGAGTCGTTCTTGGTTTGATTACTGCAGTATGTTGGGCATTTGGGGTGATCTACGTAAAACGAGTAAGCAATCAAGTAGATGCTTTTTGGATGGTTTCCTTACAATGTATAATCGGTGGGTTAGTTTTATTAGGGACAGGCACGCTCTTTGAAAGTTGGGCGGTTATTCAATGGAATAGTACTTACTTGTTTGGATTAAGTTATGGTGGCATTTTTGGAATTCCATTAGCCTATATTATATATTACAAACTGATAAATGAAGGGGAGGCAAGTAAAGTAGGTTCCTTCACTTTTCTCGTACCTATTATTGCTGTCTTTATAGGAGTTGCTTTTTTAGACGAACCAATTACTCAATTGCTCATCATTGGATTAGTATTGGTGGGTATAAGTATTTTTCTAGTAAATTATCGAAGTAAAAAGAAGCTTATTAAATATAAATAAGATTAATAGTACACGAAGGAGATTTTATGAAAAACAAAACAGTTGTTCGTTCTATGGATATTCTAAACTTATTTATTAATCATGATGCTTTGACATTTCAAGAAATCATTGAACTATCGATGATTCCTAAAACATCGGTTTATAGAATGTTATTAACATTAGAGGAAATGGGTTTTGTCGAAAAAGGAAATGATTCTAAATACCGTTTAGGACTCCTGTTTCTGACTTATGGAAATCTGGTATCTACTAGGCTTGATATTCGACAGATTGCTTATCCAATTATGCAAGATTTACATAAAGAGTTAAAAGAAGCGATTAATTTAATTGTCAAACAAGGGGAAGAAGCAATATATATAGAAAAAGTGGATGTTTTTCAAAAAGTTCGATTATATACTGCAATTGGAAGAAGGAGCCCATTATATACTGGGGCGTGTTCACGCGTTATTTTATCCTTTTTACAAGATGATGAAATTGAGTCTTATTTAGACCAAGTTGAACTAAAATCATTCGCTTTAGGGACGATTACGGATAAAGAAACACTTAAAGAGAGTATTAGAAATGCAAGAAGAGATGGCTATACAATTAGTCATTCAGAATTAGAGAATCATACGTCAGCGATTGCTGCTCCTATTTTCAATCATAAAGGTCAAGTCGTAGGCGGAATAAGTATAGCTGGTATTGAAGCAAATTATCAAAATGAAAACATAGTAATTTTTGCTAATAAAGCGACTGAAGCGGCAAATGAGATTTCCAAAAGACTAGGCTACAATAAATGAGTAAAAAGGGGCTGTCCGATAAGCCCATAAATTGAAGCAGGTGTAGAAAAAAGAGTCTTTTTCTACACCTGCTTTTTGTATACTTTTTATTAAAATTACTATTCTTTGTAGGCAATTGATTGTAGTGGAAGACGGCGACTCCAGCGGGAATAGCGTGAGCTGAAGGCCCCGCAGGAGCAAAAGCGACGAGGAGACTGAAGCCATGCCCGCGGAAAGCGTCCGTCTGGAACGGAAATCAATACATTGGAGAAGGGACCATCTCTCAGTCACTATATGACTTCAAGGACAGCCCCTTTTTCTGTGACTAATTAAACACTTTATATTGTATCGCTGTTTTAATTTTATTAATGAGTTGCTCGTTCTTCAATAAAATCTTTTCTGCTTCCTCCAGTGTTACTTCATTGAAATTAATAGTAGCAGTTGGTTGAATCTGTGCCAGACTCGGTAAGTCTGCAGAAATTACTTGTGCTATTTTGGGATAACCTCCAGTAGTTTGTCTGTCAGCCATTAAAATAATAGGTTTTCCACTTGGAGGTATCTGTATTGTGCCAAAAGTTACACCTTCGGAAAGTAGCTCGAAATCCTCTGAGAGTGAAATTGGAGGACCTTCTAAGCGATAACCCATGCGGTCGGATTGAACAGTGATGGAATAGGGTTTTTCTAAAAAAGTACCTTGACTTTCTTTATCAAAACGATGAAATTCCGTACCTTTTAAAACTCTAACTGTTTTGTTCTGGTTGAAATTAACTAGTTCATTGAAATTAATAGACCAAGTAATATTATTTTCTTCTAATTGTCGTACCAGTTCCTTACTTACACTATTTGCTTCTCCAATTGGTAAGGTGTCTCCTTTTTGTAGTGCTCTTCCTTCAAATCCACCAATATTCGCGCGAATATATGTACTTTTGCTTCCCATTATTTTAGGAATATCAATTCCTCCAGCGAAAGCAACATAAGCCCTACTTCCTTTAATAGCAGAATTGAATTTTAAAATAGATTCTTTCTTTATAAGCACTGGGCGCCATAACGGAGCGATAATACCATCAATAGTAGCAAGAAAATCTCCGCCAGTAATAGCAATTAAAGTATCTTCTTCGAATTGAAGGGTTGTGCCATATAAAGTTATTTCAAGAGCTCCTTCATTTTCGTTATTACCAACTAATAGATTTGCAAGTCTTAATGAATAACTATCCATTGCTCCACTAACGATGACTCCATACTTTTGTGAACCATATCTCCCTATATCTTGAATGGTTGTTAGTAAACCTGGATGAAGAACTTTTACACTCATAGCTTCATCTCCTTATAATTTAGATATTCACTAGGAGAAATTGGTACAAATCGAATTCTATCCCCTGCCTGTAGTAAAGAGGGAGGACTCATTTGTGGTAAAAACAAGTTTTGGGGTGTACGTCCGATAATTTGCCAACCTCCAGGAGTTTCTAGTGAATATATACCCGTTTGTTTTCCAGCAATTCCTACTGAACCTGGTTTGATAGATAGTCTCGGCGTTTCTTTTCGAGGTGTTGCTATTCGTGGATCCATTCCACCCATAAATGGAAACCCAGGTGCAAAACCAAGCATATAAACTAAACAGTCACTTTCCGAATGAATTCGAATGACATCTTCTTGAGTCATGTTGTGATACGCAGCAACAAATTCTAAATCAGGACCAAATTCTCCTCCGTAACAAACTGGTATGGAAACAAGTCGTGGACTATTACTTTTATCGATTTTGATTTGTTGTACTAAATGATTTATTCGTGTACATACCTTTTCGAAAGCAGTTACTGTACCTTTTATCGAAGAATGTACAGTATATGGATTGTAATAAACGGTAATATTGTTGTAAGCAGGGACAAATTCAATAAGTCCATCAAAAGGATGATCAGTTAGGAGCGCTGAAAGATTTTTAACTTTTTCATGAATAGTCGGATCTATTCCTTCACCGAGCTGTACGATTAACGCAGAATCTCCCAATGGTTTAATGTTGGTTTCTATATTTTGAATGGGCATACTGACAGCTCCTTAGTTTCGAATTGCGGTACATCAGTTCTTAAAAATGGATTATAACAATTATTATAATTCTGTAAATACAAAATACAAGTGGAAATTATTTTATCACTCTAAAAAAAACAATCGTACAATAATGTCTATTCAGAAAAATGTAATTGTGATAAACTTTAATCTAAGTTTCAAAACTTAGGTTTCATAATTCGGAACTAAGTGTGTAAGGAACAAATTTTCTTTTTTATATCTATTGGAGGGGATGAAATGTTTCGAGTTGATTTAAATTGTGACCTAGGGGAAAGTTTTGGCAGGTATAAACTCGGAGAACAAAAGGAGATATTGAAATATGTTACATCTGCGAATGTAGCATGTGGGTTTCATGCTGGAGATCCAAGTGTAATGCGAGAAACTGTAAAGTTAGCAATCGAGAACGGTGTTAAAATAGGTGCACATCCAGGATTGCCTGATTTAAATGGATTCGGTCGAAGAGAGATGAAAATCACTCCTCAAGAAGGATACGACATCGTTGTTTATCAAATAGGTGCTTTAAACGGATTTTTGGCGACTTTTGGAGAGCAAATGCAACATGTTAAACCACATGGCGCTCTGTATAATATGGCGGCAAAAGATTCTGAGCTCGCACATGCAATAGCCCAAGCTGTTTACGACATTTCACCTTCATTAGTATTGTTTGGTTTAGCAGGTAGCGAACTAACAACTGCTGGTGAGAGCATTGGTTTACGCACAGCTCATGAGGTGTTTGCAGATCGTACATATCAGTCAGATGGATCATTAACTTCACGTCAACAAAGTGATTCACTTATTACAGATACGAACAAATCCGTTGCACAAGTAGTGAGAATGGTAACAGAAGGAAAAGTAATTTCTCAACAAAATACAGAAGTAAAGATGAAAGCGGATACAATTTGCATTCATGGGGATGGAGAAAGCGCTGTATCGTTCGCAAAATATATTAAAGAAACTTTGGAGAGTAACGATATTGTAATTTCCGCATCGTTTAAATAAGGGGGAGTTTGTATGGAAGAGCAAAAAATGCAAAAAGCAGGGTCGAAAAAGAAAGTCGGAAGAAGCGTCTTACTTGGTGCAGCCTTTTTAATGGCAACATCATCAATAGGACCGGGATTTTTAACACAAACCACAGTATTCACTCAACAACTTGCTGCTAGTTTTGGATTTGTTATATTAATTTCCATAATATTGGATGTTTTTGCACAAGTGAATGTGTGGAGAATTATCGCTGTGTCTGGACTTCGAGGTCAAGAAATTGCTAACAAAGTATTGCCAGGTCTTGGTGTATTCTTAGCAATTCTCATTGTAATGGGTGGACTTGCATTTAATATTGGGAACGTAGCTGGGGCTGGACTCGGCTTAAATGCAATGCTTGGTATTGATCCAATTACAGGTGCTATTATAAGCGCTGCATTTGCAATTTTTATCTTTGTCGTGAAAGAAGCAGGCAAAGCTATGGATAAAGTTGCACAAATTGCAGGTTTTGTCATGATTTTGTTAATGGTGTATGTTGCTTTTACAACTTCACCACCTGTTGGGGATGCGATTGTACATACATTTGCACCATCTGAAATTAGTATTTTTGCCATTGTTACACTTGTGGGTGGAACGGTTGGAGGATATATTACTTTTGCTGGGGGACACCGACTTTTAGATGCAGGAGTTAAAGGGGTAGAATCTTTACCTGATGTTACGAAGAGTTCTGTAACTGGAATAGTAGTAACAGGTATCATGCGTGTTGCACTATTTTTAGCTGTTCTAGGAGTTGTATCGCAAGGATTAGCAATTGATCCAGCAAATCCGCCAGCATCTGTTTTTAAACTTGCAGCTGGAGAAATTGGTTATCGAATGTTTGGTGTTATTATGTGGGCTGCAGCTATTACTTCTGTAGTAGGAGCAGCTTATACGTCCGTATCATTTATCCGATCATTTCATCCTATGATTGAAAAGTATCATAATTGGGTTATTATATTATTCATTTTAGTATCAACTGTAACGTTTGCACTTGTTGGACGACCTGTAAATATTCTAATTCTTGTAGGTGCATTAAATGCGCTGATTTTACCATTAGCACTTGGAACAATGTTAGTCGCTGCATACAAGAAAGATATTGTAGGTGATTATAAGCATCCACTTTGGTTAACCATTGCTGGAGGATTAGTCACCGTTATTATGGGAGTGTTAGGTATCATGACGCTAATTGAACAAATTCCATTGCTTTTTAAATAGTAGGGAGTGATTAAGTGATGAATAATTATGAAACGATGGCTCCATATGAATTACGTCAATTAATCAATTCTGGGCAAATCAATGGTCCGACAGCTGGAATGGCTAAAGGGTATACACAAGCAAATTTAGCGATATTGAAAAAAGAGCATGCATTTGACTTTTTGTTGTTTTGCCAACGCAATCCAAAATCTTGTCCATTGGTAGATGTAACAGAGGTTGGATCGTATATTCCAAGTACAATTGCAAAAGAAGCGGATATTCGAACAGATATTCCTAAATATCGAATATATAGAGATGGTGAATTTACAGAAGAAGTAACAGATATTACGGAATACTGGGAAGAAGATATGGTAGCTTTTCTAATTGGCTGTAGCTTCACATTCGAAACTCCCTTACTAGAAGCGGGTATACCAATTAGACATATCGAAGAAAACTGTAATGTGCCTATGTTTAAAACGAATATACCATGTGCAAAAGCAGGGGTTTTTGAAGGTCCTACAGTAGTAAGCATGCGTCCGATGTCTCATGAAGATGCGATTCGGGCAATACAAATTACTTCACGTTTTCCAGGAGTGCATGGTGCGCCAATTCATATTGGGGACCCAGGTCAAATTGGAATCATAGATATAGCAAAGCCTGATTTTGGCGATGCTGTGACGATTAAAGAAGGAGAAATTCCTGTATTTTGGGCATGTGGTGTCACACCACAAGCAGTTGCGATGCAAAGTAAACCTTCTATTATGATTACGCACGCTCCTGGATGCATGTTCATTAGTGATTTGAAGGATGAAAAATTGAGTGTCTTATAAACACTATTTAATAATTCGATAGCTATAAAAAGACAGGAAATCGTGAAATTCACGATTTCCTGTCTTTTTATTGATATTGCCCCAATCTAGAGAAAAATTGCATCGCGAAGTTGTGAAATACTTTTTCCGATGGGGATAGGTCTCGCGTCACTGGACTAATGATGCCTACTGTTCTTCGAATGGAAGGTGTCTCAATCGGTATTTTCACTGTATATCTAGGGGTAGAATCGTAAAAAGTGCTTTCCGGTAAAAGAGTTACCCCTAGACCTGCAGCAACTAAACCTTTGATAGCGTCCATATCTTCTCCTTCTGATGAGATCATTGGTGTAAATCCTACTGAATTACATGCTTCTACTGCAAGTTTATGCAGCACATAACCCTCTGGGAATAAAACGAAATCCTCATTTCTTAAATCAATTAAAGGTATACTCTTTCTTTTCGCAAATGGATGATTAGATGGTACAAGTATTGAAAAATCTTCTGTAAATAAAATAGTTGTATGAATGGAGTCATCTTTTGTTGGAAGAGGTCCTAAGAAGGCTAAATTCAACTCCCTGTTTTTAACCGCATCTATTAAGAAATCGTATGAACCCTGTCGTAAATGAAACGCGACATTTGGGTGTTCTTTCTTAAAAGCAGAAATAACAGTTGGCAATAAATGACCTGCCAAGCTCGTTGGAAATCCGATCTTAATCGTTCCTTTTTCAGGATTTAAATATTCATCAACCTGATTCTTGGCAAAATCAATTGCCTGTAACGCAGAAGTGCAATGCTCTAAAAAAATCTTTCCTATTGGTGTCAACTTAACATTCCTACCTACTCGTTCAAATAGCTCAATACCGAGTTCAGCTTCTAAATTGGCAATTTGCCGACTTATAGCCGATTGTGCAACGTGCAAATGGATAGCAGCTTCTGAAATGTGTTCACGTTCTGCCACCTCCTTAAAGTATCTTAACTGGCGAATTTCCATAGTTTCTCCCCTAATATATCTCAAAATGAGATGATTTATATCCAAATTATATATTGTTTATATTATTTTGCAAACATACAATAATCTTAAGTCACTTTTTTAGAAGATGGAGGGATTCACATGACATTTCACCAATTACCGAAAGCACAAGGCATGTACGACCCAGCGTTTGAACATGACGCGTGTGGGATAGGTTTATATGCACATATAAAAGGAATGGCAACACATGATATCGTAAAAAAAGGTTTAGAAATGTTATGTCGATTGGATCATCGAGCGGGAAGAGGAAGCGATGGCCAAACCGGTGACGGGGCCGGGTTGATGGTACAAATCCCTGATGTTTATTTCCGTGTTGTATGTAAGCAATGGGATTTACCGGAGAAAGGTAGTTATGGCGTAGGAATGCTATTTTTTACGGACAATAACGAAGAACGAGAAGCAATTGAACAGAAAATAAATGATACCATCCTTGCGGAAGGGCAAGAACTAATTGGATGGAGAACAGTGCCAATAAACGCAAGTGTGTTAAGTGATAAAGCAAAAGAAAGAGTACCTGTTGTACGACAAGTGTTCATAAAATCCATGAATACTAGCTCTCTAGCATTTGAAAGAAAACTATTCGTTATTCGTAAACAAGTAGAGCACTGGGCTTTGCATGAAGCGATTAAATTCTATTGTGCAAGTCTTTCCAGTCAAACGATCGTTTATAAAGGATTGCTCACTCCAAAGGAAGTAGACCTCTTTTACGTGGACCTTCAGGACGAATTATTTACATCTGCTTTTTCCTTAGTACACTCACGTTATAGTACGAATACATTCCCGAGCTGGGAGAGAGCCCATCCAAACAGATACATTGTTCACAATGGGGAAATTAACACATTACGTGGAAATATTAACTGGATGAAAGCTCGTGAACAACAATTTGTTTCAGAAGCTTTTGGCAATGATTTAGAAAAAATTTTACCGATTATCAATACAGATGGCAGTGATTCGTCGATGTTAGATAACGCGTTTGAATTTTTTGTTCTAGCTGGAAGAACTCCTGCGCACACTGCGATGATGCTTATCCCAGAGCCTTGGACAGAAAATCCTCATATCAGTGAGGAGAAAAAAGCTTTTTATGCCTATCACAGTAGCTTAATGGAGCCATGGGATGGTCCGACAGCTATTTCGTTTACAAATGGCAATCAAATTGGCGCAATTTTAGATCGAAACGGTTTACGTCCAGCTCGCTATTATGTGACAAAAGATGATTATATTATTTTCTCCTCTGAAGTTGGAGTAGTGGATGTGGAAGAAGTAAATATCTTATATAAAGAACGATTAAGTCCAGGAAGAATGTTACTTGTGGATTTAGAGCAAGGTCGAATCATTTCAGATGAGGAAATCAAATCAGAAATGGCGCAAGCTCAACCATATCAACAATGGTTAGATGAGAATGTGATAATGCTTTCTGTTGAAAATGAAGAGGTAGAAACAATCGACGATCTACTATTCCTTCAAAAAGCATTTGGTTACACATATGAGGATATACAAAAATATTTGGTGCCAATTGCACTGGATGGTAAAGACCCGATTGGATCAATGGGGAATGATACGCCACTTGCTGTATTGTCAGATCGGCCTCAATCGTTATTCAATTATTTCAAACAACTATTTGCACAAGTAACGAACCCACCAATAGACTCCATTCGAGAACATATTGTGACGTCGACAATGACTCTTTTAGGAGCTGAAGGTGATTTACTTCAACCAAGTGCAATAAATAGCAAGCGAATCTTTTTAAATACACCAATTTTGACTAATGGACAATTTAATCAATTAAAACAGTATAAAGATGCCTCTTTCCAAAGTAAAGTATTACCGATATTGATGTCTGAAAATTTAGAATTTGATTTACAACATATTTCTGAACAGGCCGATAAATTAATTGCACAAGGTGTGTCTCTAATCATACTTTCTGATCGTATGCTCCATAAAAAGCAAGTGACAATACCAGTTTTATTAGCTGCAAGTCATCTTCATCAACATTTACTTAGAAAAGGAAATCGCACGAAGATAAGTATTGTAGTGGAATCTGGGGAAGTGAGAGAAGTACATCAATTCGCTGCACTCATTGGATTTGGCGTAGACGCTATTAATCCTTATCTCGCATATGCAACGATAGCGGAAGCAATTCTAGATGGACATATTGAAAGTAGTTATGAGGACGCTGTTACAAAATATAGTAAAGGTATCGCAGATGGCGTTGTAAAAGTAATGTCGAAAATGGGGATTTCCACTGTCCAAAGTTACCGAGGTGCCCAAATTTTTGAAGCAGTTGGCATTAGTAAAGAAGTGATAGAACAATATTTCACAGGTACCGTCTCTCAATTAGGAGGCATCAACTTAGCTACTATAGCTGAAGAAGCGAAACGCAGACATGCTCAGGCTATTGCTTCCATGCAAGGGGCACTTGAGTCAGGGAGCGATTTCCAATGGAGAAGTACAGGTGAGCATCACGCCTTTAATCCTAAAACAATCCATACACTGCAATGGGCTACTCGAAAAGGAGATTATGGCCTATATAGACAGTATGCAGAAATGGCTAATGAAGAGCGAATCGGCTTTTTACGAAACTTACTGACATTTAAAAAAGAAATGAAACGCATTCCACTTGATCAGGTAGAATCAGTGGATTCGATTGTCAAACGTTTTAAAACAGGGGCGATGTCATTTGGTTCCTTAAGTAAGGAAGCTCATGAAACGCTTGCGATTGCCATGAATCGACTTGGAGGAAAAAGTAATAGTGGAGAAGGTGGGGAGCACCCAGGTCGATATGAACTAGATGCGAATGGAGACAATCGCAGAAGTGCCGTCAAACAAATTGCTTCTGGACGTTTTGGAGTAAATAGTCATTATTTAGTGCAAGCCAATGAATTGCAGATTAAAATGGCGCAAGGTGCCAAACCAGGTGAGGGTGGACAATTACCAGGCAATAAAGTATATCCATGGGTTGCTAATGTTCGTGGATCCACAACAGGAGTTGGATTAATCTCCCCTCCTCCACATCATGATATTTATTCCATTGAAGATATGGCGCAGCTAATTCATGACTTAAAAAACGCAAACAGAACCGCAAGAATTAGCGTAAAACTAGTAGCGAAATCTGGTGTTGGCACGATAGCTGCTGGAGTAGCAAAAGGGGCAGCAGATGTCATTGTCATTAGTGGATATGATGGTGGAACAGGAGCATCTCCGAAAACGAGTATTAAACATACTGGACTTCCATGGGAGCTTGGACTTGCAGAAGCTCATCAAACGCTTATGTTAAATGGTCTTCGAGACAGGGTGGTATTAGAAACGGACGGCAAGCTAATGACGGGGAAAGATGTAGTCATGGCAGCATTACTCGGAGCAGAGGAATATGGATTTGCTACAGCTCCATTAATTGTTTTAGGTTGTGTGATGATGCGTGCTTGTCATCTGGATACTTGTCCTGTTGGTATTGCCACTCAAAATCCAGAACTTCGTGATAAATTTACGGGATCTGCGGACTATGTCGTTAATTATATGAGATTTGTCGCAGAAGAAGTACGGGAATATATGGCGCTACTTGGATTTAGAACAGTAGAGGAAATGGTTGGACGTACGGAAATTCTAGAAGTAAGCAGTCGCGCGAAAGCACATTGGAAAGCAAAGCAATTAGATTTATCTGCATTACTGTACCAACAAGAAGGGATACGTACGAAAAAAATTGCTCAAAACCATCAAATCGAAGAATCGTTAGACCTTCGTGAGCTTTTGCCTAAAGTAGAGAAAGCGATTATTAACGAAACAAAGATTGAACTAGAATATCCGATTGCTAATACAGATCGTGTAGTAGGAACGATCATTGGAAGTGAAATTTCCAAAAAATATGGGGCTCGAGGATTGGCAGATGATACCATCACACTTCGATTTACAGGTGCAGCAGGTCAAAGCTTTGGGGCTTTCGTTCCTAAAGGAATGTCGATGTATGTAACAGGGGATGTAAATGACTATTTTGGGAAAGGGTTATCTGGTGGGAAACTAGTTGTCACTTCTCCTATTCAGGGATTAGCCGAACAAAATGTTATTGCTGGGAATGTTGCACTCTACGGCGGAACAAGTGGAACTGCATTTATCAATGGACGTGCTGGGGAGAGATTTGCAGTTCGAAACAGTGGAGTAGATGTTGTAGTAGAGGGTATTGGAGATCATGGCTGTGAATATATGACTGGTGGTCGTGCTGTCATCTTAGGAGCTGTTGGAAAAAATTTCGGAGCAGGAATGTCAGGCGGAATTGCGTATGTACTCGTAGAGGATGTAGAAGGCTTCAAAGGAAAGTGCAACACAGAAATGATTGGTTTTGAGCAAATCAAATTAAAAGAAGAAAAGCATGAGGTTCGACAATTAATAATGGATCATTATTATTACACAAAAAGCACACAAGCAATGTATATATTAGATAATTGGGGAGAAATGGTCGAGAAGTTTGTAAAAGTTGTGCCAAATGATTATAAAACAATGCTAGATAAAATTGCAGCTTTTAAGCGTGATGGTCTAACAGACGACGCAGCGGCAATGCAAGCATTTCTGTCAGCTTCGGTTAAACAAGAGAAAAAACAATTAGATCTAATAAAAAAATAAGCGTTGTTTTCTTTTACTGTTGCTTTTTTGCATATAATTTGCGGGAGAATCCCCGCAGGCGCAGCCGAGGAGGATTGTCGGTTCGCCCGCGTAAAGCAAGCGGATTCTACCGAATAACAACCATGTGGCTTAACAGCGCCAAAATAAAGAGAGGGGAGTAATAAATGGGTAAACCAACTGGATTTATGGAGTATAAAAGAGAAAAAGGAAAAGAAGAGACTCCTCTCAAGCGTATAAAAAATTGGGGTGAGTATGCGACGAAATTGACAGATGATGCGCTCCAAAAACAAGGAGCTAGATGCATGGACTGTGGAACTCCTTTTTGTCACATGGGTATTGAAATAAGGGGGGCAACTACTGGTTGTCCAATTAATAATCTAATACCAGAATGGAACGACTTAGTTTATAAAGGCAAGTGGCAAGAAGCACTGGAAAGATTATCAATGACGAATAATTTTCCGGAGTTTACAGGACGTGTTTGCCCGGCACCTTGTGAAGGTTCATGTACATTAGCTATTTCAGACCCTGCCGTATCGATTAAAAGTATTGAGCGAACAATAATTGATAAAGGATTTGAAAATGGTTGGGTTACACCAAGAATACCAACTGCAAGAACAGGCAAAAAAATTGCTATAATTGGATCTGGACCAGCTGGACTTGCGAGTGCAGATGAGTTAAACCAAGCGGGTCATTCTGTGACTATTTATGAGCGCGCAGACCGAGCAGGAGGGCTTCTCATGTATGGGATTCCCAATATGAAGCTAGAAAAAGAAGTAGTGGAACGTCGAATTCATTTACTTCAGCAAGAAGGTATTGATTTTGTTTTGAATACAGAAGTTGGAATAGATATTTCAGTGGAAGACTTAAAATCAAACTTCGATGCAGTTATTTTATGTATAGGTGCACAGAAGCAGCGGAAGCTTCATATGAAAGGAAGCGAATCAAAGGGTGTGCACTTAGCAATGGATTATTTAAGTTCGACGACAAAAAGCTTACTAGATTCCAATTTTGCGGATGGGCAATTTATTAATACAAAAGGCAAAGATGTGATTGTAATTGGTGGTGGAGACACGGGCGCTGACTGTGTGGCAACAGCTATTCGCCAAAATTGTCGAAGTGTAGTTCAATTTGGGAAGCATCCACAGCTTCCATCCAGCCGTGCAGAAGACAATCAGTGGCCAACAGATCCAAATATTTTTAAATTAGAGTACGCCTACGAAGAAGCGAATGCGAAATTTGGAAAAGATCCACGAGAATATTTGATTCAAACAAAAGAAATCGTTTCGGATAAGTATGGGTCTCTAAAGGAACTGCATACTATTCATATGGAGAAAGTACTTGGAGAGGATGGATTTTATTTTTTTAAAGAAATTCCAGGAACGGAGAAAATTTGGCCAGCCCAATTTGTATTTGTAGCGATTGGATTTGAAGGGCCTGAAACTAACTTAGCCCAACAATTTGGCATAAATGTAGTAAACAAAAAAATATCCGCTTCTACAAAAGACTATGCAACAAACGTAGAAGGTATTTTCACAGCAGGCGATGCAAGAAGAGGGCAAAGCTTGATCGTTTGGGCAATTAAAGAAGGCCAAGAAGTTGCAAGACGTGTAGATGAATATGTAAGCAAAACACCGGTCATTTCTTCTTGACCGGTTTTACTGTGCTAGTGCGCTAAAGTTTTTGTTTTTTTTTTCGTCAATAGATGTCATAATAAAAGCATACTAAAAGTGGAGGCAAGAGCATGATTGGCATTATAGATTATGGAGCAGGGAATTTACATAGTGTGTTGAAAGCAATCGCTCGATTAGGGTACAAAACAAAACTAATTACTAAACCGAGTGATCATGATGATTCGATTACGAAATTAATCTTACCTGGTGTAGGAAATGCAAAAGTGGCAATGGATGTGTTAAATGAATCAGGTATAAGCGATTATTTAAGAGAAGAGGTCGCTAAAGGGATGCCTTTGTTAGGGATTTGTTTAGGGATGCAACTTCTTTTGGAAACAAGTGAGGAAGGAAATGTTCCATGCTTAGGTTTTCTAAAAGGAACTGTTCCAGAATTTAAAATGGAGTCCGAGAAAATTCCGCATATGGGCTGGAATCAAGTGAAAGACGTTCAACAGCATTTTTTATTCAACGATATTCCAGATCAGTCCGATTTCTATTTTGTTCATTCTTATTTTGCAAACCCTTCGGAAGAAAAGGCTGTACTTGGGTTCACCAATTATGGAATCGACTTTGCCTGTGCTATTGGCAATGAACAAGTGATGGGTGTACAGTTCCATCCAGAAAAAAGTGGTAAATACGGCATACAGTTATTAGATAATTACTGTAAACAAGGAGTTCAAACACATGCTTAGAAAAAGAATTGTACCCGCGATAGACGTGTTAAATGACCAAGCAGTTAAGTATGTACAATTTCGAAACCCAACAATTATCGGAGATCCTGCTGAACTTGGTAAAAAGTATACGGAAGATGGAGCAGATGAGTTAATTTATTTAGATACAACTGCTTCCTTGAAAAATCAAGATTTAAAAATCGAATGGATTCGTAAAGTTGCAGAACAAGTGTATATCCCTTTTTCTGTAATCGGTGGAGTAAGAACCGTGGATGATTTTAAAAACTTACTTCGTGCTGGTGCTGATAAAGTAGGCGTAAACTCAGCAGCGGTACAGCGGCCAGAACTTTTAAGAGAAGCGGCTGAAATTTATGGTAAACAATGTGTCGTTCTAGGGTTAGATGCAATGCCTGTTTATAAGGAAGAAGAAATCATTCGGTGGGAAGTATACACACATTCCGGTCATGAAAAAACAGGAATGGATGTCGTGGAATGGGCGCAACAAGCAACAGACCTTGGGGCAGGAGAAATTATCTGCACAAGTATTCATAAAGATGGCATGAAAAATGGTTATGATGTAGAGCTGATCAAGCTACTTTCTGAAAAAGTAAATGTGCCAATCATTGCTTCTGGTGGTGCAGGAAAACTAGAGCATATCGAAGAAGTATTTACAAAAGGACAAGCAGACGCAGCTCTTATAGCATCTATGATTCACTATGGTGACTATACGATTGGTGAAATCAAATCCTACCTACAAGATAAGAGTATTAATGTTCGCCTCTAGCCTTCGAGCAGTGAAAAGGAATCGCTAATTGTTTGCGATTTCTTTTATTTTGCACGAAAACATAAATAATTCTGAAGATATTCTTTTTTTCTCTTCAGAAACAAATTCCCTTCCCTACCTGGCGCATTTTATATCTTAATTTAGGTTTATTTTATATGAAGTGCCTGTTAAAGGAGCATGTTGTTACACTCAAAAATCCGCTCGCTTTCCGCGGACGAACTGCCAAGCCTCTCGGGGCAACAGGTTGTTGGTCACTAATCCGTTGCCACATGGATGTGGCGAATTTAGGATTTGTTCCAACAAGCAAGTTGCGGGGTTTTGACAGTCTTCCGCAGGAGTCTCGTGGATTTTCGTCACCAGATATATTCTGCTAAAAAACAACACTAGTTTAACAGAGCCTATATTAAAAATAGAGTTGCAATTAAGAAGAATGGCAAAAATATTCTTCTAAAGCGATTTCGAATAAACATGCCTCTTCCAGGGATAATCCCATCTATCATTCCGACATGTCTTCTACCCATTCTTTCCCTTACCATAACCTGACGTCCCATATTTCTCCTAACAAACGATTCCATTATATCTCTCTTTTCTATTTTTTGATCATATTTTTGAATCCGTGATAGACGAATTTTCCATTTAGACATAACAATAGGCAGGATTTCTAGCACCTGCCCATTGCTCTTATTATTTGTGCTACTAATCGATTAATTAAAAATATGAATATTCTTCCACATATATAAATTAGTAAACACTCAGTAAGAATTGTCAACATAGACTTGAAGAACAATGATTTTAAGGATATCCACAAGAAGGATTCTAATCCTTCAAAGAAAATGAACTTCCAACTTTTAATTAAAAGTATTTCTGAATGAAACAACTGCTGTTCTTATTAACTCTTATTAACCACTTATAAATGTTGCACCTACGATGATAAGTAAAATAAACAATACAACAATTAATACAAAGGTTGAGCCCGTGTTTCCTGAATTGCTATAGGATCCACCATCATAACCACCGCCATATCCACTCATATATATTCACCTCCGATTTTGAGAATAAGGATTAAAAGATTCAACCCTTAATGTTATGTTATGTCATTAATAGAAATGGACTTGGACTATTGTGAATATATTTATAAATTATTTGGATTTCATTGGGGAGAACAATTGGAGAATTTTAGTTTATGAAACATGATTAGTAATAAATGGTAAAATATAGATTGACCTCTATTGGAATAAATAATAGAATGAATAAAAGCTATAAAAACTGAAAATTAAGCAAACGTAGAATATGCCTATCGTCTTTTATGAGATGATAGGCTTTTTACATAATTAGATTGAATATAATATAAGTGAATTGATTAAACCTTTTCAAAAAAATCTAAAAAAGTTGGTGTTTCAAATGAGTTATAAATGGTTGGAATGGGCAAAAAGAATACAAGCATTGTCTCAATCGGGATTAGCTTTTTCAAAAGATATTTATGATATCGAACGTTATGAAGAATTACGTACTATTAGTGCAGAAATTATGGAGGAACACACGGGATTAGAGATGCAAAAGATTGAAGATTTGTTTACAAATGAAACCGGTTATCAGACTCCTAAAGTAGATGTTCGTGGAGTAGTTTTTAAAGATGATCAAGTTTTAATGGTAAGAGAAACTATTGACGAAAGGTGGGCTTTACCAGGTGGATTTTGTGATATAGGTTTATCACCTTCTGAAAATATTGTAAAAGAAATACAAGAGGAATCTGGTTATGATGTAGTTCCTATTAAATTGCTCGCTCTGTTAGATAAAGATAAACACCCACATCCTCCAGAAGCCCATCATTATTATAAAGTATTTATACAGTGTGAGATTATTGGAGGAAATCCAATTACAGGGATTGAGACAAGCGGGATACAATTCTTTTCTAAAAACAATTTGCCATCGCTTTCTACTAATAGAAATACAGAGTCTCAAATAATAACGCTTTTTGAATTCTTGGAGAACCCTAAAAAAGAAACGATATTTGATTAACCCTTTTTGTCCTCTGGTAGAATTTCTCAGCTAATAAATAGATGTTATTAAAGCTGGATGGGAGATATGATTAGTATAGGTTTAACTTAATCAAATGGTGAAGGAGTAATTTCATTACATGTTTGGATTCTTAAGTAGAAAAAAATTAATAAAAGACGATTTAAAAGGGATAGCAAAGCTAATGTATCAGGATGTCTCAGACGATGCCTGGGATCAAGAAAACCTCACAAAGAAAAAGTTAGATTTCTCAACGGAAAGCATTCGATATATAGATATGTACACGAAACGATTAATGACTACTGAAATGGGCACAGCATTGTTAAATGAGCATTTTGATAATTTCGTGGCTCGAATTGGTGCCTATATTGGGGAGGTTATTAAAAAAAATCTAAATCAGGATTTTTTATGGTATGAGTTTGATTCTGTTTATCTATCTTCTTCCAAACTAGATGGTGTGCAAAAAGCGATTAAAACAGAGGCCGTTCTTTACTCTAAAAAGAGAGATCTTGTTATATTACCTCTATCTGTGGTAGCTCAATTCTTGGAAGAAAGCTGCTCATATCCTAATTTCCTAAATTATGTAGAAGAAATGATTAAGCTTAATGCTCAAACATCATATTAAAAAGATTACTTCATATATTGTTATTTCTAGGTAATTTCATTAAAAAATCAAAAATGATAGATGAAAGCATGGAGGTAATTTGAATGGAAATTCCAACACATATAGTAGCGGTAGGTGGAATTGTAGAAAATGAACAAGGGGAAATCCGTACAAAACATTAAATAACAAAATAAATATCAATCCATATAACACAAAATTAAAGTACAAATTAGCATTGCTTTTAGCAGTGTTTTTTTATATTTTGCGAAATATTCTAATGATAGAAAGGAGGGGTTATTTAATGATGTAGTAAGATTAGTTATAAGTTAAATTTAAAAAGAAAAGAATCCAAAAGAAGGAATTCACTGAATTAGAAGAGAATTTTAATTTATAAAGTCTTTAGGGGGTGTTAATGATGGATTGTAAAAAGGTTAAGAAGATTTTTAGAGTTGTTGGTATAAAAGGTAGTGGAGATTATGCTGATTTTGGTACTGAGGTGCCAAAATTGGCCAAGAAAATTCTAATTCGTAAAGAGGAAATTAAAAAATGTTCAGGTACAGAAATAGCTCTTTTCGAGCCTAAAAGGGACACAAACCAATTGAAAGGCCACTATCTTGTAGGATTAATCGTAAATGAGCGTTTATCAGAAGTTCCAGTTGGGATGGATTATGTCGAAACAGACCAAAATTATGCCACGACTAGGGGGGGAATAAATAATATCGGTAATCTACACAACCATTTGATGAAATGGTCAGAAGAACAAGGATATAAAAGGAATCTAGATTCTTACATTGTTGAGACTTATCATCCAATGGAAAATGGTGAGGAAGAAGTTGAGATTTATTTACCAATCCATATTTAAAATTCTGCTTAAAAGTTAGTTAAACTTCTTTACTACGAGGGCTTTAGTTGAAACCTCCTCAAGGTATGTAAGAACAGCTTTTAATATAAATTCGTTTGTATATTTCGCCATACAAAAACCCCCAATCGTTAGATTTTTTGTCTAAAAATTGGGGTGCAATTTATCATAACTTCTTTTTATTTCCCCACTAGTGCCACTAAACCTTTAAATATTAGGATTAGAGAGAAAATTACGATAGCTAAAATACCAATTATGTTAGTTATTGGCTCTAAACCTGCTAAGAAAGTACCTGCTAAAGGAACCTTTAATAATGCAAATCCAGCTAATATACAAGCTAACATTAAAAGAATAAATCGATCCATTCTGTTACTCCTCCTCTCAGTACATTATATGAACAAATGAAAGGTAAGTTGAACCAAAGATAAATTAATATAAAAAATGTGTATTTATAATGATACTTAAAGATTGAATAGTGTTCTCTCACCTTTGGTTCTTCTATATCTATTGCCAAAGAGTGGTGGAATTCAGAAAAAATAGCTCGTATTATCAAGAAAGAAGCAAAAAAAAAGATGATTTAAATTTGGTTGGCAAATGGGGCAAGACAGAAGGGGTGGAATATGTGAGTGAACGATTTGAATTAAGTTTTAAAAACAAGGAAGTAAAAATGGGGTTTTATTTGGCGGTCCCAACGTTTATTATAGGAAGCATCATTATATTTTATGGTGAACAAAAATATCAGTATGTTCGATTGTTAGTGTTAGTAATAGCATGGACTATCTTTTATATATGGCGTTTTTTTCACCGGAGGAAACAGAAGAAAGAATTTAATAACCCTTCATAAATTAAAAGGGGCTGTAGTTTGCGATCAGTGAGCTGTAACTTGATATGAGGGGTGTAATTTAATTCGAAACCACTAACAATGTAGGGAAGCGAAAGACAAACAACCGCAACAAGATTGCCGAAAAAATATGGAGAGAATTGACTGAATCTCTTCTCTCCATAGTAGAAACTCGGTAATGGTGTAGCGAATGTTTTGGCTTCGAGCAAAGGCCAGGGTATTTGCGCTTTTCTATTGTAGTATATTCAAAATGTATGATTTAAATAATTTCCCAACCACGTGCTTTTGCGACACTTCGAAGTTTTTCCTCCGGCTTTACGGCAACAGGATTTCCGACTAGCTCTAGTACCGGTAAATCAGAGTAGCTATCTCCATATGCAAAACTATTTTCCCAATCAATTTCTTGACCCTCTAATGCTTGTAAAAGGCTTTCTGTTTTTCTAGTGCCATTCACATGTTTAACTCGTGTTTTCGTATTTACTTTATTTTCTTTATAGGAAATATCCGTTCCTATAATATGGTTAAATGACACTCCTTCCGTCACACGTTGAAGAAACTGTGTGTAAGCACCTGAAACGAGTAATATATGTATGTTATCTTGTTGATGTTGTTTTAGTCTCTCAAGAACTTGCGAATTAAAGTCTTTTTGCATAATTACCTTTAGTTCCTCAAAATAAACGTTCATTTCCGTTTTAGAACGTCCTTCAAAAGCCTCTAAGTATAACTGCATAGATCGTTCCTTCATCATTGAATTTGGATAAAGCTTTAATTTATTCGCAATATAAGGTGGAACAATGGATCTGTAAAAACGCTTGTAATTAGATTTATAAATGGGATGTTCTTTCAAATGGTTCATTAAGAGTTTAAATGTTTCATCCGCATATAAGGTACCATCGAAATCGAAAATTGCTACACGCATAATTTTTTCACCTTTTCTTTCCTAATTGAACGCTTAGTTTAAATTATACGTGATTTCTTCGGATAAACAATAAAAACTCGCCCCAAAAAGAGGCGAGACAGGTTATTGTACTTTATACATGGGTCCTTGTGCTGTTGCATAAGAGTTTAACATTTGTTGTGAAGTTTGCTGATCCAATTGTGGCACTTGGTAGTAGTGATGTTTGTTTTGGTAGATGGAGAGCTCATAGGCCATTTCAATACAGTTTGGAATGGAGTCTGCGAGTACTCTTCTTACAACCGGGTTTGTCGTTTCTAATGCTGCAGACGTTTTGGTCGTTGCAGAAGTTTTTGCCGATCCAAGTAAATAACCAGAAATCATTTCATCTGTAATTTCATTAGCACTTTGTATAGGCTTTTTCGGTTGTGAAGGCTTCACCCCATAAACAAAATCGTTACCAGTTTGCATTTTATAAGAAGTAGTTGGGTGGGATGGATCTTGGCCGGTTTTAAAGCATTCCACCGTAATATTGTATTCATCTAATGCAAATGCATATTGTCGATCTAAAATATTTAGCAGTTCCTGGTCCTTTACATGTGGACGAAGAATTGTTTTAAGATTTATTCCAGCGACCATACAATTTAAAACCTCGTGAACATCAAATAATTCATGTCCTCCATGATTCATTTGTTGAGAGACACTTCCAGTTTGCATATTTTGATGCGTTTGATTTTGACCATATGTGTTTTGATTCAATTCATTTTTCCTCCTTTAAGTATGATGTGTTAAACATCCTAGTTAGTTTGAACACCAGAATGTGAGAAATACATGGGTATTTATGGCAGTTGTAATAAGTATGTTACAAGTGCCAGGCACCTGAAATAAATCTGAAATAAATCTGAAATAAATTCTAAATAACCTGTAAATAAATGAAAAAAACAATCATGAATGTATGGTACTCATGATTGTTCGAATAATACTATTAATTTTCGATTGTTGATACAAGTGAAAAGATGAAACTATATAAAAAGACGTATGCCTCTTCTATTGTAAAGTTTTCATTGAATTGATCGATGTAATTTAACGGTAAATTGACTTCCCATAGTCCATCATTTCCAGCGAACATTACACTATAATTCATATTTTCCGCGTGAAAATGTTCATTTAAATAGTCTTTCATTGCAGGTCCAAATTTCTTTTGAACTGCTAAACCAAACATTGCTGTATAAACTTCAAATACTTCATCATACTCTACTGCAATTGCATCTACACCAATAACATCAAAACTAGGAGACTCCAAGTACAGAAACTCATTTAATTTTTCCTTGAAATGAACTAATGGTGTTTGAAGAAATGAATAGCTGTCTTTAGAAATAAGTTCTTCTGTTTCTTTATCAAAGCGTTCAATGATCGCATTTGTAAATAGCTGTTCTTTTTCTATTATAACTATGTTCGCTGCTTCTGAAAGTAATTGATGCTGAATTGCATAATCCTTTTCTTCTGTTGTTAATGTAAGTTGTTGATCAGTTGCCTCTGTAATTTTCTGGGATAATTTCTTTTTAATCAATGTAATCGTTCCTTTCTTCTTCTGCGATCGTTTGTAAATCGTATGCGTCGATAATAAATAATGAATAATCGTTATTTTCTGCATATTGTTCAGCTAATTTTTTCATAAACTTCGGAGATCCTTCATTTTCTTCATCGTAGACAATGAGTATACCATCCGAATTTCGTAACACAAATTTATTTTTTTCAATAAATTGCCATGGAGCCTCATATGGCTTTTTCGTAACACTCGTTTGAAAGTCAGCTTGTACTAAAAGGCTTTGATAATTTGCTTGTTTTTGCTCATTCCAATTTTTTTCTTGCTCCAGAAAAGGTGTAATAATGGCATACTTTATTTCTGGGAATTCTTTTTTCATTTGTAAAATAAGCTCGGCTGTCCAGGTTTCGACGCCTTGCTGGCCGCTTAAAATGATCCATTCCAGTCCATCATCTATTAATAAACGTAGTTGATTTTCAAGCGCTTTTTTTATAATTGCAATCCCAGGATGGCTATCGTTAAATATGCCAAGTTCATGTGCTTTATAGCCTGTTACTACCAGCCGTTTGACCATATGCTCTACCTTCTTTAGTTGCCTTTATATGTTATCTTAGCACGTTTTTGTATCCATATGAAACATCTTCTCATAAACTAGTACGATTGCAAAGAAGGGATGGATACATGTTGAATGAACAGCCACTATCCAATGTGGAATTTGTTAGTAATTTCGAAGGGTATGTGTATCAAGCGGCTTATAGCTTAGTAGGAAAAAAAATTGCTGTACAAACGACTAATAGTACATTACAAGGTAAACTATCGCATGTTGCTCCAGATCACCTCGTTTTGGATGTTAGTGGTGTACCGTTTTATATTCGAACACAGCAAATCGTTTGGATTACTCCAGCTAAATAAAAGTGAGAGGAAATGGTTGATTGTTTAATCGCATAAATAAATTGGTAATTGAACTGCCTAATTTGGAGTACGGAGATGCAAATGCTGCTGCTGCTGTGCAGGAGTTATTAGGGGGTAAATTCGGTGAAATGTCTACTTTGAATAACTATATGTACCAGTCGTTTAACTTTCGTGAAAAAACAAAACTGAAACCATTTTATGACCTTGTAGCTAGTATTACAGCAGAGGAATTTGGGCATGTTGAGTTAGTTTCAAATACCATTAATTTACTACAAAAAAACACAAGCTTTACAGGTGATCCAAATATTACACCTCTACAGGCTGCAAAAGATAAACGAAACACATATGCTTTTATTGCGAATGCCCAAACTGCATTGGCAGGGGATTCTATGGGCAGTCCATGGAGAGGGGACTACGTGTTCTCAAGTGGGAATTTAGTGTTGGATTTACTTCATAATTTCTTCTTAGAATGCGGTGCAAGAACGCATAAAATGCGTGTGTTTGAAATGACCGATCATCCAACTGCAAGAGAAATGATTGGATATTTACTCGTTCGTGGAGGTACGCATGTACTTGCATACGCAAAGGCAATTGAAATGGCGACTGGTGTAGATGTAACAAAGATGCTACCAATTCCAAATTTAGATAATCGAGCATTTGATCAGGCTCGAAAGTATGAAGATCTTGGATATGGTAATGTCCTATTTACCTGGAACAATGTCGGGGACTACAAAGACATTAACCAAATTTGGAAAGGTACGAACCCAACAAGTGGCGAGCAGCTTATTGTAAAAGAAGGAAGTCCTAAAGGCTATGCTATTCCAAATTTAGATTCACTTCCAGAAGAATTTGCTCCAGGTATTGGACCGGAAGAGTATGAAGCGATAGCGAAACGTTTACTGGCAAATATGTAGGACGCATGAAAGAGGCAATCCAACTAAGGAAAGCCTCTTAAATGTTAGGCTTGTTAAACGATTATGTTGTTTTGTACAAAAATCCGCTCGCTTTCAGCGAACGAACTGTCAAGTCTCCTCTGGGTAACAGGTTTGTTGATCACCAATCCGTTGCCACATGGATGTGGCGCATGTATGATTTGTTTCATTAAACTCGTTGCAGGGGTCTTGGCAGCCCGTTTTCCTGCAGGAGTATCGCGGATTTTCGTCACAATACATATTCTTCAAAAAAACAACAACCTAATTTAATAGAGATAAATATTAAAATAAATGGAGCTTTTCTATTCTTTCAATCGCTTCTATCAAACGATCCTCACTTACTAATAAACCAACCCGAACATATCCTTCACCATATGTACCAAAACCATTTCCAGCAGCAACCGCAACGTTTGCTTTATCTAGAAGTAAATCTGCGAAGGCTTCACTTGTATATCCAGTAGGTACAGGTAACCATGCAAAAAACGACCCTTTTGGTGCTTTCACATCCCAACCTATCTTCATGCAAGATTTTACTAATGCATTTCTTCTTCCTTCATACAGCGAAACTAATTCATCTACACATTGCTGGTTCTCATTAAGCGCTGCAGCAGCTGCAGATTGAACTGCAGGGAAAAGACTTACGAATAAATGATCTTGGATAAGATTGATCGCTTCGATTATTGTTGGATTTCCTACTGCAAACCCTACTCGCCATCCGGCCATATTGTAGGTTTTGGAAAGAGTGTACATCTCTACACCAACATCTTTTGCACCTTCCGTTTTTAAAAAGCTAACAGGTTTTATTCCATCAAATCCAATTCCTCCGTACGCAAAATCATGCACAATGGCAATATCAGATTCCTTTGCAAGAGCAACAGTTTCTTCGAAAAACTCCTTCGTAGCAGTGGCACCGGTCGGGTTATTTGGATAATTTAAATACATTAACTTTGCAGCGGTTTTTTGTTCCTTTGTTAATCTACTGTAATCTGGTAAATAATTATTTTCTTCTATAAGCGGCATCGTATCAAATCGAACATTAGCTAATCCAACACCAGATAAGTAATCGGGATATCCTGGGTCAGGTAGAAGCATTAATTCATTTTCATTCATGAGTGCTAATGGTAATTCTACTAATCCGATTTTAGTTCCAAACATGATCGCTACTTCTGTATTCGGGTTTATTTCCACCTGATATTCCCGAGCATAAAAATCAGCTGCAGCTTGTTTTAACTCATTTATTCCTCGAAAAGGCGAGTATTTATGAGATTGAGGATTTGTTGCAGCGTCTTGTAATGCTTTCACAATATGCTCTGGAGTAGGTTGATCTGGATTTCCTTGTCCTAAATTGATCACATCTCTTCCTTCCGAGACGGCATTTGCTACTTTATGAACGAGTGTTGCAAAAAATTGAGTAGGTAAACTTTTTAAACGATTAGAAAATTCCATGGATAAAACCTCTTTTTCATAATAGTTGCATATATTAGTAAAATCTTATAACCTTTTTAATAATATGTCTATAGGTGGTGTCGAAATGAAAATTGCATGTGTTCAATTAGATATAGCGTTTGGAGAACCAAAAGAAAATTTTAAAAAGGTTGAAACAAAAATTCGGGAAGCGGCTGAAAAAGGAGCAGAGATTGTTGTGTTACCAGAAATGTGGAACACAGCATATGACTTATCTCGTCTAGAAGATATAGCTGATAGAGAAGGAAGCGAAACGAAAAGCCTTTTGTCAAAACTTGCGAAAGAATTACATATTCATATAGTTGGTGGATCTGTATCTACTAAAAAAGGAAATGGCTTCTATAATACGATGTATGTCGCGAATACACATGGAGAAATCGTTGCAGAATACGATAAGGCACATTTATTTAAGTTAATGGATGAGCATGTTTACTTGGAAGCAGGAAATGAAAAGAATATATTTGCGTTAAATGATGTGCAAATGGGTGGAGTTATTTGTTATGATTTACGTTTTCCAGAATGGTTTCGTGCTCTTTCCTTGAATGGAGCAAAAATCATTTTTGTACCAGCACAATGGCCAGATAAACGAATTGATCATTGGAAAATACTACTTCAAGCTAGAGCTATTGAAAATCAATGTTTCATTGTAGGGGTCAATCGTGTAGGAGAGGATCCAAATAATTCGTTTAACGGAAACTCAATGGTTATCGGTCCCTGGGGAGAGTTACTATGGACAGGGAATAATGAGGAAACAATAGAAATAGTCGAAATTGAAATAGAAGAAGTGGAAAAAGTAAGACAAAGGATTCCCGTTTTCCAAGATCGAAGAGAAAAATTATATATATAAGTAAATCATAAATTGCCTTTTGCATTGACGTGCAGGAGGCTTTTTTGTATGGTTTTGTAAAGGGGGAGAAATGATGGTAGAAAACAAGATTGCAATCCAAGATGAATATCCGGATGATTTTGCTTGGTGTTACGGGTGT
Source organism: Psychrobacillus sp. FSL H8-0483 (assembly GCF_038637725.1). Taxonomy (NCBI): domain Bacteria; kingdom Bacillati; phylum Bacillota; class Bacilli; order Caryophanales; family Bacillaceae; genus Psychrobacillus; species Psychrobacillus sp. FSL H8-0483. The sequence goes on from NZ_CP152052.1 coordinate 1,706,119, forward strand.
GGACGATTAAATGAAGCAGGCTATCATTTACGAACGTACTGGAATGGCCAACAGACGGAGACTGTGTATCATCCGAAAGAAGAACATATTGCGATACCAGGATTTGTGTATGGTGGATTAATTGGGGCTTTAGTTGATTGTCACGGAACAGGTTCTGCTGCTCTTGCTCTGCATCGAAAAAACGGATTTGAGCCAGGTAGTGGGGAAGTACCACCACGCTTTGTCACAGGCTCCCTTCATGTCGATTTTCTTAAGCCAACTCCACAAAAAATGGAGTTAAAAGCAATTGGAAATGTAGAAGAAATTCATCCGAAGAAATGGAAAGTTACGACGGAAGTTTATGCAGGTAGCACGCTTTGTGCAAAAGGGGAAGTAATTGCAGTAGTAATGCCAGCATCTTTTACAAATAAATAGATTAGAAGAGACACAGGGAATCTACCTGTGTTTTTTTTACAGAGTAAGAAAGTATAACCTTCTCGACTCATCAACTAACCTGACTCTAGTACTTTTCGACCTAAAATGGATACACATTATACATCTATTACTTTGTGGCAGTTGTTTTTTAGAAGAATTTACTTTTGACGAAAATCCGCAAGACTCCTGCGGAAAAACGGGCTGCGAAGATCCCCAAGCGGGCTGATAAGCACAAATACTAAGTTGGCCACATCCATGTGGCAACGGATTTGTGACCAATTTCCTGTTGCCCTAGGAGGCTTGTTGATTTCGCCCGCGGAAAGCAAGCGGATTCTACCCGATATCAAAGTTTAACAGTGCCAAGCAAAAAAGCATGGGGCTGTCCAATAAGCGGATAAATTGAAGTAGGTGTAGAAAAACGAGTCTTTTTCTACACCTGTTTTTTGTATACTTTTTATTAAAACTACTAATTTTTGTAGGCAATTAATTGTAGTGAAAGACGGCGACTCCAGCGGGAATAGCGTGAGCTGAAGGCCCCGCAGGAGCGAAAGCGACGAGGAGACTGAAGCCATGCCCGCGCAAAGCGTCCGTCTGGAACGGAATCAATACATTGGAAAAGGGACCATCTCTCAGTCAATGTATGACTTTAGGGACAGCCCCATGCTTTTCAATTTTATCTTAAGACGCAGCCACTTCATCCACTGGAGCGGCTTCTGTAGGTTCAGGAACCTTTGATAAAATAATAAATCCTATGATAAATAAGATTACTAAACTAAAAACTCCATAAGAGGATTTACCAGTAATTTGTGCAGTTAAAGCAACAAGTATCGGCCCCAAGATGGAAGCAAATTTCCCAAATATATTATAGAAACCAAAAAACTCATTGGAATTTTCTTTTGGGACTAATTTCCCGAAGTACGATCTACTTAAAGCTTGTATCCCACCTTGAGATGTAGCTACAAGCATTGCTAAAATCCAAAAATCAACAATCGTTTCTAAGAAATAAGCATACGTACAAACAATGATATAAACGAATATTCCAACGTAAAGCATTTTCTTTTCGGAAAACTTACTTGCAAGTTTTCCATATATAATAGCAAATGGAGCAGCTACTACTTGCGTTACAAAAAGAACGATTAATAAGCTAGTAGCACTTAATCCTAAATCAGAACCATAAGCTGTCGACATGGAGATAATCGTACCAACGCCATCGATATAAAAGAAATATGCTAATAAAAACATAAATAAAGTACGATATTGACGAATTTCTTTAAATGTTTTCCCTAAACGCTTAAAGCTTTGAATGACTGGATTACTTTCACGCTCAATAAAATGTACCTGATGAACGTGCTTGAACATAGGTATAGAGAATACTACCCACCATGCAGCCGTAATTAGAAAGGCTATCCGACTCGCATTTATACTAGACAACGGAATGATCTCTTTACCTGCTAGCAAAATGATAACAATACTAATTAAAAATGGAATTGTACTACCGATATATCCTAGTCCATAACCACGAGCAGAAACACGATGCATGCGTTCATTCGTTGTGACATCTACTATGAATCCGTCATAAAAAACATTGGAGCCCGTAGCTCCGAGGGCTGCAACGGTATAACAAATTAATAATAAGAGCCAATTATCATATGGAACAAATGCAAGCATAGCAGTAAATGTTACCCCTAAAACAAAGAAGAAAGTAAAGAATTTTTTCTTCATACCTCGATAATCTGCAATAGTTCCTAAAATGGGCCCTAATAACGCTAATATGAATGTAAATATGGCAATTGTATATCCTAAATAAGCAGTTGAATTAGCACCACTGACACCAGCATCAGTTGCAGATGCTTTATAAAATAAAGGAAAGACTGCAGTTGTAATGGTCAAGGTGTACGCAGAGCTAGCCCAATCATATAATGCCCAGCTGTTTTCTTGTTTTGTAAACTTTTTCATCTATCTAATATCCCCCTTTCAGCTTACCTCATATTGTACATGATTCTAATCATGTAAAGTGAAGAAAATAGAAATTTTGCATCAATTTTACATTCGCTTTGTATTATACTTAAATAAATATTATTGGAATTTTCAATTATTAAAATTTACATAAATTTAACAAAGAAATAAGACTAACGATAGTAAACTTATTTAATAGAGGAGTAAACAATAATGGACACATCTAAAACTAATAAAGCAGTTATTGACATAGGATCTAACTCAATTCGTTTAGTAATATATAGTTACAATTCCATGCAAGGTTTAAAAGAGCTTCATAATTTTAAAACTGTAGCGAGGTTAAGTTTGTATATTGACAAAAACGGTCTATTAAATGAAAGAGGTATTCATTTGTTGGTGGAAACACTAACAAAGTTTAAAGAAATATTAGAAGATATACATGTGACGGATGTTTTTGTTGCGGCAACAGCAGCCATTCGACAAGCAAAAAATAGGGACGAAATTTTAGCATTAGTAAAAGATCGTATAGGCTTTACGATCAACATTTTATCTGCTAACCAAGAAGCATTTTTTGGATATATAGCAGTTGTACACTCAACGAATATTCCTAAAGCGGTAACGATCGATATGGGTGGAGGTAGCACGGAAGTAACTTACTTTGAAAATAAAAAACTAAAATATTCATTTAGCTTTCCATTTGGCGCAGTATCGCTTAAAGCAAAATTTATGTATGACACTACTATGTTAGACCATGATAATAAGGAATTAATCGAATATGTAAAAGAGCAATTTTTGACATTGGATTGGATAAGGAATTTAAAAGTACCTATCATCGCTATTGGTGGTAGTGCGCGCAATATTGCACAAGTAGATCAGCAAAGAAAAGTATTCCCATTAAATGGGGTTCATCAATATGAGTTAAAATCAGAGGATTTGCAAGAAATCAGTTACCAGTTTACACAATGTTCGTTGGATGGACTAAAAAAAATAGATGGATTATCAAGTGATCGTGCAGACATCATTGTACCAGCACTGGAAACCTTCCGAATATTTATGGAGGTAGTGGAAGCTCCTTCCTTTATATACAGTAAAAAAGGATTGCGAGAAGGAATAATACTTTCTCAATTAATAGAAAATTACCCTGGAGATTTTAATGTGAACGAAGTAACTGAAAATGCTATCCGTCATATTTTAGGGAAATTTAATGTCAAAAAAGAGGTTGCACTTCATTTATATAACATTTTCAATGAAATGTATCTGACATTTAGTAGATGGAAGTATATAGATCGATTGGAGCATCGTGAATTAGTGCGCTTTGCGTATGAACTTTTCCATATTGGCGAACAAATTGATCAAGAAGCAGCTAGTCAACATACATTTTATTTGCTTACAAATTTATCAATTGATGGCATTTCTAATAAAGAACGCTTGAAATTAGCTTTACTAGCATCTTACAAAAATAAAGATACATTCAAACAATATGTGAATCCCTATCAAAATTTGTTAAACGATCAAGAGATAAAGCAACTACGTGATATCGGGGCATTATTAAGGTTTACAAAAGGCATAGATGTGTTAGGGAGATCTAATATAAAACATGTCACGATTACGAGGACAACGGATATTATCACCCTAACATTTACTGTAGTTGGCAGTAGCATGCTTGAGAAATATCAAGCAGAGAAACTTAAAAAGCATATTGAAAAAATTGTTAGCACGAAAGTCAGGCTTGTATTTATGGAAACAGGGGAGAACATGATATGAATGAAGTTGTTTTAGAAAAAAATGTTATAAATGATTATGCTAACTACAATAATAGAGAAATTAGTTGGTTAGCATTTAATGAGCGTGTGCTGGAAGAAGCAGAGGATGAAACAAACCCTTTGCTTGAACGATTAAAATTTTTAGCCATATTTAGTTCCAACTTAGATGAGTTTTTTATGGTGCGTGTTGCCGGTCTTCAAGATCAAGTGAATGTTGGCTTTAATAAGCCAGAAAACAAAGCTGGATTTACACCTAAAGAACAATTGGAGCAAATTTCAACGATTACAAAAGAGCTCGTCAATAGACAAATGAACATATACAAAGAATTAATTGAAATCCAACTTCCTAAGCAAGGAATTTCATTACTTAAATATGCACACTTAACAAGTGCACAAAAGAAAGAATTACATAAGATATTTGAAGAAGAAATTTTCCCTGTTTTAACACCAATTGCTGTAGATGCGTATCGTCCATTTCCTATTTTATTAAGTAAAACGATTAATCTATTAGTTAAGATTGAAGATGAATTAAATGATGGAACTGAACTATCAAAAATTGCTATTGTGCAAGTACCATCCGTTTTAAAGAGGTTTATTCAAGTTTCTACAACAGATGGTTCATATGCCGCAGTACTGTTAGAGGATATCATAATTGAAAACGTCTCTAAGCTATTTCATGGTTACCAAGTCAAGCATGCAAATCCTTTTAGAATCACACGAAATGCGGATTTAACCATTCATGAGGAAGGAGCACGTGACTTACTAATAGAAATAGAAAAAGAATTAAAGAAACGTAAATGGGGCGCAGTTAGTAGATTAGAGGTAAAATCAACCGAGATAAAGCATAATTTATTACATTATTTGTTAGATGAATTAGAAATTTGTTCAGATGATGTATATAAAGTAGAAGGACCACTAGATGTTACATTTTTATTTTCTTTTATTAAAACACTTGAAGGAAGATTTACAAGATTATTTTATGAACCTTTTATTCCCCAACCACCGTTAGATTTAGCAAGTGACGAGGAAATTTACGCAAAAGCGTTAAAGCAAGATTTGTTTTTCCACCATCCATACGAATCATTTCAACCGATTATTGATTTTATAGAGAAGGCAGCAGTTGATCCAACTGTATTAGCAATCAAGCAAACATTGTATCGCGTTAGTGGAAACTCACCCATCATTTTGGCATTGAAAAGAGCTGCTGAAAATGGAAAGCAAGTTACTGTATTAGTTGAGTTAAAAGCACGATTTGATGAAGAGAATAATGTGCATTGGGCTAGAGAGTTAGAAAAAGCTGGATGCCTTGTAATTTATGGAATGCATAATCTAAAAACGCATTCTAAAATCACGTTAGTTGTTCGAAGACGCCATAATTGTATAGAACAATTTGTTCACCTAGGAACAGGAAATTACAATGACCAGACTGCTCGTATGTATACAGATATGAGTATTATTACAACAGATAAAAAAATCGGCTCGGATGCGACACAATTTTTTAATTACTTAAGTGGCTACACGGATAAACCTAATTATGATAAATTAGTCGTTGCCCCATATGATATTAGGGATAAATTTCTTACTTTAATTGATGAAGAAATGGAATTTCATAAAGCTTTTCAAAACGGACATATTAAGCTGAAAATGAACTCTTTAACAGATAAGGATTTAATCTTAAAACTGTATGAAGCTTCTGCTGTTGGAGTGAGGATTGACTTGATTGTCAGGGGAATATGCTGCTTACGTCCACAAATTCCTAATGTGAGTGAAAACATTTCGGTTCGGAGTATTGTAGGAAGATTTTTGGAGCATTCTAGAATATATTGGTTTCATCGAAATGGTGCTTCAAAGACCTATTTATCTTCGGCTGATATGATGACTAGAAATATGGTCAAACGTGTAGAAATATTGTTCCCTGTATTATCCCTTCGAATCCAAAGAAGAGTAATGAATATCTTTGATATTGAGCTTCAGGATACTGCAAAAGCAAGAGTGCAGGATGCAAATGGCAAATATCATTATTTAGAAACAGAAGAGAAGAGAATTGATAGTCAGCAAGTATTGTTAGAGAAAGCATTAAAGCAGAAGAATGAATAATCAAAAGACAAATCAAAAGACAAATCAAAAGACTATCTATTTGTGCCGGCTTTGACCGACGTAATAGATAGTCTTGTCTTCACTTATTTCATATGAAGTGCAGCCTCTGAAACGACAAAAGCTAAGTCATCATTTCCAAAAAGTTGGAGAACTTGAAGAACGGTTTCAGTGTCTACATGTAAGGAATCTTTTTCGACTTCACCCAATGCCTTCAAAAGAGCGACGTTTTCTATTTGAGCAGGATAAGCATGCTCGTATAATACTTTCGCATCCATTTCATGATTTACACACCATTGTACATAAAGTTGAATCATTACTTGTTCGTCTTCCTCATATCGTTGAATTACTGGATTCGACATTTTATTCCGTCCTTTACCCGATGGAATCAATAATTTTCCATAAATTTGAAGAAATTTCTTTTGCTTGTTGATCGAGCGTATTCTGGTCAAATGAATTGGAAAAGGAAGAGATAACTGTTTCCAATAAAAACTTTCGTGGATTTGTAGAATTTAGTTCCTCTAATAGAAATTCAATTAATTGTTGCTCTTTCACTTTTAAATCTATTTTATGCGTTTTATAAAAAGCATTAAGTTGTAAAATTACCTCGCCTTTTGTCACCTGAACATCGTCATAATAGTGGTTAAATGTATAAGAATCAATAAGTAAATCTTGTGATTTCACCATATCATAGATGATGGATTCCACACGTTTCAACACATATGTAACTAATTCGTAAACAGAAATTTGTCTTGATTTTACAGTCCATGGATGCTGTACTTGTTGAATCATGCCTAGCATTAGGACGGCACAATCGACAGAAATTTTTTTGGTTTCTTCTCCAAACACATCTACTAATCGGGTAGCTAGCCATTTAACTTCTTCATAATGATTTCTTTTTATAACCTCTCTAAGATCAGAATCCTGAGAATGAAATATAGCTACAAAAATAGGTATCAAATTACGTTCACGATAAAATTCCATTTTAACTGATAACTGTTTAATTAGGATATCCTTATTCTTAATTTCTTGTTGAACAAGCATTTCTCTTCTTTTTAAGGCAGTTTCTTCTTCTGCATTTTCAATAATAGCTATAATACATTCATTTTTAGATGAAAAATAGTTATAAAAAGTTCCTTTAGAAATTTTACTTTCATCAATAATATCTTGGACCGATGTTGCTGCATATCCTTTTTCGGTAAAGAGACGTTGTGCAGTTAATAGTACGTTTCGTTTTCTATTATTCACCATTTTCTCACCTTTAGACCTTTAGTATAATTCTTATTTTAACTTCTAATAGCACTAATATCAAATATTTATTAATGTAAGCGCTTTTCATGATTGCATTTTTTGGACTATGCGTATAAAATGTTCAAAGTGGTATACTCGATGTACAAAATATATACTGATAGTTTAAATGGGAGGAACATAAGAATGAACGAAATACAAAAAAAACCGCCATATGCAATGATTGCTATCTTATTTGTAGGGGCATTCATCGCCTTTTTAAATAACACATTATTAAATGTGGCGTTACCAACAATTATGGTTGAATTTAATGTAAAACCATCCATGGTTCAATGGTTAACGACAGGGTACATGTTAGTAAATGGTATCTTGATACCAGCTAGTGCGTTTTTCGTACAAAGATTTACGAATAGAAAATTATTTATTACAGCGATGGTTTTATTCACTCTAGGTACACTTTTAGCAGTAATTGCACCAGAGTTTTGGGTATTGATTTTGGCTCGAATGATTCAAGCAGCTGGATCAGCAATGTTAATGCCTTTACTAATGAATGTGATGTTAACAGCATTTCCTATTGAGCGCCGCGGGGCAGCTATGGGTATGTTTGGACTTGTAATGATTTCGGCACCAGCAATTGGACCAACATTATCTGGATTCATCATAGAGCATTATGATTGGAGAGCTTTATTTGAATTTGTTCTCCCATTAGCAATCATCGTTTTATTATTAGCGATCTTTAAATTCCGCAATATTACTTCAAACAGTAAAGTAAAATTAGATGTGTTTTCACTTGTACTATCAAGTATAGGTTTTGGTGCTCTACTGTATGGATTTAGTTCAGCATCAGATAAAGGGTGGGATGCACCGATTGTTTATGGAACAATAATTATTGGTGTTCTTTCGTTAATCTGGTTTGTTTTGAGACAATTAAAATTAGAAGAACCAATGTTAGATGTACGTATTTATAAATATCCAATGTTTGCGCTATCGTCTGTTATTTCAATCTTTGTATCGGCAGCAATGTTCTCTGGGATGATTTTAACACCTCTATATGTACAGACAATTCGAGGGATTTCACCATTACATTCAGGTTTGTTAATGTTGCCAGGTGCTTTAGCGATGGCACTTATGTCTCCAATTACAGGGAAGCTATTTGATAAATTTGGTGCGCGAATATTAGCAGTTATAGGTCTTATAATTACTTCAATTGGAACGTATTTGATGAGTAATTTAGGAATGGATTCAGATTACTACTATATCATGGCAGTTTATACGATTCGTATGTTCGGTATGTCCATGGTAATGATGCCGATTATGACAAATGGGTTAAATCAGTTACCTATGAATTTAAATCCTCATGGTACTGCGACGAATAGTACGTTACAACAAGTGTCTGGTGCAATTGGGTCTGCTATATTTATTACGATTATGAATTCAAAAATGGAATCAACAGCTAAAGTACTTGCAGCAGATGCCGCAGCTGCAGGAAATGTTCCGACTGCTTCAGATGCTTTTGCACAATTTCAAGCACAAATTGGTATGCAAGCAATGTTAGAAGGAATTAACTACACATTCTTTATTGCAACAGTTGTAACTGTTGTTGCCTTGATATTATCTCTCTTTGTAAAACGAACAGTTGTAACAAAGAAAAGCTAATTCAATAAAAAGGGGCTGTCTCTAAAGTCATACATTGACTGAGAGATGGTCCCTTTTCTAATGTATTGATTTCCGTTCCAGACGGACGCTTTCCGCGGGCATGGCTTCAGTCTCCTCGTCGCTTTCGCTCCTGCGGGGCCTTCAGCTCACGCTATTCCCGCTGGAGTCGCCGTCATCCACTACAATCAATTCCCTACAAAAAATAGTAGTTTAATAAAAAGTATACAAAAAAACAGGTGTAGAAAAAGACTCGTTTTTCTACACCTGCTTCAATTTATGGGCTTATTGGACAGCCGCTTTTAGTTTTGATTAATTTCATCTGTAAGTGTAATTAACTCATCAATTAATGATCCAATATAAGCGATTGTATCGCGCAATGGTTCGTCGGTTGTTATATCAACTCCTGCCATTTGAGCGAGTTCTACAGGCGATTTTGTCCCACCAGCTTTTAACACATTTGTCCACTCATCTACAGCTGTTTGTCCTTCTGCTAGAATACGCTTTGAAACTTGTGTGGAGATGGTTAACCCGGCGCTATACGTATATGGATATAATCCCATATAATAATGCGGTTGACGCATCCATGTTAGCTCAGCTCCGTCTGTTATTTCCACTGCATCTCCCCAAAACTCTTCTAGCACGCTTCGTTTGAATTCATTTAGAATTTGAGCATTGACATTTAACCCTTGATCCACACGGTCATATACTTTACGTTGATAGGCAGCTTCTAATAAATGAGTGACGAAATTATGATAATACGTACGCGCAACAATGGAAGAGATAACCCAACGTTTAAATTTAGGATCATTCGAATTTTCCAAGAGATGATTCGCAACAAGCATTTCATTCATCGTAGAAGGAGCTTCAATAAAGTATAGAGAAGGGCGTGCATTAAATATATTTTGTTCTTTATTTGCATAATAGAAATGACCTGCATGTCCAAGCTCGTGAGCCAGCACAAATACCTCATTCATACGGCTTGACCAGGAAATTAGGATGTATGGATGGTTTCCATAAGGACTGGAACAAAATGCGCCAGTCGATTTACCTTTGTTTTGTGCAAAGTCAATCCAACGCTCTTTGTAAGCACGATCTACCATCTCGATGTACTCCTCACCCATTACAGATAAAGCATCATCAATATATTTTTTAGACTCTTCGACAGAAATTTTCGGCTCATACGTTGGATCCAATGAGATTTTCAAATCAGCAAACGTCATTTTGTCTAGACCATGCACTTGTTGAAGCAGCTTCGCATATTTGCGCATATGTGGTGCAAGTTCTTTCGTGATCAAATCAATTTGTCGATTATATAATGATCGGTCTACTTCTTGGTTAAATAATAAATAATCAAAGATGGTTTCGTATCCACGAATATCAGCTGTTGTTTTCTCCATTTGAAGATGCATATCATACGTTTTTGCTGTCGTATGTTGATATTCTTTTAGTTTTGCGGAGAAAGAATCGAATGCAGCTCTTCTAATAGCAGGATCGGATTCCGCTTCCCAGTCATTTTCGAACGAAACATAACTTAGTGGATAGGTTTCTCCGTTTACTTCAAAATTATCGAACGAAATGTCTAACATTTTGGTCGTATCATATAGTTTATAAGGTGCACTAAAGGAAGCGGAATAAGCTGCTAATGTCTTTTCTACTTCTGGATGTAGTTGGTATTTTTTCTTTTGCAGCAGTTTTTCTAAGTAATGCTGAAATGTAGGGGAGAGAGCAATTGCTTCTTGGATCGTTTCATCCGGAAGTTCTACTAAGGAACTATTTAAAAATGATAATTCGCTACCAATTTTTGCGGAAAGTGAACCAAATTTACTTGCTCTCATTTGTGCATCGGTATTTGTTTGATCAGTGCTAAGGGAAAGGCTAGCATAAGCACCTGCTGGAACAATTTTCTCATAAATGGATGTGAATGCTTTTAATGCTTCCACAACAGTAGCGGGAGTATCGATTGTGCCTTTAAAACGGCTTACAAATGCTTGAACCTCTTTTTCTATTACTGTTAAAGCGCCCGTAAAATCTTCTTCTGTTGCAAATAAATCCTTTAAATTCCACGTTTCTTCTACATTAATTTCTGAACGATTTGGCATACTTTGAACCATATTCATCTCTCCTTATTATTACGGATGTCGAACTATTGATAAGTATAACGAACAAAAATTAAAAAGTAATCATTTTTCTAATTTTCCAATTAATATTTTTTTATATTAGTAGAATTTCAAAATGATATCATGCAATTTTCAGGAGTAGTAAATGCTAACAGATTCTACTGTCATATGAGAATTTTACTATATTAAATAAACCTTATATTGAAGTAATATTCTAAATATCTTAATTAATCTAAAAATTTATATAGACTGAATATGAACTTTGTTTTACAATGAGATTGTTAACACAACTTGATAGATTCTGAAGTACTACTGCTGAGAAATAAAAAAGAAGTAGTATAACTTATATTTTCAGAATTATCAAACTAAAAATGGGGGTTTAAAAGATGAAAAAATCAAGATTTGCATCACTATTTCTTGCTTCTTCCTTATTAGTGGGAGTACTTGCAGGATGTGGCACTGGAGAAGAGGGGGGTAGTTCTGAAGGAGGAGACACAATTAAAATTGGTGTTAACTTAGAACTATCTGGAGCAGTAGCATCATATGGTTCATCCGAAGCAGATGCAATCGACTTAGCTGTTGAAGAAATCAATAAAGATGGTGGAATTGATGGAAAACAAATCGAACTCATTAAAGTAGATAATAAATCCGATGCAGCGGAAGCAACTAGTGCAGCGATTAAATTAACTAATCAAGACAAAGTAGTTGCGATAATTGGAGCAGCAACAAGCGGTAACTCAGTGGCTCAAGTGCAAATTGCTACTGACACAAAAACACCAATGATTTCACCTTCAGGTACAAGTACGACTGTTACAGTATCAGAAAAAGGTGAAGTAAATCCATTCACATTCCGTACGGCATTCATCGATCCTTTCCAAGGTACAGTAGCTGCTAACTTTGCTGCTAACGAATTAAAAGTAAAAAATGTTGCAGTCTATGCGGATAATGCAAGTGATTATGCGAAGGGTCTTGCTGAGTCTTTCATTAAAGATTTTGAAGCTGCAGGAGGCACAATTGTTGCTGAAGAATCTTATGTGGCAAAAGATACTGATTTCCGTTCGACGCTTACACGTATTAAAGCATCTAATCCAGACTTCATCTTTATTCCAGGCTATTACGAAGAAGTTGGTTTAATCGTTAAACAAGCCCGTGAATTAGGGATTACAGTTCCATTAATGGGTGCGGACGGTTGGGATTCTCCTACAATCGTTGACTTAGCGGGTGCAGATGCATTAAACAATACGTATCTTATTGCTGCTTATTCATCAGAGGATCCAGAAGGAAAAGCTAAAGAATTTGCAGACAAGTTTACTGAAAAATATGGAAAAGCACCTAACTCATTTAATGCGCTTGGATACGATACAGTTTATCTATTAAAAGATGCAATCGAGCGTGCTGGTTCAACTGATGGAACAAAGATTAAAGAAGCACTAGAAGCTACTGATAAATTAGAACTAGTTACAGGATTGTATTCTGTTGATGAAAATCATCATCCAATTAAATCTGCTACGATTATTGAATTCGTAGATGGAGCACAAGTATTTAACACGAAAGTTAATCCTTAAGATTAACTTGTAATATATTGGAGGGATTATGTCCCTCCTTTTCTATTTTTATACTAGTTGGAATATTGAACAAAAGGAGTGAAATTTAATGGAATGGATTCAACAGTTGATTAATGGTATTTCACTCGGAAGTATATATGCATTAATTGCGCTTGGTTACACGATGGTGTATGGAATTATTAAATTAATTAACTTTGCTCACGGAGACGTGTTCATGGTTGGTTCTTTTATTGGCTTTTATTCGATTACAGTTTTTGGATTAGGGTTTTTCCCTGCGCTCATCATTTCGATGGCAGCATGTGCTCTATTTGGCGTTATTATTGAACGAATTGCGTATAAACGTTTGCGCAATGCAACTAGAATTGCAGCACTTATAACGGCAATTGGGGTATCTTTATTAATTGAATATGGCGTTATTTATATTAGAGGGGCTCAACCAGAGGCGTATCCAGATGTATTTTCAAATCGTTCATTTGAATTTTTGGGTGCTCAAATTAGTATTCAATCGATACTAATTCTTTCCGTTTCTGTAGTATTAATGATCCTTCTCCAATTTATTGTACATAAAACAAAAACGGGTAAAGCAATGAGAGCTGTTTCACATGATACAGAAGCAGCAAAACTAATGGGCATTAATGTAGATAATACGATTTCTGCAACATTTGCTATTGGTTCTGCTTTAGCGGGTGCGGCAGGTGTTATTTTTGGAGTGTATTATACAAAGATTGATCCTTTAATGGGTGTTATTCCTGGAGTGAAGGCATTTGTAGCTGCAGTACTTGGAGGTATTGGAATAATACCTGGAGCAATGATAGGTGGATTGGTACTCGGAGTTGTTGAAACGATTGTTAGTGCGTTAGGTTTCTCTTTATGGAGAGACGCTGCGGCATTCGTCATTTTAATATTAATTCTGATTTTTAGACCATCAGGAATCTTTGGAAAAAATACACGAGAGAAAGTGTAGGTGGTTTAATTATGAAAAAATCAAAACAATTTTGGTCATTTATAGCCGTAGCTGTTTTAGTTTATGTAATTGTTCAATTCCTTATATTTAATGGAACGTTGAATCAATTTTACTCAAATACGCTAATAGTTATTTCCATTAACATAATTTTAGCAGTAAGCCTACATTTAGTTATTGGTATTACGGGACAATTCTCCATAGGGCATGCAGGATTTTTAGCTGTAGGTGCATATATTTCGGCAATCGTTACAATGAGGCTAGATCTTCCCTTTGTTGTAGCTATAATCGTTGGAGGTATTGTGGCTGCATTAGCTGGTCTAATTGTCGGTATTCCAAGTTTAAGATTAAAAGGAGATTATTTGGCAATTGCGACTCTCGGTTTTGCAGAGATTATTCGAATTGTATTCTTAAATATTGACTATGTTGGTGGAGCCGCTGGGATGCAGGTGTCGCATTTAACTACATGGACTTATGTATTTATCTGCTTGGTTATTACTATTTTGGTAATAGTAAACTTTACTAATTCAAGACATGGAATTGCAGCGATTTCTGTCCGTGAAAATGAAATTGCTTCCGATGCAATGGGAATTAACACAACCTACTATAAAGTAGTTGCATTTGCCATTGGTTCCTTCTTTGCAGGAGTCGCCGGGGCATTATATGCACATAACTTTTATATCATTCAACCAAGTCAATTTGGTTTTTTAAAATCATTTGATATATTAATTTTCGTTGTACTTGGAGGACTTGGAAGTTTATCGGGTGCTGTCCTTTCTGCAATATTACTCACTGTTGTTTCGACGTATCTTCAAGAATATCCTGAAACACGAATGATTATTTATAGTCTTGTCTTAATACTTGTTATGCTTTATCGTCCAAAAGGACTAATGGGGACGATGGAAATTACGGATTATTTCAAACTTTGGAGAACGCCAAAAGGGGGCGGTCAACATGGAAAGTAAAGCGTTGTTAGAAGTTAAAAATGCAGGCATTCGTTTTGGTGGTTTAAAAGCTGTCCAGGATCTAAATATTGTTTTAAATCAAGGAGAGTTAGTTGGGTTAATCGGACCAAATGGTGCAGGGAAAACTACTAGTTTTAACTTATTGACTGGTGTTTATCTACCGACAGAAGGAGATATTCTGTTTGATGGAAAACGAATTAATGGTTTACCTCCGTTCAAAGTAACAAGATTAGGAATTAGTAGGACCTTTCAAAATATACGTTTGTTTAATGAACTTACGGTTTTAGATAATGTAAAAGTTGCGTATCATTCACTTGCAAAACACTCCATCTTGAGTTCTGTTATACGTCTTCCTTCTCACTTTAAAGGTGAACAGGAAATGGAGGAAAAGTCCATTGAGTTTCTGAAAATCTTTAAATTAGACAGGTATAAAGATGAACTAGCAAAAAATTTACCCTACGGTCAGCAACGTAGACTAGAAATTGCTCGTGCACTAGCTGCTGGGCCAAAACTTCTTTTATTAGATGAGCCGGCGGCAGGTATGAACCCACAAGAAACAAAGGAATTGATGGATTTAATCGCATTTATTCGTGAAAAGTTTGATCTGACTATTTTACTTATTGAACATGATATGAACTTAGTAATGGGTGTTTGTGAAAGAATTTATGTGCTTGACCATGGTCAACTTCTTGCGGAAGGATCACCAGAAGAGATCCGTAACCATCCTAAGGTTATTGAGGCTTATTTAGGGGAGGAAGTTCACGATGACAATGCTTAAAGTAGAAAATATAGATGTATATTATGGAAATATTCAGGCGTTACGAGATGTTTCCATTGAAGTAAATCAAGGAGAAATTGTAACATTAATTGGTGCAAATGGTGCTGGCAAAAGCACATTACTTAAAACTTTATCCGGATTACTAAAGCCCAAAAATGGGAAAATCGAATTTCTCGATAAGTCTATTTCTGGTAAACAAGCTCAGTCAATTGTAAAAGCAGGAATTTCACATGTTCCAGAAGGACGTCGTGTTTTCGCAAATCTTACTGTGGAAGAAAACCTAGAATTAGGAGCATTTTTACGTAAAGATAAAGCTGGGATTCATACCGATATGCAAAAGGTATATGATATTTTCCCAAGACTTTTAGAGCGTAAAAAACAACATTCAGGAACACTTTCTGGTGGTGAGCAGCAAATGCTAGCAATGGGTCGTGCCATTATGGCGAAGCCCAAACTAGTATTATTAGATGAGCCATCCATGGGTCTTGCTCCATTAATGGTTAAAACTATTTTTCAAGTAATTGAAGATATTAACCGAGAGGGCACAACAGTCTTATTAGTGGAACAAAATGCAAATATGGCACTTTCTGTGGCAAATCGGGGATATGTAATTGAAACAGGTAGAGTTGTACTTTCTGGTTCCGCTAAGGAATTACAAAGTAGTGAGGAAGTAAGGCAAGCATACTTAGGTGGACATTAAGTTCAAAAGCTTTCATTAAGTTGTAATAACTTAATGAAAGCTTTTTTTAATGATTTCTTACACTTGCAAACAGAGCAAGTGATCGAAAAATAGACAATATTCATTTATAGAGAGTTAATAAAGCTCCCGGAAATCAACTTCGGGAGCCTTCAACATGAATAAGAGAGTATCTATTCTCACATTATCCAAAACAGCACTATCCTGTTACCTAAAGTTACAGGAGGGCGACGGAAGGACGATAGCCACAGGATTACCGAAAAAGGGGAGGAGAATCGCGCGGTAATGATGTAGCGAAAGTCCATTCCAAAATCAATCCGGGAACGTCTTAAAATAGTTATTGCAACTATAAGGCGCGAATGCGCTTTTCTAAAAGAATAAGAAAGTATATAATTTTCCGTTCCAGGCGGACGCTTTCCGCGGGGTGAGCGATGAGCCATCACCTAAAAAGTGAGAAATGTGATATTCCCATAGAGTGTTTAAAAAGGAACGAAGGCTAAGAGCGCCACCTCATGTGGCAACGCCTTCGTGACCAACATCCTGTTGGCCTCCGCTGGAGTAGCCGTCTTCCACTACAATCAAGTAAATGTTTTCAAATCAATCATAAAAGAAAGGATAACTAAAAGATAGGAAGTATATAGTTTTTGAGTGCATAAAGTCACTGGTACTTTGAACGATAGTATAATGCAGTGGATTGTATACAAGGTAAGGTAGAGGAGATGTACCTGGTAGCTAGCAAGAATCTTTAAGAAGAGCATTTCTGATAATTTTCTTCTACTGGTAAAAGAGTATATGGCAAAAAATAGTTAGCATCTATTACATAGAGGAATACTAGAGCAACCGAAATTGCATCTACGGAGTCCCGCACGATGCGGGTCAGACAGTCGTTGCGAAATGTTCTTGTATTTTGCGACGAGCTTTGCGCAGGAGCATCATGAAGTCGCGAACATAGACTGTCCTCCTCAGAAGCTTTATGAGTTGGAAAGCATCTATTCACTCATTATCCAAAAAGATCTTAACCTTATTCGTCTTGTTGAAGGAGGGCGACGGACAGACAAACGCCATAAGATTACCGAGAAAAGAGAGGCTGGTCGTGACATCAGTCACGATCAGCCTCTCTTAAAAATTAATCGGTAATGATATAGCAATAAGTCTGTCCAAAGACCTCCTAAAACGATACAAAACAGTTTTTGCACTTATAGGGAACGAATGCTCTTTTCTAAATTGTAATGATAGGTTTTATAAAGAATAAATTCCATTTTTCTATAGTTCTATTGACATATTTTGTGTTATTATAGACTAATATGCGTTTTTTTTGGAGGTACAATGAAGAAAACACTCAGATTTTGGATACTGACTCTTATTACTTTTTCAATGATTGCAATTCTCAGTAGTTCTTTATTTTCAAGCTATATTGTTACGAAAAAAAGTTTAATAGAAAATTCATTAAAGCAAAATGAAGTATATTCTTTAAAGCTTGCGCAGATGTCTGAAGAAGTGTTTGAATCCATGCAAGCAAATTTAGAAGCAAGAAAACCAGATGTGATTAAACATATGGATGACCCAAAAGAGCTTACCAACATATTAGATCAATTATTAATAAGTGGAAAAAACTTCAACTCCCTTTCTGTTATTGGAAATAATGGGGTAGCTATAGCGACTTCTCCTAATATAGGGATTGCCGGTAATAAAATCGATTCTGCTGGAGTTCAAGAGGCCCTTTTGAAAAAAGAAAGTATTATTACTACACCATATAAAGCTGTTACAGGTCGCTTAGTAATTCTAATCTCCACACCTCTTTTTGATGATGCTAATAATTATCTTGGAATGTTAAATGGGACAATTTATTTGCAGGAAGACAACTTCATTCAAAATATTTTAGCAGAGCATTTCAGTGAAGATGGTTCTTATGTATTTGTTGTCGATAAAGAAGGTACTTTAATTTATCATCCAGAAAAAGATAGAATTGGAGAAAGCGTTCAAAAAAATATGGTTGTTCAAAGTTTAATGAAAAAAGAAAGTGGTTCAATTGAGGTATTTAATACACAAGGTGAGCAATTTCTTGCAGGGTTTACATATATACCTGCTAGTGAGTGGGGCGTTGTATCCCAGACCCCGTATGAAAGCAGTCTCAATCCTTTAAATGGGATTATGTTTAAAATGTTTTTTTATTCCTTACCGTTTGTATGCTTATTCTTCGTATTAGCATTTTTACTATCTGAGCGATTAGCCTCTCCTTTGAAAAAGTTAGCGTTATTTACATTGGATTCTCAAAATGAAGATACGAATCTAGAAAAGCTAAAACTATCGACTTGGTATTTTGAAGCAAAACAACTTACAGAAACAATTGAGAATTATCATAAAAAGCAGGAAGAAACAGTTGCAGATTTTAAACATCAATCGTTAACGGATCCACTAACAGGTTTGAAAAATAGAAGATATTCTGAATTACTTTTTGCAGATTTATTGGAACATCATCAATTGTTTTCCGTAATTATGATTGATATCGATCATTTTAAAAGAGTTAATGATGAATTTGGGCATAATGCAGGGGATGAAGTATTAAAGTTTTTAGCAAACAAAATGCAGTCTACTTCTACTAAAAAGGATGTATGTATAAGACTTGGAGGAGAAGAATTTATTATTATTCTTCCAGGCACGCTTCTACAGGATACATATATGCTTGCAGAGAAACTAAGAATAGAAATAGAAACTAGCATTCCACCTACTAAAAAGAAAATAACCATTTCTTCTGGTGTGGCTGAACACAAAATAACGAAAGAAAGTTTAAGTGATTTAATGCAACGAGTTGATGAGGCTTTATATTTGGCGAAATCACAAGGAAGAAATAAAACAGTTATTGCTACATAAATAGTATAGATTTTACAATGGTTTTAGCATCCTAGCTAAAGCCATTTTTATTTTTAAAAAAAGTTGATTGACATTTAAATGAAAATGATTATCATTATTAAAGGAAAGTATAAAAGGAAGAAGGATGAATATGAAAAAATCAGTGTTAATTTCTTCATTATTAATAACTAGTATTTTAATAACAGGTTGTGGTAATTCAAATGAACAGGCTACAGATGATAAGGATTCAACTGTACAATCGGTGGACTTAAATAAAGAATTGGAAAATTATAAATCATTTGCCCTTGAACAGATGGATTTATTTGTAACTGAAACAGAAAAGTTTGTTGAAGCTGTAAAAGCCGGAGACATCGATAAAGCGAAAGAAATTTATCCAAATGCACGTATGTATTTTGAACGTTCAGAACCAATTGCGGAAAGTTTCGGAGATTTAGATCCACGAATTGATGCTAGACTTGCGGATTTAGAAGATGAAGGAAAAACGGAAAAAGAGTGGTCGGGTTATCATAAGATCGAATACGGGCTTTGGGTAGAAAACACTACTACAGGCTATGAGGGCACTGCAGATCAATTATTAAAGGATGCAAAAGAGCTTCGTGCACGTGTAGAAACAGTAGATGTTACACCTGATTTAATGATTACTGGTGCAGTAGATTTATTAAATGAAGTATCTACTTCCAAAATTACAGGCGAAGAAGAAATATATTCACATACAGACTTATACGACTTTAAAGCAAACATCGAAGGTGCCGAAAAAATATTTACAATTTTAGAAGAGAAAATTAAAGAAAAAGATGCAAACTTAGTGAGTGAATTAGAGGAGAAATTTAAAAATATCAATGCTTTATTAGCAAAATATGAAGATGGCAATGGTGTTTTTGTTTCTTATGAAGAGTTAACGAATGAAGATACAAAAGTTCTTGCAGAAGCTGTTAATCAATTAGGAGAACCGTTAAGTCAAATGGGGATCATTATGGAGTGAGATAGATGGACAAAATGCAAAAAGACGGTCTGTTCAAACAGAAAATGAATCGAAGACAAATGCTTAAGTTAACCGGAGCTGGGACTGCTGGTGTTCTAATCGGTGCAACGGGTTTAAGTACCGTAGCGAATTCTTTAGGTTACTCTGTAGTGGAAGACGATCTAACTGCTACTGATAAAGAACTTTTTTACGGGAATCATCAGTCTGGCGTTATTACAAACGTACAAAAACATATTTATTTTGCCTCTTTAAATGTCATTGTGACATCCAAAGAAGAGCTGAAAGAATTATTCGAAATGTGGACACCATTAGCTGTTCGAATGATGAATGGAGAAGAAATTGCAGAGCCAACTAACAATTCTTATTTAGCAACAAAAGACACAGGGGAAGCAGTTGGTCTTTCCGCTTCAAACTTAACGCTCACATTTGGTGTTGGTCCAACTCTTTTTAAAAATTCAAAACTAGATTTAGCAAACTTAAAACCATCAGAGTTAGAAGTATTACCTCATTTTCCTAAAGACCAGCTCGATGAAAATTTTTCAAATGGTGATTTGTGTATACAAGCGTGTGCGGACGATCCGCAAGTTGCTTTTCATGCAGTACGAAATCTAATTCGAGCAGCTTCAGGAAAAGTAACGTTAAAATGGACACAATCTGGGTTTAATTCAATTCCAGTAGAAAAAAATAAAAAACAGACACCAAGAAACTTATTTGCTTTTAAAGATGGTTCTGGAAATCCTAATGTAAAAGATGAGAAAGAAATGGATGAAGTTGTTTGGGTTCAGTCCAAAGAATCTGTTCCATGGATGACTGGTGGAACCTATTTAGTAGCAAGAAGAATTCAAATGCATCTAGAAACTTGGGATCGTACAGCATTAGGAGAACAAGAGGCTACTTTTGGACGCCATCGTGATAGTGGTGCACCATTAGGTAAAAAAGAAGAGTTTGAAGATATGGAGTTAACTCGAAAAGATTCGAATGGAGAACCTATTGTGCCAATAACTTCTCATGTGCATTTAGCGAAACAAGTAAAGGATCGCATGTTAAGGAGGTCATATTCTTATTCGAGTGGAATAGACCCAAAAACAGGAGTTTTTGATACTGGACTATTATTTATTTCATTTCAAAAGCATCCAAAACAATTCATTAATATTCAGAACAGCTTGGGTAGAATAGATAAATTAAATGAATACATTACCCATCGAGGCAGTGCAATTTTCGCTTGCTTCCCTGGTATTCAAAAGGGGAGTTTTATCGGTGAATCACTTTTTAAAGCATAAATTATCTAGTGCATTAATTGTAGTTATTACTATATTGGTAGTGAGTGTTTTGCCTGCTCAAGCTACTACTGCTACTACTACAACTACCATTAGTGAATTGTATATTACGATTAGTGATGCCATCATGGAAACTAAAAAAGAAGACGATGTAAAGGCCAAGGAAGCACTAGAATCGTTTGAAAAACAGTGGACAGAAATGAATGTTCCAAATAGTGAAGCTGCTAACCAAATTAACGATGCTTATAATCGTGCATACGAAGCTAACAATGCAGAAGAACGTTTAGCGAATTTACAACAACTTGCGAAAGGTCTAGCGGCACTTGAAAAAGAACAAAATCCAGTAGATGAACTTGCAGAACGAACAAATTTCGGTACAGAAATTCAACCAGCTATTGATAAACTAAAGGAAGTAATAGCTACAAATAATCAGACTGCGATTTTGCAAGAGTACACAAAATTTGTAGCTACATGGACAAAAAATGAACGTCCAGTAAGAGAGTTAGATATTGCTAGCTACGGAAAAATAGAGACGCAAGTAGCTTTTATGCGCATTACATTAGCGGAGGACGAATTAGATTTGGACCAACTCCAAGGACAATTCAATACATTAACGAATGCAATAGATGATTTTGTTGCTGGGAAAGTGGTACAAGGCACAACTGGAAATTACTCTGTAGCTACTTTAATAGGTTTATTGAAAGAAAGTATAGACTTTATTGAGGAGAAGTCCTATGATAAAGCGGCCGATAGTTTAGTAGAATTTATTGAAATTTGGCCAAATGTGGAAGGCGATATTCGTACAAAAAATGCTTCAGTTTATACGGAAATTGAAAGTAAAGTCCCCCTCCTTGTAAGTGATCTCTCAAAAGATACAGTGGATCAACAAAGAATTACTGAATCGATTGATTCACTTATTAAAGATATCGAACTAGTTCAAACGACTTCGAACTATACGTATTGGGATTCTGCTTTAATATTACTCCGTGAAGGTTTGGAAGCTTTACTCATTATTATTGCTTTAATCGCATTCTTAAAGAAAGCTAACCAAGAGAATCAGAAAAAGTGGATCTATGTTGGTGCATTTTCTGGATTAGTTGTAAGTGCTATTGCAGCAATTATACTTTCTACAATTTTACAATCGGTTTCTGCCGGTACAAGTAGAGAGATAATGGAAGGATATGTAGGCTTAGGGGCAGCTGTCCTTATGTTAGGTGTTGGTGTTTGGCTACATAATAAATCAAGCATAAACGCATGGAATAAATATATTCAAACCCAAATGAATCATGCTATTTCTACTAGTAGTATTGTATCAATGGCCTTTGTCAGTTTTCTCTCTGTATTTAGGGAAGGAGCAGAAACGATTATTTTCTATGCAGGTATCGCACCTAAAATGTCTACCCTTGAATTAAGTATTGGAATTCTAATTGCATTAGCACTATTAGCTGTTTTTGCTATTGTATTAATAAAAGTAAGTGGAAAAATACCTATTCATCGATTCTTTATCGTAGCAACGGTGCTAATATATATATTAGCATTTAAAATTATTGGAGTAAGTGTGCATACATTGCAGTTAACTAGTGTGCTTCCAATGACTAGGGTGGATCATCTGCCTGTCATCAGTTCAATTGGGTTTTATCCAACTTGGGAAACAATTATACCGCAAGTTTTGTTAATTGGTGTGGTTATTTGGAATCTTCTTCGGAAGAAATAAGAAAAGAAGTTTTTCCCGCTAAAACGGCGGAAAAACTTCTTTTTACTTGTTTTTTCTTATAAAATATAGAATTGCTTCTATTATAAGTCCAATAACTAAACCAAATGCAGTAAAGATAAACAAGGAGAGAATTCCAATTAAGTCTCCCCATCCATCCATACCGCTAATAAATGATCGGAAAAGTTCGATGAAACCAATTAATAGTCCAGCAGTAAAAATATAATAAGCAAATTTAAGTTTATAAAATAAAAGTGCTCCAGTTATTGTGCCTACGAGAACTGAAATAACTGCAAATGCAATAAAATTTTGAACGACTAAATCCTGGCCTAACACATATTTAACACCTAGTATTAATAAAAAGAGTGATAGAATAATTGTAATACCTGCAATTTTTCCGTAATTTTTTAACAACTTAATCGCCTACTTTCCTATACCTATCATACTGGAAATAAAACGAGAATCCAACAAAGTAAAATTTAATAAGGAGATGAAACAATGGCAGAACATTATTTTCACTTAAAAGCAAATTGGCCAGGTAATCGAAATGATGTAGGGGAAATTCAAACAGCAAACTTACATACAAAGATTTCTATACCAAAAGAGATGGAAGGTCCTGGAATAGGTACAAACCCAGATGAAATGTTACTAGGTGCAGCGGCAACTTGTTATATTATTACGCTTGCAGCCATGATGGAAAGAAGTAATATTGCAAAAGAGAAGTTAGATATGGAGTCAACAGCTATTGTGGATGTGACAAATGGTGTATTTACATACAAAAAAATTATTCATCGACCTATAATTACACTGTTAAATGAAAAAGATGTGGCAATTACTAACAGACTGGCTTTAAAAGCTGAGCAGACATGCATGATAAGTAAAGCTTTACGAGGTAATGTAAATATAGAAGTTGAACCAACTATACAAGCAATAAGTGAATAGTTTCATTCAAATGACATTTACTGTATAATTAAAGTATTCTAGTAATTAAAAAGTGAGGGCATTGCTATGTCGATTGGTATGATTGCTGTTATTCTTATTTTTTCAGTTCCTATTATTAAATTAGTACTAGCTCATTTGGAAGAAAAAGCGAAAATCAAATCAAAAGTTCTGGAAAATGAACTTGAATTAGAAAAGTTGAAATATGAAAACTTCGTCATTGAAACGGAAAAAATGAAACTTCAGCTAGAACAGATGAGATTAGAGTCTCCAAAAGAAGAATTTCATCAATTATTGAAATAGCAAAGCCGCTCAGAAGAATGAGCGGTTTTGCTATACATTAAATTATATAACGTATGCAAATACGCAAATAAAGTGACTAATAGTTCCGAGCAAAATGAAAATATGGAAAATCTCATGAAATCCTAGCTTTTGGATGAATGAAATATTTGGCTTTAGCCCGTAGATAACCCCACCGATCGTATAAAAAATTCCTCCTAGTATTAGAAAGAATAAGCCCTGTGTTCCGAGTATTTCTGCAAGTGGGGCTGCCAAAAATACAATAATCCATCCCATTCCAATGTATAATACTGTTGATATCCATCTTGGACAATTAAACCAGACCATTTTAAATAAAATTCCGAAACACGCCATTAGGGAAATTAGGCTGAAAAGGACATAGCCTGTCGTTCCTTTTAATGCGATTAAGCAAAATGGTGCATATGTACCTGCAATTAACAAATAAATCATCGAATGATCCAGACGTCTTAACATGTGAATAACATGATCTTTCGCAATGACCATATGATAAATTGCGGAGGAAGCATAAAGTAATATCATACTAACTCCAAATAGAATAAGTGCAGTAATTGTTAAGGTGGAAGCACCTAATGTTACTCCCTTCATCATCATCGCTATTAATGCAATGACTCCTAGTACTGCGCCAAATAAATGGGATAGTCCGTTAAATGGTTCTCTCATATAATTGTTCAATTGAATACCTCCATATCGATAAGTAGTATTGGTAACTACTTGTAATGATATATCTATGTTGACAGATAGTCAATGTTTACGTACTATCTATTTTGCGATACGATATATTTATTGAAGTAACGGGGGAATTTATATGAGTAAATCAGAAAAACTAATCGATAGACTAGGCCTAGAAGCTACCATTCGTAAAGAAGAAATACCAGACATTGATTTATATATGGATCAGGTTATACAATTATTTGATTCGAAATTTGGTCAATCTCTGCGAAATACAGATGAAAAAGTTCTCACTAAAACGATGATAAACAACTATGCTAAAGGGAAATTATTTTTTCCTATTAAAAATAAAAAATATTCCAAGGAGCATATTATGTTAATTAGCTTGATTTACCAGCTAAAAGGAGCACTTTCCATTAGTGATGTTAAATCAACATTAGATCCTGTAAATGAAAAGATGGCAACGAAAGATTTTCATTTAGAAGATTTCTATTCTGCTTGGGTAGTACTGCAGCAAAAAAATGCAGAGGACTTTTTAGAAGAAATGAGGGGACATGAGGATGAAATAGATCAGCTTGGAGTAGAAGAAGATCTAAAACATATTTTATTGATCGCATCCTTAGCAAATATGAGTAACGCCTATCGAAAAGCAGCGGAATTGTTAGTGGATGACCTAATAGCAAAAGAACAGGAGCCGAAGCAATGAAAACACTTTGGACAGATGGATCTATTTTCACGATGCATGCAGATGGAGATATGGTAGAAGCAGTATTAGTGGAAGATGGTAAGATAATTCAAATTGGTACAAAGGAGCATTTATTGCCTCTTGCTGATAAGGTACAGTCGCTAAAAGGTGCTGCTATGTACCCTGGCTTTGTAGATAGTCATATCCATCTTATTGGGCATGGAGAAAAATTAGCCTATTTAGATTTGTCATCTTTTACTTCTATTAAAAAGATTGTTCAGGAAGTTTCATCGCGAGTAAGTCCTCATAAATGGTATGTTACAGAAGGATGGAATGATAACAAATTGGTAGAAGGCCGACCGATTACTTGTCATGACTTAGTCTCTATAGAAGAAACTCCTATTGTGTTGAAAAGAATTTGCAGACATGTACTTGTAGCAAATACAAAAGCCATGGAATTAGCAGGAGTTACGAAAGATACCCCAAATCCTCCTGGTGGCCTAATTGGAAGAGATGAACTAGGAAATCTAAATGGATTATTTTACGATGAGGCCCAACCATTAATTACTGCTCATATTCCACCTGTTAGCTCTGAGTATTTAAAAGAAATAATAGTATCCAGTGTAAAGGATTTACAATCAAAAGGTTTAACTGGTGTTCATACAGAAGACATGGCTTATTATGGTGCCTATCGGGTTCCACTACAGGCTTATCGTGAAGCAATCAACGAAAATTTTCGGGTCCACATATTAAGGCATCATGAAGCGTTCGAAGAAATGCAAGGAGAGAAATCTTCTCCATTTATTGAATTTGGGGCTATGAAAATCTTTGTTGATGGCTCATTAGGAGGGCATACGGCTTTACTGTCTGAAGGCTATTCTGACGCACCAAATATGAAAGGGGTGGCAGTCCACGAGTCGGAGAAATTGAAGGATTTAGTAAAGCTTGTGCGCAAATACAACGAAAATATTGCTGTCCATGTCATTGGAGATAAAGCGACAGAAATTATCTTAGATTTAATCGAGCAATATCCCGCACCAACCGGAAAAAAAGATCGACTTATTCATGTAAATGTTCTAAGATCGGATTTAGTGAAAAGAATGCAAAAACTACCGCTAGTTCTTGATATCCAACCAATCTTTGTCCCATCAGATTTTCCGTGGGTTATCGAACGACTCGGCAAAGATCGCTTAACTTGGGCATATGCCTGGAAATCATTACTACATGCTGGATTTGAATGCTCCGGGGGCTCTGATTCTCCAATAGAGTTAGCGGACCCTCTGCTAGGTATGAACGCTGCAGTAAATAATTCTTACTTACCTGAGCAAGCTATTACTGTTTTTGAAGCAATCTCTTTATTTACTACTGGAAGTGCAAAAGCAATTGGAAAAGAAGATGTTCGTGGTAAAATACGGAGTGGGTTTGATGCGGATTTTACAATTGTCGATCAAATATTAACGCGAGATACCTTTGTAACAGCGAAAGTCATAAAGACCATAGTGAGCGGAGAAATTATTTTTGGTATAGATGAATGAAACTATTTATATCCTTCAATCGTATAAAAATAAAAGAGTAGAAAGGAGTATGATTTAGATGGAAAATACAGGATTAAAAGTTTTACTTCATGCAAGTACTTGGTTTGCACCTTTTTTAGTGCCTTTTATTTTATATTTAGTTGTAGATGATGAAGAAATTAAAAAGCTTTCCATACAAGCGGTATTATTTCAATTAGTGATGATTGCACTTATATTTGTTTCCATATTATTAATTTTTGTATTAATTGGTATTCCGATGGTCATTATTTTTGGTATAATGGCATTTGTTGTTCCAATTATCGGAATCATTAAAGCGGTTAAAGGAGACACATTTAACTATCCAATCGTTGGATCTTGGATTAAGTAAGTGTCGTAACATAAAAGGGGAATTAGAATGACTACTAGAATTGGTATTGATGCAGGTGGAACGTTAACGAAAATAGCTTATTGGGATGAAAAGAAAAAAATGTCGTTACAAAGTTTTCCTTCATCCGATTTTCAAGCAGTAAAGGATTGGATTGAATCGAATCACTCGTTAGCTTCTATCTGCCTCACTGGTGGTCGGGCAGAGCAATTGAAAAGTTATTTGCTCTCGAAAGATGAAATCCCTTACATAGTAGAATTTGATGCAACGATGAATGGCGTGATGTATCAAATGCGCCAAGAAACCATCCAAAGTGAATCAGCAATCATTGCAAATATTGGAACTGGAACATCCATTCATCTAATGGAAGGTAATACGCATAGTCGACTCGGTGGAACCGGTATAGGTGGAGGAACTCTTCTAGGCTTAGGAATGGCTTTGACAGGGAAATCCAACTATGAGGAGATAATCGCACTCTCTAAAGAAGGTAATAGAACTTCCATAGATGTATCAGTCAGTGATATTTATAAAAATAATAAATTACCGATCAATGGCTCACTTACTGCAAGCAATTTTGGTGGAGTTGCTTTGAAGTCGGGTGAAGACAGAAGTAGTGCGGATTTATTAGCAGGTGTGCAAGGAATTATTGGGGAAGTAGTAGCTTCACTTTGTATTCAAGTAGCGGATGCACATCATGTGGAGGACATTATATATATCGGTTCTACTTTAGAAGAAAATGAATTGCTACAAGAAATTATGGAATCTTATACAATCCTAAAACAGAAAAATCCGATTTTTCTTGAAAAACACGGCTATAGTGGAGCAATTGGAGCATTGTTAGAAAATAAATAATATTTATTGGGTAAAAGTGTTGCAATTTGGAAAAAGCCGTGTTATATTTAGAGAGGATTATTTTTGTTCGGTTAGTTAGTAGGTGGCAACACTTTTACTTAACAGTGTTGAGCAAGGATAGTAACACAATGTATGCATTAGTGCATGCGAGGAGGAAACACACATGGAACAAGGTAAAGTAAAATGGTTTAACTCAGAAAAAGGATTCGGATTTATCGAACGCGAAGGCGGAGACGATGTATTCGTACATTTCTCAGCAATCCAAAGCGAAGGTTTCAAATCTCTTGACGAAGGTCAAGAAGTTACTTTTGAAATCGAGCAAGGCCAACGTGGTCTTCAAGCTACTAACGTAGTTAAAGCTTAATTTTAAACCTAAACTTTAACAGACTCTCATTTGAGGGTCTGTTTTTTTGTGTTATGATAAATAGAAAGTATTACATTTTGCTATGTAAGGAGCACATACTATGAAAAAATGGAAAAAAGAAATAATAATAAATGCGCCTATTGAATATGCGTGGCCTTTTTTTTATGGAGATTTGGAAAAAAAGAAAAAGATATTTCCTAAAGTAGTAGAGGAAGAAATATTAAATCGTACAGAACAGGTTATTGGAACGACCATTTGGCAAACGTATCAAAATGGTTCTTATACGGAACAATATGAACTTACAATAAAAAAATATACAGACGAAAAGACTTACAAAGTGCTGCAGGAAAATTTTATTTTAAATGACCGTTTTCGTATGACGACAGAATACGAATTAGAAAGCCAAGGGGAGCATTTAACAAAATTTATTTACACATCGATTAATAAACCTAAAAATCCTTTATTAAGTGTATTTCAATTGTTTGGAAGTGATGAAGTAATCGTTACATTTATGAATCGTACAAAAGACACGATAGAAGCTGCATATGCAACAGAGGGGACGGAATGATATACGCTTTACTTGGGGATATCCACTCATCTGTAAAAGATTTAACTTCTGTGTTGCAGCATATAGATGAGGTAAATCCAAGTGTAGAAATTATTTGTACCGGAGATCTATTTGAATGCACTATCGGAAAAAAACGAGCAATGAAAGAAGTATTTTCGCATATAGAAGACGTCATAAGCGATCCCATTGATTTATTGCCACTTATTAATTTCCAATCTGTGTATGGCAATCAAGAAGAAAGAATTATTTCCATCTGCTTAGAGAAACATCCGGCCATTCATTATATGAAGACGTTACCAAGACATATATCGATTGCAGGGGCGGTTGTTAAGCATGGTCATGAATGGGAATGGAGCGGGGAGCCATGGACGCCTATTTTACCAATAACTAAACATGAGACGATCTTCTTTGGTCATAGTCATCAATCTGCATTATTTTTAAATGGTGAACGCAAACCTTTTCGTTTTAATGAACGAGTGCATATGCCTCTAGCGACCCATATAGGGGTAAACGTTGGTTCAGTAATCGATAATAGAGAGTGGGTGCTCTACGATCCAACAGCACAAACGATAGAATTCAAAAAAACTGCCATCTAATTTAACCTTTTGGCAGTTTTTTTAATACAGCTTCTCTAGCAAGTGCATGCGCTGCTTTGTTTTGGTCATCTGGTATCCATTTAATGAAGAACAAATCAAACGAATCACTAATCGTTAATATTTTTTCTAATATTGCTGCAAATTCAGCATTCTTTGCGTAACGTTTCTCTACAGCAGTGCAAACAATTTGTGAATCTGTTCTCACGGAAACGATGGTAGGTGAAAGCTTTTGTACTTCCTCTAGCCCTCTTTGCAGAGCGATGAACTCGGTCGCATGATTGTTATAACTTCCTATGTATTCACTAATTTTTAGGTGATGACCCTCCCCTTTTATAAATATCCCAATCCCACTTGGTCCAGGGTTTCCAGTAGTCGACCCATCAATATATACTTCTAACATGCTAATCCCCTTTTTTATGGATTATTTATCCTATTAGTTTGACTGATTTAAAGCATACTTGCAAACAAAAGAAACATAATAGTACAATCAATTATTATATAGCAAGGAGAATAAATGGATGAAAAATACTCACCTAATAAATGAAATTGACTATTTACTTGAAACGTATTGTGACGGATGTTTCATTCGGACGCATCTTCGAAAAGAAAAAGGGAAAACATTTGCCCATAACTTCTGCATTCGTCAGTGCACAATAGGGGAAGAGATCAAACAAGTTGGAACTAAACTACAAGGTACAAAATAAAAAAGTCCCACGACCAGTTGCCGCGGGAAGAACCGTTTCTAACTATTTTTAATGACGTTTGCAGCTTGAGGTCCACGGTTTCCTTCAACGATTTCGAACGTGACATCTTGTCCTTCTTCTAATGCTCGAAACCCATCACCCTGAATACCCGTAAAATGGACAAATACATCTTCATTATCATTGTACTCGATAAATCCATAGCCTTTTTCGTTATTAAACCATTTTACTTTCCCATGTTGCATAAACGTTCCTCCCTTAATCCACTAAAAATTCTGATAATGGATATCATAAACTATACATTAAATGGCAGCTAACGTCAATAAAATGTCGAATTTTAGCTGTTTTATACGAACATCTAATCGTATAATAAAATAAAAAAGGTTGTGGACTAGATGAACATTGAAGTAAAACCTCTTTCCGACTTAAGTATTGCCAAAAATGCAAAAATGCAACCCATTCAATTTATCTCCGATAAAATAGGAATTCCAGCAGATGCATTAGAACTATACGGAAAATATAAAGCAAAGATTGATCCAACCAAAATTGCACTAAAATCAAAACCTGGAAAAATTGTACTTGTTACTGCTATTAGTCCCACAGCAGCTGGCGAAGGAAAGTCTACTGTAACAGTTGGTCTAGCAGACGCGATGCAAAAAATTGGTCAATCCGTCGTAGTAGCTCTTCGTGAACCTTCACTCGGACCTGTCATGGGTGTGAAAGGAGGAGCAACTGGTGGTGGTTTTGCGCAAGTATTACCGATGGAGGAGATAAATCTTCATTTTAATGGGGATATTCATGCGATAACGACTGCAAATAATGCATTAGCGGCAATAATTGATAATCATTTGCACCAAGGAAATGAATTGAATATAGATCCTAGAAGAATCACTTGGAAACGTGTGTTGGATATGAATGATCGAGCGCTGCGTCATATTACAATCGGTCTAGGTGGTCCAGGGCAAGGTATTCCTCGTGAAGATGGCTTTGATATTACAGTGGCATCTGAAATTATGGCAATTCTTTGTTTGGCAAAAGATCTAGCTGACCTAAAAGAAAGACTTGCTCAAATTGTGATTGGCTATACATATGAAAAAGAACCTGTAACTGTACGTTCTCTTGGTGTAGAAGGGGCACTAACTTTATTGCTTAAAGAAGCGATAAAGCCAAACCTAGTCCAAACAATAGAAGGAACACCTGCGCTTATCCACGGTGGTCCCTTTGCGAATATCGCACACGGCTGCAACTCTATTATTGCAACCAAAACAGCAATGAAATTAGCGGATGTTGTTGTAACGGAAGCTGGATTTGGAGCAGACTTAGGTGCAGAAAAATTCATGCATATTAAATCAAGGCAAGCAGGAATTTCTCCTGATGCAGTTGTCGTCGTTGCTACTATTCGAGCATTGAAATTGCAAGGTGGAAAACAAAAAGATCGGTTAAAAGAAGAAGACATAGAAGCGCTTCTTAGAGGTACAAATAATTTAGAGAAGCATGTGGAAACGATACGAGCTTTTGGAATTGAACCGGTTGTAGCGTTAAATAAATTCATCACGGATACGGATCTAGAGTTAGAAGCATTGCTTAACTGGTGTAAGGAGAAAAATGTTGCGATTGCATTAACAGAGGTATGGGGGAAAGGTGGAACTGGAGGAGTGGAATTAGCGAATTTAGTTCTACATGAATTAGAAAAGCCAACTCAATTTGCTCCACTTTATCAAACGACAGATTCCATTGAGCATAAAGTTCGTACAATTGTCCAACAAGTATATGGTGGTAAAGACGTGGTATTTACGGATGCTGCGCAAAAGCAAATTGCACAAATACAATCATATGGATGGGATTCATTACCTATTTGTATGGCTAAAACACAATATTCGCTATCGGATCAGCCCAAATTATTAGGTAGACCAACTGACTTCACCATTACAGTTAGAGAAGCAATACCTAAACTAGGTGCAGGTTTTATTGTCTGTCTAACTGGAGATATTATGACGATGCCAGGCTTACCTAAAAAACCGGCAGCGCTAAATATGGACGTTACAGAGGGTGGACATGCAATAGGGTTGTTTTAAAATAATGAAAAGACTGTACTTTAGCAGTCTTTTTTTGTTTTATTCGTTATAATAAAGAAGAAGAGTCCGATTAAGGAGAGTTTATAATGAATACAATGGAACAATGTGAACAATTAGTTAAAGAAGTGTATAAGCATTTTGATGCAAGTCACGACTTTCAACATATTGAGAGAGTGCGCAAAAATGCATTTGATATAGCAATTTCAGAGCCAACCGCTGATAAAGAAATTATCGAGTTAGCGGTCCTTTTGCACGATGTAAGTGACCCAAAATATACGTCTGGGGAAGGGAAATTAGAGGAAGATAGAATTATCCAGGAACTAAACTTATCTGCGGAAAAAATAGATCAGATAAAGAAAGTGATTCAGTCTATCTCTTTTAATGGCGGCAATGAAACATTTGCAGATACAATTGAAGCTAAAATAGTTAGGGACGCGGATCGTTTAGATGCCATTGGAGCAGTAGGAATTGCCCGTACATTTGCTTATGGTGGAGCTAAAGGCCGCAAATTATATGACGCAACGGAAACGCCGCGAGATAATATGTCAGTAGAAGAGTATCGTACGAAGGTGACTGCCTCTGTCACACATTTTTACGAGAAATTATTGAAATTAGCAGATGGCATGCAGACGGAAAAAGGAAAAGAACTGGCAAAAGAGAGACATGCATTTATGGAGCTCTTCTTGCAAAACTTGAGAATAGAAACTGGGGAACATATATGAGTCATTTAATCATTTCAAATTTAACAAAAACAGTTGGCGAGAAAACGCTTTTCGAAAATATTGCGTTTACGATAAACAATCAAAATCATGCAGGGCTAATTGGTATAAATGGAACTGGAAAGTCCACGTTCTTGTCCATACTTGCAGGAAAACTGGAAGCGGACTCGATTGATCTTGACCATCCAAATAAATACCGAATCGCTTATTTAGAACAGCAACCTACTTTTGAAAAAGAGGAGACAGTTCTTCAGGCGGTATTTAGTGGAGATTCTCCGATTCTAAAGATAAATCGTGAATACGAAGAAGCTTTAGCTGCAATGATAGAGGACCCAAGTTCAAGCATACTACAAGATAAATTGATGGACCTACAATCCAAAATGGATGACTATCAAGCTTGGGACGTAAATGCTCTTGCCAAAACTGCGTTAACGAAATTAGGGTTAACACAATTTGAAGATTCTGTTTTACATTTATCAGGTGGTCAGCAAAAAAGAGTAGCACTTGCAAAAGTATTAATTGAACCTGCAGATTTAATTCTTTTAGATGAGCCTACGAACCATTTAGACAAAGAGTCTACGGATTGGTTACAAGAAATGTTGCAACGAATTGAAGGAGCCATTATATTTGTCACCCATGATCGTTACTTCCTAGATAATGTTGCAACACATATTTATGAACTTGCAGACAAAACGCTCTATACACATACCGGAAATTATGCGGATTACTTAGAGTCCAAAGCTATCCGAGAGGAAATGAATGCTTCTTCTCAGCAAAAGCTACAAAATTTATATCGAAACGAATTGAAATGGATTCGAAGAGGTGCAAAAGCAAGATCTACGAAGCAAAAAGCACGTAAAGATCGGTTTGCAGAGATTGATTCCCAAATTGAACGGGATAACTCCAATCAAAACTTAGAAATGGAACTGGTTACTACTCGTTTAGGTAAACAAGTTTTAGAGGGGAAATCGATTTCCAAGAAATTTGGATCGAAAAAAATAGTAGATGATTTTTCATTTCTACTTCAAGCTGGAGATAGAGTAGGTATTGTTGGTCCAAATGGTGCTGGGAAAAGTACGGTGCTAAAAATGTTAGCGGGAGAAATCCCAATGGACTCAGGAGAAATAATTGTTGGCTCTACTGTCAAGCTCATGCATTTTACACAGCAACTACCAGAGATGAATGATCAAATGAGAATGATTGAGTATGTTCGGGAATCTTCCAATTTAATCGAAACTGGCTCTGGAGAGAAGTTTTCTGCTGCACAGATGTTAGAACGCTTCTTATTCCCATTAAATACACACGGTACGCAAATCGGAAAGCTATCCGGCGGAGAGAAAAAACGATTAGTATTGTTAAAAATGCTAATGGAGCAGCCGAATGTTCTATTACTAGATGAGCCTACAAATGATTTAGATATTCAAACGCTATCTGTATTAGAAGATTTTATGGAGACTTTCCCAGGTGTTATTATTACCATTTCTCATGATCGCTTTTTCTTAGATCGTATCGCGAAAAAGCTTTGGAAATTAAGTGGTGATGGGTCAGTAAAAGAGTGGCTTGGGATTTATTCGGATTATTTGGAAGAAGAAAAGATGAACCCAACGGAAGTTATGGAAGTAAAAATAGAAGAACCTCAAGAAAAAGTAACAAAAGAAAAGAAAAAGTTTTCGTATAAAGAGCAACGCGAATGGGAATCGATTGGTGCGGAAATAGAGAAAACAGAGCAGCTAATCGTGGAATTAGAAGAAAAAGTGCTGACAACTGGTTCCGATTTTACTTTACTGCAAGAGCTGACAGATAAATTAGAACAAGCAAATAAAACATACGAGCAATTAATCGAAAGATGGTCGTATTTAGAAGAAATCGCTTCTTCTTAATCCTGGAGGGATGAACGATGAAAATAATTACAATAGAACCAACACCAAGTCCTAATACAATGAAAGTAATTATTGACCAAGAGCTTCCTTTTGGGAAGAGCCATAATTACAAAAAGGACAATATAGAGGGTGCACCGAATGAAATTCAAGCCATTTTTTCTATTGATGGAGTGAAGGGGGTTTACCATGTTGCTGATTTTTTAGCGATTGAACGAATTGCTAAATTCAGCTGGGAATCCATTTTAGCTGCTGTTGAGAATGTGTTCGGAGCAGATAATGAAGAAAATGCTAGTGAAAAGCCAGTGGATCATTACGGTGAAATATACGTACATGTCCAACAGTTTAAAGGAATCCCACTTCAAGTAAAAGTGTTTGATAGTGAATCAGAATCTAGATTTGGTTTATCTGCCCGTTTCACAAAAGCACTGGATGAAGCGATGGAAGGCGACAAAGAAAACTATCTTATGTTGCGTAAGTGGGTAGATTATGGTGTACGGTATGGTGAACAAAAAGAAATCGGTGAGCAACTAGTAAAAGAATTAGAAGCGACCTTCCCAGAAAGTAAGCTACAACAACTAATAGCGGACAAATATAAACCTGTGGATGAGAAGTCTGCCGTTCGTGTTCCTTTTACTTTAGAGCAATTTGAAGTAAGTGAATGGGAAGCGAGATTTCAATTACTAAATAACCTCATCAATCCAGAAATAGAGGATTTACCAGTACTAGCAAAAGCCGTTCAAGATGAACAAGTGTCCATTCGCCGATTGGCTACTGTTTATCTAGGATTAATAGAAGACGAAGCTGTTATACCGTATCTAGAGATGGCATTAAAAGACAAGAGTGGAGCTGTTAGAAGAACCGCAGGGGACGCAATGAGCGATCTTGGCTTTGAACAATTTGCAGAAGCAATGAAAGTTGCTCTTTTCGATAAGAACAAATTAGTTCGTTGGAGAGCAGCGATGTATTTCTATGAAATTGGTACAGCAGAAGCACTGCCAACTTTGAAAGAAGCGATGGACGACAAAGAGTACGAAGTGAAGCTTCAGATTCGTATGGCCATTGCGCGCATTGAAGACGGGGAAGAAGCAAAGGGCTCTGTTTGGAAGCAAATGAGCGAAGCTCGTAAGTAGGTCTGAATTAAATAATGAAAAGAAGCTTATTTGCCTAGGCAAGTAAGCTTCTTTTTGATGGTTTGTCGCGTTCGTGTGACGTTTTGTTCACGCAAATGCTTGTTTAGATTGTACAAATTTCTGTACAAGCAAACAGTTTCTAATTGAACATGAAGTACACTTAGAACGTACTAATCAGTTATTAGATATAAACAGAACCAATAGCAGATTCAGGTTGAAAACTAATGAACGTGTTAAAAACAAGTTAGAACAGAAAGATTAAGAGGACAGCAGATTAGTGAATTAAATCCCCGTAAAGCAAAGTAAAAGTATCTGTTCCGAGGATGTATTAGTAGAGTCCTTAAAAACCCATATTAAGGCCTTGGAAGAAGAGAATAAGCTATTAAAAGATCAAGTTCAAAAGTTATATTGCAAGTTGTTTTAAGTGTTTTCGTTTATTTTTATGACGGTTTCTCTTATTTTTATATAGAAGTTCGATGATGAGGCAATATCTTCAGCTCAGTATAGTTTAAAAAAGTTTGTTCAATAACACCGACGGTGTTATTCCAGAAAAGGGCCATGAGGTAGAATATTCTATGTAAAAGTAATATAATAAATACACCTTTATAATTCTGAACTTTACTTTTTTTCTTAATTTTTATTTGAAATAAATAATAAATATAAGAAAGGGGAAGAAAGATGATTACTCTACAAACACCTTTATGTGATGTATTAAATATTAAATATCCTATTATACAAGCTGGCATGGCTGGAGGATCTACGACAGTGGAACTAATAGCGAATGTAAGTAATGCCGGAGGATTGGGAAGTTTGGGTGCTGCCTACATGATGCCAGACGACTTAAGGAAGACAATTAGGGATATTAAGCAGCAAACAGATCGCCCTTTTGCGGTCAATTTGTTTTGTGTAGAAGACATCATCAACACAAATGAAAAGAAACACGAACAAGAGATAAAAGAGGTGTTAATAAGCCTCGGAAAAAATCTAGGGATTGAGGAAGAGCATATACAGTTCCAAACACCTGACCTGTTTAACGAGAGGTTTCAAGTTTTAATAGAAGAAGAAGTACCAATCATAAGCACAGCTTTTGGAATTTTACCAGTTGATAAAATGAAAACTGCAAAACAAAGAAAAATAAAGGTAATCTCGATGGTTACTACAGTTAAGGAAGCAATGATTGCAGAAAAAGCAGGAGTTCATGTCATTGTAGCTCAAGGTAGTGATGCTGGTGGTCATCGAAGTACATTTGATATAAAAGAGCACCCACTGGGAGCAAATATAGGAACTTTTTCACTCATTCCGCAGGTAGTAGAAAATGTCAATATACCAGTTGTAGCTGCTGGAGGGGTCATGAATGGAAGGGGAATAGTGGCAGCGCTTGCCTTAGGAGCTCAAGGTGTTCAGATGGGTACAAAGTTCTTGGGGTCGAAAGAGTCAGGCATTCATCCTCTCTACAAGAAGGCTCTGTTTGAGAGTACAGAAGAACATACCGTCATTACGAAAAACTTCTCAGGAAGGCCTGCGAGAGGAATAAAAAATAAATTTATCGAGGAATTTGATCGAACAGGCGTTCATCCTTTAGCCTATCCTATTCAAAATACAGCAACCAGTGACATTAGAAAAGAAGCCTTCAAACAAAATCAAATTGAGTATATGGCACTCTGGGCTGGTCAAGGTCTTCGATTAATTCATCATGAAAGTCATGCAGAAATGATTATAAAGGAACTTATGGACGAGGCTGAGAAAATCTTGGGATAAGTGAAGTATTTATTATTTAGGGTCAGAGCACCTCTTCAACTAAGGGAGCGTTAGTGCAAAAAGAATTAATTGATTTTAAGACTGAGATCCTATTTTAGATATTCCAGAAAATGGCGCATTTAAGCAATAACACTTAGATTAAATTGACTTGATTGTTAGCAATTTTTAAGTATAGTGAAGTATTTTCCATTAAAAGTTAAATAAACATGACCCCATTCTAAAACCAGAACAGAATCATGTTTTTATTGAGTTAATCACCAAATACCTCTTTAAACACATGAAGTAACGGGGAATTACCTCGTTCATACATATTTCCCCAGAATTACGTAGATAATCGGAATAAAGAAGCTGCTTTAATTGAATCTTTTAAAGTTTGGATCGGTTAAGTTATGCTGTTGTTTTCTAGAAGCATATATTAGATTTCTGCGGAAAAACGGACTAGCAAGTCCCCGCAACGATTTTGCATCTGTCGGCTACGCCTTTCGACGCAGAAGGGGTACTATGATCAACATCCTGTTGCTCCGAGGAGGATTGGCAGTTCAGTTCGTCCGCGGAAAGCGAGCAAATCTTCGGCACATAACAGCATAATCTTTAAGCCTTTTCTTGCGAAAAGTAATCAAGGACAAACTGCTGAAATCGTTTTGCCGCTGGAGATAGATAGCGATCTTTCACGACTGCCATACCGATTACACGTTCACACGTGACATCTTCAATTCGTAATTTAGCTATTTTATTTGAATTGATTTCACCGCCATCTGGAAGTATAGAAAAACCAAGCCCTGCAGCAACAAATCCCGCAACTGTGGCAACTTCATCCCCTTCAAAAGAAATTGTTGGCGTGACGCCAGCTTCCTCGAAAATCTCGTCAGTTGTTTTACGGAGTGCATACCCTTTTTTCATTGAAATAAAGGATTCCTCTGCTACCTCTGTTAATGAGATGCTTTTACCCATAGCAAGCGGATGATTGGTTGGAACAATCACATATAATTCATCCCGCCATAATTCTGTCCATTCAATGAGTTTTTCATCTTCAGTAGAAGCGAGAAGACAAAGGTCTAATTCACCTGATTTCAATTGCTTTAATTGAGTATGTGTATGATTTTGTTTAAATTGAAAAGTGATATCCGGATATTGTTGGTGAAATGCTCGGATAATATTTGGTACAGAGCTTGTCCCAAGTGTGTGTAAAAAGCCTAGAGTCACTTCTCCTTGCTCCGGGTTAATTAATTGGTGAATATCTTCTAAACCATCGTTTAGTTCCTTAATAATTCGATTAACACGTTGAAGAAACATCTGGCCATATCGATTTAAAACAATGGACCTGCCTCGTCGATCGAATAATGGTACCCCAATCTCTTCCTCTAACCCTGCAATTGAGCGACTCAATGCTGGCTGTGAAATAGACAATAGCTCAGCTGCCCGTGTCATATGCTGAACTTCTGCTAGTGTTTGAAAGTATTCTAGTCGCTGCCATTCCAATTAGTAACCCCCTTAATTTAATCTATGCATTTTATGTATCATAATGATAAAAATAATAAATTATACATTATGAATTGTCAATGATAGTATTAGGTCATTAAACTAATACTTTAGAGAAATAAAGGGGATATTCACATGAAAGTAGTTGCACCTAAATCTTTTACGTTTGAAGGCGGTAAACGAGCAGTATTGTTACTTCACGGTTTTACTGGAAGCACGAAAGATGTAAAAAAATTAGGAGAGTATTTGCAAAAGAGAGGCTATACTTGTCATGCACCGATGTATAGAGGGCATGGAGTAACTCCCGAAGAATTACTCGAAACGAGTCCAACTGACTGGTGGCAAGACGTTGTAGATGGATACCATCATTTAAAAAACCAGGGGTATGAGGAAATTGCAGTCGCAGGTATTTCTCTTGGTGGTGTATTCTCTTTAAGAGTTGCAGAAGAATTCCCGGTAAAAGCAGTCGTATCCATGTGCGCTCCAATTAAACGAAATAGCACAGATGGTTTATTTGACCGATTATATAACTATGCGAAAATTTATAAATCTTTTGAAGGAAAATCAAGAGAAGAAATTATAGAAGAACTGGACGTATTAAAAAATACACCAAAAGATTCCTTAGAAGGTGTGCAAGCTATCACCGAAAATACATGTGAAGAATTGAGTTCTATTACCTCTCCAACACTTGTGCTACAAGGAGCTTTAGATGATGCAATTTATCAAGAAAGTGCATCTTTTATTCTAGAGCATGTGGAAACAGATGAAAAAGAAATCATATGGTATAAAGAATCTGGCCATATTATTACATTAGGGAAAGAAAAAGATAAAGTTTGTGAAGATGTATTTACATTCTTAAACCAAGTAGAGTGGGCTGCGTCTTAATAATCACTTATAACACCTTCGAATTTTGTGCGTTTAAAAAGCACTTAAATCGACGGTGTTTTTTTATATATTATTAATGGAAAAATAATGTGTAAAGTGTAGATTATATGTGAATAATACAAAGACAATCGCAGTGTTTTGGAATCGAGGGAATACAATGAGTAATGAATTAGCGAAAGAAGAATCAAAAATAAACGAAGAAATTCATATAACATATTATTTCACCGTAATTTTTACCATAATAGGAACTCTTTTAATCCTATATTTTTTAAGTCATAAAGTGGAGAAGCTAAGTTTATTTATTATTATACTTTCCCTATCAGCGGGAGGATTACCTACTGGAATTATAGGTGCATTTATCGATTACAAAGTTTCGGAATACAAATTGAAAAACAGAAAAGTTATATGATGGAGGAATAGCATTAATAAACTCAAGAATAGTTCTTCTAAATAGAAGGTATCATGAATGATCTAAAAGATATAAAGAGTATTAATGGTAAATTAATACTCTGAAAATTAATCAATCCCAAATATTAGGTCGATGTACTCCAGCTGTTCGTAGGTAGTCTAGCATTTGTCCTGTATGGACAGATTCATGATAAGCTATTCTTAATAACATGTCCCCAAGAATTCTTATATAACCCACATCTGAGCGATCGATTTGAATATTTTTCAAATCATCTTCACTAAATGATTGGATCATCTTCATAAAATTATTTCTATATTCTTGGGCAAACTTGAGTTCCTCTTGAACAGATATTAATTTTCTAGATTCAAAAGGAGAAATAAAGTTGGCGATACTACCTCTATTTTTAACTGCTAAATGATAATAGTATTCGGATTCTAATACATGACGAACCATTTCTAAACAAGAAAGTGCGTTCTCATCTGGTTTCCAATTGTATAATTCCTCGGGAATAGAATCCCAGGCTAGTATACTTCTTCTGCGAATTTCCTCAAAATTAATTATTAATATATCAGTCGAGTTCAAATTCTCCACCTCCTAGAAAACAGAATAACAGAATGCATGTTCTGCATTCAAACGAATTTTAATATTGAAATAAATCCTAATAATTAGACTTTAAAAGACTGGAAATGAGTACATATTCTTTCATTCAGTTTTCATTCATGGTTTTCGTTTTCGCGGAGATACTATTGTTTAAGATGGAGGCTGAACTGGGGTGGGAATATAGATGGATTTTATTTATGCGCAGGAAACTCTTACAACTATTCAATGGATAATGCGGGCGATTGTTTCATTTTCCTTTTTATTATTAGCAACTAAAATTATGGGACGCAGATCAATTGCACAGTTACGGCTAATCGATTTTACGATTGCTTTAGTCCTCGGAAATATTCTGGCACATCCTTTATCAGACGAAGGATTAGGATTAAAGGGATCTCTTATCACAACAAGCGTATTAGTTATTTTATATTTAGCTTGCGTATTTTTAAGTTTAAAATGGAATATATTTAAAAATTGGCTTGAGCCATCTCCTTACACATTAATCAAAAATGGAGAAATTCATTATAATGGCATATCAAAAGCAAGAATAACGGTTGATCATTTGTTATCAGAAGCTAGAAAGGCAAACATCGAAGAAATTCAGAAGGTTGCACTAGCATTATGGGAGCCTGATGGATCGATATCGTTTTTTTTATCTCCCCAATTACAAGCTTTAACCCCAGGGGATATGCAAATGATTAAAAAACCTTTTTATCTTCCGATGACGATTATTAAAGATGGTAAAGTAGATTATAGTCAATTACAGCAGTCGGGAAAAGATATTAGCTGGTTAGAAAATAAAACGTCCATCTTGAATGTTAATATACACGATATTCTTTTAGCAACAGTTGACGAACAGGATGAATTAAAAGTATATTTTTATAAGTAGTTCAGCTTTTTAAATACGTAAAATGAGCTTTGAGAAATGGTTTTTGAAAGTTTTCATGCATACTACTATTCAATTGTGTAGTATTCTTAATAGAATGTGTAAAGGAGTGGAAAAATTGAAATTTTTTAAAGTACTTCTGAGTTTGGTTGTTATTGTCGTGATAATAGGAATTGCTGCATATTATTTTGGACCTAAACTAGTTGCGGACCAAGTAATGGAGAAGGTAGCGGTTGAACTTCAAGATAGTGGTCAGTTGGAAAGTATTAAAGAAGAAATCAATAATGATCCGCAATTACAGGCGTTTATAGAAGAAGGTAAAAATGTAGATAGTAGTAAGCTTCCTTTCCAAACGAAAGAAGAAGCAACTAAGGTTTTATTAAAAAAATTTAATATAAGTGAATTACAAGAAATACAAACAAAAGCCCAAAATGGGATGACTGCTGAAGAAAAACAAGAAATTTTTAATAAGCTCGAAAGTACTTTAACGGAAGAAGAAATGCTTGCGTTGAAGGTCCTTGCTTATAAGGAATTGTCTAAACAGTAGATGTCCTAAATATATGAAAATATTGTTCCACCTGCAGTTTAGGTAAGCACCTTCCGATTAATTGGAAGGTGCTTTTTAGTGTCTGGATAACATGTTGTCATTAAGGGACCAAGACGTGGATTGGAACAAGCACAAATAAAGTCCAACCAGAATATAAATAAAAAATCTGGATTGGGGGAAATCGAATGAAAATAATAACAGATTATGTGGATCTATGTAGAAAAATTGATATGATCGAGACTCAACTATTACAGGTAGATAACGATTTAGATTATTGGTTTGGTAATGGTAAGATTCCTTTTTCACGAACATGTACAGATGATTTAGATGTAAATGCTTCTAAAGGTAACATTTATGATTTACATGATAAAAAACATCGATTTCAAAAGATGCTTTCGTTTTATCTTGATATTAAGGAAGAGAACGAAGATAAAATAAACAAGCTGGAAGGCTTGAATTATCAAATTGCTCGGATGAAGTACATGGAAAACAAAACCTATAAACAAATCGCTGATGAATTGAATATGTCTTATGGTTATATTCGGAGTGCTGCAACAAAAAGGAACTAAACGATAACTTTTAATTGACTATGTTCATGGATTTCAGAATAAACGATCTTTCATAAAATAAGGACACGAAACAAGCACTTTTTTACGCTTGTTTCGTGTCCTTTTATACACTCATCATAAACGATTAGAAGATTTGCTATTAAACATGGTGATTTTATGGATTAGAGCAGTTAAATTAAATGGTTGTTATTTGGTAGAATCCGCTTGCTTTCCGCAGGACTCTACGCGGATTCTACCGCAAATGATATGCAAAAAAACAACAGTGAAATAAAACAGCGCCTATGGATTAGGTAAGTTTGGATGAAAGTACGCTTGAGGTGGATATATTTGGTTATTGTAATGAGTCGTATATTGGGGGTATTGATAAGAAACGGTTTCATTTGCTTTATTGCAGTCCTTGGGAGGACCGATAAAGGTGGAACTCTTAACGGGAGCAATCGCTTTTTTCCATTGGTTTTCATCCATACAATAAGTATATGCCATGACATTAGAGGGTGTTAGAGTTAAAATATCTGAACCTAGAATTACCTCAGGTGTTGATGCATTAAAAATAGCGAGTAGATGTGTATTGTCTATAGTAGCAATTTCATAATGCCACCAGCCTTGAGGAACGTTTGCTACCTGACCTGGTTTAATGGGAAAATTCAGTAATTGCTTTGTAAAAGGGTTCAGTAATGAAACGGTAGCTGCTCCAGAAACACAATACACTAGTTCTGCAGCATTTTGATGGTAATGAGGTTCAATAACATTACCGGTGCTAAGAAAAATATCAAGTAAAGACACATTGTCTAATGTATTTAACTGATTAATACTTAGTATATTAATAAAATTCCGATTATCTTTTTGAACAAGTGGACTGTTATTTACATCAAAAGCGAACTGCGTATTAGGCGAAGTATAAACCATATGAGAGCTCAAGAGTACATCCTTCCTTAACAAATTGTGACGTGCATGATTAGCACATGTTATACAGAATATGTATAAGTTTGCTTTAGTGTGATGAGCCAATTATTGTTCATTTCACATTTCGTTTATGGTATGAAACACAAAAAAGCACCCCGAGAGATG
Organism: Psychrobacillus sp. FSL H8-0483; assembly: GCF_038637725.1. Taxonomy (NCBI): domain Bacteria; kingdom Bacillati; phylum Bacillota; class Bacilli; order Caryophanales; family Bacillaceae; genus Psychrobacillus; species Psychrobacillus sp. FSL H8-0483. The sequence goes on from NZ_CP152052.1 coordinate 1,750,770, forward strand.
CTTAAGCTAATTGACTAATGCGAAGGATTTATTAAAACCACAAACCTTGTTTTTTTGTGTTATTTCCTTGGTTTTTAAGTTTTTCTAATTCAGTGGTTAAATAATCGATCTGTTTTTGCATATCCGCCTTATCACTTTGTTCTTGCCGCTCGTCTTCTAATGCAAGTATGGCTGCAATAGTGCTAATGGCATCGCCAACTGTAGCTATTGCTGCACCAATGACGGCAAGCTTCGCGGCTTGACTTACATTTTGGGTGTTTTGATCATCATGGCCATTGTTTTTATCATTATTCAAACTAATAGCCCCCAGTACTTAATTTCATTCTTGATTTAGGGTATGCTACATATACATTTTGGTGAAAGTATTTTACACTTTTAATAAGTAGGGTTAGGTCCATAACAAAAGAGATGAAACATATTTTAGTATAAGTGTACTTTCATTTATCTAATATGGAAAATCTTCCATTACAAGTTTTTTGAAATTAACTCAAACAACAACCAAAATTAACAGAGCTATGTAATAAATATCGCGTTAACATCCGAATTATGGCTATTTGCTTTTCATTTATTTAACTTACGGTTTTAAAAACTAACATCAAGAGTTCTAATTACGTGAAATTATATAAAAACATGAGTAGAATATAAAATAGATAACCTGCAATATAAAGGGTAAATGAATTGAACGAAAGTAGGAGAATAGATGAACGCGTACGATGAATACATGAAAGAAATAGTGAAACCGATGAGAAGTGAGTTAACAGATGCTGGATTTAAAGAGTTATTAACTCCTGAGGATGTACAAGACCATATGGCAAATGCAGAGGGTGTTTCTTTAGTTTTAATCAATTCTGTTTGTGGTTGTGCGGCAGGACTAGCGAGACCAGCAGTTATTTCTGCTGTGGATGAATTAGAAGTGAAGCCGGAGAATTTAGTGACGGTATTTGCGGGGCAAGATCAAGAAGCTACTGCAACGATGAGAGAGTATTTTGAGGATGTTCCTCCAAGTTCACCTTCTATTGCTATCTGGAAAGATGGGCAATTGGCTTATTTCATTCCTAGAGAACAAATCGAAAGTAATTCGATGGAGACAATTAAAGATCATCTTGCAGGTGTTCTTTCGCAAATTGTTTCTGCATGAAAACAATTGTTACTACTGCAGGGAGAACAAACGAAGAGTACATTGAAAAAGCAAAAAAAACTGCAAGTGAGTTATGTATAGCATACGTGACTAGACAGAAGAAATCTGTTCAAAAAATGCAACAAGAGCAAAATGCTCACGTATTAGTCGTTAGTAAGGAGAGGTTAGAACTGTACAAATACGGTTCTTCTGCTCCTTTTTTCTTTCATCCCAATTCTGCGGCTTTTCGGATGAAACGTTTATTAAATGGAGAACAAGACTTATTTCTAGAAGCTGTGGGTTTAGCAAAAGGAGACCGTTTTTTAGATACGACTGCAGGTTTATGCTCAGACAGTTTAATCGCTGCGTATGCAGTGGGGGATAAGGGCGTTGTCGATGCCTGCGAAAAAGATCAGATGATTGCGTACGTTGTAGGGCAAGGGTTACAAACGTATGAAACAGAAATTGCAGATTTACAGAAGAGTATGCGTAGAATTTATTTAATCAAACAAGATGCAGTAGACTATTTAAAAAGCGTGGACTCCGGCTCTTATGACGTCGTCTATATCGATCCGATGTTTGAAGAAGTGATTGTAGAGTCTTCTAATTTTCAATCACTTAGAGAAGCGGGTGTGCATGAATCGTTATCGGATGAATGGGTGGAAGAAGCAAAACGCGTTGCAAGGAAAAGGGTAGTGTTAAAGGCTCATTTCCGCTCGTCTCTTTTTGAGAAATTCGGGTTTCAACAACAAACGAGATTAACTTCAAAATTTCATTATGGTATTATTAAGAAATAAAAAAAAGCTGTCAATAACGACAGCTTTTAGCTAGGAAATACAGTTGAATTTAGTTTGTGAAGTTTAGAGATGTTAAATATCCTAATAAAAATAAAAATCCGATACCAATGATTAATTCTACGCCCATGTGATTTTCCTCCTTAAGTTAAAAAAGCTACTGAATGTTTACACTTTTTATTGTACAATGAATACATAGAAGATGAAACCTTTTGTTCATGAAATACGTTTAAGTTTATAGTAAGCTTAACTAAATTGGTCGAAATTGAAGGTGATAAAAGATGAAGAAGTGGTTCCAAAAAACAATCATTATAGCGGTTGCTTTATTAACCTTTGGGCTTATATCTCCAAACCATTTTATTTGGGAACAATTATTAGATAACAAAACTCCAACGAAATCGATTTCGTCGGATGCAAATACGACCGAATTTCAAAAAGTAAGTCTTATTGATACTCTAGACCCAGTTGAAAGTATTTCCATGGCAGCTCGAGAGCAATCTTACATAAAATTTGGAAATAGGATTGGTCCAGTTATTCAAAATGAATTTGATGATGTTATCTTCCCAAGAATACAAGAAGCAATTGATGCAACAGTTGCTAAAGTTGAGGGAGACCAAGCTTCTAATTTATCTATTACGGAGCAACCATCAGGTGAGTATCATGAAAAGATATTTCATATCTACAACGAAACGACCAAAGAAGATTTAATCAGATTCCACGTAAGAACGGATAAAAAACCGCAAGACGGGTTTTATTTTAATTTTCATTATCACATAGCAGAAGATAAATACGCAAAACATTATGCTTTAGGCGAGATTTTCTGGTCCAAAAATACACCGCCAAAATGGCTCTCCTAGTTGAGGGCTTTTTTGTATGAGCGAATAGAAGGAGAATGACAGTGGAACAATACTTAACGTTATGTAAACATATTATGGATAATGGTGTAGTGAAAGGGGATCGTACTGGAACAGGAACGAAGAGTGTCTTTGGATATCAAATGCGTTTTGATTTAGAAAAAGGATTTCCTTTACTTACGACAAAAAAGACAGCATTTCGTTTAGTTGTTAGTGAATTATTATGGTTCTTAAAAGGGGATACAAACGTAAAAACCTTAATTGAAGCAAACAATCATATTTGGAACGAATGGGCGTTTGAAAAATGGGTGAAAAGTGACCAATATACGGGACCTGATATGACCAACTTTGGTGTGCGTGCAGCAAATGATCCTGCGTTTAAGGCAGTAGTGGATGCCCAAATGGATATTTTCTGCTCAACTATATTGTCTGATGATTCATTTGCCAAGGAATTTGGTGATCTAGGACCTGTATATGGTAGACAATGGAGATCATGGCCAGACAAAGACGGAGGGACGATTGATCAGTTGCAAAATCTCATTGATCAAATCAAGAAAAATCCTAATTCTAGAAGACATATTATTACGGCATGGAATCCTGCAGAAGTAGACGAAATGGCTTTACCACCATGCCATAGCTTTATGCAATTCTACGTGGCAAATGGGAAGTTATCTTGTCAACTATACCAACGAAGTGCGGATGTCTTTTTAGGAGTGCCTTTTAATATTGCTTCCTATGCGCTTCTGACGCATTTAATCGCTAAAGAATGTCAGTTAGAAGTTGGAGAGTTTGTCCATACTCTTGGTGATGCACATATCTATTCAAATCATATGGAGCAAGTGGAAACGCAATTAACTCGATCTCCACGTCCATTACCTACCATTTTATTATCTTCAGAGAAAGCGTCTATATTTGACTTTGAGATATCGGATATTTCGTTGGTAGGGTATGACCCTCATCCAAGAATTAAAGCTCCGATTGCGGTATAATATAGAAACATAGGAGGCGTCACATGATTTCATTAATCGTTGCACATGATACAAATTCCGTTATTGGACTTGACAATAAAATGCCTTGGCATATACCAGGTGACCTTGCTTATTTTAAAGAAAAAACAATGAATAAAGCAATTGTCATGGGAAGAAAAACGTATGAATCTATCGGTCGAGTATTGCCAGGACGAAAAAATATTATTGTTACTAGAAACCCTTCTTATAAAGTGGAAGGAGCAGAAGTAGTTACTAATCTCGTCGATGCAATTGCACTTGCAGAAGCTCACCATGAGGAAGTAATGATCATTGGTGGAGAACAAATATTTCGAGAGGTGTTGCCGAATGCTGATCGACTGTACATCACATTAATTCAACATGTATTTAATGGTGATACATATTTTCCAACATACAGTGATGATGACTGGGTGCTCGTAGAAACAACAGAAGAAATGAAGACACCAGAAGGTCATATATATGTGTATTTGGTTTTTGATAGAAAAGTTAGTGAATAGGTTGTTCTTTACTCAATTTGTTGATTGAAGCGGCAGATAAGACATCACAAATAGTACGTGAGCTGTGGTGATGGCTTATCGCTCACTCCGCGGAATGTGTCCGCATATAGCAGAAATCAAGCGATATAACGAGCTTGTACATACAGTCCCGCAATAATGGGCTGCGGGCATTTAAAAAGAACAAAGAGCACTTTTACATTGGAAGGTGTGGAGCTTATTCCAATCGCGATCTTTGGCACATCTGACATTTTGAAAAAAAAATAACAAAATTCGCTCTGGGTATGTTCAAATAAGTATTTTGCCTTCATATAGTATAGGAAGCATACAAATGAATGACGCAAAAATAGTTCTAGAAGAATTGACAACAAGTATTACTCATAAGATTAAGGAAATGAAAACTGTAAGCAAATAGTTTACAGAATAATGTACTTCTTCTTATAATAGAACTATTGAGGAAGGAAGAGATATATCGTGCCTAAAGTTCACATAGTAACAGATTCTACAGCATACATAACAAAAGAGCTGATGGAACAGTTTAATATACACGTTGTACCTTTGACAATTCAAATTGATGGAGAGTCATATATAGATGGAATTAATATTCAGCCTGAAGAGTTTTTAGAAAAAATGGCTGTATCAATAGAATTACCAAAATCATCTCAACCCGCAGTTGGTGTATTCAAAGAGTTGTACGATAGATTAGGTGAAAATGGAGATCAGGTCATTTCTATTCATATGACTGGTGGCATGAGTGGGACAGTAAAATCTGCACAGACAGCTGCTGGAATGACAGATTCAGATGTTACGGTGTTTGATTCTAGATTTATATCTTTTGCTCTTTCTTTCCAAGTAGAGGAAGCAGCAAGAATGGCTGCGAAAGGTGAAACGAAAGAAGCGATTATGGAAAAACTTGCAGATATTCGTTCGAATACTAATTTATTTGTAGTAGTAGATACACTAGAAAATTTAGTGAAAGGCGGACGCATTGGTAAAGGAAAAGCTATGATTGGTTCATTACTTTCCATTAAGCCAATCGCTAGCCTTGAAGGTGGAGAGTACACACCGGTTGCAAAAGTACGTAGCCATAAACAAGTCGTTAACTACTTGTATAATCAATTCTTAGAAGATACAAAAGGGAAAATTGTTAAAGCAGTCGGGATTGCTCATGCAAATGGACTCTCGATGGCTACTCCATTAATGAAATTAATAGAAGAATCGGGTTTTAAACATACTCAAGTTTCCTTTACATCGCCTGTAATTAGTACTCATACAGGTCCTGGTGCAATAGGATTTATGTATATGACAGACTAGTGTAGAGGCAGGGAAGATAATAATTCCCTGCTTTGTTTTATAGATAAGGAGTTAACGATGAAATATTTAATAAGTCTTTTATGTATTTTGTTTCTTTCCGGTTGTGTATCCAATGAAATGAAAGAAGTTAGTTTTTCAGAAAGAGAAGCGGTCCTTTTCGAAGAGTATGTAATTCCCTTTTCTTTTTTTCCGAGAACAATTGAACTAGTTGGACTTGGAGATTCGTTAACGCAAGGGGTAGGGGACGAATTAAAAAGAGATGGTTATATCGGGCGATTACAAAAAGAAATTTTACAATATAAAGGAATAGAAGGTGTAGTATTAACCAATACTGCAAAAAGAGGTCGGCGAAGCGATCAACTGTTGAAAATGCTTAAAGATGGGGACATAGATCATCAAATTCGAAAGGCCAGCGTCATTGTATTAACAATTGGCGGTAATGATATGATGAAAGTTGTCAAGAAAGATTTGTTTGATTTACGAGTAGAAGCTTTTGAAAAGGAATTGGAGAAGTTTGAACGTAATTATGATCATATATTAGAGGAAATTCGAGAGATTAATAGCATTGCCCCTATTGTTCTTCTTGGTATTTATAATCCTATTACCATTGTGACAGATGAGAAGAGTGAGTTCGATCAAATAGTATCTGATTGGAATAATACCATTGAATCAGTTGCATACAGTGATGGAAATGCTTGTTTTGTTCCAATAGATAAATTGTTTATTTCCAATGATAATTTAGTTTATCATACGGATTTTTTCCATCCAAATAGTAAAGGCTATCAATTGATTAATGAAGCTGTGATGGATTCATTACAAGATTGTGGTTTGATTGATGTGCAAAATAGGGAATTGTTGTTTTGAGGAGTTGGTGAGATGAATAAGTGGAAGATTGCATTCTTTTTATTAATATTAATACTTATCGGAAGCGCAAGTGCGCTCGTTTACTGGATAACAGCTCCATCTGAATCGGTGAAAGTCGAACCTATGAAGGCTAATCCAACAGGTAATGTGTTGACAGTAAATGCTACAAAAGAAGATTTTCAAGGAATTGCAAATACATTTATTGAAAAAGCTATGGATGATAAACCACTTCCACTGCAATTATTAGTAGATGACCAAATAGTGTTAACATCGGAGTTAACCATCTTCTCGTTAACTTTACCAGTCAAAATGTATTTTGAGCCTTTTGTTGAAGAAGACGGGAATATTCGGTTGGAGCAATCTTCCCTTGAAGTAGGTCAATTACAACTTCCTCCTGAAACAGTGTTAAAGTTATTAAAGGATTCGATTGACTTACCTCCATGGATGATTGTAATGCCAGAAGAAGAACAAGTCCTGATCCAATTAGCGAATATACCAATGACTTCTGGATTTCGTGTTCGAGCTAAAGAGTTGAATTTAGTGGAAGATAGAATAATATTAGAGATAATCATACCATCAAAGTGAGGGGATAAAATGGAAAAGGCAACTTTTGCAGGAGGATGTTTTTGGTGCATGGTAAAACCCTTTGATTCTTATGAAGGAATTGAAAAAGTAGAATCGGGTTATACAGGTGGACATGTTGCTAACCCAACTTATGAACAGGTTTGTTCCAATGCAACAGGCCATTATGAGGCAGTTCAAATTACATTTGATCCAGAGAAGTTTTCATACGATCGTTTGTTAGATATTTTCTGGGTAAATATCGACCCGACAGATGAGCAAGGGCAATTTTTTGACCGTGGTTCATCTTATCAAACTGCCATTTTTTATCATTCAGAAGAACAACGAGAGAAAGCGGAGAATTCAAAAGCTACGTTGGATGCATCAGGGAAATTCAATGTGAAAATAGCAACGCAAATATTACCATCATCTGAATTCTATGCTGCGGAAGAATATCATCAAGATTATTATAAGAAAAATCCTGCACATTATAAAAGATACTTCGTTGGATCAGGAAGAGCTGCATTTGTAGAGAAAAGTAGGGGGTTTCAAAATGAAAGATAAACTAACTGACATGCAATATTATGTCACACAACAAAATGGAACAGAGCCACCATTTCAAAATGAGTATGATAAGCATTTTGAAGAGGGAATTTATGTGGATGTTGTATCTGGTAAACCGTTATTTCATTCAAAGGATAAGTATGATGCAGGCTGTGGTTGGCCGAGCTTTACTAGACCTATTGAAGAACATGAAGTGACAGAGCATTTTGATGATACACACGGAATGAGACGGGTAGAAGTTAGAAGTAAAACAGCGAACTCTCATTTAGGACATGTTTTTCCAGACGGTCCTAAAGAAGAAACTGGCCTTCGATATTGTATCAATTCTGCATCGATGCGTTTTGTATCAAAGGATAAGCTTGTAGAAGAAGGCTATGAAGATTACGTAAAACTATTTTAAGTTACATAATAAAAGCACGGAAGAGGACTTTCCCTCTACCGTGCTTTTTTATTACAGAATTTAAGTTTTTCTCTATCAAAGCAAATACATATTACAACAGAAAAATAAGAAGTATTTAGCTTACCTAGCATGACAGGAGCTCCGGATATTGTATCTTCGGGAGCTAAATTTACGAATAGGAAAGTATTCATTCTTTCATTATACAGGACAGCACTTGCACTTTTTACAATTTAAACTCATTCACTACTTTTCTAAGTTCATCAGCTTGATTAGAAAGTTCAACAGCTGATGCATTAATTTCTTGCATTGCAGCGGAACCTTGTTGGGCTGCAGCTGCGGAAGTTTCCGTGTTCGAAGCAGTGTTTTCTGCAATTTGTGTTACTTCAATGAAAGATGCAGCAACTTCTTGACTAAAGCCGAGAGTATCTCCAATTTGTTTCACCATTTTATCAATAATCGCAATTGTTTCATTGGTTTGTTTCACAATTTGCTCGAGCGAAGCGTTTGTTTCGTTCGCGACTTCAACACCTTTAATCACATTTTCTACGCCTTCATGATTTTGCTTCACGATGGATGTAACTTCTGTTTGAATAGAAGTGACGATGCCTGTAACTTCTTTCGCAGCATTTTGTGATTGTTCCGCAAGCTTTCTAACCTCGTCTGCGACTACTGCAAAACCTCTCCCATGTTCTCCAGCACGAGCAGCTTCAATTGCTGCGTTTAATGCTAAAAGGTTTGTTTGTTCAGCAATTGTAGTAATAGTTTTAATAATGGAAGTAATTTCATACGATTTAGTTCCTAATGCTTCTACCGTTTGGGTCGTGTTTGCCATTGTTTCCTCAATGCTCATCATTACGTTTGATGAGTGCTGAACAGATTCTCCACCTTTTCGAGCAGCTTCTATCATGTGGTCTGTTGCCTCTTTAACTGCCTGTGCGTCATTATTTAAATATCTGGTTGCTTCTTCCAGTGAGTTCATTTTTTGAATAGCAACTGTCATACTTCGCATAGTTTGTTCACTACCAGCAGCAATTTCATTTGTAGAGTCTGCTATGGACTGGATTGTTACTGCTGTTTCATCTGAAGAAGCCATAAGCTCCTGTCCACTTGCAGTTACGTTTTCAGTTAGTACACTTACTCGTTTCACTAAGTCAGCAATTGAGGCGATTAAAACGTTTGTACTGACTGCAATCTCAGCGAATTCATCTTTAGATCGAACTTTCACTCGTCTAGTTAAATCTCCGCCTGCTTGTGCAATGTCTAATATAGAGCGATTGATTGCGTAAGTACTTCGTTTAATGGAATTAAATAAGTATATTCCAAAAGTTAATGTTAATGCTACGGAGAATACAGTTAGGGCAATAAATAAGTACAATGAGGTGCTATTTTCTTTCTTTAACAATGCAATTTGCTCTGCATTCTTTTCCGCTAATAGTGCATTCATTGCTTCAATCTGGACATCCATATGGTTCATTGCGGTTTTACCATTTCCTGCATTTACTAATTTTTGAGCAGCTTCTATTCCCTGATCTTCACGCATTTTAACAACACGTTCAGAGTACTGAAGATAAGTGGTAAAAAACTGATTGATAGATTGAATTTTTTTTAATTCTTCCGGGCGACCTTTATAAGTAGTTTGTAATTCTTTAAAGTGGGTTATGATTCTATCTTTATAATGTCTGTAATTTGTCATATAATTTGATTTACCTGTTATGATATAACTCTGTTCAACATTTGCAAGTTGTGAGATTTCTGTTGATAATTGATTGACCATCATTTGTTCTTTAATATCGACATTTATGAACTTTTCCAATGCTTGCTGGGAAGAAAACATCTTTCCAGAAGTTAATACTAGCATTGAAATTAAAATAACAATAAGTACTGAAAAAATTAAGAGAACTCGTCCACGAATGGAGTTCAAAATATTCGTTTTGGATGTTGTGGACATTTTATTGTCTTTCTTCTTACTCTTTTTAAGGAAGGAAAAAGAAGGGGTTTTTTTAGGGAAATCCATTTTCTTTTTCTTGTTTTTTCCGCTTTTCAACAAATTTAACAACCCTTTCTATATTTATGATTTTTTCTTAATATTTTTAATCTTACTTGTTTTAGATTAAATTATCTACACATTTTTGAATTTTCTAAGTCTTCATGACTAAAGGAGGAAAAAAACTATGAATCAATCGTTTTATTTATTTGCATTAAAGTTCCGTGGAGGACAAAAGAAGGATAAAAAGGCACAATTCGCGGACAATATGTTTCATCTACATGATTTTCCAAAAGCAGAAACATCTTTTCATGTTCTTTCCCAATATATTGAAGAATTAGCCCATCCAGATATGCCTGCGATTGTTTTTGATGAAATTTGGGAACTGTACATGGAACATGGGAAGTAGCATCATCATTGCTATTTTGCCGAAAAAATTGTATTATTAATAAGATAAGTTTTAGAAATGAGGGTAATTAAATGAGTATACACATTAGTGCTAAAAAAGGTGAAATTGCGGACACAATATTACTTCCAGGAGATCCACTTCGTGCGAAATATATTGCAGAAAATTTCTTAGAAGATGTTGTACAATATAACGAGGTTCGTAATATGTTTGGTTACACTGGTACATATAAAGGGAAGAGAATTTCTGTCCAAGGTACTGGAATGGGTGTTCCTTCGATATCTATCTATGTTCATGAGTTAATGAACGACTATGATGTGCAAAAATTAATCCGTGTTGGTACTTGTGGGGCTATTCAAAAAGACGTAAAAGTACGTGACGTAATTCTTGCACAAAGTGCTTCAACTGATTCAAGCTTAAATAAAGTATTATTGGATGACCTTAGTTTTGCTCCAACCTCAGACTTCGATTTATTGTATAAAGCATACAATGCAGGTAAAGAAGCGGGGCTAAACCTAAAAGTAGGGAACGTATTCACTGCAGATTTATTCTACAATGAAAATGCTCAAAATGAAAAATGGGCTAGCTACGGAATTCTTGCAGTTGAAATGGAGACCGCTGCATTGTATACATTAGCAGCTAAATTTGGACGCAAGGCACTATCTATATTAACTGTTAGCGATCACATTATTACTGGTGAGGCAACTTCCTCTGAAGAGCGTCAAACAACTTTTAATGACATGATCGTTGTTGCACTAGAAGCAGCTATCCAAGAATAAAAAAGTTAGCATGAAAGAACCAATGTCTAAATAGACTGTCATATAGATGACAGTCTATTTTTGAAAGAAGCTAAGTGTGAAAAGGGTGAAGATTTTGGACGAACAAAAGCATAATAATGAAGAGGTAGAAACTACTGATTCAAGACCAGCCTCACGTTATATTAAGATAAAGCCGTTTATTTTTCTATTAATGATTTTTGCCCTAGTAGTAGCTACGGCAGCTATTACGATGATATCTTTAACTTGGGGAGACGAAAAGATAGTAGATGTTACAAATACTAATACAAACGCAGAGCGATCTGAGTTCTCTAAGTTATATATGGCCTATGATAAACTAGAAGCAGAATACTATGAAGCTATAGATGAAGAAGCTATTATAAATGGTGCAATTAATGGAATGATTGATGCATTAGAAGATCCTTATTCTGATTATATGAACCAAGATGAAGCTTCTCAGTTCAATGAAAGTATTTCTTCTAGTTTCCAAGGAATTGGAGCTGAAATCCAAGAACGAGATGGTGTAATTACAGTAGTATCTCCTATTAAAAACTCTCCAGCTGAAAAGGCGGGGTTATTACCGAACGATAAGATAATGTCTGTTGATGGAAAAGATATTCAGGGCTTTAGCGCGTCAGAAGCAGTCTTATTAATTCGAGGAAATAAAGGTACAGAGGTTACCTTATCTATTAAACGTGGTAATAACGCTTTAATGGAAGTAACTATTATTCGTGACGATATTCCAATTGAAACCGTTTATGCTGAAATGCTTGAGGATAAAGTTGCTCACATAATCATTTCAAGTTTTTCACAGAATACGTATGACGAACTATTAGCAGCCATAGATGAAATGGAAAGCAAAGGTATGAAAGCATTAGTTCTGGATGTTAGACAAAATCCAGGTGGGCTTCTCAATTCAGCTATTGATATTTCTAACTTATTTGTAGAAGATGGTAAAACGATTCTGCAAGTGGAGGATAAGGGAGAAAAAGAGGTTTATCCTGCTTCACCAGGTCCTCGTGTGAATGTACCTGTGACGTTAATTATAGATGAAGGAAGCGCTTCTGCTTCTGAAATATTAGCAGGTGCTTTAAGCGAATCAGCTAATGTCCCATTAGTTGGATTAAATTCATTTGGTAAAGGTACAGTACAAACAGTGAATGATCTGCCAGATGGCTCGAATATTAAAATTACAACTGCTAAGTGGTTAACTCCTGATGGAAACTGGATTCATGAGAAAGGTATTGTTCCTGATTATGTTGTGGAATATCCTTCCTATGCGACTTTAACGCCGTTAGATCCTACCGTTACTTTAAAAGAGAATCAATCTTCTGAAGCTGTACAAAATGCGAAAGAGATGCTTAAAGCGATTGGTTACGAAGTAGGAGAAGTGGATGTAAATTTTGATGCGCAAATGACAGCGGCAGTTAAAAAATTCCAAACTGATAACGAGTTAGAAGCTACTGGTGAGTTGTCTGGGGACACCTCATTCATTCTGATGGATAAACTTCGTGAAAAAATTCTAAAAGAAGATCCACAATTAGTAAAAGCACAAGAAGTCGTAAAAGAGTTATTAAATAAGTAGTTCTGATAAATACGCTGTAATTTTTTAGAAGTATATATTTTCTTCTATAACAACATGATCGTTTAACAGAGCCAAATAAATAAAAATACGAAGAGCTGGCCGATATGGTCAGCTTTTTCCACATGAATAAAAGGAGTTAAAGTCGATGAAAGATGTATATTTATTAAGTGGTTTCTTAGGAAGTGGAAAAACTTCTTTATTATCAAATATGATTGAACAATTTAAAGCAGATGGTATAAAGCCAGCAGTTATTATGAATGAATTAGGGAAGCTACCATTCGATAGTAGAGCTGTAGATAGTGATGTACCATTAAAAGAGATGCTAGAAGGCTGTATTTGCTGCACAGGTTCAGAAAAAATGGAAGCGCAGCTGCAGATGCTATTAGAAGGTGAACCTTTTGATGTTTTATTAATAGAAACAACTGGAGCAGCTCATCCAGTGGAAGCGATGGATGCTGTATTTTCTCCTTTGTTTGCAAGTAAATTAAATATGAAGGGGATTATTACAGTAGCAGATTGTAAGAGATGGTTGGACCGCGACAAAATGACGCCTCAAACTAGAATGCTGTTCACAGAGCAAATAAGACATGCTCACTTAATAATAGCAAACAAAGTAGATTTATTAACTGAATCAGAAATTGCAACCGTTACCATGCAAATTCAAGCACTTAATAATAATGCGTCGATCATACAAACTTCCAATAGTAAAATACCTCTCAAGCTAATAACACAACTGGAAGCAACCTTTCATGAAAAAGAAGTACAAGAAGCGGCTATAGGAAAACAGCTCTCACTATCTTCTCGACTACATACGTTTAAAGAAGCAGTCGATCAAGAAGAATTTGAGGAATGGGTAAAAGGCCTTCCTGACACTGTGTATCGAATGAAAGGGTATGTTCCGCTGAAGGGCCATAAGAATCCATATCTATTTCAGTACGCATATGGGATGGTACAATGGCTACCAGAATATATGAAGATGCCTTCTCAAATTGTGATTATCGGGGATCAAGTAGATAAAGTAGAAATAATCAGAGGTACGTCAAATGATTGAAGCATTTAGACTATTGTATAAAGACAGAAAGTCAATGGATGCAATTCAAACAATAGAAGCTATACGTACTGTAATCAAATCAGAGCTATTAGATGAATTTACTCACCCAAGAGCAAGGCAATCTATTGAAAAAAAGTATGCCCTTGCTCAAGAGCGAATTAAAAATAGCAACTTATCGATAAATCAAAAACAAATGATTTTAGACGCCTATTTTGATGAATATACAAAACTGTCAACAGAGTATGAGATCTAATATTTATGCATAGTGGTTATGTTATCCAATAATCGGTTGTGGAAGATGCGTTACTATCAATAAAATCGATCGAAATGGTCGTTAAGGAATATTTTATGGAATTTTTTCTTCTAATTTTGTGTTTACAATAGGGGGGCACAACAGAAGGAGGAAAATGAAAATGATTAAAAAACATTCAATCATGGTTGGATTACTTGCAGGTGGCTTATTACTTTCTACAAATACAGCTGAAGCATCGATGACAACTGGAAATTCACAAACTACTTCCGAGGCAAATACATCCGTTAATTATCAATGGCAGTCTCCGTATAAAGTTATAAATAATTACAATTTAAATAACTTAGATATTCAAAATCTTATCAATGAGAGTTTAACGACTCTAAAACCGATTATAATGAAAGAACTACAAGGAGCACAGAAATCTATCGACACTGAGAAAGTCCAAGAGTATAAGAAGCCAGTAAAAACAGAAAAAGCACCAGTAGTTAAAAAACCGGTAGAAAAAGAAAAAGCACCTATAGTTGAAAAACCAGTAGCAGAAAAACCAGCTACTCCTGTAACACCGCCAGTAGTGAAGGAACCAGTAAAAGAAAACAATGAAGCGGTAAAAGTTTCTTCAGTAATCCAACAAGTAGTCGACTTAACAAACCAAGAACGTGCAAAAGCTGGATTAAAACCATTACAATTGGATACAAAGCTTACACAATCTGCACAAGCAAAATCTCAAGATATGAAGGATAAAAACTATTTCGATCATACGAGTCCAACATACGGATCACCATTTGACCAAATGAAAGCATTTGGAGTTACGTATAGTTCAGCGGCAGAAAATATCGCTATGGGACAACGTAGTGCAACTGAAGTAATGAATGCTTGGATGACATCACCAGGACATAAAGCAAACATAATGAATCCATCATATACACATATCGGAGTAGGTTTATCGGATAGTGGATATTACTGGACACAACAATTTATCGGTAAATAATATAGTAAATAGCCTATCTAGATTTTTTAACTAGATAGGCTATTTTTATTATTAAGGCTTAAGAGAAGCGCATAGCACTCTTTAGTTGCAAAAGCTGTTCACAGACGTTTCTGGGTAGCTCTGGAATGGATTTTAGTCACATCAAAACAGCACTAATCTGTTGCCTAAAGTTGCAGGAAGGCGACAGAAGGATAAAAGCCACTAGATTACCGAAAAAGGAGAGAGGGCTTTCCAATAGCTCATAAATTGAAGCAGGTGTAGAAAAACGAGTCTTTTTCTACATCTGTTTTTTGTAGGCAATTGATTGTAGTGAAAGACAGCGGGAACAGCAGATGTTTTCTGCACCGAAAGCGAAGCGGCATGTGTGAGCTGAAGGCACCGCAGGAGCGAACAAAGTTACAAGGGCTAAGAACGCCACATACAATGGAAGGCAATCTAAGTTCGCCGCGTCCTGCTCCTGCGCAAAGCTCGTCGCAAAAGTTCTGTGCTCCTGCGCAAAGCTCGTCGCAAAAGTTCTGTGCTCCTGCGCAAAGCTCGTCGCAAAAGAACTTTTGCGGCAACGATTGCATGACCCACATCCTGTGGGCCTCAACGCCTTTGTGACCAACATCGTGTTGGTCTGAGGAGACTGAAGCCATTCCTCGGAAAGCGTCCGTCTGGAACTAAAATCAAAACATAGAAAAAGGGGACCATCTCTCAGTCAATGTATGACTTTAGGGACAGCCCTCTCTTCTAAAAATCGCACGGTAGTCTTGCTAGCAGGTCTTACGCGGAAATCGAGCGGATTTTCGGCAGGTAACAACATAATCGTTTAACAAAGCCTTTTTTATCTGTATATCTATGAAAATACAAAACTGTCAACAGAGTTTGATATCTAATATCTAAGCAGAATGGTTATGATCTCCAATAATCGTTTGTTAAATATACGTTTATATCAATATATTCATTCGAAATGGTCGTAATGGGATATTTTATGGAAATTTTTCTTCTAATTTTATGTTTACAATAGGGGTGCACAAAAGAAGGAGGAAATGAAAATGAACAAAAAACATACGATAATAGCTGGAATACTTGCAGGTGGCTTATTTCTCTCCACTAATACAGCAGATGCAGCTTCTATGGCACCAAGTAATTCAAATACTACTTCTGAGGCAAATACATCCGTTATTTATCAAGGGCAGTCTCCGTATAAAGTTATAAATAATTACAATTTAAATAACATAGATATTCAAAATCTC
Organism: Psychrobacillus sp. FSL H8-0483; assembly: GCF_038637725.1. Classification (NCBI taxonomy): domain Bacteria; kingdom Bacillati; phylum Bacillota; class Bacilli; order Caryophanales; family Bacillaceae; genus Psychrobacillus; species Psychrobacillus sp. FSL H8-0483. The sequence continues at coordinate 1,767,020 of NZ_CP152052.1, forward strand.
ATCAATGAGAGCTTAACGACTCTAAAACCTATTATTATGAAAGAACTACAAGGAGCTCAGAAATCTATCGACACTGAGAAAGTCCAAGAGTATAAGAAACCAGTAAAAACAGAAAAAGCACCAGTAGTTAAAAAACCGGTAGAAAAAGAAAAAGAAAAAGCACCAGTAGCAGAAAAACCAGTAGCAGAAAAACCATCTACTCCAGCTACTCCTGTAACACCGCCAGTAGTGAAGGAACCAGTAAAAGAAAACAATGAAGCGGTAAAAGTTTCTTCAGTTATCCAACAAGTAGTAGACTTAACAAACCAAGAGCGTGCGAAAGCTGGATTAAAACCATTACAATTGGATACAAAGCTTACACAATCTGCACAAGCAAAATCTCAAGATATGAAGGATAAAAACTATTTCGATCATACGAGTCCAACATACGGATCACCTTTTGACCAAATGAAAGCATTTGGAGTTACGTATAGTTCAGCGGCAGAAAATATCGCTATGGGACAACGTAGTGCAACTGAAGTAATGAATGCTTGGATGACATCACCAGGACATAAAGCAAATATTATGAATCCATCATATACACATATCGGAGTAGGTTTATCTGATAGTGGATACTACTGGACACAACAATTTATCGGTAAATAATAGTGAAAAGTCATATCAAGTTTTATACTTGACATGACTTTTCTTCTTTTATTCATCTCCAAATGATTTAGCAATTTTACGTTGTAAATAGAAAAGACGAGTACCAAGCGTCAACGCTCCTAAAGTGAGTCCTACTATTAATCCAATCCAGTATCCAAACCGCTCAAAAGATGTATATGTAGCAATTAAATAACCAGTTGGTAAACCAATTATCCAATACGAAATAATTGCCATGATGAACGTAATTGTTACATCTTTATATCCTCGTAATGCTCCTTGTACAGGTGCTTGAATAGCATCTGATAACTGGAACAATGCTGCAAAGAAGAAAAACTCAACGGTTAAAGTGATGACATATGGATCGTCCGTATATAAAGAGGCAATAGGTTCCCTAAGCAATAAAAGAATGGACGAAGAAATAAAGCTAAAAAATACTGCTGATCCGACACTTAACCAACTATAAGTCTTTGCGTCATTATAGCGTTTTGCTCCTATTGCATGTCCAACTAAAATAGTTGCACCCATGGATATACTTAACGGAACCATATAAAGCAAGGAAGTGAAATTCATTGCAATTTGATGGGCTGAAATAACTTCCGTAGAATAGGTACTCATGAGAATTGTAACTGCAGAGAAAATGGTAGTTTCCGCAAAAAGAGATAATCCAATCGGTAAACCAATCTTTGTTAATACGCCGAATTTGGAAAGGGAAGGCTTGCTCCAACCTTTAAATATAGATAGTTCCACGAATGGCCTTTTCCGAGCAACAATTATAACGGCGATGACTAAAATGAACCAATAGGTGAGAGCAGAACCAAGACCTGCACCGACTCCTCCAAGAGCCGGAAAACCAAATTTACCATAAATAAATACATAATTTAGGAAAATATTAATAGGTACAGATAATAACGTAATAAACATCGAAACCCTTGTTCGTGCTAAAGCATCAATAAACGATCTGAGTACACTATATAGAAATAAAGGAATTAGACCAATACACATCATGTATAAATATTTCTTCGCTACAATGCGTACACTATCTTCAAGAGGTATAAGATGTAAAACAGGATCAATTAGAAAAACAATACCAATAAATACGAGAAAAGCTAATAATAGTGCAATATAAAATCCTTGTTGAACAAAAGTACGTACATCTTCCTTCTTTTTTGCACCGATTAATTGTGCTACAATTGGCGTAATGCCTATTAAAATACCGGTTAGTCCAGTATAAACAGGCACCCAAATAGATGAACCAATAGAAACACCTGCTAAATGATCAATACTATATTTGCTCGTCATTAAGATATCAAAAAAGGTCATTAAATAGAGCGCAACCTGTGTGATTAAAATGGGTGCTACAATTTTAATCATATACTTGCTTTTTTCTGGGAGTGTTTTCGTTTCGTGCATTTGGCATTCATCCTTTAAAGTTTTAAAATAGTTAGGAGATTATAAATGAATAATAACACAATTGTATTGACAGGTGGAGGAACCGCTGGTCATGTTTCATTAAATGAAGCAATTATTCCCGAATTACTAAAAAAAGATTATACCGTCCATTATATCGGGTCACACAATGGCATTGAGAAATCCATCATTCAAAAAAACTTTCCATTCATATCGTACCATGCGATTTCCAATGGTAAATTAAGAAGATATTTTTCTATTAAAAATTTCTCTGATCCGTTCAAGGTGTTATATGGAACATTACAAGCACTAAGCGTATTAAGAAAAGTAAAGCCTTCGATTGTATTTTCAAAAGGTGGATTTGTTTCAGTTCCAGTCGTCCTTGCCGCTAAACTCATGAATATTCCAGTTGTGATACATGAATCTGATATAACACCAGGACTTGCGAACAAAATTTCGATAAATTTTGCAGAACAAATTTTTACTGTCTTTGAAGAAACGTTGAAATATCTACCAAAAGAAAAAGCTACATCGATCGGCGCAATTATTCGTACAGATTTATTTCATGGTGATGAACAACTTGCTGAGCAGATAACAGGATTACAAGCAACAAAAGAAACAATCATAGTTATGGGTGGTAGCCAAGGTTCCGCCAAAATTAATGAAGTAATAAAGGAAAATATAGATGTTTTAACGAAACGATATCAGATTATTCATCTTTGTGGTAAAGGGAATTTAGATGCAACTTTAGTTGGGAAACCTAATTATGTTGCTTTCGAATATGTAACAGACGAATTGCCACATTTATTAAAAATGGCTAATTATGTAATAACTCGTGCGGGTTCTAACTCTATATTTGAGTTTTTAGAACTAAAAAAACCGATGCTGCTCATTCCTTTATCTATTCAAGCGAGTAGAGGAGATCAAATATTAAATGCAAAATTCTTTGAGGAAAAAGGATATGCTCTCATGTTGGAAGAAGAGAATCTAACTCCAATTACTTTTATGGAATTTATGAAGAAACTAGTTGATAATAAAGAAGAAATAATAGATAAACAATGTTCTGCTTCCTCTTCCAAAACTCCGGAACAATTTACTGAACTGTTACTAACGTATAAAAAATAAGGGATGTTAAACTACATTTTTGTTATTTGGTAGAATCCAGTTGCTTTCTTCGGGCGAACCGACAAGGACAACAGTAAAAAATAACAGCACCAAAAAATAAGAAACTCCCGTCAAATAAACTATTTGGCGGGAGTTTATGTTTACATAGCTTGTTCTTCATCTAAATCTTGTTGCATCATAACTAAATGGAACAAATCTTTTGGAATATAGTATAAATCAAATACTTCCTGTTTTTTGTTGATTTCTGAGTAGATATAATGGTGGGAATCGTTCGCTTTTAATGCGTAACGAAGTTTTTCCGTGGCACGAATACTTTTCGTGTTGATTTTCCGAATGCGTAAAAATACGGTGTGGATGTTTAGCTCAAAAAACAGTTCCTCTAAAAATTGTTCTTTTGCTTTTTTATTATAGCCAAGTCCTTGGAATGGAGTACCTATCCATGTGCCTAAAAAACCAGCGCCATCTTCCACATCAAATAAATTGATCGTACCAATTGGTTGACCGAAATCACTCACAATTGTTCGGGAAATGACCTTCCCATTTTCTTCATCTTCCATTAGTTGTTTGGTTAAAAACCAATACTCGTCTGCTGAATAAGCTTTTTGACGTACATATGGCAGTATGGTTGAATCGGACATAAGTTCATAGAGAGAAGTACATTCATGCAAATCTCGTTTTTTAATCACAAAAAGCGCCTCCTAAAAGAACCAAAAATGAGCATAGTCATCCTAGTTTCCCTGAAATTTTTCATTTCGAATTGCATAAAAAATTTCGGGGTAGGAATCGAACCTACTAGGACCAGCTCAAAACTGGTGGCGCACCATTTGCCTTCCCTCGGCAAAGTGAACTTTGCCTTATAAAATTATTTGCATTAATAATATACTTCGTTTTGCTCGTTTTGCATAGTATAAAATCTTGTCAATATTATTAAATGTTTGTAAAAAAAATATTAGTATAATATTTAGTTTAAATACTTGTATGTTTTCCTGTAAATACATATGATAAAAAGATATAGTTTAGAACTTGATAGGAGATTGTTTAAGAAATGTCTCAAAACATTATTACCAAAAACCAATTCCATTTATTATATGATTTGACGGAAGATTATGTTTTTTTTATGAAAAAAGATGGAGACTCTTTTATATATGAGTATGTTAATAAAAAAGCGGAAGAAATCTTCTTGGAATGTCCAACGGGGAAAAGAATGGAACATTGCTTAGATGAATTTCATTACAAAACGATTCTCTTTCATTATAATAGAGCATGTAAAATAAAACACTCAATTTTTTACCAAGATAACCATTTTCTACACAATGAAACCATAGTGAACGAAACAACCGTTATTCCTATTTTTAATGGTGAAGAAGTATATATTTTGGCTACAACTAGAGAAGTTACGCGTACAAAAGAGATGCAAGAAGCAACGTATATTTTAGAAAGCTATCGTAAAGGAGTAAACGATGCTGCATTAGTTGCAATGACGAACGAAGTTGGAATAATTGAAATGGTAAATAAATTATTCGAAGAAACTTCTCAATTTAATAAGAGCGAGTTAATTGGAAAATCATTTCGAATGATTAACTCTCATTTTCACGAAGAAGATTTCTTTGAGAAAATGTGGGAGACTATTCAAAAAGGGGAGACTTGGCGAGGTCAAATTCGTAATCGGACAAAGTATGGTTCCTTCTTTTGGGTCGATGCTCATATAATTCCTATTACAAATGAACAGGGTGTAATTGAAAAATACTTAACTATTCAATTTGATAATACAGAGAAGAAACGAATAATGTCCGAATTAAGAAATATCGAACGTTCTTTTAAACTCATAACGGATTATTCCAATGATCTCATCGCAATTACCGATGCAGAAGGTTATTTACTCTATTCTTCTCCTGGTCATGAAACTATCTTAAAGTATGACAAAGAAGAGTTATTTGGAACGTATTATTTAGATTTAATCGCTGATTCTTCTATTAAGCTATTAGATGCCGAAGAATTCTTCTCATCTGGTGAACAAAACAAATTTCGTACTGAACTTTCATTGAAAGCGAAAGATGGTTCTACTATATGGACAGACACTTCTATTACAACAGTAGAAAATACAGTTGATGATCAAAAAGAAAAATGGTTTGTTTTTGTGTCACGAGAAATTACAGATAAAAGGGCCTTAGAAGATCAATTAAAATATATGGCTTTTCATGACAGTCTAACTGGCTTACCAAATCGTCGGTTGTTCCAAGATGATTTTCCTGCTGCTCTTAGTTCAGTCTGTTCCGAATATCCAAGTATTGGTTTACTATACATCGATGGAGATAATTTCAAAGAAATTAACGATCAATTTGGTCATGAAGTCGGGGACCAGTTTTTAATGCATTTTGCAGAAAAACTCCAAGAAAGTGTCAATTCTCAGTATAAAGTGTACCGAATTGGTGGAGATGAGTTTGTCATAGTAATTGATCAAGTGAAAGATTATATAGACAATATAAGTCCAACCATTGAAAGGGTTGTGCAGTCCATTCAACACACGTTAAGTAAGGGGTGGGTAATAGAAGAAATTGCTTTCACACCTACTTCGTCTATCGGTATATCCATGTTTCCAAATGACGGTGTTTCTTTAGAAGAGCTCCTATATAATGCTGATCAAGCATTATATACTGCAAAAAAACATGGAAAGAACAAGTATATATACACTAATGCCGTTCATATTTCATGAACGGTTTTTTAAAAGGATGTGTAAGTATTGAATCGCCATATTTTAATTATTGAAGACGAAAAAAATATAGCAAAATTTGTGGAATTAGAATTAAAGCATGAAAATTTCCAAGTCACTGTATCCCATGATGGGAGAGAAGGAGTAGAACTGGCATTAACTAACACATATGATTTATTGTTAGTAGATGTAATGCTACCCCATTTAAATGGTCTAGAAATTTGTAGAAGGGTTCGTAAAAAGAAAAGAACTCCTATCATATTAATTACTGCTAGAGATGCAATTATCGACAGAGTATCTGGCTTAGAGGCTGGAGCGGATGACTATGTCGTAAAACCGTTCGCTATCGAAGAATTGTTAGCAAGAATACGTGCGGTTTTAAGAAGAGTAGAACTTCCAAAAGAAACGACTAAAACACTAACCATTCAAGAACTAAGCATTAACCTTCAGGCACATCAAGTCTTCTATAAAGACGAAGAAATAGACTTAACTAAGACGGAATACGATATGATTGTTTATTTTATGCAAAATCTTAATTTGGTGTTAACGAGGGATACAATTTTAGAAAAAGTATGGGGATATGAGACAGAAGTAGAAACAAATGTAGTGGATGTGTATATTCGTCATTTACGAAAGAAGCTTCCAAAAGAGATAGCGTCATTAATTGAGACGGTAAGAGGAGTAGGTTACGTGATGCGCGGATGAAAACATGGACTTTACAAAGGAAATGGACGTATGCCTCAGCGATTTCTATTTTTTTAAGTTTTCTCATGATGTGTGTTATTTTATATTTTTCTCTATATAATTGGATGCTAATATCTGAAAAGAAAATAGCGCAAAATACGTTAAATGAATTAGTAAGTTTTTTTGAATCAAAAGGACCTATTATATCCATTCAAGACATTCAACGAAATAAAACGCTCCTTAACCAACTGGTTAATCAAGAGCAGTCCGTTCGTATTTTAAATGCAGATGGAATAGAAGTATTACGGATTAATGATGTAAGTCCTTTTCCTAATTTTTCGCCTGAAGTATTACAAGAATTCCAAAGAGAACGAGTGGAAGGTCAACTTTTGTTTCATAAAGTTGCTGAAATAGATTTTGGCTTGTTTACTGGGTATGTGGAAATTTCCCATAGCTTAGAAAACTTCTCTCATTTAATGGATTATATATTCATTGCTATGGTTATCTTTGCCTTAATAGCACTTTTTCTCTCGGCTTTAATTGGTTATTCATTGTCTTCTATTTTATTGAAGCCATTAAAGGAACTTCGAAACGAGATGCAAGAAGCAAAACGCACGAAATTTTCAAAAGAAGTGAAATTTCAATATGTCACAAAAGATGAAATTGGAGAGCTATTAACAATCTATAAAGAGCTAATGAACGAAGTATCTGAAACGATTACTAGGCAAGATGAGTTTATTCAAAATGTTTCCCATGAGCTTCGAACGCCAATTCAAGTTGTAGAAGGACATTTGGCATTGTTGAATAGGTGGGGGAAAAACGAGCGAGAGGTACTTGATGAATCGCTAGACATTTCTTTAACAGAAGTAAGGAAAATGAAATTGTTAATAGATGAGATGTTAAAGCTTGCGAAAAATGAACGTACAGATGAATTACTAGAGTCCCTTCTATACGAAATCGTGCTTAGTTTACAAAATAAGTACCGTATTTTAGCACCGGAAGCAATCATTGAATTTGTTGGAGATGAAAAGGTAAAAGTTGCAGTTCCAGCAACTACTTTAGAACAAATAATACGAAATCTCATAGAAAATGCAATCAAATACAATGAGAACAAACCGTATATTTACGTAAAGGTCACTAATAATGAATTAAAGACCATAATAACCATTATGGATAATGGGGTTGGGATACCCGAAAATTTATTACCTAAAATATTTGATCGTTTCTTTACAGTTGATGAGGCAAGGACTAAACCAAATGGAGGGTCAGGTTTAGGGCTTAGTATTGTAAAAAGCCTAGTTTCTGAATATAAAGGGTCAATATTAGTGGAAAGTAACGAAAATGGCACAAAATTTGACATTATATTTCCCAAATTTAACAAAAGAATTTAAATTCATTAATCAAGAATAAAATTTTTTTAAATTTAATATTTAATTTCGGAAAAAGCATTGTAATTTTCTCCAAGAGTAGTAAGATGGATATGGAAAAATTGTTCTTTTTAAAGTGCACTTTCAGTCCTTTTAAAAGAGTGGTAAACTAAAATTGTGTATATTTTGTGTATGTTAAACAATTTTACATTAGGATTTATTCTACTTAATTTATATGTATTTTTTCCATTAATGCCTAAAAGGCACAAAATGTTGGAGGTTTTTTTAAATGTCGAACAATCAATCACCGTGGTCCGTTTTTTCTGGACCTAACCTTGGTTATGTTATGGAGCAATATGATTTATTTTTACAATCTCCCGACGAAGTAGATCGTGAATTAGTAAATTTATTTCAACAGTACGGTGCACCAACCATTCCAATGTCCACATCATCGAGTACAAATGATGCTAAGCCACATGTAGAACCGAATAATTTTGAAAAAGTTATTCGTGCTATTCAACTGGCTGATGCAATACGTACTCATGGTCATTTAACGGCTAATATTTATCCATTAAACGATGGACCTAAAGAAGATCCTAGAATAGATCCTAAAACCTATGGATTAACGGATCAAGATTTACGTGAGGTACCTGTTTCTTTCCTAATTAGCAATGCTTCAAACACAATTGAAAATGGTTTACAAGCAATTGAACAGTTAAAAGCAGTATACTCAAATAAAATTGCATTTGAAATTGCACATATTGTAAATACAGAAGAACGCAAATGGTTACAAGATAAAATTGAAAAAGGCTCTGTTATACAAAACCTATCTTCCGATGATAAAAAAGAATTGTTAAAGCGTTTAACACAAATTGAAGGGTTTGAAAAATTCATTCACCGTACATTTGTTGGAGCAAAACGTTTTTCTATAGAAGGATTAGACACATTAGTTGTATTAATCGACGAATTAGTTCGTCAATCAGAGGTAACAAATACAAAACAAGTAAACATTGGAATGGCTCACCGAGGGCGTTTAAATGTTTTGACACATGTATTGCAAAAGCCATATGAAATGATGTTTGCAGAATTTGCACATGTTCCAAGTGAATCTTTCTTACCAAAAGATGGCTCATTACAAATGTCAGAAGGTTGGTATGGGGATGTAAAGTATCATAAAGGTGCTGCATATCAATCAAAATCAGGCTTAACACTAAAACTAGCTTATAACCCTTCACACTTAGAAGTTGTAAGTCCTATTGTTACTGGACAAACTCGCGCAGCACAAGAAACAACAGATGCAGCTGGATATCCAGTACAAGACAAAAATGCATCTTTTGCTATATTAATACACGGGGATGCGGCATTCCCTGGTCAAGGTGTTGTTACCGAAGTATTAAATTATAGTCAAGTTCGTGGATTCCAAACGGGTGGATCTATTCATATTATTGCTAATAATATGATTGGATTTACAACAGAACATTATGATTCACGCTCAACGTTCTATTCTTCTGACCCAGCAAAAGGTTATGAAGTACCAGTTATCCACGTAAATGCAGACGATCCGGAAGCGGTACTTGGAGTAGCTAAATTCGCGCATGAATACCGCCAAAAATTTGGTAAAGATATTGTTATTGACCTATTAGGATATCGTCGATATGGCCATAATGAGATGGATGAGCCATTAGTGACAAATCCAAAAATGTATCACGCAATTCACAAGCATCCAACAGTTCGGAAGTTGTATGGACAAAAATTAGTAGAAGAGAATCTAATTGAGTCGGCTAACATTCAATCATTAGATGATTCTATTTTCAGTGGTATGCAAGAAGCATATGATCGTGTGAAAGAGCTTCCACAATCTACTGTTCATGAGATTGTTATTCCAGATGCAGTGTTAAAGGGAATGCCCGAATTGCAAACAGGAGTTGAAAAAAGTAAGCTTACAAAAATAAACGAAGAGCTTCTTACTTGGCCAACAGAATTTACTGCATTCAAGAAATTAGAGAAAATTTTAAAACGTCGAGAAGAACCGTTTAAAGGTAAAGGGAAAATCGATTGGGGGCATGCAGAAACACTTGCTTTTGCGACGATTATCCAAGAAGGAAATTCTATTCGTTTAACTGGTCAAGACGCACAACGTGGTACGTTCTCGCATAGACATTTAATTTTGCATGATGAAAAAACTGGGCAAGCACTAATGCCAATTCATTCTATTAGTGATGCAAAAGCTTCGTTCACCGTACACAATAGCCCATTAACTGAGGCTGCAATTTTAGGTTATGAATTTGGTTATAATCTGGAAAATCCTAATTCTTTAACTATTTGGGAAGCGCAATATGGTGACTTTGCAAATATGGCACAAGTAATGTTTGATAATTTTATTAGTTCTGCTCGTTCAAAATGGGGATTAAAATCAGGTCTAGTTATGCTATTGCCTCATGGGTCTGAGGGCCAAGGTTCAGAGCACTCAAGCGCTCGTTTAGAGCGTTACTTGCAACTTGCAGCTGAGAATAACTGGACAGTAGCGAATCTTTCAAGTGCAGCAAACTATTTCCATATTCTACGCAGACAAGCAAGAATGTTAAAAGAAGAAGCAATTCGTCCATTAATTATTGTTTCTCCAAAATCATTATTACGTCACCCGTTAGTAGGAGCAGATGTAGAAGAATTAACAACTGGTCAATTTGAAACGGTGATTGAACAACCTGGTCTTGGACAACAAGCTGATAAGGTAGAAAAGATTGTTTTTGTTAGCGGTAAATTGGCAATTGATTTGGCAGATAAAGTGAAAGATGGCACAGGATATGACTATATGCACATTGTTCGTATCGAACAAATTTATCCTTTCCCAGCTGAAAAGATTCAAGCTATTATTGACCGCTATCCAAATGTGAAACAGCTTGTATGGGCACAAGAAGAGACAGAAAATATGGGCTCTTGGAATTTTGCACTTCCATACTTGTTAGAACTAGCAAATGGAAAAGATATTTCTTACGTTGGTCGAGTACATCGTTCAAGCCCTGCTGAAGGCGATATGGATACGTATAAAGTTGAGCAAACACGCATTATTGAAGAAGCAGTAAAAAGCATTTAAGTAAGGATAGATTAGAGGAGGAAATTCAAGTGGCAGAAATTATTGTTCCAGAATTAGCAGAATCAATTACAGAGGGTACTATTGCACAATGGCTAAAACAACCAGGTGAAACGGTTGAAAAAGGTGAGTTCATTGTTGAACTTGAAACAGATAAAGTAAACGTAGAAGTTATTTCAGAGGAAGCTGGAGTTGTAAGTGAATTATTAGCAGCTGAAGGCGATACTGTTCAAGTTGGCCAAGTAATTGCTATTGTTGGAGCTGGTTCAGGCTCACCTGCAGCAAAACCTGCGGCAGAAACGAAAGCTCCAGAAGCAGAAAAAACAGTAGAAGCTCCAAAAGCAGCACCAGTTGCAGTGGAATCTACAAATGAACAAGACCGTACAATTGCTAGCCCAGCAGCTCGTAAATTAGCACGCGAAAAAGGCATTAACTTAAGCGAGATTTCACCGGTTGATCCAATGGGTCGTGTACGTGTACAAGACGTTGCGGCTCACGGTTCAGCACCAACTCCAGCGAAAGCAGCACCAGCACCTGTAGCTGTTTCAAAAGAAGATGATGGCCGTACAACTCGCGAAAAAATGTCACGTCGCCGTCAAACAATTGCGACTCGTCTTTTAGAAGTTAAACAAAGTACTGCAATGTTAACAACGTTTAATGAAATTGATATGACAAACGTGATGGCTTTACGTGCACGTAAAAAAGATAAATTCTTTGACGATCATGATGTACGTCTTGGATTTATGTCGTTCTTTACAAAAGCGGTTGTTGCAGCATTGAAAAAATATCCATATGTAAATTCACAAATTGATGGAACGGATATTGTGAAAAATAATTTCTATGATATCGGTATCGCAGTTTCAACAGAAGGTGGATTAGTAGTGCCAATCGTTCGTGATGCAGATCGTAAAAACTTTGCAGAAATAGAAGGGAATATTGGCGAACTAGCTAAAAAAGCACGTGATAATAAATTAGCTCTTTCTGATATGTCTGGCGGTTCATTTACAATCACAAACGGTGGAGTATTCGGTTCTTTATTATCAACTCCGATTTTAAATGGTACACAAGTTGGTATTTTAGGAATGCACACAATCCAAAAACGTCCAATCGCTGTTGGTAACGAAGTTGAAATTCGTCCAATGATGTACGTGGCATTATCATATGATCACCGCGTAATCGATGGAAAAGATTCGGTAGGCTTCTTGAAAATGGTAAAAGAACTTCTTGAAAACCCAGAAGACCTAATGTTAAATTCTTAATAAAAAAAAGAAGGCTCCCAATTTGAGGCCACTGAAAAACTACGTTTTTTAAAACAGTAAATTCTTTTTAAACAAAATCCGGCACTTCTTGTTCAAGTTTGAACAGGAAGTGCCGGATTTCTTTGTCTATTTCTCCTCTTTTTCGTTCAGTATCTTCAAAACCCGTTTCAGATTGACGGCGAATATCGTAGTGGTACCTTGTATTTCCATGCCAAATAAACCCGCAAAAGATGCTATATTTATCCGTGAGGATTCTTCAATTCACTATTTTCCAATTCGATATTATAGCGTTTTCGAGCAAGCTCTTTAAACGAAACTAAAGAAATATATATTTACACGAAATAATGTATAGTTGATTTCCACTATAGGCGGACGCTTTCCGCGGGGTGAGCGATAAGCCATCACCGCCGCTACGCGTCGTTTGTGATGTCTTATCTGGTCTCACTCATCCCGCTGGAGTCGCCGCCTGACGCTTCAATCAACAAAGTGAGTGAGAATGTTCTTTTCTAATGCTATTTTTACCGTTTTCCCAATAAGCATGTCTAATAAGCCAACATCCTGTATACAAAGTCGACGGAATTTCGTTAATGAACTGGCATCAATGACTGGATCTTCTGGAGCCATCTCTAAGAAATAATTAAACGATATATCATATTTCGAACTCTCTACTACATACACATCTGATACATCATTTAAACATGCGAATCGGTGGAATCGTATTGCGTCCATTATCTAAGCAGTATTTTGTTATTAATTCTTCCAAGATAAACGATAAATCCATCAGTTCATTGATTTAGCTAAGCATATTCCCTTTTGGCACGAGTGCCATGTAAGGGCTTAAGTAGAGGAATTCTTGATTTGAAATCATTGGCCACCCAACTTAAATTAGTTCCTTTTATTATAAAGAAAACATGACTTTTTTAGTTTAAAGCGAATTTATTTTATAGTGATGGGAGTGGAAGGCGGCGACTCCAGCGGGAAAAGCGCGTCCAGGTGAGACCCCGCAGGAGCGCAGATAGGAACAAAGGCTAAGAGCGCCACCTCGTGTGGCAACGCCTTCGTGACCAACATCCTGTTGGCCTGAGGAGGCTCACGGACCGCCCGTGGAAAGCGTCCGCCTGCAACGGAATCACCTAGATGTTATATTTAATCAAAATAAAGTGAATCCATTTTTGAAATAAGAGCTTTATTTTGAAAGCATTTCATGAAACCTTTTTCAAACATTGAAAAATACAGTAGATTTTCGTATACTAAAAGAAAGGAAGTGCTAACATGATACATACAAATTGGGCAACAAAACCAACACTTAAAACAGTTACTTGTGTGCATACAGATGCTAAAAAATTCTTAGTAAGCAATGTACTAACTGTTGGTAAAACTTACGAAGTAAAAAACGAAACAGAAGAGTTTTTATTTGTTGTCGACAACACTGGTAAAGTCGGCGGTTTTTACAAAGAATATTTTCAATAAAAAACCGATGACTATCATCGGTTTTTTTTCATAAGGAGACGAAATAGCATGGAATTAATTGAAAGAGAACAACAGATTCGATTAGGTAGAACGCATAGTGAAGAAGACAAGGCATTGATTGGAGCTGGTGGTTATCTTTCCCCTGTAGACCATTTATGGACGGATGTATTAATCGCTATTTCATTGAAAAAACCAGTATTGTTAAAAGGTCCTACTGGTGCAGGTAAAACGAAGCTTGCCGAAACGGTATCGCAATTCTTTTCACAGCCAGTGCAGAGCATTAACTGCTCGGTCGACTTAGACGCAGAGGCGTTACTCGGATTTAAAACAATTGTTTTGAAAGACGGAATGAATGAAATTTCATTTGTAGAAGGCCCAGTTATTGAAGCCATGAAAAAAGGTCATATCTTGTATATTGATGAGATTAATATGGCGAAATCTGAAACATTACCTATATTACATAGTGTGCTCGATTACAGAAGAATGTTAACCAATCCTTTTACAGGGGAAGTAATCCATGCTCATCCAGATTTCTCCGTTATTGCGGCAATTAATGAAGGGTATATTGGCACTACACCGATGAATGAAGCATTAAAAAATCGATTTGTTTCTTTTTCAGTTCCTTATATCTCAGGAGAACATCTTCGAAAGCTTTGGAAAGAACTATTTCCAGCTGCACCGAAGGAATTACATACACTTATTTTGAACTTAGCTAATGATTTAATGGAACAAGTAAAACAAGGCTTACTTTCGGAAGAAGCAGCATCTATACGAAGTTTACTTTATGCAACTGAACTAGCTCTGTATATGGAACCTCTGAGAGCTATAAATTATGCAATTGCCGAGAAATTAGAAGATGAACAAGAAAAGAAACTTGTACTAGAATTGGCAGCTTCTTGGATAAAGTAAGTGAGGTGATGTAAATGACTTCGGTCAATCGTTTTATACAGTTTAACAATGAAACAATAGATGCACGACAGTTAATGCATTATGAAAACGTCGCAAAAGCATTAACACAAAACACATTGTTACTTATTAACGAACGAAAATTAATCGAATTTCAACCTGCAGATCAAGCCATCTCTCTAAGTGTCTTTTGGAGACATAGAGAAGATAAGATTATGCATGCAGGAAGATTATCAGATATTTACTTGTTAGCAGAGGGTTTTTGGCAGCATTTTAATGTACAAGCATGGAGAGTATTTGATAAAGAAAAATCGACGGATCTACCTAAATTATTGGATCAGCTATTGTTTTGTATCGAAGAATTTCGTTTGATGGAGATTATTCAGAAAAAACGAGTAGGTACGATAAAGATTTTTGATATCCGAGTACAAACCTATTTGGCTTTTCATAAACAGCAGCTACTAGTCAATACACAAAAAGGATTTTTAGCGGATGCGTTTATTAGCTATTTATACATTAGTCTTTATGAAGGTACGATACATGTAAAAGGCCCAGAAGCTTTTCAACAAGCTAATGAAATTATTCAAAAAGTGTACGAAAGTACTTCCACACAGACCTCTATAAATCTTGTATATCAGCTTTATTATTTACTAAATGATTATATCAATGCGGATACGCTTCTTCACTATTATGCATTAATTTCGCAATCTATTTTGCCTACAGAAGAGTTTCATTATCACCAAGGTGTGAAAGACTCTGAAGCTGGAGTGGAGGAAGAAAAGGACACCATTGCAGAAGTATTTAGAACGTGGCATCGTGAAAATGAGCAGGAAAACGGATTACATCTCCAATATGAACTGGAGCATGGACGAGACGGAAAAGCAGAACAGAATATGGATGCAGAAGAAGGTAAAGAAGGACATGCTATCACTGAAATTGGTCGAGGACAATCAGCTGGAAATAGTAAAGAAGGTCTTTCAGTAGAACGAAACACTGAGAATTCAAATTCGATGAAAAAAGCAGGAAAATTATTCGGGAAAGAGCATACAAATGTAGTTTTTAAAGAAAACCGTATGGAAGGGTCTTTTAGTAGCCCTAATAAACTGCAGCTTCCGTTATATCGACAAGAACAAGCCCCATTTGTGAAAGCCTTCGTGCAAGAAATGAAAAGACGTATGGAATTAAAAAAAGTAGAGAAGCGAATGAATCTGTCGAAAGGAAGGCTATCTTCTAAACAGACTGTACTTTGGACAGAAGAGCGACCGAAACCTTTTTATAAAAAAAATGCACCAAGCACAAATTTAAATGCGGTGTTTGGACTTCTTGTAGATGGATCTGCTTCTATGCAGGATAAAATGGAAGAAACGAAAAAAGCTGTGTTGCTATTTCACGATGTGTTAAGACAGCTAAAAATTGCGCATGAAATTGTTCTTCATTACGAAGATGCCTTTGAAGCTTCCGAAACTATTCAACCGAACACATTTGAGTGGATTCACAAATTAGAGGACGGTACCAAAGATAGTGGAATAAACATATTGGCTATGGAAGCTCATGAGGATAATCGAGATGGATTTGCATTGAGGTGGATGGGGAAGAGGTTAGAATATCGCCCAGAAGTCCATAAATTCTTACTTATATTTTCTGATGGGGAGCCATCTGCATTTGGATATGCGCAAAATGGCATAATGGATACTGCAGAAGCAGTCATTGAATTAGAACGAAAACATATTTCGGTTTTGCATTTGTTTTTAAATGATGCAGAAGCAACGGAAGAACAACTAGAGTTGTTCCGTTTAATTTTTGGTAAAAAAACAGCTGCAGCTTCATCTTTAGAGAAGTTTTCAGATGAGACACTTCGCTTACTTCGAAAAATGCTTCATCATGTCTTAAAAAGTACATAAAAACCGTCCTTCGTTAAGAAGGGCGGTTTTTTGATTGATCTGCTATTAAAAGGAGGCGTTGTTTTAATTCTTCTTCCATTCGTCCAATTTCAATTTCAGCAGCTTTTCGTTTGATACGACCGTCTGCTTGGATACGCATTGTTTCTTCAATTGTTTGTAGTAAGTTTTCTTGTGTTTTCTTTAATGTATCAATTTCAACAATTCCGCGTTCATTTTCTTTAGCTGTTTCGATACTATTAACTTTTAGCATTTCCGAATTTTTTAGCAATAAGTCATTTGTTGTTTGCGTTACTTGTTTTTGTGCAGCAACAGCCTTTTGCTGCCGATTTAATGTTAATGCAATCGCAATCTGATTTTTCCAAAGAGGAATTGAACTCATAATAGACGATTGAATTTTTTCTGCGAGTGTTTGATTTGTCTGTTGAATCATACGAATTTGTGGAGCGCTTTGTATGGTAATTTGACGAGACAATTGTAAGTCATATACTCTTTTTTCTAAACGATCGACAAATTGTGCCATATCATTCACTTCTTGGAACGCCATTTGGTCATTGGATAATTCTGCTTTGCGACGGAGTTCTGGAATTGTAACAGTCAAAATTTCCTCTTTTTTTAATTCAGCAGCAGCGATATAGACGTTTAGTGCCTGAAAGTATGTTTTGTTTTGATCATACAGCTTGTCTAGCATTTGGACATCTTCCACAAGACCACGTTTGGAGTGTTCTAGTTGAATACCAATTCGATCAATTTGGGTGCTGAGTTTCTGGTATTTGGTCATTAGTTCTTGTACGGAACGATTGACACGACTAAAAAGTTTTTTTATTTTTGATTTTTTTTCTGTCGAAAGCTCTTCTGGATTAATTTCGGAAAGTTTATTCATTAAATCGCTTAAAATATCCCCAACCGGTCCAATGTCTTTTTTCTGAACATGATCTAACATTTGATGAGAGAATCGAGTTAGTTCGGTTTGCGCATTTGCTCCATATGTTAAAATGGCTTCATAATTTCCTGCAGGAATTTGCTCTGCTAATTGTCGTGCTTTTTGTTGCTCAGCTTGTGACAAACGATCCAATAGCTTGGTAGGTGCAGGTTCGTTCGTTTCGTTGGGAACTGTTTGAGTTGTTGCGGTATTTAATTCGAAGGGGTTTCCTAATAATTCGTCCATTAAAATATCATCATTTATATGTTTTTCGGTCATCTTCTGATTCTCCTTTTAAATATAAAGGTTGTTCCATTTTTCCAACGGATAATTTCGCAAAATCTAATTCCATTTTAAGGTGTTCAATATCAGATGTAAGTACGTTTTTTAGATCATCTTCCATTACTAAACTAATCGATTCTAGTGTTTCGCGAGTATCTTCTAAGGCCATTTTCATCTCTCTATCCTTTACTGGTTGAGATACTAATAAAGCATATTTTGACGTAAGTTCCACAGCAGAGTCAAGGTGTGCATAGAAAAAGTTTTCTGCTTGATAAAATTTACGTGGATTCGTTTTAACCAATGAAATAATCCTTTTCGCAAGTCTATTCATTTCAAACAACTGTTTGAAAGAGCTTAACGATCTTACTTTTAAGTAGTGACTATTAAGCGTACGAATTTTTTTGTTTGCTTCTTTTATTTGCCTTTGTATATGGAAATACTCGGAAAGAGTAAGCTGGTGTTTTTTCATAATCCTACGCTGTTGAAATTTCTTTATGCCAAAATTCGTTACTAAATAAACACCAATTGCTAAAGCTGAACTTATGAGGAACCCGGTATCAAATGAAAAAAAGAAAACGAACCAGGATGCTATCATAATTGGGATATTTATTAAATGGCGAATAATGGACTGGACTATTTCAGACATAGTTACAGACCTCCTTTTATCTACACTACATTATACGAACGAGAGGGAAGAAGGTTTCATTTTTAATGGTTCTTAGACAATATCGGACTCCATTGTCGTATAACCTTTTAAATTATCAAACAATTGAATTTCAAAAGCATTCTTTTGAGTAAAAGGGGATACCCCTTTTTGAATAAATTCCAGAAATTCTTCTAATCGGTTGAGATCTCCTTCTATTTCTATCGTCATTACTTTTTCCTCATTTTGCGCACAAAACCCTTTTAAAGAAAGGGATTGGGCTTTTTGTTTCACTAAAAAACGGAAGCCGACTCCTACAACATCACCATTCATATGAATATGAGCGCGTTTTTTCAACTCATCTTCTCCCTTTCTATTA
Organism: Psychrobacillus sp. FSL H8-0483; assembly: GCF_038637725.1. Classification (NCBI taxonomy): domain Bacteria; kingdom Bacillati; phylum Bacillota; class Bacilli; order Caryophanales; family Bacillaceae; genus Psychrobacillus; species Psychrobacillus sp. FSL H8-0483. The sequence goes on from NZ_CP152052.1 coordinate 1,785,808, forward strand.
TGCGAATTGTACTATGTATAACGTAACTGATTTTTGAAATTTTTTCAATTTTAAAAGTTTTAGTAAGTCATATAAGTAGACATTTTCTCTGTGAGCAGTACAATATGAATTAACAATAAATGTTAGAGGCGATAAAAAATGTTTGAAATTATTTATATGAAAGCTGATTATGAGCCATGGTGGCAATTTGATGGATGGGAAGAACATATTGTTGAAAAAGTTACTTTCGATCAGGAAGATGATGCTTTAGTCTATTTAAATAAAACATTGGATGAATTTCGTAATAGATATCCAAGAGAACAAGTGAAGAAGGATAGATTTTGGGCTTTCTGGTCTGTTAAAGAGCAATGTTTTTGCGAATCTTGTGAGGATGATTTACAAATTTACCATGGAATTATTTGGAATTCAAGATAAACGATTTTGAATTATAAAAATATTTATTGACTATCTTTACCCAAATGTTATAATTTAAGTAACAATTTAAAGTGAAAAGCCGTAATTATTATTCACATATCCTATGTAGTGATCGATGTGATATCGGTACTTCATGGAATATGTGAATTTTTGTTTTTCACATATTGATAACTATTTTGGGGGTATTCAAATGAAACTAGGTACAGTAAAATGGTTCAACGCTGAAAAAGGATTTGGCTTTATCGAAGTAGACGGAGAAAACGATGTATTTGTTCATTTCTCTGCAATCCAAGGTGAAGGCTTCAAATCACTAGAAGAAGGACAAAAAGTAGAATTTGAAGTTGTTGAAGGAAACCGCGGACCACAAGCTGCAAACGTATCAAAACTATAATATTAGAAAAGAAGCTCATCCATATTGGAGAGCTTCTTTTTTTATGATAGAGTCTGTTAAACAATCATGTTGTTTTGAAGAAAATCTGCTTGCTTTTCGCGGAGGGAAGGTCCAAGCCTCCTCTGATGTATAGTCCATTCCAAAACAATCTGGAAAATTCCGGGAACAGTTTTTGCATTTAAATGGCAGTATGTGCTTTTCTTACAATAATTTTTCAATCGTTGAAGAGACGATCAATTCTTCTTCATTAGCGTTCATAATAAATTCTCTTTTTATTTCCCCAAAATCTTTTGCAAAATATTTCCGGGTTACATTTCCTTGTTCTTCCGCTTTTTCTATCACAATAACATTTTCAAAGGTTTGCAAATCCGTTTGAAGAGTATCTGATGTAGATGTGATTTCCCAACCATTGAATTTAGTACCCACTTCGAGAGGTGTAGCCAAATAAATATCGATTACTGGCATAGACTCTAATTCTTCAATTGAAGGTATTTCTGCTTCATACGCCTCTCCGTTTTCAGCAAGTAGGCTAATATTATCTTCTGAAATTTTGTAAATTCTTTGGACAATGGTACCACCATTGTCTTCATAAGTAGCTACGTAATTATCGTTTATATACTGTGTTTTTAAACTGTAAGAAGCATACTCATTTCCTTCCCCTTTAAATTGTGCTGTAGATTGATCTGGTAGAAAAAATTGAGCTAGATTGACTACTTCTTCAACTGGTAATGTTTCTTTTACTGGCTCTTCTTTTACAGGCACTTTATCCGTACTTTCTGTAATAGTTTTGTTTGTTCCGCAAGCACAGAGAAAGAGTATAGGAATTAAGAGAAGTAACAATTTTTTCATGTTTTTCCCTCCTTTTCTTTATTAAAATTAGACGGACATAGTAGCTAGTATGTTTCAAAAAGCTTCATTTTTGGTATAGTGAAAGGAAGAGAGGGGAGATTATTATGAGTAAAGATTTAAAGAAAGAGTTACCTTCCTATGAGAAACAGCAAGATTTTTACTTGAAATTACGGTCGAATATAACAAGTTACCTAGCTTCAAAGTCAGGAAGTGTAGGGAAATTTACTCCTTATTTACTGTTTGCACCTGATTTATTTCATTTATTAGTAAAAGCAATGATAGATAATCGTATTGATACAAAGAGCAAAACATTAATTGGAAGTGGAATACTGTATTTCGTTGCACCAATTGATGTCTTGCCAGAGGGGCTAATCGGACCAGGAGGTTTTATCGATGATATTATTGTTGCCACTTTTGTAGTAAATATGCTGCTTAATAAATTTTCACCTGAGATTATGGAAGAACATTGGGCTGGGGATATAAAATTATTAGATGCTTTAAAGAAAATTTCCGAGACAAGTGATACATTACTTGGTAAACTTCCGGCAAGGTCATTGCTGGGCCGATTTATGAAAACATCAAACAAAGAGTAAGGGACTAAAGTATCTGTAAAAACTAAACCTTATATAGATATTCTAATATGGCGGCAATAAATTCGAACTTTGAATTTAAGCCGTCTTTTTGTTTGCATTTTGTTAATCTATCTTACAAGACAAGCGTCCACACGCTTTGAATCTCATCACATATATTATTAAAAAATAGATGAGGTGTCAAAATGCAAGATAAACAAAAAACAGTTATAACACTTCTGGGTAGTGCTGGAGGGGTGGCAAAATCTATACTTTCTATATTAAATAAATCAGTTCTTGATAAAAAGGATCCCATTTATCCTATTATCCATAATAGTAAGATTCATTTAATAGATTATAAACAAAAAAAGAAAACTTACTATATTAATTTATTTCCCAATTTGAAAGATCAAATTGAATTACATCAATTTGATCTAAAAGATACGACTAATTTTGTAAAGTATCTAAAAAAATCAAAAACCTCTGTTGTAATAGACGTTTCTTGGGGAGATACGGTTGAAATGCTAGAATGCTGCGACCAACTTGGAATCAAATATGTAAACACAGCATTAGAAAACACCATGATTGATGAAAATGAAGAATTATATGAAGGATTTGGTTTAATTGAGAGAATGAGAATTTTTGAAAAGAAGAAAAATACTTTTTTAAATTCAACTTCAATAATTAACTCAGGTATGAATCCAGGTGTAGTTCAATGGATGGCAATAGAACTACTTAAAAAGGATTCATCAGAGGAGACCCCGCTTGCTTGCTATATTGTAGAACATGATAACTCTTTTTATAAAAATAAAAAATTAGCTAAAAAGAATGTTATTTATACAACTTGGGCACCTGAATGTTTTCTGGATGAGGCAATTTTAAGCTACCCGATGTTTATGAAGCATCATACCCCACTATTCTTGTATGAAAAAGTCTATGATGTTGAATTTAAGGTAACGCTGGGGGACAAAAGGTTTTATGGTTGCTTAATGGCTCATGAAGAGGTATATACTTTAGGCAAGTTATATGACATGGAATTTGGTTTTTTATATAAGATAAATGACCATACTTCAAAATTGATTCGTTCAAACTTGGAGAATGTGGATATATTGTGGGATTTTGAAATGAAAGTTCTGGATCCTCTTGAAGCGACATTGAGAGGGGAGGATTTAGCCGGAGTCCTTCTCGTGTATAAAGATAAAGAACGATATATGTATAATGTATCAAGAAATGATTCTATCTTTTCGAAATACAAAACAAATGCTACTTATTTTCAAGTAGCCTGTGGTATCTATGCATCCCTATCTGTCCTACTATTAGATCAAGTACCAAAAGGGGCATATTTTGTAGATGAGCTTTTGTTAAAAACGAACAATCACTATGGAAAATATTTGACTTATTATATGACGGAATTTGTAACAGGGGAAAATAAACATTCAGACGGTCTCTTACATCAAAGGATAAGAAAGAGTAAAAAATCATCCTGAATATTATTAATGAGGCTCTGTTCAAGTGCGCCATTGTTTTTAGAAGCATATATTTTGTGACGCAGATCCGCCGGACTCCTGCGGAAAACTGGCTGCCAAGACCCAGAAACGAGCATGTAGGGACAAAACTGTGGCCACGGGTTTGCGTCTGTCGGTCGCGCCTTTCTACGTAGAATGGGCGCTGTGACCAATACCCTGTTGCCTTGTGGAGACTTGTCAGTTTGTCCGCGGAAAGCGAGCGAAGAGGAGTTAGTGAACAACCGCTTAACATTTGTACAATTATTATATGACAAAAAGGGTATTCCACCTCGATTAAATCGAGATGGAATACCCTTAATAAATCTACACGAGCTTTTTAGTGTAAACAAAAATCACGCAAGTTATTATTTATTTTTGTTCTTTCCACTCAAGGAATTCATCATACGTTAGTTGCTTATCTAAAATGGAACCGTCTTTATTTATTTCGATTACACGGTTTGCAATTGTTTGAATGAACTGATGGTCATGTGATGTAAAGATCATGGCACCTTTAAATGCTGTTAAGCCATTGTTTAGTGCTTGAATGGATTCTAAGTCCAAATGGTTCGTTGGTTCATCAAGTAGTAATACGTTAGATTCCGATAGCATCATTCTAGAAAGCATACAACGAACTTTTTCTCCACCTGAAAGTACTGATGGTTTTTTCTTCACTTCTTCACCAGAGAATAGCATACGTCCTAAGAATCCTCGAAGGAACGTTTCACTTTCATCATCAGGTGAATATTGTCGTAACCAGTCTACTAGTGAAGGTTCGCTTCCTTCAAAGTATTTTGCATTATCAAGAGGGAAGTACGCACGAGAAGTTGTTACACCCCAACGAATGGAGCCTTCTTGTGGTTCCTCTTCTTCTGCAAGTATACGAAGTAAAGCAGATTTTGCTAGTTCATCTCCAAGAAGGATAATTTTATCATCTTTGTTCAGAGTGAAGTTCATTTTAGAGAAAAGCTTTTCTCCTTCAAATGTATAGCCTAAATCTTGCGCTTGAAATACGTCATTCCCGATTTCACGTTTCATCGAGAAATTAACATATGGGTATTTGCGTGATGAAGGACGAATATCATCTAACTCGATTTTATCTAACATTTTTTTACGAGACGTTGCTTGCTTAGATTTAGAGGCGTTAGCACTAAATCGAGCAATAAACGCTTGTAGCTCTTTAATTTTTTCTTCTTTTTTACTGTTTTGATCAGAAGCCAGTTTTAAGGCAAGCTGACTTGATTCATACCAGAAATCATAGTTTCCAACATATACTTGGATTTTACTAAAGTCTAAGTCCGCAATATGTGTACATACTTTGTTTAAGAAATGACGGTCATGGGAAACAACGATGACAGTGTTTTCAAAGTTGATAAGGAAATCTTCTAACCATTGAATAGCTTTGATGTCTAAATGGTTGGTAGGCTCATCTAGTAAAAGTACATCAGGTTTTCCAAATAATGCTTGTGATAATAATACTTTTACTTTTTCAGAACCAGTTAACTCAGCCATTTTCTTTTGATGCATGCTATCAGGGATACCTAATCCTTGTAAAAGAATCGCTGCTTCTGATTCTGCTTCCCAACCATTTAGGTCCGCAAATTCACCCTCTAGTTCAGCTGCACGCATTCCATCTTCATCGGAGAAATCCTCTTTCATGTAGATAGCATTTTTTTCATTCATTACTTCATATAAACGTTTATGACCCATCATAACTGTTTCTAAAACTGTATATTCTTCATATTCGAAGTGATTTTGTTTTAGAATGGCTAAACGCTCATCTGGATTCATAATAACATTGCCTTCTTGTGGCTCAATTTCTCCAGACAAAATTTTAATAAACGTTGATTTTCCTGCACCATTTGCACCGATTAATCCATAACAGTTACCCGATGTAAACTTTATATTTACGTCTTCAAATAATTTACGATCACCAAATCGAAGACTTACATTACTTACTGCAATCATGCTAGTACCTCCTAAAATTCACAATGGTCTTATTATAGCACGAAACTAGTGGATCTTGGTATTTTGAATACATAATAAAACAAGTTTTTTATGAATTATTTTATTTTGAATAGTCAATAATATTTTTAAGGCAAAAAAATAATAAGAAGGCGCTGTTAAACTACATGGTTTTTATTAGGTAGAATCCGCTTGCCTTCCGCGAGCGAACCGACAAGCCTTTTCGGCTGATCTTGCGTGTTTTCTACCGCAAATTATATCCAAATAACGTATCAAAAAGAATAACAACGCAAATAAAAAAAGAGCTAGCAACAATGAGCTAGCTAAATAATTTTGCCTCTCACCTAATTCCAGTGTTTTTCGATGAATTCATCGCGACCGGATTGTTCTCGGTCCTCTTTATAATGAGTTGGGCTCTTCTTATAAAAGTCTTGATGGTAATCTTCTGCTTCGTAAAACGTTTTCGCTTCTCTAATTTCAGTGACAATTGGCTTAGAGAACTTTCCACTAGCAGCTAATTGTTCTTTAGATTGTTCCGCTTGCTTACGTTGTTCTTCTGAATGCGCAAATATTGCTGAGCGGTAGCTTTCTCCGCGGTCTTGAAATTGACCACCTGCGTCGGTTGGATCAATTTGCTGCCAAAAAATTTCGAGAAGCTGTTCATAAGAAAATATAGTAGGGTCAAATTGAATTTCTACTACTTCCAGATGTCCAGAATCTCCTTTTTTTACGTCTTCATATGTTGGGTTTTCTAAATGTCCACCCATATAGCCTGAAGTTATTTTATGTATGCCATCCCAAGAGTCGAAAGGCTTTACCATACACCAGAAACAGCCGCCGGCAAATGTCGCTTTACCTATCATTGTCATTCCTCCTAATATAGTAAAATGTATTTTACCATTACTTCAAGAGATGTACAAAATTCTGAAACCAATTAAGAGAAAATGCGTTATTATAAGATTATAAGGGAGAGATTACAAAATGGATCAGGAACAAGTAAGACCATCGAGAAGATCACGTAAAAGAAGATTGAGATTAGGGAGAGTTCTAGTGTTAGTCCTTGTCCTAATCGTTTTAATTAGCGGAACTTATTCCGTTATTCAATACTCTGCTGGATATAAATTGACCAACAATGAGAAAGATCTACCCATAGAATTTGAAGGGGCACAATTACAAGAAGGAGAACGAGAAAATATATTAGTTCTCGGTGTAGATTCTAGGGGTGAAGAAAAATCACGAACAGACACCATGATGCTTGTTTCATGGGATAAAAAAGAAAATGATGTAAAAATTATATCGTTTATGAGGGATATATATGCCGATATTCCTGAGTATCAATCATATAAACTAAATACAGCCTATTATCTGGGTGGAGTTCAATTATTAGCTGATACGATTAATGGGATGTTCGATCTACCAATTCATCACTATGCTCTAATCGATTTCAAAAGTTTCGAATCGTTAGTTGATATTATTGCACCAGAAGGTATTCCCATTAATGTAGAGAAGGATATGTCGGAGAAAATTGGTGTTTCATTGACAAAGGGTCAACAAAACTTATCTGGTAAAGAACTACTAGGTTATGCTCGATTTCGTTCGGATGCTGAGGGAGATTTTGGAAGGGTAGAAAGGCAACAAGTTGTCATGGAGGCCTTAAAGGATGAGCTGCTTTCTATACAAAACTTATCCAAGACGCCAAAATTTTTAGGAGCTGCGGAAGGATATATTGAAACGGACTATTCGAGAGCAGATAAAGTAAAACGTATTCTCGATGCAGGCATAAGTGGGAAGTTAGAAATGGAGAAATTGACCATTCCTGTTGAGGGTACATATTCCTTCAAAAGTTATACGCACGCTGGTTCAGTCATTGAAATAGATAAAGAGAAAAATAAAGCAGCAATAACTAACTTTTTACAAAAATAATAATGCTTTAAAATTGCTAATCTTTTTATTCGTTCGTAAAATAATAGTATAGGAAAGGAAGTTTGATAATAGTGGAGCCAGAAAAACCTTCTTTTTTTTCAACAAGGTACATAAAATTTTTAGGTGGACGTAATACCGTTTTTACATTAGTGCTTCTATTGTTAATCGGACTTGTCATAATGATATATGATGAAATTTCGTTCATTTTCGTTCCTTTAACTGTATTTTTAGGTAACGTTATATTGCCCATTATTTTAGCAGTAATAGCATACTATTTATTACGACCTTTATTACGTTTGTTAGAACGAATTAAAATACCTCGTATTTGGGGTATATTAATTATCTTTTTAGCATTAATAGGGTTAGTAACCTTGCTTGTATTTTTAGTATTTCCATTTTTAAAGGCACAGTCTTTGAAGTTAGTGGAAGAATTACCAGGCAATTTGATGGTGTTATTAGATAAGTTGGATGGATTCCTACGAACATCCTTTTTCCGGGATTTTTATTTGCAAATTGAAAGTGATGTTAACTCCATCTTAAAAGAGTTACCAACAGAAATCGGCCAGTTTTTACAAAGTACACTTACAGGATTAGCAACAGGTATTTCTTCTATTGTTGGTGTATTAACAGGTTTTGTATTAGCAATTGTTACCGTACCATTTATCGTCTTTTACTTATTAAAGGATGGAGAAAAATTACCCAACTATGTAATGAAATTATTTCCTCCCCGTATGCGAGAAGATTTGCGATCTGTGTTTACTAATATTGATAGACAAATTAGCTCGTACATACAAGGACAGATTTTAGTATCCATGTGTATCGGTTTTATGATATTTATTGGATTCTCTATTATTGGGATGGATTATGCTATGTTACTTGGTGTAATTGCTATGGTAACAAGTGTTGTTCCTTATTTAGGTCCGGTGATTGCGATTACACCAGCCTTAATTATTGCGCTAGTTTCTTCGCCATTTATGCTATTTAAATTAGCCATAGTTTGGACCGTTGTACAATTAGTAGAAGGGAAGTTTATTTCCCCTCAAATTATGGGTAGATCTCTACATGTTCATCCCATTACCATAATATTTGTGTTAATTACTGCAGGTGCACTATTTGGAGTTCCAGGTGTGATTTTAGGAATACCAGGGTATGCAATATTAAAAGTTTTTGTAAGCCACTTTTATACATTATTTAAAAAGCGTTATAATAAGTATGAACCAGTTGTTGAAAATCGATATGAGTATACAAATCACAAGGTGGATTGAGAGTAATGGCAAAGAAGTTTGAATCTTCCATAGAAGTACAAACGATAAAAATTGATACGGTAGTTGATCATCCATATATTGAACACGGTATTAACCTTTCTGGGACAATATATATTGATGGTGTACACGACGACGAATCAATAGATAATATTAAATTAGAAGTTTTTAAACTAATTAATGGGGAAGATTCCAAGATCGTATCCAAGCATTCGATTGAACTAGTCGGAGCAGCGGCTTCTAAAGATATGCAAATGATTCCTTTTGAAATCATGCCGGATGAAAGATGGATACCAGACGGTACTGATGAAGTAACAAAGTTAATCTTAAGAACAACTGTTTTATTTGAAAATGGCTTTGAATACAATGATGAAGACGAAATTTACTTCGACATTGAAGAATAATCGTTCCAAAAAAACTCCAACAAATTATTGTTGGAGTTTTTTTATGTTTATTTTAAAAAAAGAAGAGCAATCTAATGAAAAATGAGGAGTGAAGATATGAAGAAAAAAATTGTTGTCGTACTTATAGTTTTATCGTTGCTCATTCTCTCTGCATGTGGATCTATTAGGAATTCTAATGAGCCTCCCACCCCTGAAACTCAAATAGATAACCAAGAAAAAAATTTACCTAACACAGGAAATGAAGAAGTAAATAAGGAAAATGATATAGGAATTCCTGATACTGGAAATTCTATCAACGATCCAACCATCGAAAAATCTAAATAAAAAATCGATTGAATTGTTTGAATTATTGTGATAAGGTATTATTACCAATTAGAACGGAGGTGAGGAAAGAATGAAAAAGGCTGTATGTGCACATGGATTTATATTGGAATTTTTATCCATATCTTGTGCGATTACTCATGAAATTGCTAACAACGGGACTAGTCTGTCCATTTTTAGTCAACTAAATGAGCAACAACACAGCTGATAAGTCATTCTTTCTGAACCATTTTTTAATGGAGAAGGCTGCTTATATGAGCAGTCTTTTTCTATGCAGAAAAATGCTTCCAGCTATACCAGAGATGAGAGGAAGCGAACGTTATGATATGTACAATACAAGAAATTAGTAAAATGCTCGGAGGAAATACGATTTTTGAAAACTTATCTTTATCTATTAAAACAGGAGATAAATTAGGAGTCGTTGGACGAAACGGTAGTGGGAAAACAACCTTATTTAAGCTTATTGCAGGAATCGAAAAACCAGATGCAGGAACCATTTATTTTAAAAAAGGTACTAAAATTGGTTATTTAGCACAAATCCCTACTTTTTCAGAGGAAGTAACGGGCTTGGATTTATTAAATAGTGCATTTGACGAGTTAATAGCTTTACAAGCTCAAATGCAAGTACTTGAAAATAAATTAGCAAGTGCGAAGCCTGATGACATGGAAAAGTTACTTCAACTATACGGAGATATTCAAGAGGAATTTACAAATCGAAATGGTTATTCGATGGATTCTGAAATTGAAAAGGTTATACAAGGACTTCAATTATCCAACTTTGTTCATCAATCCTTTTCAAATTTAAGTGGTGGGGAACAGACAAAAATAATGCTTGGAAAATTATTGTTAACAAAGCCTGATTTACTATTGCTAGATGAACCTACGAATCATTTAGATTTATTTGCAGTGGAATGGTTAGAGCAATATTTAATTGCATATGATGGAACGGTAGTTCTCATCTCGCATGATCGCTATTTTTTGGATCAAGTCATTTCAAAAGTGGCGGACATAGAGGAAGGCGAGCTTTCGCTTTATCATGGTAATTACTCTTACTTTATGATGGAAAAAGAAGCAAGGCTAATGCGAGAGTTTCAAGACTATGAGGAACAACAAAAAAAGATTAAGAAAATGAAAGAAGCCATTAAACGGTTAAGAATATGGGCAAATGAAGCGGTTCCACCTAATCCAGGTCTTCACAGACAGGCACGCAACATGGAACGTGCGCTGGAACGGATGGAAAAAGTAAGAAAGCCTCTAATAGATCCTAAAAAAATGAATTTATCCTTTGAAGCTGCTCCGAGAAGTGGCAAAGAGGTAGTGGTTATGGAAGAAGCGGGTAAATCATTCGGTGAGAAAATGCTACTGCAACATGCAAATTTACATGTGTACTGGAAAGACCGTCTCGCTATTGTCGGACGCAACGGAACTGGAAAGTCGACAATCTTAAATATATTACGTGGGGAATTACCAATTGACGCAGGTATTGCACGACTAGGAAGTAATGTTCGTGTAGGATTTTTGTCCCAGCACTTTGAAATCTCAAATCCTAAAGCTCGACTAATCGACGTATTTCGAAGTGAGGTAAATGTGTTCGAAGGTGATGCTCGTCACATTCTAGCAAAGTTCATGTTTTATGGACCAGATGTTTTTAAACGGGTAGGGGATTTAAGTGGAGGAGAACGAATGCGTCTTCGTCTCGCGCAGCTCATGCACCAAGATATTAACCTTTTGATGTTAGATGAGCCAACCAATCATTTAGATATTGATTCCCGTGAAGTTTTAGAAGATGCATTAGATGACTTTCAAGGCACCATACTAGCTGTTTCACATGATCGATATTTTTTAAACAAATTGTTCCCGAGAACAGCTTGGTTAGATCAGGGACAGCTCACAACCTTTGAAGGACCGTACGAATGGGCTCGTGCAAAATGGGATGCGTTACAGTTAAAACAAGTGGAAGTGAAAGAGGTAGTACTAAAGAAAAAAGAGAAACCTGTTAAGCATAAAACAAAGCAAGATGAATCACTTGAAAACAAAATCGCGCAACTAGAGGTAGAAATCAAGCTTCTGACAGAACAAATACAATCGGAAAATGATTGGGAACAATATGAACAGTTAGTTACAACTAAAAACGAACAAGAACAACAATTAGAAGCATTAGTTGAACAATGGATGGAGAATGAAGAATGAAACGAATTGCAATCGATATGGATGAAGTGATTTCTGCATTTAGCTCAAAATGTTTACAGTTATTTAACGCTGAATATCAAACAGAATATACACCACAGCATTTACAAGGGAAGTTACTCGTGGAACTTGATCCTCGATTTGAAAGCAAGGTAAATTGTTATTTAGCCCAAGAATCTTTTTTTCTTGAGCTAGAGGTGATGGAGGGAAGCCAAGAAACCATCAGGAAATTGATGGAGCAATACGATGTTTTTATCGTTACAGCTGCAATGGAATTTCCGGCTTCTCTAGCACCAAAATACAAGTGGCTGAAAAAGCACTTTCCCTTCCTGAATGAAAAGAATTTTGTTTTCTGTGGTGATAAAAGCATTATTTTAGCTGATTATTTAATTGATGACACTCCAAGTAATTTAGATACATTTACTGGAAAAAGAATTCTGTATACTGCTCCACATAATATATCGGAAACGAAATACAACCGACTAAACAATTGGGAGGAAATTGAGGAATATTTTTTATCAGAACTTGTAGTCAATTAGGAAAAGCAGAAAACTTCAAACGATATCCCTTTCTAGTAGAGAAATTCTATAGAAAGGGATTTTTTATTAAAATGAGTTAATTTCATAAATAAGGAATAAAGTATAGTTGAATTCCCGCTCGCTATAGGCGGAGCTTTCCGCGGGGTGAGCGATAACTCATCACCACGGCTCACGCGTCGTTCGTGATGGCTTGGATTAAAAGTATATACACTCGTACTTCCGAATAAAGAAGCTTTAAAAGAAGTTAAATCAAAATAATGTGGAAGTGAATGAACTGGAACAGTCATTTACTACAATAGATCCAAGTGGAAATGGTATTGTTTTTGAACTACTTTCATAAGTACAAGAGCGAGCTATCACTTAAAACAATGGAAATTAACACATGAAAATAATAGAGATAAAAGAAAGACCTTTCTAGTAGAATATCTGTTAGAGAATTCTTTTTCTTCGTTTTGATTATTTTTAATTGTTGAAATATTATGTTTAGTGTGCTAATATTTACTAGATTAATAAACCAGTACATAAACTAATACTCTTATCAAGAGAAGCTGAGGGATATGGCCCTGTGAAGCTTCAGCAACCTCTGACTTAGTCAGAAAGGTGCTACCTCCTACAAGATTTTTTGTCTTGAAAGATAAGAACTGAGTGCGATTCATTTACCCTCTTTTCTTATCCTTGAGAAAAGAGGTTTTTTATTATTTAAATCAAAGGAGAGAATGTTATGCCAATTAATATTCCAAAACGATTACCAGCTGCTGAATTACTGAAAGAGGAAAAAATATTTATCATGGATGAGGACCGTGCTTTTGGGCAAGACATTCGTCCGCTTAATATTATCATTTTGAACTTAATGCCCGAAAAAGAAAAAACAGAATTACAACTTTTAAGGTTACTAGGTAATACACCGTTACAAGTGAATGTAACATTCATGAACACTGCCACTCATGAATCGAAAAACGTGAGTAAAACACATTTAGACACATTTTATACAACCTTCGAACAAATAAAGCATCGAAAGTATGACGGATTGATCATTACAGGAGCCCCAATAGAGCAATTAGAATTTGAGCAGGTAAATTATTGGAATGAAATAACAGAAATAATGGATTGGTCGAAAACCAATGTCACTTCTGTATTACATATTTGTTGGGGAGCACAAGCTGCTTTATATCATCATTATGGTATTGATAAATTTGAATTACCAAAGAAATGTTCTGGTGTGTTTAGTCACCGTTTGTCTGATCCAACCGTCCAATTAGTTCGTGGATTTAATGACCATTTCTATGTGCCACACTCACGTTATACATCCGTTTCTTTTGAGAAAATTAAAGCTGATCCTCGTCTTAATCTCCTTTCGATTTCTGACGACGCCGGCGTATTCCTCATTATTTCAAACGATGAGAAGCATATTATGATTACCGGTCACTTAGAATATGACGCCACAACACTGGCAGAAGAATATGTACGTGATGTGAATAAAGGAATAGAAATAGATTTACCGGTTAACTATTTCCCTCAAAATGATCCGACACAGCAACCTTCGAATTCATGGCGCTCGCACACGCACTTATTATTTTCGAATTGGTTGAACTATTATGTATACCAAGCAACACCATATGAGTGGGAATAATGATGAATGGGGCTATCCGATGTAGGGTAGCTCTTTTTCATTTGTGTGAAATCTGATAATGGTCTCGATTTTATTTGAATTGGTTGCGGGTTTATGGTATTAGTCTCGATTACGGGTGAATTGGTCTCATTAAGCCATTTAATGTAAAAAGTTCAAATGTGTTTATAGTGTAATAGGTTTATTGCTGGAAGAATAATCCTAAATGAGACAAGTGATGCACTTAACGAGACAAACTTAAGTATGAACGCGACAAAACAAGAGGCCAAGACGACAAACCCCACCGCGAAGACGACAATAGAGGTTGCCAGTTGGTCAAGTTTGTCAGCAGTAAAGTTTGTAAGACAAATGATTAGTTAGGTAAATGAACAAAATGCTATGATTAGTTGAATTTAAAAGAAGGGAAGATATATATGAACACAACATTTACTTATATTCATAGTGCACCACAAACGACCGATGAAAATAAAAAATATCCTGCACTATTTTTAATCCATGGCATGGGTAGCAATGAAAATGATTTAGTAGGACTTGTATCGAGTTTAAAAGAGGAATGTCATATTTTTAGTATTCGTGGGCCAATTAGCCAGCCACCTGGATATGCATTTTTTACAATTGAAGGGTTTGGTAAACCACATCCTACGGTTTTTGATCAAGTTATCAAAGATCTTCAAACATTTATCCAAGAGGCAATAGAAGAATATTCAGTAGATAGGGAGCAAGTGTATCTACTTGGTTTTAGCCAAGGAGCAATATTATCTCAAACTTTAGCTCTTGTAATGGGTAAACAAATAAAAGGAATAGTTGCACTAAGTGGATATATTCCAGCCTTTGTAAAGAAAGAGTATGTAAGACAACCCGTTGATCAATTGAATGCATTTATTTCACATGGTGAATTAGATAATATCCTACCATTTGAATGGGGAGTTGCAAGTAAAGACTATTTCACCGAACAGGGAGCGAATGTTACATTTAAAAGCTATCCAATAGCACATGGTGTAGCAGCAGAAAATACCAGAGACTTATTAGCATTTTTAAACGAGAACATAGGTGAATAAAAGGATATATCACCCCTTATGACGAATAGTATTCATCATGAGGGGTGTTTTTTTATGGATTGGAATAGCGAATTTCGTCCTCACTATACATATTTGAGACTAATAACAATCGTCAATTTACTCGCTACAAAAGAATCGGGGGAAGAACATGATTCAATATGACAAAGAGAATATGAGAGTTTTTCAAAGCTCTCTATATAAAACTACATCCGCTGTAATAGAGCTGAATGAGGCAATTGTGATGACCGATCCGAATTGGCTGCCACAAGAAGTGGATGAAATTAAGGCTTATGTAAATCAAATTAGAAAAAATAGAGCCCTATATATCATCTACACACATAGTGATTTCGACCATATTATTGGTTCGGGGGCATTTCCTGACGCAATAGTAATTGCTTCTCAAGCGTTTAACGAACATAAACAGAAAGATGAAGCAATAAATAAAGTGCATGCATTTGATCAGCGCTATTATATACAGAGAAATTATAAGCCGGAGTATCCTCAGGTGGATTATGTTGTAAGTAAAGATGGACAAAAATTGATCCTAGGAAAGAGCACCTTAACTTTTTATTTAGCACCAGGGCACACAAATGATGGCTTGTTTACAGTGATAGAGCCTGCTGGGATATTCCTTTCAGGTGACTATTTATCAGATGTGGAATTTCCGTTTATATTTGATAGTTATCTGGAATATCTTAAAACGATGAATAAGGCTAAAGACATTTTTTCTCTGCATTCTATTTCCGTTCATGTACCTGGTCATGGTCATACAACGGAAGATAAAACAGAAATGGAAGACCGATTAAAATTTGCACAAGCATATCTGGATCAAATAATAGATATGAAAGAAAATATGGAAGAAATATTGAAGGGTAGATACATATTCTTTCAAGGGATGAAAGATATTCATGTAGAAAACCAGCAGTTGGCTTTCAATGAAATAAAACAATTCACTTTGCATAGTAAGGAGACTCTATATGATTAATTATCCTCATTTTGAAAAAGGAGCAACAATAGGAGTAACTGCAATATCATCTGGTGTACAGGCGGAACTGCATGATATGTTCAAATTGGCATGCGAACGTATGGAAGCAAGAGGGTTTACAGTTATATGTGGTGATACTGTTTGGACTCAGGATAAAGCAAAATCAGCACCTGCTAAATTGCGTGCAGCAGAATGGAATAAAATGATGGTTGACGACAAAATTGATATAATTCTTCCTCCTTGGGGTGGAGAATTACTAATTGAGTCACTGGAATATATTGATTTCGAAAATATAAAGAATAAATGGGTATTAGGCTATTCAGATGTAAGTTTACTACTGCTAGCCATTACATTGAAGACCGGTATAGCAACAGCACACGGCACCAATTTAGTGGATTTAAGAGGGGAAGTTTGGGATGAAACAACAGCAATGTGGAGGGCTGTTTTATCTACAAGTCCTAGTGAATCTGTCGTTCAACACTCTTCACCCAAATATCAAAAGAAATGGGATCATGCGAATCCTTCAGCCTGTCTATTTCATTTAACCGAACAAACAGCATGGAAATCATTATCAAGTAGGAATGTGAAGATGCAAGGTCGTCTACTTGGTGGATGTATAGACGTCATTAGACATTTAGTCGGTACTCCGTTCGGTGATGTAGAAAATTTTAGGGAAAAATACATCAAGGACGAGCCAATCATCTGGTATTTGGAAAATTGTGAGTTAAACACAACAGATTTACGACGTTCTTTAGTGCAAATGAAATTAGCGGGTTGGTTTGATCAATGCTCTGGTTTGATGTTTGGTCGAAGTAGCGCGGAGACCGCGGTTGATAATTATTCGGTAGAAGATGTTTATAAAGACATGTCAGACGAGCTGAATATTCCTATTATTTATGATATCGACTGTGGCCATGTTCCACCTCAAATGACGTTCATCAATGGTGCTTTTGCGGAAGTAGAGCTGGAAGAAGGGAAAGGAACTATTTTGCAATCCTTTAAACCGTAATGATTTTCAACGAAGTGATATATGTTCGTATTTTAATGACAAAGTACAATTTATGAAATTAACTCAATTACCTCCAGAATTTCACTACATACTAAATTACTTTTCATATTATCTGTGGTTGTTTATTTTGGATAGTTATGGTGTGAACGAAAGAAAGAGGGGAAACGATGATGAAGTTAGGTTTAAAGAGAGATGAAGTCAAGTTAGTTCCTTATACAAGTGAATGGAACCGTGAGTTCTTAACGGTTAAACAGGAAGTAATAAATTCCGCTCATCTAGAAGGAAATCGGATAGAACATATTGGCAGTACTGCAATTATGGATATGGATGCAAAGCCGATTATCGATCTATTAATTGGTGTAGATGATATAACGAGTGTGGATGCATCCATCATAAAAGGACTCCAAACAGTTGGATTCTTACGGCTTCGAGTGGAAAGACCAGGTGAAATCGTATTTGCCAAATTTCAAGATGAGGCATACGAAGTAAAGACGCATTATATACACTTAGTTGACTATGACAAAGAACTGTGGAGTAATTTAATTTTCTTCAGAGATTATTTAAATGCAAATGAAAGTGCGAGAGAAGAATACAAAAAGTTGAAAATAGCTTATGCAGAGCGTGAAAATATGAAAATAACGGAATATACCGATTTAAAGGAGCCGTTTGTGAAGAGTATTTACGAAAAAAGAAAAAGATAGGAGCTGAATGATGTTGATTACAAATTTGTATTTCGTTAGACATGCACATTCTACTTATTCACCAGACGAACTGGGAAGACCTTTGTCAGAACGTGGAATGGAAGACGCAAAGTTAGTTACGGAATTATTGCAATTAGAGAGAATAGATCATGTAATTTCTAGTCCCTATCAAAGAGCGATTCAAACTGTGGAGGGTATTGCTAATTACATAGAACGTGAAATAGAATTAGTCGATGATTTTAAAGAACGGACTTTGTCGGAACATCCTGTAGCGGATTTTAACGAAGCCATTTCAAAAGTATGGTCTGATTTCAATTTTTCTTTAGATGGTGGGGAGTCAAATAACGTAGCACAAGTAAGAGGCGTTGCAGCAACCGTTGAATTGCTTGATACATACAAAGGTAAAAACATCGTTATTGGTACACATGGTAACATCATGGTGTTAATTATGAATTATTTTGATCCAAAATATGACGTTCATTTCTGGGAGCAGCTTGCCATGCCCGATATTTATAAACTGACTTTCTTCGATAAGCATTTAATTGAAGTAAAAAGAATAGATGAAAATGAAAAGAACCCAAGTAACAGTGGCTATACAATTTTTAAATCTATTGGAATTAAAATAAATTATCCTTCTGTAGATCTTGATAAGGAAACTGTCATTGGGGAAGTGTCATTTGAAAATAAGGTATACATGACGGTTACAGTGGATTTGCAATCTGATAGGGTAGAAGTGGAAGGATCTGTTATGGATCTTGCCCATTTAATTCCTAACGAACATTTGGAAAATGAATATATAGATATGATAAAAAATATGGCCAAATTTTTTATAGATAATAAAATAAGTAATCCTAAAGAATACTATGAAAACCTAGCAACTAAATAGAAAGTGAGGTCTTCTATTGATGTTTCTCCATAAATATGCAAATTCTGATGGCATTAAGGTGCATTACATGGATAATGCCTTTGCGCATAGCTTTCCAACTCCACTCGTTTATGTGCCAGGTGCTTTGAATTATGCAGAACAAACCATTGACTTGTTAAGTACATTTAATCCAAGAAGAATAGTCACCATGAGTTTACGAGGACGCGGGAAAAGTGATGCACCACAAACAGGCTACGCCCTAGAAAATCATGTTCAGGATATAGCTGCTGTCATAGAGGAAAGTAAAGTACAGAACTATTGCCTAATGGCTTATTCAATGGGCGTTCCATATACAATCAAGTATGCTGCTAAAGAAGAGCATATCAAAGGGTTAATATTATGTGATTATCCAGCAACATACCCAGCTATACCTGAAACCTGGTCCGACAGAATTCTTACTCGGGGATTTATAACAGAAGACAGGAACCATGTAGTGACGGGTATGCAAATAGATTCCAAGCAAACTGAATTATATCCTGAATTATCCACCCTAGATATACCTGTATTAATCATAAAAGGTGGAGCAGAAGGTTCATTATTAAAAGAGAAAGAAGTAGATAAATATAAACGCTTCTTAAAAGATCTAACGATTTGTGAAATTGTAGAGTCTGGACATGAACTGTGGTATCCTGATAAACAGAAATTTATAGATATTATCACTATTTTCTTAAGAAAGCTGGATAATTCTGATGAAAGGGAGGGTTTAAATTGACTATAAAAGGTTTAAATCATTTGTTATTTTCCGTTTCAAACTTAGAAAATTCTATTACGTTTTATCAAGATGTATTGGATGCAAAGCTTTTAGTGAAAGGAAGAAGCACTGCTTATTTCGATTTACATGGGATGTGGCTAGCTTTGAATGAAGAAAAAGATATTCCTCGTAATGAAATTAGAGAGTCGTATACACATATAGCCTTTTCAATAGAAGAAACTGATTTTGAACTTACATTTGAGAAACTAAATAACTTGCATGTAAACATACTTTCAGGTCGAGATAGAGATGATAGAGACAAAAGATCTATATACTTTACGGACCCAGATGGACATAAATTCGAATTTCATACGGGTACGCTGCAAAACAGAATGGACTACTACAAACAGGCAAAAGAGCATATGGAGTTTTTCGATTAGCTAGCGATTTAACATCTTAGGGGAGGAATAATAATGTATCAATATTTCAATGGATTAGTTATAAGAGATGGTACAGAGGATGTTCCAGCAGAAAGCGTAGAACACCTGTTTAAAGACGCAGGTTGGGTAAGAAATACTCCAGAATGGCAGAAAGAAAAGTTCTCATTAATTTTCCAAAACTCTACATGGGCGTTTACTGTTTGGGATAATAATCAAATGATCGGTATGATCAGGGTCCTTTCTGACAAAATAATGGCAGCAAACATTATGGACCTGGTAGTCTTATCTGAATATCGCGGGAAAGGAATTGGTAAAAAACTAGTAGCTCTTTGTCTGCAAAAACTTCCTCACGGAGATTGGTTTGCTCATACTTCTTCCAACAATTTTACCTTTTACGAAAAATGTGGATTTGAGGTTAAAGATTTATCAGAAAACGGGACTTGTTCTTACTATGGCTATACACAAGCAAGAAAAGATGGACATAGGTAAAGGATGCTGGTGAACTAAAAAAGTGCTTAAATATCCAATGAAAAAGACATGCCAGATTTCCTACTTCTTTAAAGTAATCCTTCTGATGAGCTGTGCTTTTGTTCTTACCTTCTTCAACTAACGAAGGCTTATATTTAAGATCTAGCTGCCATCGATGCAGCTTTTTTTTATGTGCTAACGAAGCAGGTTAGTTGCACAAATTATAAATTGAATAGTTTAAAGTTATAGAGCATTTCCCTGTAGTTAGGAATGCTTTTTATTTTGTTTAAAAGTAAAAGGATAATTATGAAACAATAACAATGTAATTAAAAACAATGTTTTTTTATTGCAAAACGATAAAATGAGTGTTAAATTAAAATTGACACTAAATATGTGAGGTACTATTTATGACACGTAAACAATGTTCAACAATTTTCTTAAAGGTAATTATTTTTCTTATTGGAATTACGGTACTTGCTTTGTGTATATTTTGGTTGCCTTGGATAGCCAGTAGAGATGGAGAAGCGAATCCAGAGACTGCTTACTTGCAATATCCCTTTTTAGTATGTGCGTATGTATTGGCTATTCCATTTTTTGTTGCACTGTATCAAGCATTTAAACTTTTAACCTATATTGATAAGAATAAGGTTTTCTCGGAATTATCTGTTAGAGCATTGAGGTATTTAAATCTATTTAGCTACTATACTAAGCAGGACTTACATATATTCAGAAAAAACCTTTGGAGGCACAAATCATGAGAGCACTAAAACAACTTGTTCGTTTTGGCTGGGAGCAGGCCCTATCCTGTTTGTTTCCTATCGTTATTTTTGCCTCTTTGGCTTTTACACAAATTACGCCACTTCCCTTTCTACCACGGTATGACTGGCTGCTCATCATCTGCCTTCTAATGCAGTGGTGGATGGTGCATTCTGGGCTTGAAACACGGGATGAACT
This sequence comes from Psychrobacillus sp. FSL H8-0483, assembly GCF_038637725.1. Taxonomy (NCBI): domain Bacteria; kingdom Bacillati; phylum Bacillota; class Bacilli; order Caryophanales; family Bacillaceae; genus Psychrobacillus; species Psychrobacillus sp. FSL H8-0483. The sequence continues at coordinate 1,806,992 of NZ_CP152052.1, forward strand.
AAAAGTTATCACATTGTTCCACCTTATTGGACTTTCTCTTGAACTTTTCAAGGTACATATGGGCTCCTGGTCTTATCCAGAGGAAGGATATTTCAAATTATTTGGAGTGCCTTTGTATAGCGGATTCATGTATGCAAGTGTAGCGAGTTATCTTTGCCAGGCGTGGAGGAGGTTTAATGTTGAACTGGTAAGGTGGCCACCGTTTTTGGTAGTTGTACCTCTTGCAGCTACGATTTATTTGAATTTTTTCACCCACCATTATTGGATTGACATTCGTTGGTGGTTATCTGGACTTGTAATTATCGTCTTTTGGCAGTCATGGGTCACATACGAGGTTAATGGAACTCGTTACCGAATGCCACTAGCACTTTCTTTTGTGCTCATCGGATTTTTTATATGGATAGCCGAAAATATCGCAACGTTCTTTGGAGCTTGGGAATATCCAAACCAAACCGATGCATGGAGTCTCGTTCATCTAGGAAAGGTGAGTTCATGGCTCTTATTAGTTATTGTTAGCTTTCTTATTGTAGCTACGTTAAAACAGGTTAAAAGAAAAATTCCGCTATAGTCAATTTTGATAACTGTTAAGAACTTGATTTTACGTAGGTGGAGAGGGGACGAGTCACTTTTTTTTTCACTTTTTATAGGACGAGTATAACAGTTGTTCGGCCAAGTACGTCTAAAGTCGTTCTTGATCGAACGCCAATTATTCGGCTACTGCCCTACTCACGTTTGAAGATAGAGACTTCTTGTCGAAGAATGGTTATATGAAAAAAAATAATATAATCTAAGTTTACAAATTACATATATTATAATTAGTCTATTTATATTGAATATTATGGATATAAAGGTATAATCAAGTAAAATAAGGTTAAGAAAGGTGATGTAAATGAAAAAGTAATTAAGTATATTATTGCTATTAGTAGGATTAGTCTTTGTGATTTTTTCATTTTCAACAAATTCTTTTGCTGTCAAGAACGACAAAAGTTATGAAGATGACCAAGTTATTTCTGTTTCAGATTCTTTAGACGACTCATATGCTGTCGAGAACGACATGAGTTACGAAGATGGTCAAATTATATCTGTCTCAGATTCTTTAGACAACTCATATTTAACAAGGAACGACATAGGTTACGAAGATGGCCAAATTATATCTGTTTCTTCAGAGGACAAAACAATTGAAGTATTTTATACAAATTACTCCGATATATCAGAGACCTATTATTATGAAGAAGACAGTGGAGAAGATTGGTATAGAGTTATCGAAATTGTAAAATCTTTAAATGGTTGGTTTGCTACGTTCAGTGGAACAAGTTCTGCATTGGTTAATTAATATATCAAAGGAAAATTTATTCTAAGCTCACCTATTTGGTGGGCTTTTTGCAAAATGGAGAACGATAGATTATGGCAAAGTGTCAACGGTAAATCGAAACGAAGGAGTTCTGCTTGCAGATTTTCGTAGTGAGAATTTAAGGAGTTGACATCCTACACTAAGTGGAGACGTTTTTTCAATAACGTGCAGTTTAACTGAACAAGGTTATTTTATAGTATTAAAAGAATGTTGCCAAAGGGGATGGCTTTAATGGATATAAGTTTAGAAAAAGCAACAGATGTAGATGCACCAAAAAATGAAATTCAGGTCCAGGCATTTGACTTTTTATAGTCAAAGGAAAAAGCAATGACATATCACATATGATTGGTTAGCGTTTTAAAGAAAGGAGCGATTTTATGGATGCAAAAATACCCCTACCAGTCCAAAATATATTAAGTGTGTATATTTCCTTATTTCATGAAAGAATTCCCAATACACTTGAAGGATTATATTTACACGGTTCAATTGCCCTTAACGCTTATATTAATGGCACTAGCGATATTGATTTCATTGCAATTTTAAACCGTCATTTATCTGAAGAAGAGGTAAAAATATTATCTGATACTCATCGAGAATTAAAAAATAAATTTAAAAAAACAGGAATGGACGGATGCTACCTTCTTTGGGAAGACATAGGTAAGAAACAGACTGAAACAAAAAAATGTTTATGCGTAAACGAAGGTAGAATAGGTTGGAGTAAACACGTTATTAATCCGATTACTTGGTGGATTCTCAGAGACAAAGGGATCAGCATTATTGGTCCTGAGATAACATCATTCCATTTTGATGTTGATGAAAGTGCTTTGGCTGATTACGTACTAAATAATATGAACAGCTATTGGTTGAATCGAATGAATACAATTTCAAGATTCAAAAGAGTAGTGCTTCTATTGCCAAACAAACTTGTGGATTGGGAAGTACAATGGTCTATTACTGGAATGTTACGCCAATTCTATACACTTAGAGAACATGAAATCATTTCAAAAGTAGATGCGGGCAAAAATGCAATTAATTATATGCCAGAAAGATGGCATAAGATTATTAATGAAGCGTTAAGTATTCGAGAAGGATTAAACATACGTTACTGTGAATCTAAAAAACAAAGGATTAATGACACAATTCAATGTATGAACTACATACTTGATTATTGTAATAATATGAATAAAAATAAGGTCTAAAAGTGAGAGTGGGAGTAATGAAAAAATTTTTTTTATTGTTAATTGTTATTTTTATTGCTGGTTGTAATGGAATACCTCAGACCTCTACTGATTATGTCCAAGCACAGGGCAAAGTTATTGTAGGAAATCAAGATTATTCAATGATGATAGATGAATTCGTATGGAAAGAAAAAGACTTTGAAACTAGAAAGCTTAATGATTCCAATATTTATGACTTAGCAGATGAATTCAATACATTAGAAGTTGAAAAAGATGATAAGTTAAAAATAGAAGTTGAACAAAATCCTTCTTCAATAATCGTAAATCAATGGAATGAAGATGGTACAAGTCAGACTGTTGAACTTAATGAAAATGAAATAACTCTACCATCGAAAGAGGGCAATTATATTTATGAAGTTATGGCAGAATGGAGTGAAGGGAAAATATCTTATGTTTTTGATATTAATATAGAATAATACAAAAAAGAGGGCGATCTAAACTGAAACTTGGGTCGCCCATCTTCACTTTTAAAAAAATAAACAATTTATTTCACTACGGGGTGCTTTACTTTAGAAGAAGTAGAGCCTTTTTCTTATTCAAGTAACGAAGCTGTTTAGTTCAATAAGAAATAAAATTTGCTTTCAGCTTTGCAAATCAATTTAACACTGTCCAATTTTTAAAATATGAAGGAGGTATTATTATGCAAAAATTAAAGAAATCTTCAAAAGATAGGTTATTACGGGGCGTTTGTGGAGGGATTGCAGAATTTTTCGGTATATCTACTACAATCGTTAGGTTGATATTTTTCTTTACAAGTCCAGCATCTATTATTGTGTATTTATTTTTAGCAGTGACTTTAGAAAATGATAATAAATTATATTAAAACAATACTTGGTAAGCTACCATGGAAGAACGTAAATTTTCTTCCATATTCTGTGGTGAAGCAGGGCTACATGGATGGCTAACGGGGTGCTTTAGCAGGATAGGGCTGTCAGGAGACAACCTAGAAAGATATTCAACTAAAGGGGTAGGCTAGTTTAACAAAACGTGTGATTCACAGTATATAAAAATATAGGAAAAGGGGTGTCTTTATGAAAGTAAGAGAAGCTAAATTATCTGATGCAAATGGAATAGCTTTAGTACATGTAGACAGCTGGAGAATTACATACAGAAGTATTCTACCTAATGAATACTTAATGAACTTATCCTATAAAAGACGAGAACAATTTTGGGAAGCTAATATTCCAAATGGTAATGTGTTTGTAGCAGAGAATGATGAAGGAAAGATTGTTGGTTTTGCATCAGGTGGAAAGGAAAGAAGTGGCAAGTATAAGGAATATGAGGGAGAACTAAGCTCTATCTATATTTTAAAAGAATATCAGGGACAAGGAATAGGAAAACTCCTCGTAAAATCAGTAATTAAGGAAATTCAAAATTCAGGAATAAGCACAATGCTTGTACTTGTATTAGAAGATAATAATTCAAGGTGGTTTTACGAGGCTATTGGTGGTAAGCAAATAAACAAAGTTATAGTAGAGATTGCTGGCAAGAAAATAAATGAACTAGTATACGGCTGGGATAATATTGGAAATATATTTGATTAATTGTTCTTGAACTAACATGGAAGAACGTAATTTTCTTGCATATTCTGTGGTGAAGCAGTGCTTCATGGGAGGCTAACGGGGCAGTTTAGTTGAACAAGATCTAATTTCAAATAGAGGATTATGATTTTCTAAGTCGAATAATTTAAGAGGATATATTGAAGCAGAAACGAGATCGATTATAAAAAGGGGATTATGGTTTCAACTTTAAACAACAGGAACTTAAATTTAGAATTGAGGGGAGAAAATATAAATTGTTTATTCGTGAATATAAAGAGTCTGATGAAATAGGTTGGGTTCGATGTAGAACGCTATCATTTCTAAATACAGCTTACTTTGATAATGTTTTAAATAAAAAGGAAAGCTATGAAAATCCTGCAATCGAACTAGTTTGCAGAATTAAACGGACAAATTATTGGTCTCATTGATGTAGAGTATGAAAAGGAAGAAAAGACAGTTTGTTCAAGGGGAGAAGGTTTAGGAGGTATGGTCTGGCATATTGCGGTTCATCCAGATTTTTATCGACAAGGAATTGGCGAGCAACTACTTCACGAAGCGGAAAAGCGAGCAATCGAATTAGGTTTAAATAGATTTGAAGCATGGACTCGAGATGATTTTTGGGTACAGAATTGGTATGAAAAAATGTTTTTTAATAAAGTCGATTCATACTACCATATTTACTTTGACGGAAGTGATATGAAAAATCGGATTCAAAGTACCATACCTAAACTCTACTTAGTCAATACATTCGCACATTACGTAGGGGATGAAATTGAGCAATTTAAAACAACTAATCAACGAATTTATGAATGTGTTTGCTATGAAAAATATTTGAATAATATATAGTGCTTATTCAACTAACGAGTGCTTTACTTGAACAGCATAGAGCTGCTTAGACAGCTCTTTTTTTATTGAACTAAAGAATCAGTTTAGTTGAACAAGGCAAGTGGAAATGGAATGTCGCATATGACACAAATTGTGAAGCAGTTATTATCTACAAAATTTCTACTTTGTTAGATAAAAATAGATAGCTAGTAAATAAACAATAATATAAAATACAGCCCAAATCCTATAAAAAAACATAATGCAACCCTTTTCACTTCTAAAAATTATTAATACTGCAAGAGCTAAGATTACCATTATGATAAATGGGCTAAATGTTAGTTGAGCTAGTATAGTAGTCAACGGTTGTTCTGCTAATTCAGTCATGTTGCCTCCAACTATAAGTAATAAAATCAATTAATTTTATCAGTATAATTAATAATTAACCTTAGAAGATACTGGAAACAAAATGAAGTTCCAATAGTAAAAAAGAAGAGAAGGTCCTTATTCAACTACCATGGAAGTACGTAATTTTCTTGCATATTCTGTGGTGAAGAAGAGCTTCATAGATAGCTAATGGGTGCTCTAGTTGACGAAGAGGAGTTAATCTAAATGAGGAGGATAGCATGAATAATTATAACGAAAAATTAATTAAAAATGCTTTAAGTCAGTATGGGATTTATGATTATAACTCTTTTTTCATAAGACATAATGAAAACATTACTATAAGAATAATAAACAATGTAGATAAAAATAAATATTTATTGCGTATACACATACCCATTACTCCTGGACTTCAGGGGGTACAACATACTTATGAAGGTTTAACTGCAGAGATGGAGTTGCTTATTAGTTTAGCAGATAAGACTTGTTTGCCTCTTCAACAACCAATTAAAAATAAGAACGGCAGTTTTGTTTCAACAATTATTGATTCCAATAATAACTGTTGCCCATTAAGTACACTCCTTACTTGGAAAGAGGGAGACGTATTCACAGGGGAGGAATTAAATTCTCTGAATATTGCTCATGAAGTAGGTGTTGTATTAGCAAATATACATAATTTTTCAAGCAACTGGACAATCCCGCATCCATTTATTCGGCCAAATTATGATATTAATAAGTACACTAATTTAATGGATAGGTTACATTATGGAATTAAGTTAAATCTATTTAACTCGGAACACTTTGACATAATTTCAGATACTTTGAAATATATACGATTTATTTTTGATGATACACCAAAAAACAAAAATAACTGGGGAATCATTCACGCAGATCTTCAAGGTGGAAATATTATTGTTAATAACAACATAGTAATTCCAATTGACTTTGGTTTCTCTGGTTATGGTTTTTATCTATTCGATATCGGTCTTACTCTTGCTTCCTTAAATACTAATCTTAGAGAAAGAGTCTTAGAAGGTTACAAAACATTAAGAAATATTGATAGTGCTGACGAACAACTAATAAGTGCAGGTTTTATCTTGGGTATTATTGGTTCTTTTGGGTTTAATATAAATAATCCAAAATCCCATGAATGGATTCAAAGAAGAATGCCATATGTAATCCAAAATTATTGTTTATCTCTTCTGGAGAAAAAGTCTTTTATTTTAGCAATAGAATGATTTAATTTTAATATACTCGCATTTCTTTAACTAATAGGGAATGAAAAGTCGAATTTTTACTAACAGGCAGTTTAGTTCAATAAGAAGTGATAAAATAAAAAATCGTGTATTGAGATTGATTAAATGGAAAATCAAATTATGAGTAAGCTAAATATTCCTGAACATCCTTGGTAAGATTTAATCAGTTGGTACGTTGTTTATCCATATTTAATGAATGTGCTAGTTCACCTACAATCAGAACGTATTTTTCTTCCATATTCTGTGGAGAAGCAGGTCTGCATGGATGGCTAACGGGTGTTTTACTTCAATAAGAGTAAAGAATTTTTTGTTCAGCTAACGAGTCAGTTTAGTTGAAAATGAGACCATTTGGATAATGATTCAATAGGGAATGGCTTACATTTAGTCGTTCTCTTTTTTAGTCCAAAATTTAATATTGGCCAGAATAATATTGAATTGTGTGACATTTTTTTGTATATTTACTATTAGTGGTCAGACCAATTTCAAAAAAATGGTATTTAATGAGGTAGGTATTATTTAGGGGTATTGAAATGTTTGTCATATAAAAGAGAGCTTGCTGTAGTTTATATATTTGATTGGATAAGAGGGTTTTATATTTCAGTGGATCCTTTACCGAGCTTAGGTTTTGACTGTCATATAACATCGTGTGCTTCAAATGTTAATGTGACTAAATCTAAGGAAAAATGATTTTATTGGAATGGAGTGAGATTTTATGTTCAATAAATTAATGGCCGCCCCTTTAAAAATCAAGAATTTTCGAAGGCTTTATGCTGCACAGGTTATTTCTGATTTTGGAAATTGGATAGACTTCACTGCTCTATTGGTCCTCATTGCGTATAAATGGGAATTAGGATCAACTGCTTTAGCTTTTTTCTATATTTCCATTGGCTTGCCGTATGTACTTATTGGTCCATTTGTTGGTGTTTTGGTCGACAGAATGAATTGGAGAAATGTCATGATATTTTCTGATTTACTTCGTGCTGTCATTGTATGTAGTTTTATATGGACCCCTAATATCTATATTTTACTAAGTCTTGTTTTTCTAAGAGGGGTATTGAATGCTTTTTTCAATTCATCTCGTCAAGTAACTTTCCGATTAATCGTTCCAGAAAGTTTACTTCTTCAAGCCAATTCATTGTCTCAACTTTCGATATATACATCAAAAGTTCTCGGACCAGCAATAAGCGGACTATTATTACTCGTCATGCAACCTTCGGGAGCATTTATTATTAACGCTATTACCTATATTGTTTCTGCTATTCTAATTTATAGCTTGCCATTAAATCTTAATAACGAACAACAGTCAAATAAATTAAAGGAAAGTAAGAAACAAAAGAATGCTAAGGGGCAATTTTTTAGAGAGTTTCAAGAAGGGTTAAATTTTATCTTTTCAATACGTATTCTATTTGTAATGATTGGTTTTAATGCTGCAGCTTTTTTTGTCATCTTTCTCTTTAATAGTTTAGGGCCACTGTTAGCAAAAACAGTTGGTCTAAATGAAACAGTTTTTGGCTTCTTAATAAGCGCAGTTGGTTTAGGAAGTATAGTGGGTTCCTTACTAATTGGTCAATGGGGAAAGAACGTAAATCATTTGTTATTAATTTGTTTTGCAGCAATGGTAACCGGTTCATTAATTATTGTATTAAGTTTTGGAGGATTTGGCATCCTGCCTAATGTTCCTATATTATGGATCTCAATTTGGTTTCTAATTGGAATAGGTGTATCTTCATTTTCTGTTACCTACGGGTATATATTGCAGTCTAGAACACCTTCAAACTATCTAGGAAGAGTTTCTAGCACAGGTGAAGCTATGATTAATGTATCAATGGTTGTTGCTCCATTAGTAGGAACTGTTTTAACAAAGTTTATAGGAGTGGGTGGTGTTTTCCTTATAGCAGGAATATTAATGATTTTATTAGGAATCGTAGTTGTTCTATCAAAAAGCAAAATACTTGGTCTTACTCAACCATTGTCTCAGAAGAGTTCATAATCATCGAAAGTTTAAATTCGCATAGAACATCACAAATGACTTGTTCAAATATAGACTTTGTTCAAATATAGACTTTGTTTAAGTAGGACCCCTAGAGAAAAACTTATACTTATTGACCTTAATTCTAATTTTAATGTATGTAAACTTATTTGTTGATATTTTTTTGTTATCCTTTCTTAGTTAAGTTTATATAACTTGAAACATAAAGTGTTCTATAAGAATATACAAAATAAGCGAATAGAAATATACAAACATAAGAAATTCATAATACTCTTAATAAATAATTTGTAATTTTCTCATAAATGATAGAGTGTTATTATATTCCTGTAAGAGGAAGAGGGGAAATGGATATGTTTACTATTGAATCAATAGGAGTAAATTATAATGAACGTAAAAATCCAAAAGATGATTATTGGGGAGAAGTGATTTCGGAAATAAAGTTAGATAAGACATTGGATGTTAGTTGCCTAGATGGAATAGAGTCTTTTAGTCATTTGGAAATAATTTATTTATTTCACCTTGTTCAAGAGGAAGATATTCAATATTCTTCAAGACATCCTAGAAATAATAAAGAGTATCCTAAAGTCGGTATTTTTGCACAAAGGGGAAAAAATCGGCCTAATAGGATAGGGGTAACAATTGTCGAGCTAATAAGTAAGGAAGGGAACTCTTTATTAGTCAAAGGATTAGATGCAATTGACGGTACCCCAATTGTAGATATAAAACCTGTAATGAAAGAATTTTTACCAAAAGGTGATATAAAACAGCCTCAGTGGGCAACTGAACTAATGACTAATTATTGGGAATAGCATGCAAAAGAGTTCTTCATTTTAACAACTGCAGTAAACTACAGTGAGTAGAAAAAAATTAAATCAACAGCGAAGAGCGTTCCGATTGGAGCGTTCTTTTTGTATTGAAGAAGTACGACTTTACTTGTTCAGTAGCGTTAAATTTTTAGATTTCTTATTGTATTGAGGATTTCTTAATTCAACTCCCATGAAAATTAAATACTCTCGTAAAAGGAGAGAATTGCATAACAAAGAGACTCAGAAAAAGCTTTTTAAAAATAGGCTGAGCCTTCAGAATGATTATATTGATCGCAACTATTTTTCCAATTCGACAACCGGTAGAAAACATGAATTCAAAAATCGCTTTTTCCATTGGGAATGACAGGATGAGACCAACGAAAAAACGATTTCACAAAGCGGATACGATGTGCAAGACTGGCTGGTTTTAACTGCTCGCCCGATATAGCGAGATATTCTTTCAGTTGATTTGTATCCAGCAATTCCATCACTGCATCCTTAAAATAACCAATTAGTAGCAAAGACTGTAACTGGTATGCCTTCAACGTTTGCAGTGAAAACCCCTCAATTAGTTTATCAGCTTCAAACGAAGACCATGCTTTTGACGGTAACAATACCATTCCCCCTAAAATAGTAATATTAAATGGATTATTGCCAACTTAAAAGAATAGACATAATTAGTGATTTTACTAATATACGCAGTTTAGTTGAAGAAGGAAATTAAATCTGAATGAAGAATTGTAAAAAGAAGGAGAGTTAGATATGCGTTTTACTTTAATTTTTGGTGTTGCAGGTATTTTATACTCAATGATTTGACACCGGCAGTCATTAATACCGCCGACCGATATGTTTATTCCAATTGCAACAGGTGCACTGATTGATATTCTAATTCTATTAAGTATTTCTAAACACTTTAACGGTAAAGTTGAAGAGATAGAAAAGGTAAGCGGTGAAGAAATTGAACAAGAATTAAAAGATTATTTGAATAGGTAGATAAACTTAATGTGATAATAGAACATTTTAGAGCAACGTTAGTGAAAAAATGAATTTACTCACTTGAAGGTCAAGAAAGCTCAAAAAACTATTTGACGCTTCACTGAACTTGAGGGTATATAGGCTGTATTCTAATCAAAGACTGTTGAGGAATGAATTTATACATAACATATTGATGTCGGATTATGGTGAGTTTTAAGGTAATCAAGAGCGTTATTTGTTAGATTCTGCGGTTTCCCAGGAAATATTTCGTTGGGGAATTATTCGGGGAAATATTCGCTAATTTCTAAATGAGATAAAAGAAAAGTTTAATATGTTTGTATTGTCAAAAGGCGTGAGTTGATAAGTGGTACTTCCCGATAGATAGAGTTGTTGTTAAATCAATATTATATAAATGAAGCTAAGATAGTAAACTATTATACTACTTCTGTAAAAAGAATGAGGGCAATTAATGTATTTAATCTTTTTTGATTCGAGCAAAAAAGACCTTGGCCATTAACTTTTCAATGCAGAAAATATACAGAAAAGGTCGTGAAGAAGATGAATACGGAATATGAAAATTGGAAGAGAAATATTATTATTTTCTTAAGTAGCCAGACGATATCGCTTTTTGGTTCTTCACTGGTTCAATATGCGATTATGTGGCATATAACACTTACTACACAATCCGGAATGATGATGACACTGTTTATATTATGTGGATTCATCCCTACTTTTATTTTGTCGCCTTTTGCCGGAGTATGGGCAGATCGATACAATCGAAAGGTACTCATTATCTTATCAGATGGACTGATTGCTGTTGCAACTCTCGTAATGGCAATTGTCTTTTTAATGGGATACGAGGCTGTTTGGTTACTGTTTGCTATGGCAGCTGTTCGAGCAATAGGAACAGGTATTCAAGGTCCAGCAGTAGGGGCTATTTTGCCGCAGATAGTTCCAGAGGATAAACTGACGAAGGTAAACGGAACTAACGGAAGTATACAGGCTATTATTATGTTCGTTTCTCCAATGGTGAGTGCTGCATTGCTGACGATGGCTACATTAGAAATGATTTTCTTTATAGATGTCATTACTGCAGCTATTGCAATTGTAACTTTACTCCTATTTTTAAAAATTCCGGTACATGCGAAGGCCACCGAGGTACAGACGACAAGTTATCTTAGTGATTTTAAAGCAGGGTTAACCTATATTAATAATCATGCTTTTTTGAAAAAGTTCTTTTTGTTTTTCGCGTTATTTTTTGTTTTGATGGCACCAGCGGCATTTTTGACGCCACTGCAAGTGACACGTAGCTTTGGTGATGATGTATGGCGATTAACTGCAATTGAAATTGCCTTTTCGATTGGGATGATGGTTGGCGGAGCTATTATTGCCACGTGGGGAGGTTTTGCCAACAAGGTGCATACGATGACACATGCCAGTATTATTATGGGAATTTGTACAATTGCACTAGGAATTATGCCGATATTTTGGGCTTATTTACTCTTTATGGCGATTTTCGGAGTGTCCATGCCGGTATTCAATACACCGACAACTGTACTAATCCAGGAGCGAGTTGAAAGTGATTACCTTGGTAGAATATTTGGGGTATTTGGGATGATTGCTACTTCCATGATGCCGATAGGGATGCTCATCTTTGGACCTATGGCAGATGTTATGAGAGTGGAATGGATTTTATTAGGTACAGGTTTACTTATGTTAATACTTGGTCTGTTATTAGGAAGAGACAAAGTATTATTAAAAGCAGGTGAGCCTGTTGTTGCTCCAGAGTCATCTGATTTAACTTCATCATAAATATGAAACCTTGAGACGGTTAGATCGCCGTTTCAAGTTTTTTTTGTTTAGATTACTACGGAGATGTACGCAACCGAACGATAAGCATGAGCCTTCCAGGATGAGTCGAGTTCCATATGAATCCTCATACATCGTAGTTGATGAAAACAGTTTGTAACAGTGTAAGAAAGCTTTATTTGTAATGAAACAAGTAAAGAAACCCGTTTCAAATATAAATTTATAGAAGGACGTATCTAATCGACTTAGGTACGTCTATTTTAATTAGATAAGTATCAACTAGTTTTAACCTAAACAAATAATAATTATATGAGGAGCTCTATTTATAAGGCTTTAAAATAGGTTCTTTCCTATAATTTATAAAAACAATAATATTAGGATAAATGGATTGACATTGAACAATCACTTATGATAAAGTTATCTCGAATTAAAGATATATGGCATGAAGGAATTTAAGGGAATCTTTGAACAGTTAACAGATGAGTAAATTAATATTACCACTGAACTCCTTAAACGAATTAGATATCATGCAGAAAGAAATATAAATTTTTTTAAATTAATATCTCGAACTTAAGATACTTTAAGTAAGGGTAAAGTAGGAGGGGAAGTTATGAATCATTTATAAGGAATTCACCACGTAACAACAATTACAAGTTCTGCAGAAAAAAACGAATTTAAGCGATTAGTTCAATCATGATGATTTACAAACATATCAATAATTGTTTGCGGACGATAAAGGAAGTGCCAGAACGGATAGACCGTTTTTGATTTCCCGAGCCTTCCAAAGGGTATAGTACAAACGAGATTTATAAAACAGCTTTCCTGAATTCAATGAAGGTGTTGCATCTGGAACACCTTGGCAAAGTAGTACAGTACCACTTGAATTCGCGATTATAGGTTTAGGACCCATTCATGCTCGTAACGCACAATGTGATTATTTTAAAGAACTATTGGAAAAAGTAATGATAATGCGCGAAATCGCAAAAGAGGGTTCACTACGGGAACAAATTAAGGCATCGGTGCGACCAATCAACACGGTTCGTAGCACACTTAATGGAAAAAGAGTACTTATAAGGAGGTGAAATAAGAAAATGGGATTTTTAAATAGATTATTTGGAACACAACAAGAGGAGGAAAAAACAATGACAAAATCAAATATAGGTATTATCTTAGGATCAACACGTGAGGGACGCGTTAGTCCACAAGTTGGGAAATGGGTAAAAGAACTAGCAGACAAACGTGGTGACGCGAATTACACTATTATCGATATCGCAGATTACAAATTACCGCTTTTAGGTGAAGCAGGCGGCGATGCATCAGGCGCAGCAGCATGGTCAGAAATCATTGCCAAACAGGACGGTTTCGTATTCATCGTTCAAGAATACAACCACTCTATCACAGGTGCTTTAAAAAATGCATTAGATTACTTACGTGACGAGTGGAATAATAAAGCAGCTGGTATCGTATCTTACGGTTCAGTGGGTGGGGCTCGTGCAACAGAACATTTACGCGGTATATTAAGCGAATTACTTGTAGCTCATGTTCGCGTACATCCAGCATTATCACTATTTACTGACTTCGAAAACGGTACAGTATTCAAACCAGCTGACGTTCAAGCAGCTTCAGTAAACCAAATGTTAGACCAAGTTATTCCTTGGACAACTGCATTAAATACAGTACGTAAGTAACTTTTAAGTATGTAAATCGTTACAAATAGCAAAATGTGCGTGGGCACATGCACATTTTGTGTTTTTAATAAAATTTGAACAAATTCTGAGCAAAACGCTATCAAGCGGATTGAAGGTTTTGCTGAGAATTTGGAAGATAATGATTAATTCATCTTGAATTTTTCAAAGAAAGGGAGGAAGCATGATGAACAAAATAGCGGGACATCATCATATTTCAATGATTACAAAAAATGGACAGCAAAATAATCAATTTTATCAAAAAGTGCTCGGACTTCGTAGAGTAAAGAAAACAGTAAATCAAGATGATCCAAGTTTGTATCATCTTTTTTATGGTGATTTAACAGGAAGTGCTGGAACAGAGCTATCGTTCTTTGAAATACCGATGGTAGGCAGAACAAAGCGAGGAACGAATGCCATTACACAAATTGGGCTTTTAGTTCCGTCATATGATAGTTTAATATATTGGAAACGACGATTTGAGGTACTCGACGTGAAACATGGGGAGCTGACTATGTATGCAGGACGTGAAGCGCTTCATTTTGAAGATAGCGAGGGACTACGTCTCGTCTTACTAAATAATAATGGTGACGAGGTACCGGCATTTTGGCAGTCTTGGGAGGATTCAATAGTTGTAAAGGAACATCGGATTTTAGGAATGGGTGCAGTGGAAATGACCGTACAATCACTAGATAGCTTAGCAAATACATTAGAAAACTTGTTTGGATATGAACTAGCTTTGCGTACAGCAAATGAAGCACGCTACCAATCTGTAAAAGGACAAGCTTTTGGTGAAATTGTAATTGTCGAGCAAGCTGGTCCAAATGAAAAGCCTGGAAAAGGTAGTGTACATCACCTAGCGATTCGCGTAAAAGACGGTGAGGAACTGCGAGCATGGAAACAGCGAATTCAAAATTTTGGTTTTGAAGTAATGAAAATCACAGATCGTTACTACTTTGAGAGTTTATATTTTAGAGAAGAAAACGGTATCTTATTTGAGTTAGCAACGGACGGTCCAGGTTTTACAGTAGATTCACCCATTGAATCACTAGGTAAAGAGCTCGACTTACCACCATTTTTAGAAGGCAAGCGAGCAGAAATTGAGGCAAAGCTAGCACCCATTGAGTAATGGAGGGGTATCGGGAAAGAAAAAGTAAATATTCGACGTTATGAGGTTACGTAAGCCTGTAGATGAATTGGTGAAATGTATCTAATTAGGAGGAAACAATGATGAAAAAACAAAAAACAGGGATACACCATTATGGGCTGTTATAAATAAGGGAATTGATGACTTTGAAGGAAATAAGGACATTGAAGAAAGGACAAAGGGAAAATATCGTCGGCTATCTATGTAAGTTAGTAACCGAGTTAGAAACGGAAAATGAGTAATCCTTACTGTACTAACGATCGATGCAGGATAGTTGAATAAAGGTATAAAAAAGAATGCCATAGTTTTCATCCTACTTAAAACTGTAAGCAGTCTAATTTTATAAAGAATGACACCAATGTAGGCTTTTTTTCATATTATATTTTGGGGGTGGAAAAATGCCAAGAGTTAAATACAGAGATGCAGACATTGATTTAATGGCAAGGATGATGAGAGCAGAAGCCGAGGCGGAAGGAAACCAAGGGATGTTATATGTTGGCAATGTAATTGTTAATCGTGCTGTAGCAGATTGTTTAGACTTTAAAGATGTAAGAACAATTGAAGATGTCATTTTTCAGGTACAAGGTGGAAATTATTCTTTTGAAGCTGTTCAAAAAGGAAATTTATTTTATCAAAGAGCGAGATCTTCTGAAAAAAGATTAGCAAAACAGAATTTGGATTATTGGAGAGACCATCCAGCGAAATTTGCCCTTTGGTATTTTAATCCATATGCTCCATGTCCTCCAACATGGTACGATCAACCTTTTACTGGTCAATTTAAAAATCATTGTTTTTATGAACCAATAGCAGGAACATGTGAAAGTGTTTATAGAGGATAGGTTGTCTGGGAGCTATTATTAATTCTGGAGTTTTATAGAATTTTTTCCTTTTAATGATACGAGTTCAACATTTTTAGTCGTAGGTTCTGGTTGGTAGCCAACAATATTCATTCGATTCAACTCTTGTAGGTAATGTAACGGTTATCAGTTGAAAAAAGCTTCAAACCCTAACCGTAGCCTATTTTTCTCAAACGTTGTTTTGGTGTACTTTTATCTCACGAAATAACAAGGGAACTTCCTGGTTAGCAGGTGTTCCCTTTTTTATATATCAAACATTTAGTAATAGTAATTTATTCAAGGAAGCAAGATTGTGAAATATTGTACTTTAACTAAAGAGTGCTTTAGTAAAAAAACAGACAGAGAATACAATGAGCTTGGAGATACTAGGTAAATCCTCTCTTGAATCATTTGCCCCCGCAACTGATTCAGGAGGAATTATCATGGCAAAGAAAAAAGTATCGCTTGTTAAAAGCTATACGCTAAAAAATGGCGAGAAAAGATACGAGTTTCCAGTGTATTTAGGTATTGATCCTCTAACTGGTTATACAGAAGCGCACAATGAAACGTGGCATTAAAACAATCAAAGAAGCGGAATTAGCATTAGCTCGTATAAAGCTTAGGCGTGATGAAGTTAGATGCACTTTGAATATATCGTTACAAAATAGACATAAAAAAGAAAATTCGGAGTAATATGTAAATGATATACTAAATTTATAAAGACCAATTATTACAGGAAAGAGGGATTTTATATGTCCGAAAGCAAACGATTTATACAAGATGTTCCTGATGAAGATGTAAAATTTTCCGTTATAATACCTGCTCACAATGAAGAAAAGTACATAGGGGAATGCCTAGAATCAATTGCAAAGGCCGCACAACCATATAAAAATCAAGTCGAAGTGATCGTTGTGCTAAATCGTTGTACGGATAGAACAGAGGAAATTGCAAAGTCATACAATTGCGTGACATTGGAAAATTACGATAAAAATTTATCCAAAATTAGAAATGCAGGGGCTGCACTAGCAAAAGGCGAAATCCTGATTACAATTGATGCTGATACTCGAATGACAGAACACTTGTTATCTGAGGTTGAAAAGCATTTAGCATCCAATCAATACATTGGGGGAGGCGTGAACGGAAATTTCGAAAGAATGTCCTTAGGTATAGTGGTTTCTACCATGCTACTAATTGTTCCCTTACTGTTCAAGTATGGTTTTATCTCTGTAGGAGTTTTTTGGTGCTATAAAAAAGATTTTCAGGCAATTAAAGGTTTTAACGAGAATATGCTAATGGCAGAAGATGCTGATTTTGCAAAGCGATTAAAACAATGGGGTAAGAAAAATGGTAAAAAATATGGAACGATTAAGAATGGAATGATTACTTCGTGCAGACGATTTGACCATTATGGGGACTGGGTTTTACTTAAACGGCCTGATCTGATTTTAGCTTATCTCAAGAGCAATAATCACAAAGCTGCTAATGAAGCCTATTATGAAGATCAAGTCAGATGATAATGAAGTAAACTCAATTGCTTATATTCCAGATAATAATTCTCAGCTTGAAGGCAAGATAACGCAAACAAAAAGCAGATAATAAAACAGACGATAAATAAAATTGTCTGTTTTTTATTGTGTACATTTTTCAACTGTTCAAAGGTTATAGTTTTTATAGCGGCCTATTGATTATTTACTGCTCTAATATGGAGCGGAATTGAACTAAAGGCAGTTTAGACCTTTTAAAACAAATAAAATTGGAGTAGGTAATGTCTTTGGAATTTTTCACAACACAATTAGTAATGATTGGATTATTTATTTTAATCATTCATTCAATTGAAACATTAGCATATTCAGTACGTTTATCAGGGGCAAGAGTGAAACTATTAGCATCCGCACTTTCTCTTTTTAATGTGATGGTAATGGTTTCAAGGTTAGCGAATATGATGCAACAACCTTTTACAGGAAGTTTGATTGATAATGCACCAAAAGAAAATGCATTAGAATTTGTCGAGAGTCAATATCGTATTCTAATTGGTTCTGCTACATTAGGAACAATACTCGGTTTACTTTTGTTACCGACATTTATTGCTATTTTTTCAAGGGCGATCATTCATTTAGCGGAGGAACGAGGGTCAATTCCAGCGTTATTGAAAAAAGGGTTATCATTACCTTATTTAAGACGTGCAAAAAAACATATTCATCTACCTAGATATGCTTATTTAAAAAATATGAACTGGCGAGATATACCGGTTAAATTATTTTGCATTAATATGTTGATTACAGCAATTTATACAATAGGAGTTTTATCTGCACTATATGCAGCGTTGATTGCACCTGAACGAGCAACAACTTCTGTTATGGCATCTGGTTTAATTAATGGTGTAGCTACAATCTTACTTATTGTCTTTATTGACCCAAAAATTTCAATCCTAGCGGATGATGTAATCAACCAAAAGGGGAACTATGTCACTTTAAAAAATACATCTATTATGATGGTGACATCAAGATTATTAGGAACACTTTTAGCACAAGTGTTATTCATTCCGGGTGCAAAATATATTGCTTGGTTTACGCAGTTCATTATGTAGTTTAAGAAATTACAAATGTAACACTATCAAACCTCAGATAATAATGAGAAATTGTGAAGAAATATACTTTTAAAATCTCATAAAATTGAAGATTTTGTTTCCATTTTGATAGAAAAATGCTTACTTTTACTGTTTAGGGGGACTATGTATTTTTTATGTTGATTAATGTACAAATAGTCCCATTTATAATCTCTATGATTACCAGACAGGTCTTAATCTCGTTGGTAATTTATCATCATTTGCTTCATAAACTAGTTTTGTTAAATCTTCTTTGAGCATTTGCAGTCGTTCGGTACCTATGTTTTCAATCCAACGTTGCTCAATCTCAGTTAGTATCTTCTCTTTTGCTTTCACTACTAACCAACCTCGTTCGGTCAAAACAATAATTTTTCCTCTCTTATCAGTGGGATGAGTTTTGCGCAATACATAACCACTTTTCTCAAGATAATCCACCATTTTACTCACAGCTTGCTTTGTAATTCCTAAATATTCGGCTAGTTCTATACCTGTTGCTCCGTTGGGAGTGATGCATTTAAACATAAAACCATGTACAGGTCTAATATCTCCAAATCCCAATTCACTCAGTCTGTCATGTAGTTCATTAATTGATGTACTCAAGGATAATGATAAAAGTGATGTAAGATCCAATTCACTAAATACTTCATGATTCATACATAAAACCTCCTTAAATAAAGTCAATTAAGTTGACTTTATTTGAAACCCATTGTACTATACACCATGTAGTCAATCAAGTTGACCATAGTTCAATTATAAAAGAAATAGGATTAACCGAAACAAAATTAATACATTATGGAGGGTTCTCATGGCTAACATCGTTAAAATTAGAGGAAGTGTATTTGCACCGTATGCTTGGTTGGAACCTATTATAGATCCTGCAACAGAAAAGATATTCGAATACACTGGTGATGCACGTGAATTTACACCAAACGCTGTAAACACTACACGGTCAAGATAAGAGCAAGAAGTGATCATTGATTTTTATAAAAAAGAAATTTTCACATATACAAATGCTTGTATCGTAACTGTAAAAGTTACAAATCCAGATGGTTCTATTGATTATAAAAAAGGAAAAACAAGTACAGAAAATATTGTATGTACTAATGTTGTGTGGGGCACTGATGAAGTTTCTTTTGAAATGAGGGCAAGTGCAAGCAATCCTTTAAATGCAGCAGCACCTGCTGCTGATTATTTATTAACTATACATGTTAACAAGAGTGGTGTTGCACAAATTGAAGGTGCACATGATGGATTCCCCTGCTATGAATTTTATAAACAAACAGATTTTGGTCCATTTGAATTAATATATACACATGATTTCAGAAAAACTGGTGACACTCCAGCAGCGCTAGCTGGGGAAATGGAATACAGTTTTAAAACAACAATCTAGATATAAATACTAAGTAGAAGTTTACAAGCAGCAAATATTAAAGGAAAAGCAATAATTTATACGAAAGAAATTGTGATCTGTTTTGCTCAATGCTTCAATATTATTATCCAAAATAAAATTAAAAATCATAGAGGTGTGTCTCATGACTAATATCGTTAAAATTAGAGCAAGTGTATTTATTCCAATGTCTTGGACTGAACCAAAGAAGGATATTCAAACAGGAAACGTAATCCAATTCGAAGGTGACTCACGTGAATTTACACCTTATGCTGTAAACGCTATGCGTTCCAGAATTGAACAAGAAGTAGTTGTAGATTTTTATAAAAAAGAAATTTTCACATATGCGAATACTGGAATAACATCAGAAAGAATCACAACTCCTGATGGTTCCGTTAATATAAGAACAGGAAAAGCTAGTACAGAAGGTATTTTGTGCATGGATGTTGTATGGGGGGGAGATGGCGTCAAATTTCAAATGAGTGCTTGTGCTAGCAACCCACTAAATGTATATGCACCCCCTGTTGACTATCTATTAACTGTACATGTCAAAAAAGATGGTACTGTCGATATTCAAGGTGCACATGATGGATTCCCTTGTTATGAATTTTATAAGCAAGTAAATTTTGGTCCGTTTGAAGAAATTCATACACATGATTTCAGAGAAACTGGTGATACAGCTGAAGCACTAGGTGGAGAAATGGAGTATAGTTTTAAAAAGACATTGTAAAGATAATATAACGCCCTTTTTAGTGAATAAAGATATAACAACGTAAGAGTGAGCAACAGGAGGAACAGAGAATGACAACAATTTTATTTGTAAAAGCAAACAATCGCCCAGCAAACCAAGCCGTTAGTGTGAAATTATATGAGGCTTTTTTAGCAAGCTACAAAGAATCACATCCAAATAATACAGTGATAGAGCTTGATTTATACAAGGAAGAATTGCCATATGTAGGAGTAGATATGATTAACGGTACATTTAAGGCAAGTAGAGGACTTGATTTAACAGCAGAAGAAGCAAAAGCAGTAGCTGTTGCTGATAAATATTTAGATCCATTCCTTGCAGCTGATAAAGTTGTATTTGGTTTCCCTTTATGGAATTTAACAATCCCAGCTGTACTACACACATATATTGATTACTTAAACCGTGCGGGCAAAACATTTAAATATACGCCAGAAGGTCCAGTAGGTCTTATTGGAAATAAAAAAATAGCATTATTAAACGCAAGTGGCGGTGTATATTCTGAAGGACCAAAAGCTGAAGTAGAAATGGCTGTTAAATATGTAGCAAGTATGATGAACTTCTTCGGTGTAAAAGATATGGAGAAAGTAGTGATTGAAGGTCACAGCCAATTCCCTGATAAAGCAGAAGAAATTATTGCTGCTGGGCTTGAAAAGGCTGTTAAAGTAGCAAGTACGTTCTAATTAACAAAATGCTTGTCACTCTGTATGGCAGTACCAACACTTTTATAGTGGTGGAACTGCTTTTTTTTTATTCTCTTATCTCACTTCTTTTGGGCAATGATTGGAATGGCAATATTTGATACTATGCAACTTAAGAAGGAAGTAAAGCCTATTTCCTTATTGAGCTGACGGAGCAGTATTGTTCAATAAGCAGCAATGGACTGTTTATAATTATAAATGGTGAAATTAAGTAATAATGGAACTGAAGTTGGTTTTGAGGTTATTAAAGTTACGGAGCAGGAGGAGGATTATATGCTTAAAATAATTTTATTTTTTATCGTAGTCATAGGGGCTATGATTTTCTATTAGAATCAGCATTTGTAGCTGTGTTTTAATCAATCTTTATTCCAAACCAACAGTAATCAGATTGCCGGAAAGGGAAGAATTATTAAAGCTAGCTTAACTAAAGAAGCCATCGAAACGAGGGAAATCCAGGTTTCGACAGCATTTGTTTCCATATTTTCCAGTTACAATAGCTAAATTGTAGCAGCAGTTTTAAATATTTCTATACCAAAAGTGATGATTACTCCTGCTTTGTGTGGCTCTGCAATTTGGCTTTCAAAGATTACTACGTCAAGTTATTTCATATTGTATATGCCGCAAGCTACGTTTTTGATGTAGTTGTAAGCAATTTCCATAGGAGCAGTTTCTAGAGTTGATTAGTAAACACTATTTGTTTTATTAAGATTGCATTTGTTCTTTGTCAGACGGATTGTTCTGGGCTTTATTCATTTTATGAAGTGTATGTGCCGTTCCCCATTCATGCATTGCCTCTAAAATGGGTTCTAAACTCTTTCCGTATTCCGTAATCGAATACTCTACCTTAGGTGGTACCTGTGGATATACTTTACGAGTGATAATATCCTCCTGTTCTAATTCGCGGAGCTGGTTGGTTAACATTTTTTGTGTGATTCCTGGTACTCTTCGTTTGAGCTCACTGAATCTTTGTGTACCTTCATTCAAAATAGTTAATAATATAATTGGTTTCCATTTCCCTACTAATATACCTAGAGCATCTTCTACACGGCATAATTCCGGTTGTACTTCCATCTTACTTCCCCCTTGGTATCATTTTGTATACTATACCACTTTAAAGTGCGTTCTTATATTAATGTTCTATACGATTTATACTAACACTATACCCAGCAACTTGAAAAGTAGGAGCATGGAAGAATATCGTTTAATTGCACGTAAAGGTATGGACTTTTCGAAGAATCTACTATCCTAATGCACCTCCGATTCGTTTCAGAGTATAAGGTTTCTACAAAGCACCAATAGTAGAGCAATAATGAAATAGTGAACACACACTAATTGATAGAAGGGTTGATAAAAATGGAAAAATATCGTATCGATCAAAGCAAAGGTCTAGAATTTGGACTTTATACATTAGGGGACCATATTCCAAATCCACTTACAGGAGAACGTATTTCTGCAGAGCAGCGCATTCATGAAATCATCGATTTAGCGAAGCTAGCGGAGCAAGCAGGCATAGACTTTTTTAGTGTTGGGGAAAGTCATCAAGAGTATTTTACAACGCAGGCACATTCTGTTGTGTTAGCAGCAATTGCTCAAGCAACCAGTAAAATGAAACTCTCAAGCTCTTCATCGATCGTTAGTACTTCAGATCCTGTACGTGTATATGAGGATTTTGCGACGATTGATTTGATTTCCAAGGGACGCGCGGAAATCATTGCCGGTCGTGCATCACGGGTAGGGCTCTTTGATCTATTAGGCTATAATCTTCGCGATTATGAAGAGTTGTTTGAAGAGAAATTTGAACTATTACTGAAAATAAATGAAGAGGAAGTAATCAATTGGAGTGGGCAATTCCGCGCTCCATTAAACAATGCGAGAGTTATTCCGCGTCCGCAAAAGGGCTCCATGCCGATATGGCGTGCAGTAGGTGGACCACCTGCCAGTGCGATTAAGGCAGGTTATGCTGGAGTTCCGATGATGCTAGCTACATTGGGTGGACCAGCTTCGAGCTTTAAGTATTCTATTGATGCTTATCGTGACGCTGCACAAAGTAGCGGTTTTGATCCAGCGTCTCTTCCAATTGCTACAGCAGGCTTTTTCTATGCTGCCGAAACAACACAACTGGCGCAGAGCGAGGCATATCCTCATGTTAACCAAGGGATGCAGCTAATTAATGGACGTGGCTATCCGAAGCAACACTTTGCACAGGGGGCAGATACACGTGATGTCATGAATGTCGGTAGTCCACAACAAATAATTGAAAAGATTCTTTACCAGCATGAATTATTTGGTCACCAACGTTATATTGCACAAATGGATTTTGGTGGAGTACCATATGAAAAATTAGTAAAAAATATTGAACTGATCGGTACTGAAATCCTACCGGCGATTAAAAAATATACAGCCAAAAAATAGGGGGGTTCTAACATGAAAATTGTTGGAATATCAGGATCCATAGTAGGGTCCAAAACACGTACTGCCATGGATTATATGGTAAAAGAAGTCACTGAAAATTATCGAGACGCAGAAGTGACATTAATAGACTTAGCTGATTATGACGTTTCATTTAGTGATGGACGCAGTTATTTGGAATATGAAGGGGATACAGGATTTGTAACAAAAACAATTATGGAAGCGGATGCTATTATCATTGGGACACCTATTTTCCAAGCGTCTATTCCAGCGACGTTAAAGAATATCTTTGATTTACTACCGGTCAATGCTTTTCGCGATAAAGTCGTGAGTTTGCTTGTAACAGCTGGTTCACCTAAACACTATTTAATTGTTGAGACACAGTTAAAGCCGATTTTAGCTTATATGAAAGCACAGATCGTTCAAACATACGTATTTATCGAGGAAAAGGATTTCCATCGAAAAGAAATTGTGAATGATGATGTCCTCTTCCGAATTGACCGTTTAGTGGAAGATACAATTGTTCTGACAGAAACATATACTAAAATTCGAGGAGAAAAAGAAGCAAATTATGATTTTTAAAGGTTAAATACTCGCATGAAAATTTAATTTTTGGAATAGTTTAACATGCTGGGATTTATGGTATAAACTGTTAGTAGGAGGTGCTCAAATGAAATTAAAAAGTTTTATTATCGCTTTCTCATCACTTGTCTTAACTACTGGTCTGCTTTTATTAATTGGACATCTGTTTACAATTCCTTGGTTAATGTTTCAACACGAATTTACAGGTAATGCAAATGGATTCACTATCAGTACTGGTTCGTTCGTTCCTTTAATTATCGGTTTAATTGTCAGTTTTTTTGCGGAAAGAATTTATGTAAATAGGTACCAAAAAAAACTTGGTTGATAAAACCAAGTTTTTTTTATGTCTTATTAACTTCCATTATAAAGATGTTAAGTTCACCAAATTCCAATTCTCTCATTGCTTCTAACTGCTTTCTTACTAGTTTTGTCCAAAAAAGTTCCTTAAAGATTACACAAGCACTTGAAATAGAAGAGCTTCTTTAAAGGAATTTTTGTTCGTGTTATAGAAAAGTAAATATAGAGAAAATACTGGAGGTTTATGATGATCGATCACATACCAACTCTTCAAAAAAAGATAAAACTGCTTCAGAATGCTTCTAAAATAGAAAGACTGACGAAAGGCTACTCACCTGATAAGAAATTTGTGGTTCATGTAGATGATAAAAAATACTTGTTGCGTGTAGGCAAAATAGAAGGATTTGAAAAGAAGAAGTCAGAATTTAACATATTAAATGAATTGCAGCAGTATAATGTTCAATCTTCCAAGCCGATTAATATAGGTGTTATAGATGATTTGGGTGTTTGCTATACGATTTACTCTTATCTTGATGGGATAGATGCAAAAGAGGCCATACCTACTCTTACGGAACAAGAACAATATAAAATTGGAATGGAGGCAGGGGAGCAACTAACTAGGATGCATTTATATAAAGCCCCTCCTACAATGGACACTTGGTATACTCGAGCAATGAAAAAGCATTACAGGTACCTGGAGGCATATAAGACTTGTGGAATAAAAATTAAAAATGATGAAAAAATAATTGATTTTATTGAGAGTAATAAGCACAGTTTAAAAAATCGTCCTAATCATTTTCAGCATGATGATTTTCATCTAGAAAATATCATTGTGAAGAATAAGCGGTATGTTGGGGTTATTGACTTTAATAACTGTGATTGGGGAGACCCACTTCACGATTTTGTAAAAGTAGCTTGGTCTCAAAGAGGGTTAGGTGTTCCATTTTCAATCGGACAAGTTCAAGGATATTTTGATCATAATGTTCCAAAAGATTTTTGGCAGCTTTATTCCGTATATGTTGGAATGGTTATTTTTTCATCTGTTGTTTGGTGTTTAAGATTTTCGCCCGAGCAATTAGATGAAATGATAGAACGCTTATACGTAATATTAGAAGATCACAAAAACTTTGAAATATTAAAACCTGCATGGTACGAGCCAAACATGTTTTTAAGCTAACGGAGACTTTCGGGGAAGAACAGGCATTGCAGCTCTTTTTGCTTGTTCAACTAAAGTTGCAGAATAGTTAAAGAAATTATAGAAGGGTGAGGGGAATTATGGGTTCAAGAATAATGCACTTGATAATAGCTAATAGAATTGCAGAGTGTCTGTCGATAGAAGATAGAACACCGTTTTTACTTGGAGGCATTGCACCAGATGCTGTTTCACCGAAAGACTCATCACATTTCTTTAAAGGTGAAGTACAAGATTATTCAAGAAGCATTGATTACAAAGGATTTTTACATAAATATAGTTTGCAAGCAGAAAGTCATTATATATTGGGGTATTTTACACATTTAATCGCTGATGATATATGGCTGAAAGGTTTTTATCTTCCTTGGTTGAAAAACAGAATGGAAGCTAATAAAGAAATATTTAATTTATATCATAATGATTTCCAATTACTGAATGGGAAATTATTAGAACACTATGGCTTTACAGATGAATTAAGAAAAATGCTCCGTTATCTTCCTACAATCTTTGATTTGCAAGAGGTTAAGTCCAAAGATGTTGAAGAATTCATTCCTTATGTATTAGGTGATATGGAGTACGATAAGAAAGTAATAAATGAAAAACTTAATGTATTTACGTTTAATCAAATAGTTGGTTATATAGAGACATCAGTTGATCAGGGGTTATCGAATATAAAACCTATACTTACTACATAGGATTTGAAAATGATCATAAACAAAAAGTGAACGAATGAAGAAAAAAATAGTTGCGTCTTCTCGTAATTGAGTTAGTACTTTTTTTACTTATCTTTTTAGTAAAGTTAAAAATTTGTATGTTACATAGTATCGATAAAAACATGAATACTAAATTTGAAAGTAAAAAGGAGTGATACTTATGGCTATATGTGCTTTATGTAACTCATTAAAAGTATTAGAACTAAATTGCCCAAAATGTAATGATCGACTAAAAGACTCAGGTAAGGCATCCGATTTTTTAGATCCTTACGGTCATTATAATGATGAAGAAACTGTAAAAATGGGTGATGGCTATCCCAATACAGCTAAAAATCAGATTTGTCCTCATTTAATGATCTGTATTAATTGCGGACATAATGAAGTGAAGTTCATACAAGAAGAATAGTGTATTATGTAATGCATACGGTAAAACATCTTTAGGACTCTCAACTACTATCCATTTTATTCAAACAGCTAACCTGGAGACAAAATAGTCGCTCGTACAACAGAATTAAAACGAAACTATCGCACAGGTTTTTATAGAATCGACATCTTACATGAGCAAAATCTAATAGCAACAATGGATGCAGTGTCATATCGAAAGCATCATATTTTATTGAACTTGATGAACAAGTTTAAGAATACATCCAAACATACTCCCCTAAAAGGAAATTAGTTTATTTGTGTTTAGCTAAGCCATTTCCAATTTAATAAAGTAACTAAACAGTAAGGAAGTTTGAAATAGAACTTAATTTATTTTACTAGCGTGATAAGATTAGTATAATAAGTTGATAAAATGTATCCTTTTAAAAGGTATTTATACTTTTCTTCTTGAAATAAAGAAGCAGGATTGTTTGCAATAAAAATTTTTGAAATATATTTAATTGGAGGTCAGTACTATGAAAATTAAAGGTTTCGGTGGGATTTTTTTGAGATCAAAAGATGTGGTTTCATTAGGGAATTGGTATGAAGAAACACTTGGAATTTCGATGGGAGAATGGAATGGCACTGTTATTAAACCAGATGCTGACAACGAGACTATCTTTTCTTTGTTTCATAACGATAGTGATTATTTTCCAAAGGAACAATCTGTGATGTTGAATTTTCAAGTGGAAAACATCGAAGCTTGGATGGAGCATTTAAGCAAAATTGGAGTTCCACTGCTAAAAGGACCTGAAAAAAGCGAGTATGGAACATTTATTTGGATTTCTGATCCAGAAGGAAGATGGATTGAAGTTTGGGAGAAATAAACATATAGTAATACAATTTGACTTACTAAGGACTTTCTAAAAAATAGAAAGTCCTATTTATTATGCTGGAGGCTATTCTTAGATTGTAATAGAATTGATTACCTTTTATTTATGGCGTTTTCTTTACAGGAGGAAACAGAAGAAATAAATTAAAAACCTACTTAAGCAAAAGGTGTAGGTTTGAAGTAGAAGGATTTAATAGGAAAGTGTAGAAATAATTAAAGATAATAATTTTAGACTATTAATGGAAATGGATACAGGGAAATGATGGATATTTTTACCGTCTTAAGGGGGCTAATTATGAGAGCAGTAATATTTGATTTTGATGGGACATTGGCTGATACTTTACCCATCTGTTTTTATGCTTTTCAAAATGTGTTTAAAGAATTTGATAAAAAGGATCTTACCTCAAAAGAAATAGAGGGAATGTTTGGTCCTTCTGAAACAGGTATTATTAGGAAAAACCTTACGAATCCTAATAAGGAGGAGGCAATCAAATTTTACTACGAAAAATATTCTGAACAACATAAAAGTTTAGTGGAAATCAATCCTGAGATTCTTAAGTTATTGAAGTCCTTGAAAGAGGCAGATATTAGAACAGGGATTTTTACTGGAAAGGGAAAAAGAAGCTTAGATATCTCGCTAAAAGCATTAAAAAAGGATGGATTGTTTGACGTTATTATAACTGGTGATGATGTAATAAATCCAAAGCCTGACCCAGAGGGACTGTTAAAAGCCTTATCTTTTTTAGAAGTAAATAATTCTGATGCAATTTATTTTGGAGATAGTGATGCTGATGTAATTGCGGGAATACGTGCTAACGTCTTTACTATTGGTGTAGATTGGTTACCAGAATACCAAACAACTAGATTTAGCGAACAACCAAATTTAATAATAAAAAGTGTAAATGAATTTAAAAGTTCCTTCAAAATCGGTAATGGTGAAAATTTATTACATGAAAAGTAGTGGTCCATAACGATTTTTGAAAGTTTATCGAAATAGTATGGGATGAGATGAAATGGAGATTAATGTCTGTTTTTATTTCTTGGATTACTAATTTGTATATTGTTGTTTATTAGTTATATGGAATTTGGTAGCTAATGGTTCTTCAATTAACGAAGGAAGTTGGTTCACTACTATCTTGTAAATATGTTTATTTTTTGAGGATTTTTTCATTATTGTTTGGAGGAAGGTACTATGAAAAAGTTTGTTTTTATATTTGGTCCACAAGCAGTTGGAAAAATGACTGTCGGACAAGAATTAGCAAAGGTAACAGGCTTAAAGTTATTTCATAACCACATGACTATTGATTTACTAGAGCCACTCTTCGGATTTAGTCCAGAAATGTGGCGATTAACACACCTATTTCGGCAGGAAATATTTAATTCATTTTCTAAAAGTGATCATTATGGGATGATTTTTACTAAGGTCTGGTATTTTAATAAAAAAGAGGATTGGGACGATATAGAAAATATATGTCAAACTGTATCTTCTCAAGGGGCTGATATTTATTTCGTTGAATTAGAAGCCAACGTTGAAGAAAGGTTAAAACGAAACAAGACACCACATAGACTTGAAAATAAACCAACTAAAAGAAACATTGAACAATCTGAACAACATTTACTGAGTACTTTAGAAAGTAGTAGGTTGAATTCTAAAATTGGTGAAATTGAAAAAGAAAATTATATAAGAATAGATAACACTTATTTAAGTGCTGAAGCAGTCGCTCAAATAATAAAAAAAGAGTTTCAATTATAGTGTTATTTTTCGACTAACTGGAGCTGTATTTGAATAACATTGAGCTGTTTTATACGTCTCTGTTATCTTGTTGAACTACAGGGGCAGGTTAGTTTAAGTACAAATCGTTTTAAGAAAGGATAATCAGAAATGAAAGATGAGGATCTTAAGAATGCCTTTGAGAAGTTAAAAATAAAAAATTTAAAGATGGAACATATTTGGAAAATTGGTGAAGGTGCTTGGCATAATGTCTATAGAATAGAAAGGAATTTTGAAGAGGACCTTGTACTAAGAATTAGGAAAAAGAATGCTTATGGGCAATTACAAGCATATAAAGAAATTGACTTGATTACTGAATATGAATCTTCAAAAGTTTATTACCATCAGGCTAATCAGTGTTCTTTTAACATTTGTCCTCCTGTCTTTGACTATTTTCAAGAGGAATCATTAGCATTTACCGTAGAAAGTTTTATGGGTGAAGGAAAAAAACTACAATGCCTAAGCCATTATGAAGCGTTTACAATTGGAGAAAAGTTAGGAGAATTCTTTCAGGTTATGCACAGGAAAAATCCCGATATACAGGGATTTGGTAAGATTATATGGAACGGTAAACTTCTTGAAGGAAAGGTGCAACAAGAAGCTCACTATATTTGGCAAAATGATAACGACTTTTATTTAAGTATCTTACATAGTTTGACTAGTACTGATTTAACATTTAATCGTGAAAAAGTTGTAGAAAAGATTTTAAAATTAATTGAAAACAGGCGGGAAAACCAGCAAAAGATATCATTAGTCAATCAAGATGTAACACCAGAAAATATTATATTTAATGTAGATAATGTTTCTTTAATTGACCCATTCCCAAGCTTAGATTTTGATTTGAAATATGCTGGGTATTTTGTTTTTTGTTACAAATTCCTTCTCCCAGCCTATTCTAATGCAGCAAGATACCGAAATCATGCTTATAATCAAAATTCTAATATTTTAAATAGAATTGCAGACGGATTTATATGCGGGTACATAAGTGATAATGTGAATTTGAATAAATGTTTACTGGACGAATACATCTTGTGGATATTATTAGAGGCTCATGAACACTTTGAAACATTAGAAGAAAGTGTATTGGACCCTAAGACACTGCAACAAATGGGTGATAAGGACATGATTAGAAATAGATTAACATTATGTTTAAACGAATTAGAAAATTTATCTTTAGATAATTCCTTCACCTTATTCAACTACAATGAAAGAACCTAATTTTCCATTTAAAAACTATAATTTTGACTTGGCTTTCTTGCCTGTGATAATGTCAACTTGAGGTGATAAAAAAATGGCATTTCAATCCAAAAATATCTTTATCAATTTACCAGTGAAAAACGTGAACAAGTCCACTAACTTTTTCAAGGAGCTAGGTTTTGAGTTCAACCCACAATTCACTACTGAGGACACAGCTAGTATGATTATCAGTGACAATATCTTTGCTTTGTTAATGATTGAAGAACGTTTCAAAGAGTTTAGTAAGAAGGAAATTGTTGATATTACTTCGGCAGAAGCGATTTTCTGTTTATCAGCTGAAAGTCGGGTTCAAGTGGATGAGTTGGTAAATAAGGCACTGTCATCAGGTGGTAAATCTTCGAGTGACCCTCAAGATCATGGATTTATGTATGTATGGGGATTTCAAGACTTGGACGGTCATTTATGGGAAGTCGCTTATATGGATGAAAGCGCAATGAATCTGGGATAAAATTATGGTTTTAGAGTTAGTTTATGCAGGCTTTTATTCTAAGGGATGATGTCTTAACAGATATCATCTTTTTTATTTACATTTTATCCATTGTAATACGGGAAAAAAAGAAAAAGTAGACGCTATTTTTACTGATATTGATGCAGATCAATTCCCGGTTTTTACCGTCATACACGGTGAGAGTATATGGGTACTCACAAAAATAAGAAGCGGGCTGTCCCAAATGTCGATAAATTGATTGGCAAAGGAACAGCCCTTTAATACCTATTTTAACTTCTAATAACTCATATAAGAGACTAAAGTATCTGTACTAATTCTGAGTGCAAAACCCGTTGAGCAGTAATGACAACACCTGATGCTGTTCTTCCATATGAAGAATATAACCCACCGGTTTGATTCGGAACAATTTCAACTTCATATTGAGCAGCTCCTATTTGTAAACTAAGGGTTACAAAAGCAGAAGCATTAGCACCTACGATAAAGTTTGCCGATGAAATTAATTGTCTGGTACCATTAAGTCTAAAAACTCTGGCTACTCCTGAAAGTACACCTCCAGTACGATTGAGGATTTTAACTCGAACGTTAGTTGCATTAGCAGGTTGATTTCCTGTGTTTTCAATTGGTCCAGTTGTTAAAGGCATTTAAAATACACCTCCTCGTAATGCAAGATTTATAATCTGCAGATTATCTAATCATTGTATTCATTAATCTATTCATGCTCTAAACAAGATTAATTAATTTGTTGTAAATTAGTGTAAATCGAAGCAATTTGAAAAATATTAGGGCCAAAACGGTCAGACAAGAAAGATTTCTAATGGAATTTGCAAACTGGCATAAGCCAAAAACTGAATACTTGTTAGTAATCTAATAGTAGATGCTGTCACACTAAAATCTGTCATCAACTGATCCGAAAGCTAAGGAGGAAATTCTATCTAAATGTCGAACTGAATAATTTAAGTTTAGGTTAAAAAAATAATTTTTAGGAGGTAATTATGAGGTATATAGAGGATTTACCCAAATTTGTTGGAAATCAACCTCTGATATTAGTCGGAGTAGCGGTTGCTGTTGTTAATGAAAGTGGGGAATTCTTATTACAAAAACGAGCAGATGGACTATGGGGAGTTGGTTTATGTCCGAAGATGAATTAAGACGTGTAATGACTGAAGTAGAGAAAATCGGTCAATAATTTGGTCCTCATATTCCAAATTTGTTTAAATAACACATGGATGTTGTCTGTGAACTAACGAACGTGTTACTTAAATAAGGTCTATTTCTTGTTATATAACTAAAAATATATCTTAGGAGGTTCTTAAATGGACAACTCATTTCGAACGTTTCTTGATACGTATTTAGATGTTTGGAGAAGCTCATCTTTAGCGGAATTAAAAGACTTGATATCTCAAAACTATGAATCAAGAGAGATAACAAGTGGAGATATCGTTGACTTTGCTTATGAAGAATCAGTAAATGGATGGGAACAGGGTTTTAATTTTGTTAAAGGAAACAATGCTCAATGGAATATAGAGGTAATTTCGATTCTTCCTTTGAGAGAAGATGAAACTATGGTTATTTTATCAGCCACTATCCTCATTCAAGGAAAGAGTTTAGAAACAGCAAATTTATTCTTTCAAACGTTCAAAAGATATGGCACAAATGATTGGAAATTAATAAGAAGTTATATAGAAGCAGGAATTCCTAATGTTAATATAAAGAGCTTTCTAATCAACTAGTGGCGTAAGTTACATTGTGACGGGATTTTAGAAGGAGAGAAATAAATAGAGAATCAATAATTATTAATTTTATTAAAAGGAGAGAATAGAATGAGTGAAAAATTATGGAGGGTTGGAACTACTTATATTCCAGTAGTCAATGTAGAACTATCTTCTAACTGGTATGTGAACAAATTGGGAGCAGAATTGAGCTATAAAGACGAAGACAAAGCAATTCTTGATCTTGCAAACCAAAGTGTTTTTCTTGTTAAAGCTAATGATAATCAAAGTGCCAATTTTTATGATATTCACGGTGTAGAGCGTTTTTCTATCACATTTGAAGTTAATGGAATACATGCTTTAGAAGCTATACATAAAGAGTTTATAGATAAAGATATTAGAATTGGAGAAATAGAAAATAGAGGACATGCTGGAAGGAACTTTGTATTCTACGATTTAGATGGCAATAAATTTGACATATGGAGCGAATTAAGTCCAACTTTCAAAGAAAAATATCAGATATTTGAATAGGAAGTAAAGGTGTTGGTTTGTGACAATGGATTGATTCTTAAAATTGGAGAATTCAAGAGACATCCATTAACCAAGTAAAGTAGTTCGAAATAGCATTTAAAATATTTATACAAACTATGGAGGATGTACATGAAATTAGATTGCTTACACGCCCATCATTCCAATATAGCATAAATAGAAACCGCATTAGAACCTTTTGATATAGAATTAGTTCATTTTGTGGATCCAGTCATGAATTGGGTTACTCATGATGATGGCTTTGAACAAGTAAATGCAGAGCACAAAGTAAAAGAACAAATGGAATGGATGGCGAAATGCAATGAAGAAATGTACTTAATCTAACGAGCGGGTTAGTAGAATAAGAAGATAATTACTTTTTCTTTTTACAGTATAATTAAATAATAATTTATACACTTAGTATGAAAGTGAGTGAAACTTTTGAGATTTGTTTTTGATTTAGATGGAACAGTTTGTTTTAAAGGGCAACCAATATCTAACAGGATACTTCATTCATTGTCAGAGTTGACGGAAGTGGGTATTGAAGTCATTTTCGCATCTGCCAGACCCATACGAGATATGCTACCTGTCATAGACGAAGCGTTTCATCATTATACAATGATTGGGGGAAATGGCTCTTTAATATCAAAAGAAGGAAAAGTAATCAAATCCAATTCGTTTTCAACAAATGAAATTAATGAAATAAAGAATTTTATTAATCAATATAATGCTACTTATCTAATAGATGGTGATTGGGACTATGCTTATACTGGCTCAGAAGCGCACCCTATACTTCAAAATTTAGACCCTGCAAAATTAGCGAAAATGGTTAGTTTAGAATCTCTTGATTCAGTAGTTAAAGTTCTGTTTCTAACCTCAAATAATATGGATGAATTAGCAGAAAAACTTTCAAAACTTAATGTTTATGTAAATAAACATAGTAACGAGAATGTACTTGATATCAGCCCAAGTGGGATAAATAAATGGAGTGCATTAAAGACTCTTGGGGTAAAAGAAAATACATATATCGCTTTTGGGAACGATGCGAATGATATATCAATGTTTGAAAACGCATTGCATACAGTTATGATTGGCTATCACGAACAGTTAGCTCCTTTTGCAAAAGAGACTATTTCATTGAGTGGGGATTACGAACAGGAAATCGAAGGAAAAATACTTACTCTTTCAAAGGAATATAGACCAATCCAAGTATAGTTCTTCTTTCACTAACGAGTGCGTTAGTTCTATAACTATCTCATTGTTTTCATGCGAGAATTAAGGGAGGTTTGAAAAGATGGATGAAAAAAATATCAACCTTACAGAAGTATACTCTAGCAATCAAAATTATTGGTCATCCACAGACACAATCCATTGTGACCTACTTACCATTAAAGATATTGTCTATAATCCGTGCGGATTTGATTGCTCACTACCAGTTTTAGAATCACAAAATGCTGAATATGGGGCATATGTATTTAATTTGAATTCTTTATCCATTAGATTTCGTGTAGCTAAAATCACCCCTAAAAAGGTTGGACAATTTGTGACTTTATGGGAAAGAATTGGGGATGGCTCAATCCAACCATATGACATTTCAGAACCAGTCGATTTCTACGTTATTAGTACACGTAATGATGATATATTTGGTCAGTTTATATTTCCTAAAACTGTACTTTCTGATCAGGGGATATTATCCAATGAAGGTAAAGGTGGTAAACGCGCAATACGTGTTTATCCACCTTGGGACAAGCCTACAAGCCGTCAGGCTAAAAAAACTCAGACATGGCAGTTGGAATATTTCCTTGAGACAGCTGTAAATAGAGAAATAGATTGTGTTCGTGCTCATAAACTTTATTATAACCAATCGTAATTTCATGTTTTTCATTATTATTATATACAAATTTGGTTTATAAAAAGAGGACTTTCTAAGTATGAAGATATATTTCTTCTTATTGAGCTACCATGGAAGAACGTAATTTTCTTCCATATTCTGTGGTGAAGCAGGGCTTCATGGAAGGCTAACGGGGCAGTTTAGTTCAACTAGCAGGTATAGAGAACATTAATCTTAAGTGGGATTAATGATTTATTTCGTTTAATAGATAGAATGGACAAATGTCCTTTCTTTTATTAATTAATACATATTACTATTAATGACAGGAAAGATGATTGTTAGGTGCAGAGTGTCGACAAAGGGTTTCGGAATGGCCACATTCCGAAACCCTTTTTGGCAAGATTGGATTTTGTTATTCTAATAGGGGTCCTATTAGAAGTTGATCAAGCTTGAAAGCTTTGTTTAGCGAATACATTTTGTTTTGCATGAACCTTTCTTTTGAGGTACGAGAATAAAAAACAACCTGTTATTACAATTGCACTTCCTATTCCTTGTATCCAGGTCATTTGTTCTCCTAAAAATAAAAAAGCTAAAATTGCTGTAAAAATCGGATTAAAACTTAAAAAAACACCTGAAGTAGTGGAGCCTAATTTTTGAATACAAATATTCCAAAGGACCATACATACTACTGTTGAGATAACGCCTGTATATAACATTGCACCTATAAAAGAAAGATTAATATTTGAAACAGTAAAATCAGGAAAGCTCAGAGGCAGTAGTACCATTAGTCCAAAAATAGCTGAGTATAAAATAGACATCAAAGGTGAAGTCTTTGTCATTGCCCACTTGCTGCAAATCGTATATATTCCCCATACACATACAGCAGCAATCATCCATAAATCTCCTGTATTAAAATCCAATGAAAGCAAATAGACTACTTTCCCATTTGAAAGTACAAGTATCACACCTAAAAGTGAAAATATCATTGAAATAATTTGCAGGAAATTAATTTTTTCTTTTAAAAATAAAATAGAAAAAACAGCGATTGAAATCATATTTAACGTAGAGATTAAGCTGACATTTGTCGCAGTTGTTTGCTCTAATGCTAAAAATTGCAAGATGTTAAATAGAACAACACCTGTTAATCCCATTAAAAACAAAGGAAGTATTGCATTTCGTGGCGGCAGAATTTTTTTTTCTTTCCACCAAACAAGAGGGAACAGGCAAAGGACTGCAATGATCCACCTTAAAGTCGTTAAGGTCATCGGTGAAGAATGTTCAACAAGAGATTTACTAACAACAAAATTCCCTGCCCAAAATAAACATGTTAAAAGTAATAAGACATAATACTTAAATGACATATCCTTTATCTCCTTCTTCAAATTTCACCGATCCAGGTACTGCCCTTTAAGCCGTATGCACGATGAGTTTTAATGAGCTATAAATAATTTTAACATTTTCCTTTCATTATCAGTATTTCTTTCTGTATAATGAGGTAAATTCGAAATAATGATAATAATTCTTAGGTGCTTACAAAATTTTATTTCGTTTTCATGTTTATTTCTTTTGAATTTTTGAAGAATAGAAGGGGAGTGAGAATCAGTGGAATCAATCGTTAGTAAAATACTTGATGATCTTGATATTAAAATCTTAGATATTCTCCAAAAAGGAGCACAGATAAGCAATTCTGAAATTGCTAAACGGGTTAATTTATCTCCACCCGCAACTCACGCACGGATCAAAAGATTAGAAAATGAAGGATATATTAATCAGCATGTGGCGATATTAAATCAAGAGAAGCTTGGATTTGATTTATTATCTATTATTTTTATTAGTACGAACATTCACCAATCTGAGAAGCTGAAATTCTTGGAGGAAGCATTAAAGTCTATGCCAGAGGTTTTGGAGTGTCATTGCTTAACGGGAGAATATGATTATCTTCTAAAGGTGGCAAATAAAAACCGCAGGGAATTGGAGAGCTTTATAAGAAAATTAAATAAACTTGGCATCACACGTATTCAAACTAGCTTAGTACTAAGGGAAATTAAGTATTCGACAGTTTTACCCATTTCCCCAAATCACCAAAATTGATAATAGGTCCAAACAAGAATAGAAAGAGGCTGTCCAATATTTTCACTATTGGACAGCCTTTTCCATATTCAGATATAGTGTCACCGTTTGTATAACCACAATTTCATATAATAAATAAATATTGTGTTTTTATATGAAAGGCTTTATTACTTTATAGTTGAAAGTTTGTGAAGTATTACACTTAAACTAACGAAGCAGGTTAGTTGAACAAGAATATTGTCTTATCATAAGGAAATACTACCTTTAAAATTAGGTAGGGATTAGATGGAAAAAATTTCAGTTATATTTTTGCTATTGCTATTAGGTTTAACAACTTTAATATTTGTAACTTGGGAAAGACCACCAAAAGCAAAGGCAATAAATGAAGAAAATGAGGAATTATTCGAAGTGATTTCAGTGCCCTGTAGCCTAACATTGGAGTCTGTTGATAAAAGTCTGACGAATACAAAAGGTGTAGCATTAGTCTATAAAGTGCAATTAAACCCACCAAGTTTTGCAAGAACTAATATAAGTATTCTTGCTGTTCATCTTCCTGAACCGTCTTCTTATGGAGACTTCGATAGCTATGAAGGTTTTGCGTTTGTTCCAAAAGAAATAATTGGCGTTTTAAGCTTTATCCAACCCCAGAGGAGAATGGTCCAAGTTGGGCTGGACGATTTGATTTAATTACAGCAGAAATGAAGAATGTCGAAGTTCAGGTGCGTCTCTCAAATACCAAAACAGGTAAGTTAGGACCAAGTGTTCTAACAAACAGTATTAAATATTGTAAATAGTTTCTTCAACTAATGGTTGCGTTGATCCAAGAAGGATTAACGCTTTTTTTGTTGAACTTATTTAACTAACGCAGCAGCTTAGTTGAATAAGGAATATCATCTCGTTAGGAAGAATATAGAAAGGTATTACTACGACTTTTTTTAGGAGAAAAGGGATGACAATATTGAAAAAGGCAATAGTCATTGGTGCAAGTTCTGGAATTGGTGAAGAACTTGCAAAGGTTTTATCAAATGAGGGGTATATAGTTGGATTAGTTGCTAGAAGAACAGATAATCTACTTGCACTTCAAAAAAATTTACCGCATAAATCATTTATCAAATGTATCGATGTTTCACACATTAATGAAGCGAAGAACCTACTAGAAGAACTTATTGAAGAGATGGAAGGAATGGATTTAATTATTATTAGCTCTGGTGTGGGGCATCTCAACCCTTATTTGAACTTAGATTTTGAAAAAGAGACAATCGATGTAAATGTTTCAGGATTTGTAGCAATCTCTAATGTTGCTTATAAATATTTTGTATCAAAAAATTCTGGACACATAGTAGGGATATCGTCAATTGGAGCTTTAATGGCGAATCCTACTGCACCTGCTTACAATGCTTCAAAAACCTTTGTTTCTAATTATCTAATCAGTATTCGCCAAAAGTTAAAGATGCAGAAGGTAAACGTTTTAGTAACAGATGTTAAATGTGGGTTCGTTGATACGAATATGGCTAAAGGTGATAAAGATAAAATGTTTTGGGTTGCTTCTCCAGAAACAGCTGCTCTGCAAATTTACGATAGTGTAAAAAGGAAAAAGAAGACAGTATATGTTTCTAAACGATGGCGTATTATTGCTTGGGTATTAAAAATTCATTCACTCTCTAATTAATTTCATAATTCCTCTGAAAGATAATAGTGTTTTTAGTTCAAATTCAACTAACGAGTGCTTTACTTCAAGAAGGAGTAGAGCCTTTTTACTAACGGGCAGGTCGGGTGAATAAGATAAGGAATAAGGATTAAATTTAAACAGTGTAAAGAGGGCGAAAAAATGAAAAGACCTTTAGGAGTATCTTTTATTAGTTCTTTTTACATTTTCGGTGCAGTTGTATTGATTTTCACAGCCGTATTTTTTAATCCAGATGCAGATGAATTTGGCATAGCGGATAGGTTTGGTTTACCAAACTTTCCAGAACAGCCATTTAGGATTATATTGGCAGTTGTTTCCCTTATCATCATATATGGTTATATGCGTTTAAAAAGATGGGGATTCTGGTTAATGATTTTATATTCATTTGGATTTGGTCTAATAAGCTATATTCTATTATTCTCATATAATCAACAACCGTTTACTGGGAATTTTATTTGGTCAGTAATCGTTTTAATTTATACATTTTATGTTAGAAAGTCCTTTTTCCATGTAGAAAAGAGTTTTTAAGTCACTGAATATGCTTAACTGGTGAAAATCCATACCAATAATCAGTACTATGTGAAGCATTGTACTTAAACTACCATGAAAATTAGTTTCTTCAAGAAAAGAAAAATGACAATACTTAAGAAGACCCCTGATTAATCGTTAAAAAAAGAGGAGAGCGTAAATAAGCCTATGGAATACTGAGAACTGGATTAAGGTCAGTATCAGTATTGACACTTCCTAACCATTTTCATTCTCTGTGGTGCAGCACTAATTTTGTGCTGCATGGATGGCTAACGGGTGCTTTAGTGAAAGATCGTTAAGCTGCTTAGACTGCTCTTTTTTCTTATTCAACTAAAGCAGCAGGTTTTTTCAAATTAAATAATGGATTTTTATGGTAAAATATATTTAAGGTCGGAGGGATTTAAAATGAATAAACGGGGAACTAGAGTTGCTTTTATAGCAATATCAGCATTTTTAATATCGGCAAAATATATTAGTGCTTCAATCTTTGGTTCGGGCGTTGTTAGTTGGGATAACTCGTTATATGAAGCAATGTTAAGTTATGTTGGGAATACTTTAAGTACGTTTAGTCTTTTATCCTTATTAATAGGTATAGCGTATATAGCTTGGGGAGAATACGATGATTGGAAAGTGAAAAATAAAAATTCAAATGAGTAATTCTTATTGAGCAAACGGGTGCTTTAGTAAAAAATCATGGGGTTGCCAGAGGTAACTCTTTTTCTTATTGAACTAACGCAGCAGGTTAGTTGAATAATGCTATAATGAATAGTGAAGATTTCAAGGGTTTTGAATAATATTTATAAGGAGAATTTGTTTGATGAAATTTAATGATGCGATACTTCTAGGTGATTTTGTAAAAGCCAAAGAATTAGCTTCCCAGATGGATATGGATTCTTTGAGAGAAACCCTTTTCCTATTAGCCTATGACAATGAAAACATTGCTACGTATGGATTTATAAGCTATTTATTACTTGAAGAAGAAACTTCCGAATTTCACTATATAGCCTCGTACCTTTTTAGTATGGCACTAAATCATTTAGAAGGTGCTTATCAGACAGCATTCCACCATGCAAAAAAAGCAACGGATTTATCTCCTAATGATATGAGTTATAAAGAATACATACTTTTCTTTAATGCGATTCCAGATAAATTATTGGGGAACGAAGAAGCATTAGGAATTGCTAATGAAATTCTTAAGAATGAACCTAATAACAAAGTTGCATTATCAGTTATTAGTGAAACAACAAATTAATATCCTTCTTCAACTCCCATGAAAATTAAAAAACGCTCAAAATCTATAAAATTGCATAACAAAAAAGACTCAGAAAATGCTTTTTTAAAAAAAGGCTGAGCCTTCAGAATGATTATATTGAGTTAATAGGTAAATCAAGAAACATCTCCATTCTTCTTAAAATAAAGGCAAGGCTGGTGCAACCAATCAAAAAGGATTAATCTCCCATAAGTGCTACCCATATAGGGTGCGACAGTCTGTGATGCACCGAGATCGTTGGAGTCAGACTAACGGATGGGCTCTATGGCACCATAGTGTATCGACCTTCTTCGCCAGCCGTAGAAACAGTATAGACAGGGGAATCCATTTTCATGCTTTGTGGTGAAGCGCTGATTTTGCGCTTCATGGATGGCTAACGGGTGCTTTACTTCAAGAAGGAGTAAAGCCTTTTTTCTTATTGAACTAAAGACCAGGTTAGTTGAAGAGTGTTGTTTAACTTGTGTTCAACAATCGGGCCATATTGTTGAATAATACAGGTTAATTAAA
The DNA here is from genome assembly GCF_038637725.1 of Psychrobacillus sp. FSL H8-0483. Lineage (NCBI taxonomy): Bacteria > Bacillati > Bacillota > Bacilli > Caryophanales > Bacillaceae > Psychrobacillus > Psychrobacillus sp. FSL H8-0483. Next base: position 1,848,324 of record NZ_CP152052.1, read on the forward strand.
TACGGTTAGTGTTTATATTTGAAACCTTTCCCACAATTTACCGTTAAGTATTGTTAGACAACAATAAAAAATAGAAAGAGGGATTAGATATGATTGGTTTGCTTAATATTGGCAGTCTCTTACTTGGACTAATCGCTTGGATACTTCCTATTATTAATCTCATGCGAAATAAAAAACATGAACATAAGAATTGGGGCGTCCTTTCCGTTATCAGCATCAGTGCCTGTGCTATTTCACTTAGTTTTCAGATTTTCTCTAATTATCATTTAGTAAAAATTGAGGATTGGTCGGCACTAATGGACACAACACGTGCAGTAGTGATAGCCACAGCAGTTCTTCTCATTTTTACATTTATATTAAATGCACTTACTTTTATTGTATATCGACAGAAGAAAAAAGTAGGATATTAGTTTCCTGTTTAATTCAAATCGTTCACTCATATAATCCACCTCGTTTATAACTTTCTTTAACTAACCTTCCCTTTACTACGTTTGAGACGAATTATTGTGCAACGTTTCACTTATACGTTGGCTTTAGTTGAACTAGTACATTACAAAGAGGGCCTTAATTAGGGCCTTTCTATTTTTTTAATATTTACAATACTAACTAACAAGGCAAAAAAAAACTGGTTAGTATAACTAACCAGTTTTTCAACACCATTAAGTTGCTCAGGGTACACTTAAGTTGTACCGGGTACGATCGAGTTGTGCGGGGTACATCTAAGTTGTCATTGAACACAAATTGTAACGCCACAAAAAAGATGTATACTAAAAGACTCTCGAACATGCATTTATTTCATAAAATCATCTAATAAGAGACAATAAAGTTGTATACTAAATTTGATATGTTCCTTTGAGATATGTTTTTTTTAATACAATAATGTTGTATACTGCCTTGATAATAATTGGAATTTTACGTATATGTATTTTTCTACATTAGTAATTGTACAGATAATTTTGCTAATGCACTTCAAAGTATCCCCTTGTTATGTTGGCTTAATAAATGTTCTATATATTCGCCAATTTCTCTTCCACCTTTTCTTATATACTCTCTAACACCTGCTGCTTCCAATATAATTCGTTTTTATAAGGTTTTGGAAAATAACCAATCATTTCTTTACTCCTGATTTTATTAATTTGACATTATTATAAGAATGTCCAAGCAGTAATTAATTTTCAATATAAAATTTTAATTAAGAAAAAGTGCTATCAAAAAAAGCATCCTTATTGGATGCTTTAATTATTATTTATATAACTTAGTTTCATCAATAGGTAATACACGAATATAACCATCAAGAAGTTCCACAATTCGAAAATTATCTCTTAGATCAATTGCTTTATCTCTTATTAAACGTTCATGGAGCGTATCAATCGGAAAAGGAGTTGTGTGATTTTTTAATTTCGTTTTTTTAGCCTTAAATTTTTTCACAACGTTGCCTCCTCTTCCTTATTTCATTCTTTCAACATTTTCTTAATTACCACAAATGCATCTTCTTTATTATTATATCCAGATGAGCACCAATTAGTTACTCGAATAGTTCTACCATCACTTTTTCTTCTCTTAGATCCTGTTGTTTCCCATTTACCATTATCCTGTATTAACTTTAACACAAAAGTATGGCTTTCATTTTCTTTGCAATAAATAGAATGTCCGTTCTCATCTTCAGTATACACCCAATCATAATTAACTTCAATACTGCTAATATCATTCATCATATCCAATACAGTCTCATACCTCATAGTCACATCATTTGTTAAGGCTTTCTTAATAATTTGCTGAAACTTATCAGGTATGTGTGGTAAAAAATTGGATTTTTTAGGGAACTTATTTTTCTTTATTGCTTCAGCAAGTTCAACATTATTTTGTATATTTAATTCTTGAAATTGCTGTGTAAAATAGGAATTTCCATTACACATCCTATATATAGTTAAACCAGCTTGATATATGTCAGTATAGAATGAAAACTTTCCTGTTTCAAATGCTTCAGGTGGCATATGTAATGGATATAACTTATTAGGTTGGGCAAATCCGCTCTCATTTAAATATTTTGCTAGGCCAAAATCTGTGACCACTGCTTTATTTGAATTACTTATTAAAATATTTGTTGGTTTTATATCAAAATGTATTAAATTTTTTGTATGCATGAAATGTAAACCAGAAAGAAACTCTAAGGAATATTTAATAATCTCTCTTACCGTTAAGAATCTTTTCTGCAATAAGGAGTTCAAAGATCCATTCTTATAAAAGTCCATTGATATATATATATAATGCTCATCTTGAGTAGCATATTTTACACCCATTATATTTGGATGCTCAGTTGCATATAACATTTGAGCTTCAATAAAAAAGTCCTCTTCTTTAGTAAATTCCGATTTAATAATGCGTTTAACTACTAATTCAGTATTTAACTGGGGATCATACGCCAAATTTACAGTTGAATTTCTTCCTTCTTGGCCTATCTCTTCTCCAAATTCTAACTTTAATAATGTATCCACAATTAGCATATTAATCAAACACCTTTCATATAACTGTAGATGCACAAGCTACAATTAAACATTCACGTTCTTCAAGTTTGTATGAATCCCATTCGTCAATTTCTGCAAATACCTCATCGGTCTCAATATATTTTTTTATATTGGCATCTTCTAAAAGTCTCGACATCTGAGCAATTTTCATTACAGAATATTTTTCAATTGTGCTATTTGCGAATAATTCTTGAACAACTCCCTCTATGTTCATCCTATAAACTGATGGAGTTTTGGCGGTTGTTTCTGAAATTCTAAGTCCCGCTTGTGTAATATTATGTTGCAAAATAATAGCTAGTAAATTTGTTCGGATATAAGCAAGTTGCTCAGGAATTTCTAAAGATAGTGGGATGTGTAAATACGAACATTTAATAATTTCAAATTCAGAGTCTTGATCATAAATTACCGCATAATAAACTTTGGGGGAAGCTTTACTTGGGGAAATCCTTATTCCTATTGTATGCATATCTCATACCTACCTTTTTTTCACATGTCCCAATTGTACTATACGGGATTAATATAGGTCTACAAAACTATTACTAATATATTTATAGGATAAAATACAGTTAATTAATCTCACTGAGATCATGTGGGCATGAGGGTGGTAAAAAAAAACAACGTCCCAAACCTAAGGACGATATTTCCTGAAGATTACAGCTTGTCTAGGATTTTGTAGATTATCTCACCTAAACGTACTGCGTCAACGAACTTACGGAAGGTAGTTGTTTCTGCGAGTTTACGCTGGTTAATCCTTTCTTGCTTTTCTTGCTTTCTAACTATACGACTATTAGCCCGACTATAAGTTACCATAAACAAAACACCGCCACTGGACTAACTGCAATTGTAATTGAATCCGAAGAATTAACCTCTTCTAATTTCATGCCAATTAAAGAACATAAACAAAAAAACTTGTTCAACTAACGAGTGCTTTACTTGAAGATCATTGAGCTGTTTAGACAGCTCATTTTTCTTATTCAACTAAAAACGCAGTTTAGTTGAATAAGCTATTAAGAATTTATAATAAGAAACCGAGGTTTTTAAACATCCTACATAATATCGGTATACAGAGAGAGGGAGGATTATATTTGAAGTATTTGTTCTTGGCAATTTTAGGGGCAGTCATAGGTTGGATAGGTCTTAGCTTTATTTTGAAAGATTGGGACCAACAGGGGCTTAGGATTCTTATCATAGAAATAGTTATTGGATATATTACTAGAAAACAAACTGAAGATAAGCTTTAAACCTAACAAATTTTAAGAACTTTCTTATTGAACTAACGCAGCAGGTTAGTTGAGGAACGTAACATTTGAGTTAGTACGTCTAATAAGGAGTGTGGCATATGAACCATCTATTAAAACTGTGGTTATCGTTATTCTTTCTTATTGTCATTAATGGATGTGGACCGACTTCAGAAATTAAAGAAAGTGGAAAAGATTCATTGAAAGAAACCGCTGAAGTTCCCATAAACTCAGGTGGTCCTCTTCCACTGCAGTGGATAAATTATGGTGGGGAGAAATATGTTTTTAACAGAATTATTCCAAAAGATGAAGTGGATATGAGTCAAATTGTCTCAACAAACGCATTAACAGCATTAGGAGATGGTGCTGAATTTGGGAATGAGATTTTTCTTTACAAGAAAGACGGTAGTTTATTCAAATAGATAACACAGGACCTAATGAACAATGGGCGAATTTCACTAAAAATAAATTAAATTAATTTTGGGCAATATTGTTATTAAACTTATAATGGTTTAAGTTGAGCGGATTAAATAGCTACTTTTCTTGTTGAACTACCGGGTGCTTTACTTCAAGAAGGAGTAAAGCCTTTTATTGAACTTAAGAAGCAGAATAGTTGGATAAGATGATAAAATATTGTTAGTACAAAAATAACTAAGGGGTAAAAATATGAAGCTAATTTTGGCAACAGACGAAGAGATAAATAAACTGCTTTCAAAGTTTAAAAAATTTAATACAAATCTTATTGATGAACCTAGTAAGTTATACAATCATATTGGTAATATGGATGTATTTAATCGAGTTTTAACAGAAGAAGAGGCAAGCGAATTATTGGGCAGAAACCATAATCTAAAATACGGCGCAAAATTTGTTAGTACATTTAATAGCCTTTTTCATTTGGCAGAGAATGAAGTTTATGTACACATTAATAAAAGCTTGAGTAAACCAAGTCTTAAATATGTTTTAAGTTGCCTAAATCGAGGAGAGGCTAACCTCTTTCGTAAATTATTTTCCAATAAAAAGGGGATTTATAAAATAGGGGATGAGGAAGCCCTTACTTTTTTAGCAAATCTTTCAGTAAATGAACTTTATTTTGTTGATATTTTCTTTCCATCATTTGATACAGTAATAATGGGGAATTGGGATTTATCTTTTCCTATTTATTCTAAGACGTCAATAGGTTTTATGAAGTGCAAGAAAATTATTGAAGAAAATGGATTATTTATTCGTTAGTAACCAATAAGTGAACGAGAGAAGAAGCCGTTCCTTGTTCAACTAACGAGGTGCTTTAGTCAAGTGGAGCAACGTCTTGTAAGACGTTTCTCCTTTTACATTAAAAGTACTTCTGATAATACTCCTTCCTTAACCTTCCGCTTAACTGAGCATAGATCCTTGTGGTTTCACTTTTCTCATGCCCCATAAGACTTTGTATCACTTCAATAGGAGCTCCATTGTTCAACAAATGCGTTGCGTAGCTGTGTCTAAGTTGGTGTGGATGTATTTCTTTATTAATTTCCGCACGATTGGAAATCCGTTTGATGATGTATCGCATTTGGGCGACACTCATTTTGTGTGGCTGTCTGGCTGTTACAAAAATAGCAGGGTTATGATCATCACGGCTTTCTATATAGCGTTTAAGCCATATGTCGCAACGTGTATTAAAATAAACCTCCCTTTCCTTGTCGCCTTTTCCTCTCACGATCGCAGATTGATTGGACCAATTAATATGGTTCTTTTCTAACGCGACTACTTCTCCAATTCGACAACCGGTAGAAAACATGAATTCAAAAATCGCTTTTTCCATTGGAGAGTGACAGGATTCACGAAGGTGTTCAATCTCCCGTTCGGTTAAATACTTGGGTATCCGCTTCCCTACTTTAGGTTCTTTAATTTTGGAGGTTGGATTCTTACTCAGATAGCCTTCTTCATGGGACCAACGAAAAAATGATTTCATAAAGCGGATACGATGTGCAAGACTGGCCGGTTTTAAATGCTTGCCGGATATAGCGAGATATTCTTTCAGTTGATTTGTATCCAGTAATTCCATCCCTATATCCTTAAAATAATCAGTTAGTAGCAAAGACTGTAACCGGTAGGCCTTCAACGTTTGTGGCGAAAAGCCCTCTATTCGCTTATCAGCTTCAAACGAAGCCCATGCTTTTGACAGTAACAATTCGATTCCCCCTAAAATAGTTATATTAAAAGGATTATTGCCAATTTAATAGAATTATAGACATAGGGTGTGTTTTGACTAACGATGCAGGTGTGCGGCCGAGCCTAGGTCGTATCATATAGCGGGTGGGATTCCCGTCGAGAAAGAACTAGCCATTCACTCGTAGCGAGTCTTGGAGGGCTAATGGTAACATTAGCTTTTAAGCGTAGACAGTTAGGTGGCGGGCCGAAAGCCAAATGGTTGAAGGGATTGAGCCCCATAATGTTAGTAAATCGAGAGGGTTGATGCCTTACCTGCGGCAGAAAACTACATTTTATTCTTCGTTAAAGGCAAGAAGGATAAAACCTCTCTGGGGTCAGAGACCTTGGCACGTCACACATGGATATGATACGGCAACTCGGGAGACCCTACCGGTCTCTTCTTACAGAAGAGTATGGCGTACAAGCGATAATAAGTAAGGAAACCAAATGCCGTTGTAGGGAGTCGGATAGCAGCGTAGTACCAATGAAGTTGGGTAATGCCGATGGAGGAAAGGCTGCTACCAAGTTATCACCCTCACTAGGGACACATTTACTACACACAGAGGTAGAGATAATAAATGTAAACTAAACTATTGAGGATAGCAGAATCAGCAAAGTCTGATCAAAAGAGACATTTTGTGAATGGTGACTTGGAGGAGCCGTGTGCGTAAATAGCGCAAGCACGGTTCTGTGAGGGGGGCGGAACACAATCTACCGCAAGGTAGAGAGGTTCCCTTCTACTCGACTAGTTGAAGAAGAACTGGATAAAATGTTGTTAATACCAATAAGTAATATAAAGGAGAGGGGAATTTTCCATTATAAAATGGTTCTTTAGTGGTCACATAATATTTCGGTTTTAATGCTCATTCATTAATCTTTTCAGTAGTTCACCCCTTAATGAAGAGTGACTATAAAGTTGTTTATAAAGTGGTTAGACGCCTTGAAATTAAAGATATAATTTAAACGACAGTGGATTATATTTCTACTTCTCACACATTTCTATTATACAAGCTGCTAATTGTTGAATACCGAGGTCTATTTTACTTTCATCTACTTGTGAAATGCTTAATCGAATTGCTTTCTGTTTGTTTCCAACTAAATACATTCTAGAAGCATTGTCTACATAAATTTGTTTTTCATGTAATAAATAAATCAATTGATCAACATCTATATGTGAAGGCAAGAAGATAGTGAGATAAAAACCACTTTTGGGCTTTGTAAATGATATATAGCTTGGTATATATGTTGAACAAGCATTTAATACCCTCTTCATTTTGTTTAGGTACAATGGTTTTACATTTTCTAAATGATAATGAAACATTCCACTTTTCAAATAGATTTCTAATGCGCCTTGTGAAAGTGTTGATGTATTAAAATCAGCACTAAATTTATAGTGTACAAAGGAATCAATCATTGTTTCAGGAAGTACAACAGTCGCAATGCGCAACCCTGGTAAAAATACTTTTGAAAAGCTTTTAACATAAATGATTCTTCCATTAGGCTCATATGCAAATAAAGGATCTGCTTTAGAATCCACATCTAATTCTGCTAAGTAATCATCTTCTACAATGTATACATCATATTTTTCTGCAAGAGCAACGATTTTTTTCTTCTCTTCATTTGTATAGTGATGCCCAAGTGGATTATGATACCTTGGTATAATATAAAAGAATTTAATATCGTTCCTACGGAATAAAGATTCTAGTCGTTCAAAATCAATCCCATCCATTGTTAAGTCAATTCCTAATGTTTCGCTTTGATTTAACTGTAAAGTATCTATCATCCCAAAGTAAGTTGGTTGCTCAATCAATACTTTCTTTTTACCATTTGGAAACGGCATCATCGATAGTATGTGTAAAGCTTGTTGCGATCCAGAAGTAATGACGAGTCGCTCAGGTTTCGTGAATACTTGTAGATTTTGCAAATGAATCACCAGTTCTTTTCTCAACGAATAGAGTCCTTGTTGCTCACTGTACTTAAATAACTGTACTTTATAATGATCAATTGCTTGGTTTATACAATGTTGAAAGTCCTCATAAGGCATGATTCTTTCATCTGGGCCTGCAGATAAAAAGTCAATATTTTCATTCGGACGAGGTACTCGGTAATCATCAACAATATAATAGCCACTTTTGGGCTTAGCATAGACAATATGTTGTTTCTCCAGTTCCAGTAATGCCTTTACAACCGTATTTTTACTACATTGAAATTGTTCAGCTAGCGTCCTAATTGAAGGCAATTTGTCTCCAACTTTCAACTGTCCATCCTCTATCTGTTGTTTCATACTTTCTAAAATAACTTTATATTTTGTTATCATCTATATCCTCCTCGTCATCTGTACCATGACAGATATGAAATTCTACTGTATGGAAAAGAGTCGATATCAATTACAATCATGTATATAGTCTAACTATGATTATGGAATATATTTATGTACTTGTGAAGGGGAGAATTTAAATGAAAGAAAATGTGAAAAAAGGGATGATCCTGGGTTTTATTGGTATTGTTTGTTTTAGTCTTACATTGCCAGCAACAAGCATCGCTGTACCTTACTTTGGTGCGACAATTGTTGGTTTAGGTAGGACAGTTATCGCAGCCATTATTGTCGGAATTATTTTCATCATAAAAAAAGAAAAATTACCTAATAAGAAACAAATGAAAAGTATAGGGATTGTAGCTATTGGTGCTGTACTTGCCTTTCCGCTATTAACAACCTTTGCGATGAAATCATTACCAGTATCACACGGAGCAATTGAACTGGCTTTACTACCACTTGCGACAGCTGGATTTGCGATGTGGCGTGGAGGTGAGCGACTTTCGAAACGCTATTGGATTGCGAGTATTATTGGTACAATAACCGTGATTTTTTATGCTGTGTATTTAGGCTTAGGTCAATTACAAAAAGGTGATATTGCACTAATTATAGCTGTCTTAATACTTGGATTAAGTTATGCAGAAGGCGGAAAGCTGTCCAAAGAGCTTGGCAGTTGGCAAGTAATCGCTTGGGCAATTTTAATCGGCGCTCCGTTTTTTGTGATTCCTGTGGGATTAAGTATATCCATTGATATGCTACAAGCACCTATAGAAGCTTGGATTAGTTTATTATACTTAGCCATTGTGAGCCAATTTTTAGCTTATGTCGCTTGGTATGGCGGGATGTCATTAGGGGGAATTGCAAGAGTAGGACAGATGCAATATTTACAGCCATTTTTAATGATTGGTTTTTCTGTATTATTCTTAGGGGAATCGATTACATGGCTAACTATTGTCCTAGCTATTGTTATTGTAATGTGTGTGATAATTGGAAAAAATACACCTGTAACTAAGAAAGAAACACATTATAATAATCGTGTTCTTCATGAAAAAGGTTGACGAATTTATAGATATCTAATTTTTCAGGTATTCATTCCAGAATAGTTCTCAATGATTCGTTCGCTGAAAATTAAGCCGCTTTTTGGCTCATAGTTAATAGTAATTGTTTTTATAGAATTAATAATCTATATACTACAAAAGAATAAAAATAGTGGTATTAATGAACCAATTCGTTAAAATGGGCATGTGAACATATAAAAATAGTAGTACAAATCATATCCATGGTTTGTGCTACTATTTTTTGATAGTCGGATAAATATCAATATGAGTAAAATACAATCAACAATCGTACAACATATATATTAATACATTGAAGTCTCTACAAAAAAACTGAAACCGAAAAAATGAGGTCGTGAAGAGCAGGGTTACTTTAAAGCATCAGGTGAAATGAATAATTGAATGATTATGGATTTAGAACTAAAAATATCCTTGGGTTTGTGAAGGGTTTCACTTAAACTAACGAGTGCTTTAGCTTAAAGAACGTTGAGCTGCTAAGACGCCTCTTTTTTCATATTGAACTAACGCAGCAGGTTAGTTGAATAAGAAGAAAATTACTTTTCTTTTTTCAGTATAATTAAATTATAATTTATACACTTAATATGAAAGTGAGTGAGACTTTTGAGATTTGTTTTTGATTTAGATGGAACAATTTGTTTTAAAGGACAACCAATATCTAACAGGATACTTCATTCATTGTCAGAGTTGACGAAAGCGGGTATTGAAGTCATTTTCGCATCTGCCAGACCTATTAGAGATATGCTACCTGTCATAGACGAAGCGTTTCATTATTATACAATGGTTGGGGGAAATGGCTCTTTAATATCAAAAGAAGGAAAAGTAATCAAATCCAATTCGTTTTCAACAAATGAAATTAATGAAATAAAGAATTTTATTAATCAATATAATGCTACTTATCTAATAGATGGTGATTGGGACTATGCTTATACTGGCTCAGAAACACACCCTATACTTCAAAACTTAGACCCTGCAAAATTAGCGAAAATGGTTAGTTTAGAATCTCTTGATTCGGTAGTTAAAGTTCTGTTTCTAACCTCAAATAATATGGATGAATTAGCAGAAAAACTTTCAAAACTTAATGTATATGTAAATAAACATAGTAACGAGAATGTTCTTGATATCAGCCCAAGTGGGATAAATAAATGGAGTGCATTAAAGACTCTTGGGGTAAAAGAAAATGCATATATTGCTTTTGGGAACGATGCGAATGATATATCAATGTTTGAAAACGCATTGCATACAGTTATGATTGGCTATCACGAACAGTTAGCTCCTTTTGCAAAAGAGACTATTTCATTGAGTGGGGATTACGAACAGGAAATCGCAGAAAAAATACTTACTCTTTTAAAGGAATATAGACCAATACAAGTATAGTTCTTATTCAACTAACGGATGCTTTACTTCAAGAAGGAGTAAAGCCTTTTTCCTTATTGAACTAAAGCAGCAGTTTACTTGAAGAAGAGCATTAGAAAAATTAGGCGTTTGGGGGAGTTCTAATTTGGACTTTTGGAGGATACTTATATTTTTTATGATTGTATATAGCGTTTTTTCTGCTTGGAAAGGTTTTAGGAAAAAGCTTGAAAAAGCAAAAGGTGAAGAAGAAATGAGGCATGCATTTGTGTCTTTCCTCGTGATGATAATTTTATTTCTTATAGCAATTGCAGTATTTGTTTTTTAAGCTAACGAAGCAGGTTAGTTGAAGAGTGTGGTATAAATTTTGTTCAACAATTGGGCCATTTTGTGGAGAAGGGAGATGGGAGAACTATGGAAAAAGTATTAAGAAAATCAGGTCTGTATGGGTTAGTGTTCGGATTGGCTGTTTCCATTCTATTTGTTAGTTACAAAGAAATTCAAGAGGTAGATAACGGTGGTCGCCTAATTACGTATAAACCGTTTCTTGATTATTTTATAGCGATTTTACGTTTTGGAATTATAGGAATGTTTTTGGGTTTGTTTATTGGTTGGAAGGATTATGAAAAGAAACATAAGACACAGCAACAAGGAAAAACATATTACATCCTTGCCTTTTTTGTTGTATTCCTCATTTCAAGCATTTTAATGTTGATATTAAATTGGTGAAATAGTATTCCGTTTTCATCTTCAACTAACGAGTGCTTTAGTAATCATGGGGTTGCCATAGGTAACTCTTTTTCTTATTAAACTAACGCAGCAGTTTGGTTCAATAAGAAAAAATGGATTATTAATAATTTAAAATGGAAAATTTTTTTAAAATTGGAACCTCTTTTCGTTTCTAACGTATTTAAGTAAATAGGCATTTTTGTAAAAAAAATGAAATGTTAAAGATGGCAATACAAAGTAGGGGAATATTTTAGTTACAATAAAAGAATTTGCATCAAGTTTTTACTTATAGTCAGTTGGTAAAGTATAAAATTTAAATGAACGGAGGTGGGTAAAATAGTGAAAAAGATTGCGATGGGATTTTTGTTCATGCTACTTGCTGGTTGTGACGTTATCGGCGGCGGAACATTGTATTTTGCAGGAGAAAGTGACAATTGGCTTGTGAAGTATACAGCGGTGGACAACGGGGATTCTGGTCAAGTTGCAAGCTACATTATAGACTATATCGGTGAAGGGGAACCCCCAGAATCATTCGACTACGTTGTCTCTGCTAGCATAGCTAGGAGTGAACATGCAGGAACAGGGGCGAGTTTTAAAGGAAGAGGAATTCTCGAAGAAACCAACATTCAACTCGGAGCAAGGATGCAAGAAGATGAAATTATCGTGGCGGAATTTTCCTGGGATGGTAAAACGGAAAAAGTCGTATTAGAAATAAAATAAGTGGAATTCATGAATGGTAAGTAAGATAAGTCTGTATTTTAAAGGTAAAGGCAATTGATAAACGGCTTACTCAACTACCATGGAAGAACGTAATTTTCTTCGATATTCTGTGGTGAAGCAGGGCTTCATGGAAGGCTAACGGGTGCTTTACTTCAAGAAGGAGTTCTGAGGACAATTGGTGAAATAACCAATAAGTAGATTCAGAAGGAGATTATTTTGTTTGGGGGTGAATACATAATTATTAGAAAGTTTGTTTCCGCGGTAATGGCTTGTGTCTTGGTTATGTTAAGTTTTTTCCTCACAGGGCAGACCGATTTTGCAATCATAGTAGGTATTTATCTATTTCCAATTCTTTTGATTTATGGAGTGCCAGCATCTATTCTCTCTGATTTCGTTACAAAAAAACTAATATCTTTTCCTAGAGTAATTCTTGCATTAATAGTGCACTTATTCCTAGCCGCTTTGTTTGTTGTAATCCCAGCTTTATTTTCAAGTAGCGAAATTTTCAACTTTTATTTGATTATTTCTCTTTTATCTTCATTTCTGTTCTACTGTATTGATGAGTTTCTTAGGTCTAAATTGGCTAAATATTTGTATCAGAAGATACTATTGTCTAAAAGAGCTAAAGCCCTTTGTGAAAAAATTGGGGATATGAGAATTTAGTGAAGTTGTATTATCTTGTTCAACTAACGTGGTGCTTTACTTCAAGAAGGAGTAAAGCCTTATTTCTTATTGAACTAACGCAGCAGTTTAGTTCAATAAGAACAGGAGAATCAATATACTAGGTAGAATATAAATAAGATGACATTGTTTAGAGAAAAAGTATATTTATATTAGGAGTGTTGGTTATGGTTCATGCAAAAGATGTTTTATCTGATCAGTTGTTGGCAAATGCGAATGACCCTAGTTGGTACATAACATTTTCAGATTCGATAAAAAGATTGTCTGAGGAACAAGCATTTTGGAAGCCAAACGAGGAAAGTAATAGCATTGCTGAAATTGTGCAACATCTATTATATTGGAATCAAACATGGCAAACAAGGTACCAAAAATCTCACGTTGATGCTGTGCCTTCCATAGGAAATAATAATAACAGCTTTATTATTCCTGAAAATTATTCATTTACTGACTTAAAAAAACAACTATTAGAGGTGCTTTTACTTTGGCAAGAGTTATTATCCGAAGAAAAAGTTGAGAGTGAAGTTAATGGTTTTTCTGGACATGTGAAATGGTGGGAAGTTCTCGGAAATGTGTCTACTCATAACGCATATCACATTGGTCAGATCATTTATATCCGAAAACTTCAAAATAGTTGGAAAATAAATGTTGGAGAAGATGAATAAATAAAAGTTACACTAGACCATCTTGAACAAAAGGGTGTTTTAGTGAAAGAACAGGGGTTGCTTAGGCAACTCTTTTTCTTATTGAACTAACGCAGCAGGTTAGCGAAAGTAGGTATCATAATTTTTGTGGTAAAATAATGGTAATTTGTTCAGATATAATAGGGTGAATAAAGAGCTTTAATGGAACAGTAAGTAAATTTATAATGTGGAGGGTTAAAATGATATTCTTCAGAAAAATGTCTAGAATAGAGTCGATTAATTCAAGAAAAGCAGCAATACTTGGTTTTTTCACCTATATGTTGCTATTATTTTTTAACTATACTTACTCTCTAATTTATGGAACCGAGCTTTTCACTTCCTTTGTAATTTTTTGGACTGGTTTGATAGTATTTTTGGGGTACGAGTTTATCTTAAATTTAAAGTCTAAGATGAAATTAAATAAATGAACTAAAGTAATTGTGATACATTAACAGGATATAACACTTTTCTTATTACTATCGAGTGCTTCTTAGGGATCTCTTTTTTCTTCTTAAACTAACGCAGCAGGTTAGTTCAATAAGAAAATTAGAGGGGAAAATCAAATTTTGTATCGAAATACAAATTAAAACTATTGGATTAAGGAGGACAGGAATGACAATAGACGAATTGAATGCGAAACATGAGGTGAAATTTAAAGAAAAAACAGGAATGACAGTAGATGAATGGCTTCTTAACAAATATAAAACTATAACACCATTTGAATTGATTAAAGCATATTACTTTGCAACTAAGGATGAAGAAACACTTGTGAAAGATTTGCAAGACTTGGGACTTAATAATGGTGTAATAAATGCCTTATTGGAGTATATATTTGTTTTAAATGGCAAAGGTTTTGTTCAATCATTAGTTTTGGACATGGGAAAGAATTGGGTAAAAAACGATATATTAACAGTTGAAAGGGCTATTAAATTTATGAAGGAACAGGATAGAAAGAAGCTTAATGAGTCGCCTGAAAGATAGATATAAATACGAAAAAATCTTGTTAAACTAACGAGGTGCTTTACTTTCAGAAGGAGTAAGGCTTTTTTTCTTATTGAACTAAAGCAGCAGTTTAGTTGAACAAGGGATGAAGGAAACTGGGGATTAACGGTATAGGAGTGGGATGGAAATGGATGAAATTTTAATTGTAGTAGTTGGAATAATTTTTCTATATATAATAACTTTAGGGCTTTGGAAACTGAGAGAAGACCTTGATAGGAAAAATATTATTGTTATTGTTTTTACGTTTATTCTCGCTCTTACTTTGTTTTTATATATTTCAATAGAATCTATAATGCACTCGCTACAAGCACCATTATCTGGGTTTCAATTTATTCTAACCATTAGTATAATTATTGCATTTACTTATGGAATTGGTTATTTAGTTAAAAAATTTATTAAAAAAACTACTAGAGATAAGAAAGTAAAAACTTATTTAGAGAGACTCTTTCTTTCTGGAATACTTATTGCAGTTATCCTTTTTAAGTTTTCAATAGAATTCTTCAACTAACGAGTGCTTTACTTCAAGAAGGGGTAAAGCATTTTTTTATTGAACTAACGAAGCAGTTTAGTTTAAGAAGGAGTTCAGAAGAAGATTGGAGAAATTAACTAATAAATATATTCAGGAGGTAGGAGAATGAAGCATCTAATTTATTTAATATTGGGTTCATTGATAGGATGGCTTATATGGGGAGTTTTTACAAAGGATTTTTCTGCGGATAGGTTTAGATTACTTTTAATAGGACTCATTTTAGGATTCTTAACTGGCAGACGTAATCCAAAAGAAGCAACAGAATAAATACAAAACTGCTTCAACTAACGAGTGCTTTAGTTCAACAAGTGGCTGCCTGTAAGGGTAGCTTTTTCTTATTCAACTAACGAAGCAGTTTAGTTTAATAAGAGAAATAGGTTTTGTTTAATTAAAATGGAAAAATTACGTAAAATTTGAACCTTAATTTTGTTTCAAACGTATTAAAGGAAAGGTTAGAAGAAAGTTATAAAAGGGGTGGAGTATATGAGTGAAAGAACTGAATTTAAGTTTTAAAAACAAGGAAGTAAGAATATGGTTTTATATCGCAGTGCCATATATTATTATAGGAAGCTTCCCACCTATAATTATGTTTCATTGATATTGTTAGTAATAGCATGGATTACTTCTTAGGTGCTTTACTTCAAGAAGGAGTAAAGCCTTTTTTCTTATTGAACTAACGCAGCAGTTTAGCGGGAATAAACATAAAAAGATGGTAGGGTGTGTTTATGTTCAAAAAAAGATTAATTTTAATCTGCGCAGTAATTTTATCATTAGTAATTGCGGGCTGTAATGACGAAGAGCCAATAAAAGAAGAAGAAGTTATTCAACACAATTGGAATGAAAGTCCTCTTTTTGAATCGGGCAGTTACACAATGATTGGGGAAGAAGGACGTTTGGGTTTTCTTTACGATGATAGAGAAGTAGATAGATTCTATCCAAATAAAACACAAAAGTACATGTGGCATTTTTGGGGAAATGAAGATGAATTGATTGGTGACTTTGAAGTTTTAGGAACTCACGAAAACAGTAATGAGGAACTAATAATTGTACCAAAAATAGGAAATCCTTTTCTTAGCCCTAATAATGGTGCAGATCAGCACTTTCCAACAAATATGATGCTCCCTAAAAGTGGAATGTGGAAGTTAGATGCTTATATTGGAGATAGACTATTTGGAAGTGTTTATGTAAAAGTTCATAAGAAATAAATGGCTTATTGAACTAACGAGTGCGTTAGTAAAAGTTCAATGAGTTGCTTAGACGGTTCTTTTTCCTTGTTCAACTAACGCAGCAGTTTAGTTGAAGAAGCGATAGTAAACTTTATTGGCTTGAGTTAAAATTATAAAGCTTTAAAACATTAATAAGGTAGGTTTAATGATGGGTGTATTATCCTTGATTGCAGGAGTTATTTGTATAGTTATTACGTTGTGTATTTACATATCTGAGATAAAGAAAGCCGATTCTGTTAAGGAAAAGTGGATGGAGTTTTTTGATTTTGTTATAGACCCTTTTACAGGATTATCAAGTTTGTTTTATTTAGGACTTTTACTAATGCTATATGGTTTATTAAGTATATCAAATTCACTTTGAGTTTTTTTCTAACGGGTGCGTTCGTATTATAAGGTTAACCAGTTTTTACTGGTTGACCTTATTTTTATAGAATTTAATATATCAGTAGCCAGGGTAGGACGTACGGGTGCGTGGGACAATGATCCCGTGAATTAAACTGTCCACCCCCTACTTGTAGAAACATGTTTGAGGCTGGTTGGGACGTAGATCTCGTATAACAAGCGAAGCTATGATACTACATGGAGGAATAGGGGTACTGGTGAGTGAGTCAGAGGAGGAAGCAAAATGAATCCAGTAGTTGGTCTGGATGTGGCAAAAGGAGAGAGCCAAGTTCAGGCATTTTTAGATAAATCGAAGCCGTTTGGAAAGAGTTTTTCGATGAAGCATACAAGAGAGGAGTTAGACCGTTTTATAAGCTTTTTAAATGAGATTGAATTGATGACTGGGCAAATGCCTATGGTCATTTTAGAATCTACAGGTCATTATCATTCTCCTGTTATTCAATACTTGGAGGAGCACGAGGTTTTGTATATCTTGCTTAATCCTATTATTTCTTATCAGGCTAAGAGATCCAGTTTACGAAAGGTAAAAACAGATGCAATTGATGCGTATCAGTTGTGTGTGCTTTATTACAAAGAAGATTTTGAACCTCATAAAAACAGAGGAATTCAACTATTAAATCTTAGAAATCTTTCAAGACAACAGGAGATTGTGACGAATATGTATGTGGAGGCTAAGCTGCAGTTTCACACTATTTTAGATCAAGTGTTTCCTGAATACCGTAAGGTTTTTGGTGATCTTTATTCGAAGGTTTCTTTATTGATGTTAAAGAAATATCCTACTTCAGAAGATGTAATAGCGGCTGGGGAAAGTAAGCTAGCGGAGTGTGTTATGGAGTTTTGTCCAAGACGATCTAGTCAATGGGCGTTGGATAAGGCAAAAAAGTTAATGGATTCCGCGTCTCGAAATCCATTTCAAAAAGTGGTGTATCATAGTCACTTAATCAATCTTCAAATGTATATTGAAATGCTATTTCAGTACCAAGGACACCTTTCAGAGTTGGAAATTCGTATAGTGACCTTGGCAAATGAATTGGAAGACTACAAGATTGTCCAATCGATTCCAGGAATCGGAGAAAAAATCGCTGCCACGATAATCTCTGAGGTTGGTGAAATCGATCGGTTTAGTCATCCGAAAAAACTAGTTGCCTTTGCAGGAGTAGATCCCAGTGTTCACTCATCAGGAAAGTTTACTGCCACAACCAATCGTATTACTAAACGAGGTTCAAGTAGATTACGCCATGCTTTGTATCTTGCCGTATTGTGCGGTATCAGAAGTTCAAGAAACAAAAAGCTAAAAGAATTCTATGATAAAAAGAAATCAGAAGGTAAGCCTGCCAAAGTAGCGATAGTAGCCTGCATTAACAAACTGCTTCATTGGATTTATGCTTTATTAAATAGAAAAGAAGCTTTCCTGGATATAGCGTAATTAACGGTTATAAGTAATAAAGAGAAAACCTTCCAGGTTTTTGGAGGGCTATTTGTCATGCTCAAAATAGTATAACATAAGGTTAATTAGAATTTTAGAGAAAAATATTGACATCCTATTAGCTGGTTTAGTTAAAGATGTTCTTGATGAAAAACATCAAAATTCACAATTCAAGTGGTGAGAATAAGATTTCGAATAATTTTCTTTTAGAAAGGTGCTTGAGAGTAAATATTGTAAAGGTAAAATGCACATAAATTCCTATCTTAAGGATTATGTGCATTGTGAATATTTGATATTTATGAATTTGTCTTTTCTGCCTCATAATATCCTAATTTATGAAATTTATAAAGCTGATTAATATGCTCCTTAGGATATGCTTCTAATAATTCAAGAATTTCTTTTGCAAATTCTAATGAAGCTGTTCCATTTGCGGTCACAATTTTTCCATCAGAAACTGCTTGCTCTAGTACATAATTTATTTCATTTCGGTAATTATCTTTTGCATAAGTTTTCAAATCATTAAGATCATTGCTTGTATGCTTTATTTCATTTAACCAGCCATTGGCTCCCATAAAAACTGTTGCATCACATATTGCCCCTACTGGAATATCCATAGTAAGCGCCTTTTCCATTATTGGAATGACGTTAATGTTTTGTGGCTTACGCCAAGAGTGTCCCCCAATTAGTATTAAACCATAAAAGATTTCAGGTATACTTTTTAAGGTGTAATCCGGAAGAACTTTTAATCCACCGATGGACTTTATAACACCCTCATTTACACTAACTATCTTAGTGATGTACTTGTCTGTATTATTTAAAAAAGCTGCTACATAAGACATTTCCCAATCAGCGAATTCCTCCAACACTACAATTAAAATCTCTTTTTTCTCAGTTTGGTTCATTCTTAATTCCTCCTAATTAAATTATGGAAATTCTATTAATTTGTTACTGTCTTCAGTATATAATGTAATAGTGACAAATGATGACACAATTAGCAAAAGGGTGAAAATTTTGAGTAAGGCAATTAGATTAAATGAGTTAAGATTGTATATTAATCGAGTCAAAAAGTTTAAGGTAGATGATTTAGCAAAAGAATTTAATGTTTCAAGAAGAACGATTCTTAGGGATTTAGAAGAACTAAGTATTTTAGGGGTTCCATTAATTTCAGAGGTAGGAGCTAATGGTGGATATCAAGTTTTGGAAGAAAAAAATCTACTTGCTGTTTCTTTTACAAAAGAGGAAACTTTCTCTATCTTTTTTGCTCTTTTATCTTTAAAACATTTTATTAGCTTACCTTTTGAATCGGAATATAATTCAATCATAAAAAAATTCTATCTGAACTTAAACGGAAAGATGAAAGATGAAATTGATTTAATCAAAAACAAGATTGATTTCAAAATAGATAATCAGAGTAAAGAAAGTCCACTATTAAAAGAGTTATTTATGGCAGCAATAGGAAATGAGCCGCTTTGGATTTCTTACTTGGGGGTTAAAAGAGACATTCAACCAGTTGGATTATTTTCTCAGTATGGAAGATGGTATTGTCCTTCGTATTGTTATCTTAGGAAGGAATTTAGACTTTTTCGTTGCGATCGAATATCAGAAATCGGATTAAGTGCAAGAAATGACAAGATGAATCTAAAAGAAACCAACTTAAATGATATTATTAACATTATATCAACCAAAAAAGAGTATGAGCTTATTGTGGAATTAACACCAGAAGGAGTAGAAACATATAAATCTAATGTTTCGCCATATTATCAAATATCAATAGACAGTAAAGGTCATGGAGTCATAAAGGGTTCAATAAATGAAACAGAAATAGACTTTTTGGCTGATTATTTCATACAAATGGGAAAGCATGCAAAAGTAGTTGAACCCATAGAGTTAAGAGCTGAAATAAAAAAGAAAATTTTAGTATTGAGTGATTTATACAGTGATTTAGTATAGGAAACAATAATAAAGTCATTCATCTATACTCATTTTGTTGAACTTAATCAACTAACCTGGACTAGTTACTTTTTAATCATCGAGATAAAAAAATAAAAGAAGGTGTTAATAAGTGTTCGGTAAACCACAAGATTCAATCGAGAGTTATATAGATTCACCAGAAAAACTAAAGAGCTTGTATAAACGTGTGTTGTTCGTTGTAAGTCTATCACAAATCTTCGGTGGTGCAGGGCTTGCAGCAGGAGTTACTGTAGGTGCCCTAATGGCTCAACAAATGCTTGGGACTGATGCTTATGCAGGAGTGCCGGCAGCTTTATTTACTTTAGGTTCGGCAGGAGCTGCTTTAATTGTAGGAAAAGTTTCACAACGATATGGACGCCGTACAGGGTTATCAACAGGTTTTATTGTAGGGGGACTCGGTGCAATTGGAGTTGTGATTGCTGCCATGATGAATAGTGTAATTTTATTATTTGCTTCTCTACTGATCTATGGTGCAGGTACTGCGACAAATTTACAAGCTCGTTATGCAGGAACTGATTTAGCAAACAAAAAACAAAGAGCAACAGCTATTAGTACTACGATGGTTATGACGACATTCGGGGCAGTTGCTGGCCCAAACCTAGTAGAAGTTATGGGTGAATTTGCTAGTCTCATTGGTGTTCCGTCACTTGCAGGTCCATTCATATTATCAGCTACTGCATTTATCTTAGCAGGTCTTATACTTTTTATTATGTTGCGTCCCGACCCGTTAGATATTGCAAACAGGATTGCGGCTTATAAACAAGAATATGAACATGTAAATCAAACGGATTCTGTTGATAAAGCAATAAATAGAAGAGGTCTAATGGTCGGTGCCACGGTTATGGTTCTTACCCAGATTGTAATGGTTGCAATTATGACTATGACACCGGTACATATGAAACATCATGGTCATGATCTAGCCGAAGTTGGAATTGTTATTGGTTTTCACATAGGTGCAATGTATCTTCCCTCACTTATCACAGGAGTCCTTGTAGATAAAGTGGGTCGAACAGCTATGAGCATAGCCTCGGGCATTACATTGTTATTCGCTGGTTTATTAGCAGCATTCGCACCAAGCGATTCAATGATTCTATTAGTAATTGCTCTTTCTTTACTTGGATTGGGATGGAACTTTGGCTTAATTAGTGGCACTGCTCAAATAGTTGATTCTACAGAGCCTTCAACACGTGCAAAAACTCAAGGAACACTTGATGTTTTTATTGCATTAGCAGGAGCTTCTGGCGGTGCGCTTTCGGGAATGGTAGTAGCTAATACAAGTTATGCTACATTGTCTTTGAGTGGAGGACTTTTATCCTTGGTTCTCATACCTATTATAATTTGGTCGCGAAGAGACAGAGCATAATAAAGTAATAAAAAAATTACTTATTATTCATTAAGGATTAATTAATTATATAAATTAAAAATGAGACAACAGTAAAAGTCTTGTTACGTAAAACTATAGCAAGGCTTTTATTTTTCTCCCACTGAAGATGAAGTGAACACCTATTCACTATTACTAATGAAACTGATGTTAAAACAGTTATTAAAAAAATCATTAATTTACTTTTAGTGAAAGAGATAAGACTCTTTTATTCTATATTTATAGCAGAATATTTATTCAACTAACGAGTGCTTTACTTCAAGAATGAGTAAAGCCTTTTTTCTTATTGAACTAACGCAGCAGGTTAGTTCAATAAGAGAAGGAAAAGTTTTATGTCGTATTTGAAACAAAATGTGACGCAATTAATGCGGGGTTAAAATTAGTGTTCAAAAAAAGGAACAATTACTCTATTCCTTTAGGGTTATATTTTATCTTTTATTTCTTCTCTTTAATTGGATTAAAGTTATTAATACACCTAAATTTATTACTATTAGAATAGGAAATCCGAAGTAAAGAACATAAAGTATCCAGTTCAATGCATCCTTTTCAGAAAGTAATTCCATTTTATTCACCTCAAGTAATCGTATGAAGAAAACTATACTATGATGCGCATTACGACCATAATGTGTAATAAAAGAGAAGGTGCTTCTTCAACTAACGTGGTGCTTTAGTGAAAGATCATTGAGCTGCTTAGACGGCTCTTTTTTCTTATTGTGCTAACGCAAGCAGGATACTTGAGGAATAATGTTGAATATATGGATAAAAAGGGGGATTTCTAAATGTCATATATAAATGAATTTCAAAATTACTTAGACTTTAATTCATTAGGATTAATACTGGAACTTTTACTAGTTACTTCTTGTATTTCGACGATTATATTTTTTTTAACTAAAAACCAATATGTTTCTTATCTTTCATCAGCACCAATACTCTATGTTATTTCATTGCTACAACATTTTTCTACACATTTGTTTCTCCTAGTTCTTGCGATGTCTGTACAGGCAATAGTTATAGTCGCAATACAACATCAAAGTAAAAAGAAAAAAATTCAGAAAGTACAAGAAAAAACAGTAACAAATTAAGTCAACAATTAATTGGCTTTTTTTGTTGCATCGTTCTTGATGAACGAGTGCGTTAGTTAAAGATCAATGAGCTGCATAGACGGCTCTTTTTTCTTGTTAAACTAAAGAAGCAGGTTAATTTAATAAAGAAATATTTTGGGAGGGAACGATATGACTGAAGATTTTTATTGTGAAGAAGTGTTTAGTGGTAAAACAGAGGTAAATAAAGTATTGGAGACTGAAAATGTTTTAGCCTATCATCATACAAAACCTTTTTATCCTGTACATATTGTTGCTGTACCTAAGAAAAATATATCTTCTTTAATTACCTTGGAAGAAAGTGATAGTGAGCTATTACTTGAACTCCTCGAAGTAATTAAAATAGTTTATATATGGCGTTTTTTTTTACCGTAAGAAACAGAGAAAGAAGTAAAAAATTCTTCTTATGCTAACGAGGTGCATTAGTTGAGCAATATTTCATGAATGGGAGGTGGAGTTGTGAGTAAGTCCTTTTGGATTCCGTTAATGGCTTCATTTGGAACGATGATATTACTATATATAATAGGCTATATAGCTGATATAGATTTTCTTATATTTAAAATTTCACTCTCGGATACTGAGATTGCTCTACTACCAATCGCTGTTGGGATGTTAGTGGGGTTTATTAGTGAACGTATTATCAAATCGAAATCTCAATAATGTGAAACATTATACTAAAAGAAACGGGTGCATTAGTTCAAGATCATGTGGTTGCTTAGGTAATTCTTTTTCCTTATTGAACTAACGCAGCAGGTTAGTTGAAGAAGAAAGATAATATTTATCTATAATTATTTACTGAGTGAGTAAAAAGGGAGAATGGAAATGAAATCTATTTTAACGCCTAAATGGGTATCTTTTTTTGGATTCCTTCTAATTTTAGTTGGACTTAGTTTTAAAGATACATATGAAATGACAGCCATGATAGGGAGTCTTTTGTTAGCAATGTGGGTAGCAATTGCTATGCATGAACTTGGTCATGTCATTTTCGGATACTTGAGTGGTTTTGAATTTGTTTTCTTTGCATTTGGACCAGTCCAAATTGAAAAAACAATAGACGGAATCAAAATGAAAGAGAACAAACATTGGTTATTTTTTGGTGGAGTAGCAATGATGTTGCCACCACAGATGAAGAAGGAATCTCTTACTAAAAAGTGGGCGATTTTTGTAGTGGGTGGTCCTGTAATGTCTTTATTATTAGAGAGCATCTTTTATATTCTATATGGTAATTTTTCTGATGCATTTCTTCTGAATTGTGCAATTATGAATGGAGGTATTTTGCTAGCGACAATAATTCCATTTAAAACAAGTATGAAAACAGATGGGTATATCTTATTTTCTATGCTAAGAAATAATGAAGAATCAATCTTGTTAGTAGAAGAATTGCTCATTATGAAAGAGCTCCTAGGTAGAAAACAACCAGTTGAATGGAATCAAACATATATAAAGCTAGCAAAACAAAAGGACGTTAGCATCGACAATTTGCAGTACGCAATGATGATATACTATTTCGAAATTGAACAAAACGGTTTTAAGTCTGCAGTAGAAGCGATGAAAGAATACAGAGAGATTCCTGTCACAGCGAAGAATAAATTTTCAGTAGGATTCCTCATACACATGCAGCAGCTATCACATTTTTTAATGGACGATGTTCCAGTTGAAAAAATGGTATATTTCCAACGGTTACTATCTAGTTTGGAACCTGTCTCTTATTTTAGAGGAAAAGCGATTATTGCTTATCTGGAAAATGATAAAGATTCAGCTTTAGAAAATTTAAAGAAAGTAAAAAAAATCATTGAAGAAAATGAAGCATTATATGGATTTTTTAAGGCTGAAAAAAGGTTAACAGAACTTGTTGAAAAAAAATATCTGTTTAACATTGATAAACTTTTGTCGATGGTCGAGGAAGGATAAACACTCAGTTTTATAAATTTATTGAACTAACGCAGCAGTTTAGTTGAAGAAGAGATATAATAATTGTGTAGAAATAGAAGTAAAATAGGGGGTAGAGTATGCGTTGGACAAAGACAAAAATGTTAATAGAAAATTTAATATGCGAAAAACTTAACAAACGGTTAAAAGTCAATGCAACAAGTTACAATACCTCTCTAGGTGAACAAAGAAGAATTTGGATAACTCTAGATAAGAAAGAGATCTTTAATGCTTCATCAGCACATTTTTTAAATGCACACGATAAACTTTGGGATGAAGTTCGTAATAGAACAAGTAAACCCTTTCCCGATTGTTTGTATGAATGTTTCCCAGAGTTAGTTGGGAAGGAAAATGATTTAGACTATTCACTGATGATTTTAGAACAGCGTAATATTTTTAATGTTAACCTTGTATACGATTCATTAGTTCAATACTCTAATTTTTCAATTGAAGATGCTTTAATTTCCAAAGATATTATTGTTCAAGCTCTTGCATTGATTGATAAAAGGCTGGGTAAAAGGAGATTGGAAAATTTGGAATTTAATTCGGGTACTCACCCCTTGGTGATGAAATTCTTCCAAATCAGATGTGAGGGAGAAGGGATTTCTAATTCTAATTTCTTAACAAATTAAATAAAGTTAATAGTTCCTTATTCAACTAATGGGTGCTTTAGTAAACAAGACCACATTTTTGAACTGACCCAATAAAGTTAGACAAATAATTTAGGCTGCTTCTAAGAACTGAGTTCGGTATTCTACCGGGCTCAAGTCTTTTAATTTTGCCTTCATTCGCTTGTGATTATAATACTCCATATATTCTTCTAATTCCTTTTCAAAATGCTCCATGCTCTCAAACTCTTGTAAATAAAGCAGTTCAGACTTTAATAGGCCAAAGAAATTTTCAACGACTGCGTTATCTAAACAGTTCCCTTTACGAGACATACTCTGCGTAATTTGATGTGCTTGTAATGTCTGTTGATATTTTTTCATTTGATAATGCCAGCCTTGATCAGAATGAAGGATGACTTCGTCTCCTGGCTGGAGGCGCTGAACAGCTTCGTCTAACATATCTCCTACAAGTTGATAGACCGGTCGATTCATGACTTTATATGCGATAATTTCACCGTTACATAAATCTAGAACAGGTGACAGATAACGTTTTTCTCCAAAGAGATGGAATTCGGTCACGTCTGTTACCCATTTTTGATTCATTTTCTCCGCCTTAAAATCACGTTGTAATACATTAGGAGCGATTTTCCCAACGTTTCCTTTATAAGAGCGATACTTCTTTATACGGACCTCACATTTTAAACCGATTTCATTCATTAAGCGATTGATGGTCTTCGGGTCATACCTAAATCCGTATTTCTTCAGTTCTTTCGTGATGCGGCGGTAGCCATAACGACCCTTATGTTCGTGATAAATGTTCTTGATCGCTTCTTTTACTGTTTCATATTTATCTACTTGATTCAATCGTTTTTCCCAGTAGTAATAAGTACTGCGTGGAATGTCAGCGACTTGAACTAAATCCACGACTTCATAATGTTTCTTTAGTTCAAAAATTACTTGCGCTTTGATTTTGTTTGTAATTTTTCTTGTTCGTGAACTAAAGCTTTCAACTTTTTTAAGTAGGCATTCTCCATACGCAAACGTTCATTTTCAGCTCGTAGAGCTTCCATAGATCCTTCATCTGGAGTTGTTTTTTTGTCATTCGATTTGGTTTCCTTTTTCATGGATGGACGCCTCTTTTTCTTTGTTTTTAGCGCGTCCAATCCTTTTGTCTTAAGCAACTCCTCCCACTGATAAATAGTACTCGGAGAAGAAATATTAAATTTGCTTGCCGTTTCTAGAAAAGACGCACCTGTTTCGTTCATAAAATTAAGTACGTCTAGTTTAAACCCAGATGAGTAGCTTGTATAGCCTTTCTTAAACCCTTTTTCACCATGTGCTTCAAATAATTTCACCCAAGTAATGACTTGAGATTTAGCTACGCCAATGCTTTCTGCAATAGTTTGATAGCTTTCGTTTCCAGTTAAATAGCGTTCCACCGCTTGTAATTTAACTTCTACTGTATATTTAGACATAAAAACACCCCGTAAATGTTAGTTGGTGTCTAACATTTACGGGGCAGTTCATTTCGATGGTCTATTTTTACGTCCAAAACATCAAGTAGATGTCGACATCCAATGTGAAATGTTACACTTAAACTAACGCAGCAGGTTAGTTGAAAGTCTAAAAAGCATCAAAGTAGATAAGATAATGCAAAATCTGTATTAAAGGAGACAAGATTTGCTAATGACTATTCATTAATATATCTAAATAACATGACAATTGGAATTATATACTAACAAAATAGTTCGCTGGTACAAGTTAATCTAGAGCAATCATTTCAATTTGTTGAATAAAATAGTGTTTCGAATTCATCGTCATCACCTCAAGATTTTTATACTTCTATTTTTAAAACAAAAAAGACTGTAGTTAAATATATGCTTTTAGGTTTTTCTAAAACTAGTCATCTGGATTCAGGTTATTTTGCATAAGTTCCTGTACTTTGCCAACCTGCTCCTTAGATGCAAGCTCCGTCTTATACCAGCCTTTGTTACCCATTATCTTAAAAAGCTGATAATGGTTTGAGCTCGCATTTTCAAAACATTGTTCATAAATTTCTCGTAGCTGCTGATGTGTGGTCTCTAACATTGTACTGCTAATGCTGCGACAGCGTCCCTTTTCCAGCTCTAGACAAAGCTGGAGCATTTCACGGTCTGTTAAACCACGTCCTGCGATATTATTTGGCATATGAATCCACCTTTTGCAGTTATTGTGTGTTGTTAGTTCGATTGAAGTATTGGGAGAGGCTGCCAATTTTTAACTGGTGTTTTTCCGCTATTTCTTCGAGTGTTTTTCTTAGCTCTTGGTCTTTGCATTGTGTTGCACACCAGTTCATCGTTTTTGCGATTATCTCCTCTGCACGTATTTCATCTTCAATAAATGCCAATTCTTTCATCGTTAGAACGGTCATTTCATTTCTCCTCCCAAACAATGGTACGTAAAGTTAGTTTGTTTGTATTGATCTATTTTATCCTTTATAAAAGTCTTTTAACTCTTTAATTAACGTCTCCGATTAATTACTTCAAAATTTTCCGTATATTTTTCTGAAGTTCCTCTAGGCTTGACTGATTAGCTATCCTTATCAGTGATTTTAAAACCTAGGGTGTTATAATTGACGTATGTTGGCAGTACTTCCTCCTGGTTGTTTTCAGTATAGAATTCTTCTTGGATGGCAATATTTGCCTCAGCTGAAGAGCTAGCTCCTTTTTTGTAGGTAATTTTATTGTCCTCATTCACTAGTTTATTCAATTCAATGTTTGCTTCAGCTGTTTCCATATCTAAAGACTCTTCTTTTTTCATCCTTTTCACTCCTTTAACTATCAGTATGAAACAAAAATGGAGAAAAATTCGGTATCTAACTTGATTATTAATACATTACTAAATAACTTTTGTGTGAACAGTTATTAAACTCATATGAAAATTAAAAACGCTCAAACTCTATAAAATTGCATAACAAAAGTGACTCAGAAAATGCTTTTTAAAAAAAAGCTGAGCACTCAGAAAGATTAGATTGAGATGCTAGGTAAATCACGAACAAACTCTATTCTTTCTAGAATAAAGGCAAGGCTAGTGCAATAACTATAGTAGGATTAATCTCCCATGAGTGATACTCGTATTATGTGCGACAGTCTGTGATGAACCGTGGTCGTTGGAGTCAGACTAACGGCTGGGCTCTATGGCACCATAGTTCATCGACCTTCCTCTCCCAGCCGTAGTATCCTATACTCATTCTGTACACATTTTCATCCTCTGTGGTGTAGCGTTGGTTTTGCGCTACATGGATGGGAGAAGTAGAGAATATAAATATGAGTAATTTAAAAGGAGTAGTAGTACTTCAAATACAGATTTTTAGTTTAAATGAAATACAAACGATTAGATCTCAAATAATGGATTCTGCGAGGCACCTATATATAACGATTAAGGATCTAACCATTAATAAGATTATCTAAGTGACATTTATTTAAATGTTGCTTTTTATTTGGCTTTGTTAAAGGAAAAGGTTGATTGATTAGTCGTTAATGAGTATGGAAAATGGGTTTCCCTATTATTACTGGATATTTATGTTAAGGTATGCAAGATTGTGAAAGTGTTCACTTAAACTAACGCAGCAGTTTAGTTGAACAAGGAAGTTTGTTAAAATTGTGATATATGTATGAGAGGATTAAATGGCCATGTCGATACATCTGGTTTACAGGGAAAGGGGAAACAAATACATGTCGATTTACCATAAAGTAATTGGAGAAGGATATCCCATAGTTATGTTGCATGGTTGGACACTTGACCATCAAGTGATGTTACATGCAATGGAACCGGTATTCGAGAAACGAAGCGGTTGGAAGAGAATATACATAGACTTACCAGGTATGGGGCATTCCGAGCCCAGCCAACTATAAAGTTAACTTGAATAATGGCGGTTGTGGCGAAGTGGTTAACGCATCGGATTGTGATTCCGACATTCGTGGGTTCAATTCCCATCAGTCGCCCCATATTCCTAAGTTGTTAACTCTTTTTTTATTTGTGGCGGTTGTGGCGAAGTGGTTAACGCACCGGATTGTGATTCCGGCATTCGTGGGTTCAATTCCCATCAGTCGCCCCATTGGGGTATAGCCAAGCGGTAAGGCAACGGATTTTGATTCCGTCATGCCCTGGTTCGAATCCAGGTTCCCCAGTATTTTTGCGGAAGTAGTTCAGTGGTAGAACACCACCTTGCCAAGGTGGGGGTCGCGAGTTCGAACCTCGTCTTCCGCTCCAAATTTTATTTAGGCGGCATAGCCAAGTGGTAAGGCAAAGGTCTGCAACACCTTTATCACCGGTTCAAATCCGGTTGCCGCCTCCAATTTTTAAAATTATAGTTTGCAACTCTTCTATTTGTGGCGGAATTGGCAGACGCGCGGGACTCAAAATCCCGTTCTTTCGAGAGTGTCGGTTCGGCCCCGACCACGGTATCAAAATCATGACTTAAAGTCATACATATCAAGACTTTTAACTACTTGTTAGAGGTCTTTTTTGTTGTCTAAATAAAAGGACTGAAATAAGCTAAAATCCCGTGCTTCGAATCCCATGCATAGGCTGAGACATTGAGGTACTATAAGGACAAGTTTGCAGCTACTAAGAACACTTTAAAAGAAATGAAAATTTATAAGCAACTTGTAGAACTTACACAGAAAGATATAGAAGATATAATTCTTCATCTGAAAATTAAAATTAAGATTGTAAGTATT
Organism: Psychrobacillus sp. FSL H8-0483; assembly: GCF_038637725.1. Classification (NCBI taxonomy): domain Bacteria; kingdom Bacillati; phylum Bacillota; class Bacilli; order Caryophanales; family Bacillaceae; genus Psychrobacillus; species Psychrobacillus sp. FSL H8-0483. The sequence goes on from NZ_CP152052.1 coordinate 1,878,122, forward strand.
AACACTAGGATAAGAGCTTTAAAATCATTTTATAACTTCTTATATAAGAATAAATTAGTGATGCCTAATCCTATGAAAAATATCAAACAGTTACGCGATCGAGCAAGGGTTATTGAAACTTTAGATGATAAGGAGCTTGAACTCCTTGCAGCACATATAAAAATCAGAAACGCTTTATTGGAATTAGAGATTATGTAATATTTTTAGTGGTGTTAGATACAGGTATAAGCTATCTTCTCATATATTTCGACATACGTTTGCAAAAAGAAATATTCTAGCATTTAGATTAGCTGCTCTTTTGGGTCATCAGGCAGAAATCAACGTTGTTCTACTTTCATTATCTAACAGACTTTTATGAAATTAATTCTATTCTAAAAATGTATAACACTAAAAGAATTCTAATTAGTTAGTATTGGAAAAAATCATAGTTTTATGTATCTTCATATCGAAGTATTTTTGTGGCGCAATACTGAAAAAATGAGTGAAAAGTAATAAAAAAAAATTCTATTTGATATTTTTACGCTTAAATATTCTATTTTGTGCAAAATTAAAAACAAAAAAATGTTATATAAATTTAGTAGTTAGTTTACGTGACAAAAGTCTATGAGTTTATAGGTCTATTAAATTTTTTGGGTTTTTGTAGGAATTTTGACTATAAGAATATGTAGTGGTATCTATTATATTAAAGGAAAAGTTTACTAATACTTCTACCATATTATGTGATTTATGACTTTTCAAAAAAATTTGTAAATTTATTTAAAAGTAGGTTTATAAATTAGTAGGTAGAGGGTATCGGGTATTAGTTGAACTTTGAATTACTCTATTATGTCAATCTAGGAAGTATCTGTGAGGGCTTTTTGAAAGCACAACGCAGTTATTTTATAAATGCCACAAAATTTCAAGATAAGGGAGATGTATGGAATGTCAGGAATTATTCGCGTAACACCAGCTGAGTTAGATGCTATGGCTTCTCGCTACAACCATGAATCAGGGGAGGTTGCTTCTCAAATTGGTCGCCTAGATGGCATGATCGGAGAATTGCAGTCAATGTGGGAAGGATCTTCTAGTGCTGCCTTCGCTGAGCAATATGAGAGACTTAAACCTCATTTCAATGAAATGCGTGAGTTATTAAGTGAAGTAGGTATTCAATTAAGCCGTGCTGGTCAAGCGTTGCAAGATGCAGACCAACAAGTTGCTAGTCAAATTCGCGGATAATCAATAGTTCCGCATGTCAAAATAGTAGAGCGTCATTCCCACTCAGGAAGGCGCTTTTTCCTTAATTGGGGTGAGAGAATGTATATAGAAATTACAGTAGATCTTTCTAAATACGATGGAAAAGTCTTAGATCTAAGACTTTCTGATTATTATACAATGAAAAAAATGATTGATATCGCCTGGCAGGCCAATTCTATTTCCAAAACTCCACGCGAAGGCCATTGGGTACGCGTAGTGAATAAAGATAAAATATTCCCAGGACATTTGACGTTAGCCCATTGCGGGATAACGACTGGTGACCGAATTGAAATTATTTGAAGGAGCTACAAAGATGGCCAAACGTTCACATACATACTTAAAAAACCGAATAGGTGCAGAAATAAATGAAGAACCGCTTAAAACTACTTTTGTCTTTCAAAAAGAGAGAGTAGGATTCAAGCGAACTGAAGAAATTATTTTTCTGAAGGAAGTTAATCCAAAAATAAAAAAAGACATAGTAATAACCGATGACGAGCTAATTATTCAAGCGGATATCCCAGCGTCCTTTAAGCGTTTTGATGTCATTCAATCAGAGGATGAAAAATCTCGTTGGATGTTTGCTTACCAACTGGTGGAAAAGGTTTATTCGCATCCTTATCCTCGCTTAAATTTAATCGTGTCCCCGGAAAACATTGTGTATAGCCGAGGGATGGATCCTATTTTTCTTTATTATGGAGTGTTAGGGAGTTTACCGCCCTTTGAAACAAATGTTGAGCGTGTCTGGTTAGAAACAAAAGCCGTAGTTGCAGCCGCAATAGACGGCTCTTTCACATTTGAAGAGTATTTAAAGTATTCTGAGATTCTTGAACTAAAGGAAATGGGCGCTACCATTATGTCCATGAAAGAAAGTGACTCTTTACTGGACTTCATAAGTCAGCAAATGGAGCAACTAGAAGTAAAAGAACTAGAAAATGTGAAGCTCCCTCGAAAAAAGTGGAAAGTTACCAAATGGCTATCGATTGGGCTAGCGGTACTTATCATTCCAGCAATTATATTTACAATCATATATTTTGTACATGAAAAGCCAAAAACGAAAAGCTATATAGATAGTCAAGCATCCTTCCTCGGTCAAAACTACAGCCAAGTAGTAACAACTTTAAGCCCTTATAGCGTTAAGTCCATGCCATATATTGTTCTTTACGAACTTGCGTACTCATCTGTTACCAACGAACGCTTGGATGAAGAACAAAAAGAAAATGTGCTTTCTAATATTACATTGCAAACCGATGCAGATTATTTAAGATATTGGATTTATCTCGGTCGTGGAGAGGCGGAAAATGCTGTAGATATTGCAAGAGCAATGGAAGATGGCGAGTTAATCACCTATGCTTTGTTGAAGTTAAGAGAAGAAGTAAAGGCAGATAAAGATTTAACTGGTGAAGAAATGCAAGAACAGCTAAACGAAATTGATCAAGAAGTAGAGGAATACGAAAAGTTAATGGAAGAAATGGAAGAACAAGAACGACAAGAACAGGAAGAACAAGAGCAGCAAGAACTAGAAAAAGAACAACAGGAACAGCAAGAACTGGAACAAAAACAAAAAGAACAGCAAGAACTGGAACTAAAACAAAAAGAACAGCAAGAACTGGAACAAAAACAAAAAGAACAACAAGAGCTAGAAAAGAAGCAAAAGGAACAACAAGAAAAACAGCAGCAAACAGATCAAACAAAGTAAGAAATTATGGATAGTTAAAATTCTAAAGTAGTTGAAAGAAGGTGTGGCTATTGCAACAACTATGGTTGTTTTACGACGAAAATTATCAGCGGATAACTCTACCAGAAAGTGACATTACATCTTTAACTATTGGTTCTGCCATAGAACATGATATTACGATACTGACATTTCCTTTTGGGAATGGTCCTTTTACATTAAAAAAGGAGGATAATGTGCTCGTTGTTTATAGTGGAGATAAATCTTTTGGAAGGATCACAGACGATGAGGGTCTTACGATTGAACAGAAAGAAAAAGTGCTTCATTTGTATACTTCGTCTACTCCAATAACTTCTAAAACTTACTTTATAGACTTTGACAATGAAGTTTCATTTGATACCCAATTAGAAATCGCGACATTTCAAAGACTGAAAACAAGTTTTCCAAGAGTAGAGTCTGGACATTTCTCCCTAAATAAAATAAACGATGGATGGATTATAAAGAAAGACTTCGGCTGTCCTTTATATGTAAACGGTAAGTTAGTGGAATCTAACACGGTTCTTGCTGATGGAGATATACTTCAGTGGGCATTCATGGAAATGAAATTACTCCAAAAAGACCTACTAGAGGTAACTGCATCAATTCCTTATGATACGAAATTATCTATTATAGATGTTCCTGAGTCGGAAATTCTACAGATGTATCCTGATTATCGTCGTACGCCAAGAATGATTTATGACCTTCCAGATGACAAAATTTCATTAACATTTCCGACCCAAGAAACAGATGATTCCGGAAGAGGATTATGGCTCATTATAGCTCCACCACTTGTGATGCTCGTTGTTATGGCACTTGTAGCAATTTTTATACCAAGAGGAATTTTCGTTATTATTTCAATTACAATGTTTTTAACAGTACTAGTTACCTCTACTGTTCAGTATTTCCGTGACAAAAAGAAGCATAAGCAGAATGCGGAGAAAAGGCGCCGGGTGTATAAAGCATATTTAGAGAACATGAGAGAAGAGCTTTATGAGCTTGCCGAGAAACAAAAGAAAGTGTTGAACTATCATTTCCCTAGTTTTGAAGAAATGAAACAAATGACCAATGATTTATCCAGTAGAATTTGGGAAAGATCACTTGAGAGCCATGACTTTTTAGAGTTCAGATTAGGAACTGGAAGTGTAAAAGCTAGCTATGATATTAAACTATCCTCTGGTGATTTAGCTAATAGAGAAATAGATGATTTGCTCGAACAAGCCCAGCGAATGGAACAGGTTTACAAAGAGATTCCTTCTGCGCCAATTACAACGAAATTATCCGAAGGTATTTTAGGCTTAACTGGCAAAGAATCAGTTATTAAGCGCGAGCTACAGCAAATAATTGGTCAGTTGGCATTTTCTCAAAGTTACCATGATACAAGATTTATATATATTTTCAATCATGAGGAATATGCCGATGTAGAATGGATGAAATGGCTACCCCATTTTAAGCTGCCGCATATGCATGCTAGAGGTTTGATACATAACGAGGAAACAAGAGATCAATTATTGTCTTCGTTATATGAAATTATTCGCGAGCGAGATATAGATGATCAGAAGGGTAAAACAATATTTGCCCCACATTTAGTTTTCTTCGTTTCGGATTACTCATTGCTTGCAGAGCATGTCATCTTGGAATACTTAGAAAGCAAACATACAAAAGACCTTGGAATATCGGTTATTTTCGCAGAATCTGCTCAGGAACGAATGACTGAGAATGTGCACACACTTATTCGATACGTAAACAAACGCGAAGGGGATATCCTCATTGAGGCAGGCAAGGCGGTAGATATTGCATTCAATTTAGACGAATTTGATGCTACGACCAACGAACGATTTACACGAATGCTTCGAACTTTGAACCATCAAATAGGTATAAAAAACTCTATACCTAACTCGGTTAGTTTTCTAGAGATGTTCGGCGTTAAGGATATTGAGGATGTTCCAATAGCCCGAAATTGGGCATTGAACGAGTCAGCTAAATCACTTGCTGTTCCGATTGGTTTTAAAGGAAAAAATGAACTTGTTGCATTAAATTTGCATGAGAAGGCGCATGGTCCTCATGGTTTATTAGCAGGTACAACGGGTTCGGGAAAAAGTGAATTTTTACAGACGTATATATTATCACTTGCAGTTCATTATCATCCACATGAAGTAGCTTTCTTATTGATAGACTACAAAGGTGGAGGAATGGCACAGCCTTTCAAGCATATCCCGCATTTATTGGGAACAATTACGAATATTGAAGGCAGTAAAAACTTTAGTATGCGAGCACTTGCTTCTATAAATAGTGAGCTTAAACGAAGGCAGCGACTGTTTGATCAGTACGTCGTTACGCATATTGATGATTACACGACACTATATAAAGAAGGAAGGGCGATGGAACCACTTCCTCATTTATTCCTCATTTCTGATGAATTTGCGGAGTTAAAACGAGAGGAACCTGAATTTATACGAGAGCTTGTGAGTACAGCTCGCATTGGAAGAAGTTTAGGAGTACATCTAATTTTAGCTACTCAAAAGCCCGGAGGAGTTATAGACGAACAAATTTGGAGTAATGCAAGATTCCGAGTTGCATTAAAGGTACAGGATGCATCGGATAGTAAAGAAATCCTGAAAAACGGGGATGCCGCATCTATCACCGTAACGGGTCGCGGTTATCTGCAGGTTGGAAATAATGAAGTGTATGAGCTATTCCAATCTGCATGGAGCGGGGCCCCTTACAAGGAAGAAGTGCTAGAGGGAGAAGATGACGTGGCAATTGTCACAGATCTCGGCTTGTACCCACTTTCTGGTATAGCAACAAATGTGAAAAAGAAATCTAGAGGAATGACAGAAATGGAAGCAGTGACAGCGAAAATTGCGGAGACAACTGCTGATTTGAATATTCGAAAAGTAGCCAGTCCTTGGTTAGAGCCATTAGGATTCCGTCTTGAAAAGCAATTAGATGTATCTACTAGTCAATTTGGTTTTCCTATAGGAATGATTGACGAACCAGATAAACAAAGTCAGACACCAATTACTTATAACTGGACGAAGGATGGAAATCTTGGAGTGTTTGGTTCCTCAGGCTATGGAAAATCCTATACATTACTTACTACAATATTGGGACTTGCGGAAAACCTATCTCCAGAAGAAGCGAACTTTTACTTGCTCGATTACGGAAATGGATCACTACTACCACTTAGACAGCTCCCGCATACCGCGGATTATTTCACGATTGATGAAGAACTGAAAAGAGATAAACTAGTTAAGCTTATAAAAGAAGAGATTGCTAAGCGAAAAATTGCCTTCCAGCAATCAGAGGTTAGTAACATCCATATGTACAATAAGCTATCAACTTCGTCGTTACCTCTTCTGTATATTGTCGTAGATAATTATGATATTGTCCGTGAAGAAATGGAAGAGTTAGAGGCTCAACTAATTCAATTTGGTCGAGATGGTCAATCACTTGGAATTTATTTGTTTGTGGCTGCGACAAGAGTTCAATCAGTTAGACAGTCCTTAATGAATAACTTAAAAACGAAGATTGTTCATTATTTAATGGATACTACGGAGTCATTTACAGTAATCGGTCGTGTACCGTTTGACTTAGAACCATTTCCAGGTAGAGCCATTCTGAAAAAAGAGGATGCTTACTTTGCGCAAATTTACCTACCTGCTAGTGGAGCAGATGACTATGAAGTATTGGAGTCCATTAAGGTAAAAGTGAGTAATTTACGAAAGCGATACTTGGAAGAAAATCTTCCGAAACCAATTCCGATGCTCCCGCTCGAGCTTACATCTACAAATTTCTCCTTCTACTTGGATGGAAAGAAAAAAGATGGAGTCATTCCGATTGGGTTGGATGAGGATACAGTGCTTCCAATTTCTATTGACTTTAAGAAAAATCGTCATTGTCTACTTATTGGACAGGTTCAAAGAGGGAAGACAAAT